>DATHHW010000165.1:0-10356 GCA_035317005.1 Pyrinomonadaceae bacterium | reverse complement strand
CATGAAAGTCAACGCCGATATATATTGTCTCCATAGCGCCTCCTTTCAGTCTCATGTCGCTGAGAGCACTGACCGTGAGTCTAGCACTCACGGTAGGAGGCGCTTGCTTCATAACATCAGTACCGCGAGCGGTAGCGACTTCATTGCCGGCCGACAACCGCTTGGCTACAAACACGAAGGGCGCAGAGTCTCTTGACCCTGCGCCCTTCATGAACATTACTTTGTTTCTTGAAACCTTACAACATCGACGGAGCTTCAGCCGGGGTCTGGCTGGTGATTTGATAGATCGCTTCCATCACTGCCGAACGAACTTCCGGCGGCAGCGATCCGCGCACGGCCATGCGGCGAAACGCGGGCAGGATGTCTGGTTGGCCGCTGAGCGCCAGCAGCTTCACCACGGCCAGGCGCACTTCGAGATTCGCATGTTCTTCGATAGCTCGCATCAACGGCTGGGTTTCGCCGGCCTTCGACATCAAAAACAATAGCGAGAAGGCGTCATAGGTTTTATCGCGACTCTCGCCGGTAAGATTTCTGATCGCTTCGTTGGCGAGTCCCGACGACGCTATCGCCGAGCCAATCTTACGCCGGCGTTCCGGGGTTGCTTCGCGGAGGGCGCGAGTGAAAGCTGCGGCGCGATCCTCCTGGAGTTCGAACATGGCGCGAGCTGCGGCGCTGCGAACTTCAACCGACTGGTCGTCAAAGGCTGCACTCACCTGGCGAAAGGCTTCCTCGCCCCCAACGCGCGGCAGGTCGGTGACCGCCGCAGCGCGCTCCGCCGGCTTCTCACTAGTAAGCTGACTCACCGTGCTTGATGAAAGACCGCTTCCTTCCGGGACGAAGTTAGTTTCCGGTACGCTGACCGGCGCAAACTCACCACCGCCATCGTCCATAGCGCCGAAATGATCGGCGGGTAAAGTAAGCGGAGAAGCTTCCACGGCATGAACCTGTTCCCGGTTTTCAACACCCACATCGAACCACTCGGCGATCTCTGTAACATTGGACGGCTCAGCCTGAACGGCGGGGGTCTCATCAATTTCGGGACGCTCAATCTCGAAAATGAATTCTGGTCGAGTTTCGGCCTTGGCAGCTTCTTCGGCCAGAATTCGTTCGTGTTCAGCGTGACGTCGCGCGGCCTCGCCCTCCTGGCGCTCAGCCTCTTCCGCGCGGATCTTGGCTTCGATTTCTGCGCGGATGCGCGCTTCAAGCTCGGCGCGCTGGCTAACTTCGGCTGCGGCCCTTTGCCGGCTCTCTTCTTCTGCTTGTAGTCGCGCCTGAGCTTCAGCCTGCCGGCGTGCTTCCTCTTCGGCGCTCAGGCGAGCTGCTGCTTCCGCCTGATGACGAGCTTCTTCATCAGCACGACGTTGGGCTGCTGCTTCCGCCAGCCGGCGAGCCTGCTCAGCCGCGAGGCGCTGGGCTTCCTCTTCCGCGCGGCGTCGAGCCTCTTCTTCGGCCTGCCGGCGCGTTTCCTCTTCGGCCTTACGTCGCTGTTCGGCTTCCGCCCGCATTTGAGCTTCGATTTCCGCGCGCAGACGCGCTTCTTCTTCGGCACGGCGCAGCGCCTCGGCTTCAGCCTGGCGGCGCGCATCCTCTTCGGCGCGGCGACGCTCGGCCTCTTCCGCCAGACGTTGCGATTCTGCGGCGGCTTTGAGGCGCGCGGCTTCACGCGCTTGCACGCGCTCGATCTCTTCCTCTACTGCCCGGAATCCCATTTCGGCGCGACGGCGTAATTCATGTTCCTGGGCATTCTTGCGGTTTTCGGTTTCCAGGTAGTGCCGCTCTTCTTCGGCGCGATGCCGAGCATGTTCTTCTTCCGCCTGGCGCAAAGCTCCCAGTTCCGCTTCGTGGGCGTCGTGGGCCGTGAGCATCTGGGTATCGACCTCAGCGCGGCGCGCTTCCTCCATCGCACGCATGCGCCTCAGTTCTTCTTCCGCGCGGGTCAGTTCCTGTTCGGCGATCTGGCGGCGATGTTCTTCCTCGGCGTGTTCCCGAGCTTCGACTTCGAGTCGCTCTCTTTCCTTCTGAGCGCGTTGACGCGCGGTTTCCTCTTCGACCTGGCGCCAGCGTTCCTGCTCGGTTCGCAAGGCATTTTCCGCAGAGAGTCGCGCTGCTTCAACCTCAGCGCGGCGGCCTTCTTCCTCCGTGCGCAGACGCATCAGCTCGAGTTCCAGTTGGGTGATCTCTTCGGTGGCACTGCTCGCGACAGTCACATCTTCATCCTGCATCATTACCGGAGCTTCCAGTCCGGCCAACACAGGCTCATTGGCGCTTGGTACCACTTCAGGGGCGGCGGCCTTAAGTGGGGGAGCAGGCGTGGCGTACTCAGGAGCAAAAGTCGCAAACTCAGAAGCAGGTGGCGCGAACTCCGGCACATCTGGCGCGAGCTCAGGAGCAGGCGTAGCGATCGGAGGAGCGGTGGGTACGAGTTCAGGAAGTTCGTCAACAGCGGCATCAGCGTTTGCGGCTTGCTCAGCTTTGAGAAGCTGGAGAAGTTCGGCTTTGTGAGCCGACAGCGCACTGCGCAGTTCGTCAGTGACGGTGCCCTTAGGCGCATCAATGACCAGGCGATCGTCGCCGGAAGTTTTTACCTCGACGCCCTTGTCGCGGAGTTGGGCAAGCAAATCACGGGCTGTCATAGTTCGATCACCTCGCGTTCAGTTTGAATTGGCTGTGAAGAAGGATCAGGAATGGCCTCGGGAATATGACTGGGTGCAACTGACGGTACTTCATCGGGCGCCGCGGTGGCGCAGGCTTCGATAGCGTGCTTGATCACGGTGCGCGGGACCTTGCGATCGTTTTCGGTTTGCATCAGGGAATTCAACGGACCGATAGCTGCCGGATCTCGCAGGTCCATCAGTGCTTCGACGGCGGCGCGCCTCACGTCGGGAGAAGAATCGTCGAGCGCTCCGATCAAATGCGGAGTGGCTTCGCGATCGTGAACAAAGCTGAGCCGGCGCGCAGCAGCGGCGCGTTCGTTCGCAGAGTCGCCGATTCGCAGGTCGCGCGTAGCATCGTCAAAATACCCATGCTTCATAAAAGCGGCCCGGGCGTGTTCGCGCCGCGCGGCATTTCTGCCGACGATTGTCGAAAGCAATTCGGCGCCGACCAACTGTCGGGTTTCGCGATCGTCTGAACCGATGACGCTTTCGTCGTAGGTTCCGCCGTTCACTAGTTTTCTTGCTTCTTCGCTGACTTGCGCAATTCGCTCGCGCCGCGGATCTCCCGTCGGCGATTGATCGGCATCCGGCGCGGCTTCGGGTTTCGTTGCTGCGGCGATCACGCCCGGAACCACGGCAGCGGCCTCAGCGATCGGCGTGACCTCGACTGGCGATTTTGGTTCCGAGGCCGGCTGAACACTCGATCCGGCATCCGCCCTGGCCTTGCTGCTGGTTGACTTGATAATGCTCGATCGCACGCGTCTGGGGGACTTCGCGCGTCGGCGCTGGAGAAAGAACAGGCCAAATAAGAGTAAGAGCACAACGGCGCCGATAGCTACCGGGACCGGATTGAGCTGAGCCAACAGAATCCAATAGTTGACGCGTTCTTTCATTTGGCTCCAGCGGTCCTGGCGCGATTCGTTTGTCGCCGCTGCTGGAGTTGGCTGAGTTGTCGGCGATGCCAGGGCGGTCGATGAAACTTTCTGGGCCGCGGTCTGGTTCAGCGCCTTTGCACTCGGAGATGAGATCGGTAAAGGCAGCGGAGTCGCTGCCGGCTTTGATCCGGAGTTCGCAGCCACGGTGGCCGGAGAGCCGGTCTTGCTGCCTAAATTGGAATTGCCGCTAGTACTCGCAGTTGTTGAAGGGATGCGATCAGTTGCGTTCTTACTAACAGCAGAGTTCTTATTAGCAGCAGAATTCTTATTAGCCGGCGACGGAGAAGTATTTCGCTTATTCGCATTCCGGTTCGAAGCGGCGCTGGTGCTGGGCCGCGGAACCTCTCGGCCGGCGTTCGATGCTATGGAAGCACCGCCGCCCGGAACCGTGAACACCACGTCCAGCCGATTTGAACGTTGTTCGACGCGCGCGGTGGCGCCGGGTTGAAGTCGAAACGAAAGGATTGTGCTGTCGCCGTTGCGCTGCGTCTTTACGTCGGCAAACCCGCGACCGCGAACTGTTTCGGCGCGGGGTACTTCGGCGGCCGGAATCTTTACGTAGAATCGATCGCCGCGACGATAAGCCTCATAATCGTTTAATGACTGATCTGAACTCAGAGCTACGCGTGATCCTTCCGTAGAGTCGTTCGAACGCAAGGTAGCGACATGCGTCCGCTTTCCTGAGCCGTTGGAATTTGTTTGCGCAGGAGGTTTGGTGATCCTGCTTTGCGCCGCAACCAGGGCAGCGCCCAGCAGGAAAACTGTGCTGTATCTCAAAACCGAGGACGAGGCTCTGGCACAGCGGGGCGATTGGTTCATCGTCTTCATCATTGGGGCAACCCTAACGAAAAACCTTCAGGAGACTAGAGAGAATTATGCAACGACATGGCTCCATTGTCACTTGAGGCGAAATCAAAGACCGGCTGGGCCTGATCCAGTTTGTAGAGAACTTCGAGCATAGCGGTGCGTACGTTCTCGGGCAAACGTTCGCCGCTCACCATCTCACGCAGCGTGGGCGCCAAGTCCGGCTGCGCTGCGACGTTTAATACCCGAATTGCGCACAGGCGCACTTCGTCGTCCCTGTGGTTCTCGATTGCGTCCAGAATCGGTTGCGATTCATGAGCTCTAGCCAGCAACGAGAAGAGCGAGAACGCTTCGTAAGCCTGGTGTCGATCCTCGCTGGCCAGGCGATCAACTGCCTGCGCGACGATTCCGGTTTTGATGCAAGCCTGAGCCACATTTCGCAGCGTGTCTGTATCGGCGGTTTCCATCACGCGCACGTAGGCATCCGCGCGATCGAAGCGAAGTCCGGTCCAGGTGCGGGCGGCGGCCGCGCGAACTTCGCGCGATTCGTCGGCCAATCCGATGAGCACCGGAGCGAATACCGATTCGTGATCAATCGAGCCAAGCGCGGTGACCGCCGCTGACCGTATTCCCGAATCCGGATCGTTGAGCGCCACAGAGGCCAGCGCGTCGACTGAACGCTGCACCGGATGCGCGGCCAGTTCGCCCACGACCTGCGCGCGAACGTGTTCATCAGGACTGGTCAGCCTGCTTAATATCTCTGTCAACGTCGCGTCATCGTTTCCTTCAGGTAAATCTTCAAAAGCCAGAAAAGCTCCCAGTTCGGGAAGGGCTGAGCTTGATCCACCATCGGCGAGCAAAGCCGGCTCGGCAGACGGCGCGTCGAGATATCCCAGGCTTTCCACCGAACAGGCGCTCAGGGTTTCACTCAATAGTGCGGCCGGAATATCGGAATGCCGTCGCGCAATATCGAGCAGAGCGCCGATCGCCGCCGGCATTTTTAGCTCACCCAGGCTGGATACGGCCTGGTTGCGCACGACTGAATCTGAGTCGTGCAATGCTTCGATCAGGAACGTTAGCGAGCTTTGCGATCCGATTTGTCCCAGGCTGCGCGCTGCTGACGACCGTTCCCAGGCGTCGCGGCCCATCAACATCATCGCGCTTTGACGAGCGACAAATCCGTATTCTTCGAGGGCCTGTTGGGCTCGGCGCCGGCCGTCCTCAGTGATATCGGAGGACTCCAGGGCCTTAACCAGCGAGGCTTCAATGGCGCGACGGTCATCACTCGCGCGGGAAGCCATTACGTCCATTCGGTGTGGCTTGCCCATGATCAGCTTCCCTACTTCCTGATCGATGCGATACGCGCCATAGACTGATGGCTCGAGATCCATCAGGTCGGGCTTTTCCCAAACCTGAGCCCCTTCAATTACTGGAGCGCGGCGCTCTACCAGCGTTCCCCGCTCAACCGCCCCGCGGGCGTTCGTCAGTGGCGGATTCTCGGAACGAGCTGTCCGTGCCGGAGATTTGACCGGCTCTGAGACATCGATCCACTTTTCGCTGGGACGCAATTTTTTGTAGACGATCAGAGCGACCAACAGTAGCATCCCAAGAACGGTGACATAGGTCCAGGTTGAAAATCCTGAATCGTCTGAGGCGGCCGCCTGGATTGCCGCGTCGGCAGTTCCCGACGCGCACAGAAGCAGAAGCGCGGCGGCCAGCACAACGACGGTCGCTCGGGGCGTTTGGCGCGGGGTTGAGGTTGGATTCTGATTTGGCATGACGTTCACCATTTTGGTTGGAAGCTTTCCAGTCATATGCGGCGTGATTGCCTGAGAATGTTTCCCGGAGATAACTGCGGAGTGTCGTTCGGCTAGTTGGGCCTGGTGAGAAGGCGAGGCACTTTCTATTCTGCGTCGGTGAATTTGTATCCGATACCCCAGACAGTGAGCACCAACTGGGGATTATCAGGATTCTCTTCGATCTTTGCTCTTAGGCGATTAATGTGAGAATCAATCGTCCGGTCATATCCTTCGTACGAATAATCCCAGATTTTCTCGAGCAGGTACTTGCGCGGGAAAACGCGTCCGGGATTTCCGGCAAACAGACGCAACAAATCAAATTCCTTGGGCGTCAGTTCTACATGCCGTTCCGCGATCGTTACTTCACGTCGAATGGGGTCGACGCGAAGATTGCCGCGGACGATCGGTGTTTCGTCTTTGCTATCACTGGTGGCCATGGCCGCGCGAGCTCGTCGCAAAACGGACTTGATGCGGGCCTCGACCTCACGCAGGCTGAAAGGCTTAGTGATGTAATCGTCGGCCCCCATTTCCAGGCCGAGAACCTTGTCGACTACATCATCCTTTGCGGTGAGCATGAGAATTGGCATCTGAGGGTGTTTCTGTCGCAACTCCTTACAAACGGCCAGGCCGTCCATCTTCGGCAGCATCAGATCTAAGACCACCACATCCGGACGGTTCTTGACCGCAGCTTCAATCCCGGCGATTCCGTCGGAGGCGGTAGTTACCGAATAGCCGGCTCTCGAGAAATATTCCTCGATAGCAGTCGAAATATTGTCGTCATCTTCAATGATCAGAAGCGAGGTTTTCGGTGCGGGCGCAGCAGCGGCTCCTGCAGCGTCAAGTGAGTGAGAATTGCCTTTCTCCCCATTATTTCGATTCAACATTTACTGTTTCCCTCAAGGCGAGAAGGCGTTTAGGGGGTGCACGCACCGCCTGGCGGGTGCGCTTCAGGTAGGACTATAACAGGACAACGCGCCTCAACTCAAGCCTAAAGTTTTTGCCCGGTGACGTAAATTGGCACCAGGAACTGCGGCTGCGTGTGATTTCGTGGAAGAACGGAGCGCGGACATCCTGTCCGGCTGAGCGCGCAGCGCGAACAATCTTCAAAAAAGGTCATTCCCGAAAGAGTCTGAGCGGGCTGCGCCCGCTGGCGGACAGGATGTCCGCGCTCCGTTCTTCCATGTTCAGGAAACCGGCTTAGGCGGAGCCAACTTCGCGCGCAGACGATTTTGGAATCCCGACATTGCCCCGACCATCTGTGGTGACGTACCCGCCTTTTTGCTCAAGTCCTGAAATAGCGTCAGGCCCCGTTCGTCACCCAGGTTGACGATGGCCTCACCGGCGCCGAGGAACATTCCAAAATTTCGCTTTTCCGCGGCCTCAGTCAAGAGGGCGCTGAGAATCGGAAATACCTGTGGATCGTCTTTGCCCGCAGACCCGAGCAGAGCGACCGCGGCTGAGCGGACTGCCGCCCGATTACCAACCACGTAATACTTGAGACCGAGATCCAGCGCCCGCTTGTCGCCCAACGCTGCCAATCCGCTGAGTGCGGAAGCTCTAATGGTGTCTCGCCACGACGGTGCGTCAATCAGCTTGACGAGAGAATCATAAGCGCCCGCGCTCCTGGTTTGACCCAGAGCCAGCGCCGCCGCCCGGATGACGGCGTAACTCTGATCGATGAGCAGTTGCTGATATGCGCCGGCAAGGGTTGGATCTTTCGTAGCCGCCAGCGAGGTGACGGCGCGAGTTCGCACACGTGCATCCGCATCTTTGGTTGCAGCTAACAACGCATCCCTTGCCTCTTTAAGACCACTTAGGGAGTTGGCAGCCTCCACGCGCGTTCCCCAGAACTGATCCTTCGTTACCGTGTCGGTGAGTGCCTTGAGGATCGCCTGATGATCGGCGGGCGTAGTCTTGTCATCGTTCATCCGCGGCTTGAGCTGTTGCAGCGCCCAGACTCTGCCCAGCACGTCCTGATCGTGCGCCAGTTGATACTGCAACTGGCCGGTCGTTTTGTCGAACGTCAGTTCTTTAATCAAAGTGCCGCCGTAGTCGAAGCTCACCAGCAAAGGCTCTGAGTCGACAGTGAATTTGAATGTTTGTTCTTCCTTTGGGTCGATGCGCACACGATCGATGCGAGTGCTCGACGCTGTTCCAATTTCGATGTCCACCGGAGTTTGAAAGAAAACAACCTGCGGATACTGCGAGTCAGGATCGGGACGTTGCTCCTGCCTGACCTTCAACGTCAGTTCTTTCTTTGTGGCGTCATAATCCTGGGTAACCCGAAACACGGGATGGCCCATCTTGTAGAGCCATTCGTCAAAGAACCAATCCATCGGCTGTCCCGTAGTCTCTTCGATCGCGATGCGAAACTGAGCAGTCTCAACCGGCTGATGCGCGTACTTCGTCAGGTAATGATTAATCGCGCGCCACCAGTTGTCCTCGCCCAGGTATGTGCGCAGCATGTGCAGGACTGCGCCGCCACGCGGATACGCATAAGTGTCAAAGACCGCATCAGGGTTGGCGTAGTTTTTGGTTACTATGGGCCGGCGTTGTCCGCGCCCCCAGGCCGCATAGTACTGCTCTTGATTCCCTCTCACGTCCGAATAAAGAAAGTCATCTTTGCCGAGATGGTGCTCGTCCCACATCGCCTGAAAGTAGGTAGCAAAACTCTCGTTGAGCCAGATGTCGGACCAACTTCGGCAAGTGAGGTAGTCGCCGAACCATTGATGCGCGAGCTCGTGAGACTGCAAACCGTCGCTGTTGCTATCCAGTTCGGTGCGCGCATCGTGAATCATATTGTCGGTTTGCGTGGTCGCGCTGATGTTCTCCATGCCGCCGCCAAAATCGCGCACCGTGGTCTGGGCATACTTGGCATAGGGATACTTGACTCCGGTCTTTTCCGAAAAGAATTTCACCATTTCCGGCAGGCGCGCTGCCGTGACTCTTCCTTCTTCAACTTCGTTCTTGTAAACATTAGTAATGATGGGAACCCCCGCATAGTCGCCCATGACGGGCGCAAATTCACCCACGATGATCGAGGTGAGATAAGTCGCATGTGGGTCGTCAATCCGCCAGTCGTACGTGCGCGTGCCGTCGGAATTCTCTTTCGTTGATATTAGTTTGCCGTTAGAGACCACGCTGAGAGGCTTCTCGACAGTGGCGACAATTTCTGTCGTCGCAAAATCGTTTGGATGATCGAAACAAGGAAACCACAAATGGTTCGTCTCGGCCTCACCTTGCGTCCAAATCTGGCGCGGGCGCGTCGGATCATCCGGCCGGGGCTTGATGAAGTTAATTCCGCCGCCGCCAAAAGTCTGCTTCTCGGGTGGCGGCTGATTCGTATGATAAGACACAACTACGGTGAGTTCCTCGGTCGGCTGGTATGCGCGATCAAGCAGCACCGAAAGCTTTTCCTTCGTAGGATCGTATTCGAATTTAAGCGGCGCTCCCGATCCCAACGCTGCCGTGGATACGGTCATATAGGCCGCGTCGAAATCTACGCGTCGCAAGTCCTTGACTGTGGGCCCCAGCGTGATGGTCGCGGTGCCAATCGCCTGTTCCTGCTCCCAATCGAAGCGGAGGTTGAGTTTGATTTTTCGCTGATCGTAATCGTGCGGGGGAATGTACTGTATCGGCGGAAACGGGCGACTTGCGGGGCGGGGCGTGGGGGACGGCGTTGGTGTCGGCGTTTGCGCTTGTCCAAAGCCCACGACTACACATAACAAAGCGAAGGCGAGGCAACACTGCGCCGCTGCTCTTCCAACCAGGTCACGTCTTTGCATTATGATCTCCAGCACGAATTATCTTTGAACTTAATGCAGTCCTTCGCCTGATAATGGTTCGTGACTTTAAAGCTCTTTCAGGTGATTGACCGCGGGGAGGGAGGATTCTGTCACTCTGTCGTAGCAAAAGACAAGCGAAGCGGACGGATCAATGTGGAGAAGAAGGTGAGGGAATTGGGTGAAATACCGGGGCATAGCTATGCGATGCTCGTCACTAGCGGCCGGGCTGGTGACGGCTTCGTCTTAAGTCCGCCACTACTTTGTGAGCTAAAGCCGCTGCCGTTCCGCTGCGGTCCAATCGCAAAGCGTTTTCTTGTCCTGGTCTGACAACTTCGCTTTGGGATGCATGGGCAGGTACGAGGACAAGGGCATCCCTCCG
>DATHHW010000164.1:0-15877 GCA_035317005.1 Pyrinomonadaceae bacterium | reverse complement strand
ACCAGAACATAGACGTTCGCAAAGTCATCGCGGCGGTAATCATCCGGCGAAGTAAGATCGATTTGCCCGCCTTCGTGTATTAATCGAGTGAAGCCACGCTGCATCAGGCTCATCAAATGGCCCATCATCGAACGGCGGGTTATCGCTTGTTGGCTGAGTTTGCCCCGGACCTCGTTCGGTTTGCGCTTTCTCGCACCGGACTTCGACTCTGTCGGACTGTCGCCGTTCGAGTCGCTGAGTTCCATCTGCATTCCGGCCTGCGCGGGAAACAGCACAAAGAATCGCGTGCCTTCGGTGAGCTGCTTGAGAACTTCATCTGCCGCCGACTGCGGCGAATCGCGTTGGACCTCTCGGCCGCAAACGCGACAGATTGTAGTTCCCACGCGCGCGTACAGCAGCCGCAGATAGTCGTAGATTTCGGTCTGGGTGGCCACGGTCGAGCGGGGATTCCGCGTCGAGTTCTTTTGCCGGATCGCAATGGCGGGCGCAATGCCGCGGACCTCGTCGACGTCGGGCTTGTCCATGCGCTCGAGGAATTGCCGGGCGTAGGCCGAAAGCGACTCGACATAGCGGCGCTGGCCCTCGGCGTAGATAGTGTCGAACGCCAGTGAAGACTTGCCCGATCCACTGACGCCGGTGACGACAGTCATGAGGTTAATCGGGATCGAGAACGAGATGTTCTTAAGATTATTGACGCGAGCGCCCCGTACTTCGATAGCTTCCTGGGTCATGATTGGTCCCTTGCCAGACCGCACAGATGGGAATCCGGAGGTCTCGCAAACCACACATCTTAACTCGAAAGACGGGGCAAAGCGAAGGAGGGAGAAAGGTTGTTGGGCGTGCGCTAAGGCTGTGTGGGTGAGCACGAAGCGGGGCAGTAGCCCGACCGTAAGGGAGGGCGTCTCCCTGGTGTACGTATCAACGCCCTCCCTTACGGTCGGGCTACTGCCCCCGCAATTGCTTGGCAACAACCAGGTGATTTCGCTCATCTGACTGCCAGGTGTGACCCGACTCAGTTCAGTTGCTATAATCCACGAGTCGTCGGCCTGTTCTCGTTGGTTTCAATAACCGGTTTGCGTAAGGAAAATATAATGAGCTCCTTCTCCAGGTCTTGTCATCGTTTTGTTGGCACTGGTTTCAGCCTTGTGCTCTTCGCGGTCCTGATCCTATTTACGGCCGGACAGGTGCTGGCACAGCAAACAAGCGCGGATACCAGAGGTCCGGCAACTGCCTCGACGACCATAACCCCAAGCACGCTGTCTCCGGCCCAAGTCGACGCGATCGTTCGCGCGTTCGCGGCCAAAGAGAGCCGGTTTCGTCAGGCGCTGAACAGCTATGCTTTCAAGCGCGATGCGTTGGTGCAGACGATTGGAATGGGCGGGCAGGTTACAGGTGAGTATCATCGGGTTTCCTTTTTCACTTTCGACGATTCCGGGAATCGCTTTGAAAAAATCAACTTCTTTCCGATGCCAACGCTGACTGAGATCAATATTACGGCGCAGGATCTGGAAGACCTAGGCGGCGTCAACCCTTTCGCCCTCGAAGCCAACAAACTCGACGCGTACAGTTTCAAGTATGTTGGAAAAGAGAAAATCGATGAACTGGATCTTTACGTTTTTGATGTTGCTCCGAAAATCGCGCCCAATCCCAAGAAGATCAAGGAGCGGTTCTTTCAGGGGCGCATCTGGGTTGATACGCAGGACCTACAGATCGTCAAGGCCCGCGGGAAGGGAGTCCCGGAAGACAAGAAAAATAAGTATGCGACCTTTGAGACCTACCGTGAACAGATTGACGGCAAGTATTGGTTCCCGACTTACACCTACTCGGATGATGAAATAACTTTTGACAACGGCACAGTCGTGCGCGTTCGCATGATGGTGAAATACACTGACTTTATTGTAGGGCGTGGCAAAGTCACGATTACTGAAATCGGAGACGCGCCGGCCGGATCAGAAAAGCTGGAAACGCCAAAGGCCGAATCAAAGCCAAACTCGCCGGCACAGCCTCAGAAGCAGCCGCAACCTGAAACCACCAGCGAAGCCGAGGCAGTAGAGCCGACCGAGGGAGGAATACTGAACAGCAAGGCCCTCAACCTGCCCGAGCCGACATATCCGGCCGAGGCGAGGCGAGTTCACGCATTCGGCCAGGTCCAGGTGAAAGTAATTGTGGACGAGACGGGCAAGGTGATCTCTGCCGAAGCCGTGTTCGGTCCGGAGTCGTTGAAGCAAGCTGCGGTTGACGCGGCCAAACGAGCCAGATTCGCTCCCAGGGTTGTCGAGGGCGTAACGGTGAAGGTTGTCGGCATCCTCACTTACGATTTTAAGGAGTAGTGAGAGGTTCGTCGCCGACGCATGAGGTCAGTACCAACTGCGTGAGCGGGTGGGCTCAAGAGCTAACCCACTCACTGAGTGGTTGATCCACCCGCTCACGCAGGTGGTACTGCCGTCACTCACTTCGGCCCCTTGGAGTGAGCTTCTCAACACCCAGTTCTTTCATGATCATTCCCTGGACTTGATCGACAAGTCTTTGCAAGTCTTCCTCACTTGAAACCCAGGCAGTCTCAACCGGCGGGAAGATGACCATTTCGATTGTTCCCGGCCAGGCTTCCCCCGTCCCCTTACCCATCAACTGGTCACTGTTTTTGAAGGCCAGCGGAACGATCGGTACGCCGACCTGGACGGCCATGTGAAATGCGCCCTTCTTGAACGGCAGCATTTCGCCGGGAAGAGCGCGCGTGCCTTCAGCGCACACCCCAAAGGAAATTCCTGAGCGGACGCGCTCAGTTGCGATCCGAATTGTCTCGACGGCGCGCTCGCGATCCGATCTATCGATGGCGATTACATTCACAAAGCCCATTCCGTAGCCGAGAATCGGGACCTTCAGAAGTTCCTTCTTGGCGACCAAACCCATGCGCCGCCCGGTGAAGGCGAACAACGGCACCGCGTCCAGATACGACCAATGGTTCGAGATGAAGACATAAGGTTGTTTTGGATCCAGCAGCTCAAGCCCCTTAACGTCCACCTTCACTCCGCTCAGACGCAGCCAGGTTCGCCCGCCCCAATCGGCCCATGGATAAACCCAGTCATGCTTGTTTGCCAAACGCGCTAGCAGCAGGATCGGCGGGGCCATAAACAACACCAACGCGCCGGCGACAAACCACGACCACCAGAACCGCAGCTTACCGACGATTCCGGGCCCGCGTCTTGTGCTAGACTTCGCCGCGTCACTATCCGCCATAGTTCGTTGGCCTAACTCTTGAGAGGTAATGTCCGAATGCATACTGAACGAGAGCGGCTTTGCCGCCCCGATGTGCGGAAAGCCTTTGGCTTTCCGATCAGCCAAATAAGCCGTCGAGGCTCAGCCTCTATAATCATTCCTGCGATCATCGCCGGCCTGTTGGCGATATCAATAACGGCTCAGGCCCAACGCAAACGCGCCGAACCACTCACCAATGCGATCCCTTCACCGCGCGCTGTTTTCGGTTTCAATCCCGGTGATGACCGGACGATTGTTGATTGGAAACAGATTACCGATTACTTCGCGCGTCTGGACAAGGCCAGCGATCGCGTTTCTGTGCAAACGTTCGGTCAATCAACGCTCGGCCGTCCAATGATCGCAGCCTTCATCAGCGCGCCCGAGAATATACGAAGCCTGGGAAAGTACAAAGAGATCCAGGCGGGCCTGGCAGATCCCCGTAAAGTGACGAGTGATTCGGAGCGCGACCGTTTAATCAAAGAAGGCAAGACGGTCGTGGTCATCTCGTGCTCGATTCATTCGACTGAGATTGTCGCGTCGCAGATGTCCACACAGCTCGCTTACAACCTGGTGAGCGCAAATGATGATGACACGCTCTCGATCCTTCACAACACAATTCTGATTATGATTCCATCACCTAATCCGGACGGCGTTGATATCGTTGCCAATTGGTATCGCAAGACGCTGGGAACCTCAACTGAAGGTCGCGAGCCGCCCGAGCTTTATCATCACTACGCCGGGCATGACGACAATCGCGATTGGTTCATGCTGGATCTGAAAGAGACCAAAGCCGTCACGCGCCTGTTCTGGAAAGAATGGTTTCCGGAAATCGTCTACGACATTCATCAACAGGGTTCGAACGGCTCGCGTTTCTTTGTGCCCCCTTTCTACGATCCGCCTAATCCGCATATCGCGCCGCTGCTGCTCAGACAGGTGGGATTGATTGGTCAAAAGATGGCCGCCGACGTGACCGCCGCGGGATTTAAGGGCGTGCTGACCAACGCGCTTTATGACACGTGGTGGCATGGTGGCTTTCGCACCGCGCCGTATTTCCACAACTCGATTGGAATCCTTACCGAAGCCGCCAGCGCGCGCATTATGTCGCCGAGCAGCGTCACGCGCGAACAGCTCACGCGCTCAAGCACGCGCGGGATGCGTAGCGCCATGGAAGCCGCGACCAACTTTCCCGAGCCATGGCCCGGCGGGGCCTGGCACCCGCGCGACATCATGCAGATGGAGATGATCGCCTGCCATTCAGTTTTGTCTCTGGCGGCGAACTATCGCGCGGATTACCTGCGAAATTTTTACGAACTGGGAAAGGCGAGTGTTTCCGACACAGGCGCGGCGAAACGGACCGAGTCACCACAGCCGATTGCGTATTTGATTCCCGCCGGGCAGGGCCGTGATGAGAACGTCGCGAAGATGATCGGCGCGTTAGTCGAGCAGGGAGTGGAAGTCTATCGTCTTGATCGCGAGTTGCACGGCATGACAGGTCCGCAGAATTTGGTGACCATGACGGGGGACCGCGGAGCGAAAGTCCGTCAGGTCTCAGTTTCGATGTACTCGTCCCAGGGCAGTGCCGAAATTCCCGCCGGCAGCTACATTATCTTTCTGACTCAACCGTATCGTCAGAACGTGCTCGCCCTCTTCGAACCACAAATCTATCCTGATCGCACCACTGCTACGGGCGACGCCGAGCGGCCGTACGATGTCGCAGGTTGGACTTTGCCGATGCAGATGGGATTGAACGCTCCGGCGGTCTTGTCTATTGGTGAAACTGTAAACGAAAGAAAGCTTACGCTGATCAAGAACGAGAACGACGTGCGGCGCGATCTCGGCCTGGCGCTTTGGACGACTGACAAATCTCCGATAGCAAATCCGATCAAGACCGGAATTCGTATCGGAATTTACCAGGGCCCGCGCGGCAACATGGACGAGGGTTGGACGCGTTACGTCTTTGATACTTTCAATGCTCCTTATGAATCATTACGCGATCCCGGATTGAACGAAGGGAACTTGCGAACTCGATTCGACGCGATCGTTTTGCCTTCGGATCGAGCGCGCGAACCTGCCGATCCCGAAAGTGCCGACACTCCCACTGGAATGAGCGCCAAAGGCGTGGCCAATCTTGCCCACTTTGTCGAGGGCGGCGGCACGCTGATTTGTTTTGATGGATCGTGCGGGCCATTGATTAAGCAATGGCAGTTGCCCCTGCGAAACGTCCTGGAAGGATTGCGCTCGTCTGATTTTTACTGTCCCGGCTCGGTCTTGGGTTTGGACGTGGACGCGTCGAATCCGATTGCGCGCACCATGTCAAAGGACGTGAATGCCTACTTCATCAACAGCTCGGCGTTTGAAATTGCGCCCACTTCCGGATCTGGACCCTTCAATTCCAGGGGATCCCTGGAACCACACGTCATTGCGCGCTATGCGAAGGACGATGTGTTGCGATCCGGCTGGCTGCGCGGCGAGGATAGGATTAAGGACAAGATAGCGCTCGCTGAAGTTGGGATTGGCAAAGGCCGGCTCGTCCTCTTCGCGTTTCGCCCGCAGCATCGCGGCCAAACCTGGGGCACGCTCCCCTTCATTTGGAACGCGATAAATCTGGCTGCTGGCAAGGATTAGCCAGTTGGTGCCGCAAGCAGGTAGCCACTTTACTTTGCTCAACCGCGTCCAGAGTGCTATCTTCCTTTTGTCAGTTTAGAATCTCTCCCCATTTCTCTCTCCAAGAAATCGGATAGGCGCATGAGCGCGGCACTCTGAGCATCCCTTCTGTCGTAAGCGCATCAAAGAAGCGATGTTTTTGAGATAGGCGCGGCGTCCTATCTCCCGGCTTCCAGGCATCGGCAAAGCCAACGGTCACGTTCCAACAGGAGTTTTTCGTCATGAAGAGAATCATTGCCCTTACCCTGCTGTGTTCATTTGCTGCAGCGCTGGTGCAGGCGCAGACGCGCCCACGCCGCGTCGGCCCGACACCGTCATCCCAGCAGCAGGCGCCACAGACGCAGTCCCAGTCACAACCGGATGATGCTTCGCAGACTGCGCGGCCGTCGCGCCCCCCGGTGCTGGGTGGAGCGAACCGCGATCCCAACGAACAGAAGCCGGCGTCGACGACTTCATCAAAGGACGCCGGGCCTGAAGAGGTCGGCGAAGGCGATGTGGTGCGGGTGGAAACGACCCTCGTCAGCATACCGGTCAGCGTTACAGACCGCGACGGCAAGTACATTCCCAATTTGACCAAAGACGATTTTCACATTTGGGAAGACGGCGTGGAACAGAAAGTCGCCTATTTCGCTTCCACCGAGAAACCGTTTACTGTGGCGTTAGTAATCGACACCAGCGGTTCGACGCGTTTTAAGTTGGAAGAAATACAGGATGCCGCGATCGCTTTCGTCAACCAACTCCGCTCTGACGATCGCGTGATGGTGGTCTCGTTCGACGATAAAATACGCGTCCTGAGCCAACCAACCAACGATCGTGCGACGCTTCGGAACGCTATTCTTCAGACCAGGATCGGTTCCGGCACTCGGCTTTACGACGCCATGGATCAGGTAATCAATCAATACTTCAATCACATCGAAGGCCGGAAAGCCGTCGTCCTGTTCACCGACGGCGTTGATACGGCGAGCAAAAACGCGAGGTATGAAGACAACATCCGTGATGCCGAAGAACTGGACGCCCTGATTTATCCCGTCGAATACGACACCTCTTCCGACATGGGAGGTGGAGGATGGCCCGGCGGCGGCGGTTCTCGCCGTGGCGGCGGTGGTGGATCTTCCGGAGGCAACAGTGGTGGAGGCATCCTCGATATTCTTGGAGCGATCCTTGGAGGCGGCAGTAGTAATTCTCCCCAGGGTGGCGGCGGAAATTATCCGGGTGGTGGAGGTCGACGGCGTGGCGGTCGGGGTGGAAACTGGCCTGGCGGCGGCGGTTCAGGAAACGGCCAGGGCGAGTATCAGATCGCCGATCAGTATCTGCATGACCTGGCCCGTGTCAGCGGCGCGCGTCTTTACAATGCCGAGCAACAGAATCTTGATGTCGCGTTTCGTTCAGTGGCCGAAGAGCTGCGACGTCAATACAGTCTTGGCTACTATCCAAAAAACGCACCGCATCCGGGAGAGCGACGCAATATCAAGGTGCGCGTCAACCGGCCAGAATTAGCGGTGCGCACTCGCGACAGTTACGTTTTCCAGCCTGGCGCAAACGCGACGGCGCAAAGTGGCAACACTCAATCTGGAAGACCACCGGTGTTGAAGAAGGATTTTTCGGGTGGACGCTGAAGATTTAGTTAGAGGTGCAGAACCGCGAGCGAAGCGACCCGGGTCATTTTCCATTTGTCATTTGAGATTTTTCATTTGCCATTTGGTGAGCCCGCTGCGACGACGTTCGGGTGATTTCGTGAATCGCTTGCCTGGCTGAGAAATGAAGAACGATCCACGAATTCACACGAACCAACACGAACAAGAATCCACCAATGGCAAATGAAAAATCTCAAATGACAAATGGAAAATGACTGCTCCCGCTTTGCGCCAGCTCACACGACCGTCCCGTCAGGAATCAATCCGTTCTTCGGCACAATGATGATTCGGTCGCGAATGTAATAATTCGCGTTCGGTCCATCCGCCTCTTCTACGCCCGCTTCATTCAGCAGACGCACCCCCGCTCCAATGCGCGCATTTTTGTCAATGATCGCGCGCCGAATAATCGAACCTTCACCGACGCCAATCCAGGGCCGGCCGGCCGCCAGATCCGTTTGCATATCTTCCAGCGTCTGGTAGTAATCGGCTCCCATTATGTATGAGGCTTCCAACTGCGACCCGTCGCCGAGGCGGCTGCGCAGACCGATGAGCGAGTTATTAATCTTGGCGCCGTTGATGATGCACCCCTCGCTGATAATCGAATAGCGAATCTCACAATTATCAATCTTCGACGGTGGCAGATAGCGCGAGCGCGTCAACAGAGGGGCCTCAGCGTCAAACAAGTTGAACGGCGGGATTGCCGTGGTCATATCCAGATTGGCTTTGTAGAAAGCTCCAATCGTTCCAATGTCCTCCCAATAGCCGTCGAATAGATAAGCCTGGACGTTGTATTTGTGAATGCTTCCCGGAATCACTTCCTTACCAAAATCCAGACGGGATTTATCTTCGGCCAGCACCTCTTCCAACCGGTCATACTTGAAAACATAAATACCCATTGAGGCGAGATAAGGCCGCGCCAGCGCTTCTTCCGCGCTTAGACCAAGCGCAGTTGTGTCGACGCGCATCGCCTCGAGCGCTTCGCCCGTTGGCTTTTCGCGAAACTCGATCACCTTGCCGTCGCTGTCGGTCTTAAGCAGGCCAAATTCGCTGGCTGAGTCAGGGACGATCGGAATGACCCCAATCGTGATGTCGGCGTTGCTGTCGTCATGCCGCTTAAGGAACTTGCGATAGTCCATGCGATAGAGATGATCGCCCGACAGAATCAGGAGCGTGTCGATGCGCCAGTCGCGTATGTGCGGCAGCACCTGACGCACCGCGTCGGCAGTACCCTGAAACCATTGGCCGCTTTCGGGCGTCTGCTCGGCCGCGAGGATCTCTACAAACCCGTCAGCGAACGGCGAGAAGCGATAAGTTGTGGCGATGTGCTTGTTCAGCGAAGCCGAGTTGTACTGCGTCAGCACGAACATGCGAATGACGTCCGAGTTAATGCAATTCGAGATGGGCACGTCGACCAGACGATACTTGCCACCCAGCGGCACCGCCGGCTTTGAACGATCCCGGGTCAACGGAAACAGGCGGCTACCCGCGCCACCGCCGAGAATCACTGCCAACAAATTGGGTCTGGAAGCCATAAGAGTTGGGGCAGAGGATATAGGGAAAGTGAGTGGGGTTTCAAGGACGTACGTAGACGACGGCTGCAATAGCCGTGGCAACGCTATCTGATCAGAATGAAGGAACAGCTAATGCTATTGAATAATTAGGGATTCTCTAGTAGCCTCTACAGGAATTCTGGCGTTGAGATCGGCTTTCAAATGCTCACTGTAAGAGGGCCACAATGACTGAAAAGCTCTCAACTTTTCGGCAGAATCTCCTGTTCATATTTCGTGCTTTAATTAAATGGGAGACGGCTGCAAGGTCGGTATATGGGATATTCTCGACGATCTATCGACATCCCATACTAAGTAATGTTTTAGTTTTGGTTATTCATGCTGTACTCCTCTTTGCAATAGCCTCCATAGTCAGACTTCATAAGGCCCTCCTACCAGTTTCGGGGCCGTTGAATCTTTTCTATACTTACGTAGTTCCTGGAATTTCGCTGCTGTTGGCAATCTTACTTTATTCAATTCCCTTATTATTGATTGCGCACTCGGATCGTGTACGAAAGACACTTCTGTTTGAAGTGAGCCAGATTCTCGACCGGATTGGTAAAGAGCTGACCCGGGCGCGCAAGGGTACACCTCAGAATGTAGGAGCTGCCCTTGATTCGATAATCGCAAGCGTTGAGGAAGGAGGCGCAAGCAATTTTCTCCTCACTCCAAATGCGTTCTATATCACTGCTGACAAGTGGAGGTTTCAGCTCAAAAAGCACCTGCCGCAACAGAGCGGACCATTAAATATTGTAGACATGCTTGCTAGCAAGGCCCCTGCTTTCCGTGACGCACTAGTATCCTTTTCCGGAGAACTGCACATGATACTTCCGGATTACAGAAATCGTAATGTCAGAGCATTTCTCCAGGAGAGAGCTCTAACTCTAAAACTGCCAAAGGACATTCTGGTTAGTATTAACGAGGATGCAACCAATTGGATAAAACGCGAACTAAGGAAGGCCCGGAAAGCGGAGCACCGCTCCACGTTTCTTCATCTAACGAATCGCTCGCCCGGATATCGTTTCATGATGTTGGATGAGGTCTGTTACTTGCAGGAATTTCCCTTTGCGGGCCACGGAGTGCAGCAACCGATAATAAAGATCGAGCGGAAATCCGAACCTGAAGCATTTGCGGCAATCGAGTGCGGGTTAAAGAGCATTAGTTCCGTCTTCTAGCTGAACTTGCGGGTGATGCCTTGCAAAATGTAGACTCGGGATTGACCTCCAGAGATTGACGCGGCAAGAGCTTGAGATCAGTCTGATAACTTGGGCAGGAGGAAGTGTGAACTCTGACTACACTATCTACGTAAGCGGTGCGGTGTTCTTCTCGCTCTATCTTGTTGTGGCGAACCTTATTGAATTCCGGCGACGGCGTAAGGACGCGAGGAATGGGAGTAAAGAACAATTTCTTGTTCGGAGTAATGACTCGCGTAAAGACCCTCCACGCTAGGATTTGAAACTATGTGAGCGGAGTCTTGATCAGACGCCCGTTTTTTCTTGCGGCGTCGTGACCGAACCTACTATTCCTTTCTGTCAGGTTTAATTCTCTTGTCGCGCATTATCCTTTGATAAGCATCAAACTTGTCACCTCGTATCTACTTTACGCGTTCTTTGCCGCTTTGCAGAACTGTGGAAAGAAGAACAGGATCCGAAAAAAACTTCGTGACCGCATGCGGAGAAATAGAATAGAACGGGTCCAGAACCGCGAGTGGCTAGGGAGCGTATGCCAAGTTCAGCGTTCTATATTGAGATTGAGATCAGGCACAGCTTCAGGTCGAGTATTCACACTAGGTTGCTACTGCTTTCAGTTCTGTATTTGGTTTGCAACCCCATTTGGGGTTGCGACATCTAGATGTCCGCAATCCCAGGGTAGCCGCTGCACGGCAACCCTGGGCTGTATTAAGCAACCGCGTTGCGGTTGATGTCCTCATGATGGTCGGGCTGCTGCCCGCTGATGCGTTATCATCACCCCACGATGGACTACGTGATCCGCAAAGCTACACTCGCTGACCGCCCTGCGATCGCCCAACTCATCAAAGATTCAGCGCGCAGCTTGAGCCGTGCAGACTATTCCGACGCGCAGATCGAAGGCGCGATTGCCACCGTGTTTGGCGTCGATACTAACCTGATTGTTGATGGGACTTATTTTGTGGCGGATAGTGCCGGGACGTTGATTGGTTGCGGCGGATGGAGTAAACGGCAGACTCTGTTTGGCGGCGATCAGTATGTGACACGCGACGCCGGCGAAGTTGATCCGAAGACCGAGCCCGCTAAGATTCGTGCCTTCTTCATTCACCCCCAACACGCGCGGAAGGGAATTGCGCGGGCGATTTTGGCGGCGTGCGAAAGCGAAGCAAGGGCTTGCGGCTTTCAAGCCCTCGAACTTATGTCTACACTGCCGGGAATCAAACTCTACCGGGCCTGCGGTTATCAAGGAGAGGATCGCGTTGAACTCGAGGTCGGCGATGGTCTGACAATCGGACTCCTGCCTATGAGAAAAAAGTTACGCTGAAGGGGCGAGCCCAATTGAACCTGTCGGCCAGCGTTGACGTTTAGATAACCGTGCCAGGGATTCATTCGCATGGCTCCGTAGGAGCCAAATGTTTATAGACCGCGTGGGTTGATCTGTTCCTGCGCTCCGTAGGAGCGCAACAGAGAAATGTTCCGCTCCCACGGAGCGGGCTCTCTGGGTAAGGCAGGGTGCTATAAACATTTCGCCTCTACGAGGCGAGAGCAGGCGCGGAATTAATAAGAGTTCCTTCGGTCCGACCCAGAAATCGCAGACTGAAGTCTATGCTACTCAATGGCGGAGGTAGAGATATGTACTGTTCATCATGCGGTTCGGCAGTACCGCCCGGTCTGAGCTATTGCAATCGATGCGGCGCCGATTTGCGCGTGAAGGAAGAGACGCCGGTAAAACGTTCGGGGCCGTCGCCTGATTCGCTCGTGTGGGGCATCGTAGGCGTCACTATTGTCGGTCTCTTCCTGGTCATTGCGTTGATGGTGTTTATGAAAGACCTGCACTTCAACGACGGGCTGATCAACGGGTTCGCGGTCGCGGCATTTCTTTCCTTCTTGTTGGTTGACATCTTGTTCGCATGGCTCCTGTTGAGTTCAAAGCGGGGCCAAAAGCAATCATCTGATCTTGCCGAACTTAAGGCCGAGCTGAGGAGGGAACTTAGTGCGGCGCAGCCTCATTCGTTGCCAGAGCCCGTGCAGAGTGTTACGGAGCACACAACTCGAACCTTAGAGCCGGTACCTCGCAACAGCAAGAACTAGTGTCGGTAATCGCCGGGCCGTAAGAAATCCATTTCCCATTTTTCATTTCTCAACTATCATTTCCGATCTATTGAATCCAGATTTGACCCGTAATCAGCAGACTGCGTTGGAAAATGAGTAAAAGCCGGCTCGAAGCGTTTAGTGATGGCGTGATTGCCATCATCATTACCATCATGGTCCTGGAATTGAGGGTGCCGCATGACGCTACCTGGAAGGCGCTGGCGCCGGTCGCGCCCGTGTTTCTCAGCTACGTGCTTAGCTTTGTCTTTCTCGGCATCTACTGGAGCAATCATCATCACCTGCTGCAGGTGGTCGAGCACGTTAACGGGAGAGTGCTGTGGGCGAATCTGCATCTGCTGTTCTGGCTCTCCCTGACGCCGTTTGTCACCGGTTGGATGGGTGAAAACAAGTTCGCCGCTGTGCCCGCGGCGCTGTACGGGGTCGTGCTGCTATTTTCAGCGGTAGCGTATTTCATTCTGGCCCGTTCGCTGCTTTCGATCCACGCGCCGGACTCAGTCCTGGCCACAGCGCTTGGCGCGGATTTCAAGGGCAAGATCTCGATGGTGATCTACGTGGTGGCGATTCCGCTCGCGTTTGTAAGGTCGTGGCTCGCCTTTGCGCTATATGTTCTGGTAGAAGTGATATGGCTGGTTCCGGATCGGCGGATCGAGAAGAAGATACTTTGAGAGATTGCCGCTCCTGACGTAAAACGATCCCCGAAAATACACGAAGCGTAGATGGCTTTGTTCGTGCGGGTTCGTGTAATTTCGTGGAGCGTTCTCGTTGGAGCTTGGAAGAAACACGAAACCAACTAAGACACTATTGACTCCGTTTCGCGAAATATCCTGGCCGGTAGTTCAGCTTCAACTGCTGCCGGCGCAGTTCGGGATTGGTAACTTCGATCGACATCTTGCGAAATGAACCATCGCGCTGTTTATTGGTTGACGAGTAAGCCAGAAGATATTGGGAACGAAGCTCCTGCTCGATCTCCGCGAAGGCGGCCGTCAGGTCTTCTTGCTTCTTGGGGAAAAACGCGCGGCCGCCGGTGCGCTCCGACAGATCTCTGAGTGCTTTCTTGTCGACACCGTCCTGCTTTTCGTCACCGATCCCAATCGCATAAATCACGGTTTCAAATAGAATCGCGTGATCGACGGCTTCGCTGCGCACCAGCCGGCCGCTGGTGTTGTATCCGTCGGTTAAGAGGATGATCGCTCGTCGCCGCTGTCCGGGACTGCGAGCCAGGACCTCCTTGCAAGTCACGGCGACGGAATCCCAAATCGCGGTCGTGCCCTCGCGCGGCGGAGCCATAGTTCCCGGGCCCGAGGTAATGCCCGCGATGGGAGGCGCAGAGCCCATGTACGACGGAAACGCGACCTCGACGCCTTCCAATGCGCGGTAAATGGCAATCACATTGCGCGTCAAAGGCTGTTCCAGATGTGCATAACCCTCGAAAGGAATGATCGCCGCCTGGTCCATGCTGGATCGAATAACATGGTCGATAAATGTGCGGGCGGCCGCCTTCTCGTCCGGCAGAGTGCGTTCTTCGGATCCGCTCACGTCAATCAGGAAAGCGATGGACAGCGGACGATCGGTCTCGCGCTGAAAAGTGAAGAGCGTCTGGGGCACTCCGTCTTCGAGCACCCGAATGTCGCCCTGCTGTAGCGTGGTGAGATAGCGTTTGTTTTTGTCAGTGGCGGTGAAGAGAACACTGGTGAGATCAGTCTCAGTGCGAATGACATCGACATCCTGGCTCGACGGCGGAGTTTGGGTGGGGACCGTTATGCAGCACAGGCCGATCAGACATAACGCAACCAAAACTCTTGGCAGTCCGGTAATGAAGTCCGCGAAGCGGACATTTGAAAATAGCCCAGCACTTGAGTGCTGGGTACCAACGTCCCCATGAAACAGAAAGCCCGTGAAACGGGCGGCTGAAATCAGATTCCGTAGAGTCACAAGACCGATCAGTCGTCCGCTTCACGGACTTGCTCTAACATGTTGCTTTGGTTTCCCAGCGATAAATCGCCGGGCTCTTCTCAGATCGTCCGCGGTGCGGACTTTCGTGGCTTAATATGCGGCCGGCGCGCGGCCGTTGCTCTTGGCGCCGGCTGCTTCCTGCGCGATCTTAACGCCGACGCTGGCGCCGATGCGGGTGGCGCCGGCTTCAACCATTGCGCGCGCGTCGTCGATGTTCTTCACGCCGCCGGAAGCTTTCACGCCAAGTTCAGATCCAACGACGCGGCGCATCAACGCGATGTCCGCAACGGTGGCCCCACCCTTCGAGAAGCCGGTCGAGGTCTTGACGAAATCAGCGCCGGCACGCTTTGCCGCCTGACAGGCGCGGACTTTTTCGTCGTCGGTTAACAGAGCGGTTTCGATGATCACTTTGCAGGTCACATCGTGTTCATGCGCGACTTCGGCCACGGATCGGATGTCGTATTCGACCAGGCAGTCGTCGCCGCTCTTCAAAGCGCCGACATTGATGACCATGTCAACTTCGCGCGCGCCATCCATGATCGCGCGGCGGGCTTCGTAAGCTTTCACATCGGGCAGGGTCGCGCCCAGCGGAAATCCAATCACCGTGCAGACGGGAACCCCCGTGCCCTGAAGATTACAAGCCGACACGCGCACCCAGGTGGGATTCACACAAACGGAAGCGAAGTGATATTGCGCGGCTTCTTCGCAAAGACGTTTGATTTCACTTTCGGTGGCGTCGGGCTTCAACAGAGTGTGATCGATCAAGCTCGCCCAGTCGCGGGCGGAAGCCGTCTGGCCCAGGACCAGTCCGATGCGCGCCGCGCCCGCATCGACGACCCGGTGCATGCGCTCAGGACATCGATGAAAGCATTCCGACGTGCACCCGCACATCTTTGCCTGATCGACGCTCTCGCCGTTCAGACGGGCATAGATCACATCGGTGATCTGCTCGACCAGTTGTTCAAAATCGCCGTTGTTTGAATAAGGCATGCTAGTCAGTTCTTACTTTACCAGTCCCCACTCTTTCAGCACCGACATAAGTGTCGGCAGAGGGTCCTGCCACAACCAATCAACCTTGAGCCAAAGGCCTGGTATCACGAGGCTATGAAAGATGCCGTCATCGCCAATCGCTACCGCAGAATAGATTCCGTTGCTGCCGAGCCTGTAGAACTCCGCCTGTTTGCGTGCGGGATCAATCAGCCAGTATTCACGCACACCAGCCTGCTCGTATTCGTAGTATTTATCGCCGCGATCACGGGCGCGACTGTCCGGGCTAATGATCTCAATTGCCAGGTCGGCTGGACCATCGAGATAAACATTCTGCAACTTGTCGAGCCGATCCCGAGCGATAAAGATTAGATCAGGCTCGCGACCCGAGGGACGCGTTCTGAGTTTCATCTGGAATGGTGCGGTCAAGACTTCACCTAATTGGTTTTCCTCAGCGAAGAAACCTAGTAACGCCGCTAGGAAAGCTAGAATTCTTTGATGCGTTAAGGATGCTGGACTCATTACTATCACCTCGCCG
>DATHHW010000163.1:0-2143 GCA_035317005.1 Pyrinomonadaceae bacterium | reverse complement strand
GAGGGTACTTTACCATAAGCGAAAAATAGTCAGAAGTATCGGCGCGGCTTCTGATCGCAAAGCAGACCTGATGACGCTTGAACCCAAGGCATTGAGTGCGCACTTGGAACGAATGGGACTGCCTGCTCGGGCTGAATCAGGCGCAACTCCCCATCGGCTGAAAATAGTACCAACACCGCGCAAGAGCTTCCCAAAGGTCAGTATCATCATTCCGACGAAGGACTCGCCAGAACTGCTTTCGCGCTGCCTCAACGGCCTCTACCAAAACACCAGCTACCCGAACTTCGAAGTGATCCTCGCCGACAATAATACAACGAATAAAGAAGCGTTGGAAATAATGCGCGCATATCCTGCAGTTCGTATTGAAATACCCAATCCCTTCAACTTCTCCCGCGCCAACAACACGGCCGTGCGTCACGCAGCCGGGGAGTACCTGGTTTTTCTTAATAACGATACTGAGATCATCTCCGAGTTATGGCTGGATCATTTGGTTTACTATGCCGAGCAAGAAGACGTCGGCGCTGTGGGCGCGCTTCTCCTACATGAAGACGGCGGGGTCCAACACGCCGGCGTCGTGCTGGGAATGTGTGGAACGGCCGACCATATGATGCGCGGTTTCACCGCGAACTCAGATGGTTACGGCGGTAATTTGTCGTGTCCACGCGAGGTTTCGGCCGTTACCGCAGCGTGCATGGCGATGCGAAAATTAACTTTTGAAGCGATCGGGGGCTTTAATGAAGATTTCCGTAACGTCTACCAGGATCTTGATCTTTGCCTGCGCCTACGCAGCCGCGGTTTACGTATCATCTGGACACCTCGCGCTTTGCTGATACACCACGAATCGCATTCTCGGCAAAAGTCTGATGATCTGGTCGACCGCCAACTGCTGCTAGACCGATGGAGGGAAGTGATTGAGCAGGGCGACCCCTACTACAATCCCAACCTTAATGTAGAACGCGGCGATTATAGTTGGCGGACGTAGATATTTAACTTCGCTGTGACGGAGAACGGTCTGACTGGGAAGCCAGGATCCTACTCATTCCAACGGAGGCTCGACCTGCTCATGTTCTTGCGGAGCGAGCTGATTCCGCGCCATCATCCGGGCGCAAGTGTTCCACCGTAGCAAAGCGTCGTCGTTTCCAGACGGGCGAAGCGCTTCCGCTTTTTCGAACCAGTGCATTGCTTCCCGAAAGCCTTCATAGGCCAAGTGACCGCACCCAGGCGTTCCTCGCGCGAGCTGGGCTTTGGCGCGGCGTTCGGCCAAAATTCCGCTGTAATAAGCGCGCTCGTAGTCCCCTTTGATTTTTCCAAGAATTTCCTTCGCCTGAGTGTCGCTCACTCCGTAACCTTTGCTGAAGCGGTCGGTGATGGCGAGCAGTAGCGTAATAAGTGCATGCTGATTGCCTGGATCAGCCTCCAGCACGTCAAGACAAATGCTTTCCGCTTCGGCTGGTTCGTTTAGTAGGCGATAGCGTTCAGCTTTCTCTAAAGCGGAGGGGATGGCATGCGGCGAAAGCTGTTTGAGTTCGGACATTCGTTAAATCGTTAACTCGTTAAATACAAACCGGTTCACATTCTTGAATCACGGTTCACGTTTCCTTTTACCCGTCCGCCACAACCATCCCAGCGGGTCATAAAATTCATCCACCACTCGTTCTTTCAACGGAATAATCCCGTTGTCCGTGATCTCAATCTCCTCCGGACAAACCTTGGTGCAGCATTTCGTGATGTTGCAGTACCCGATCCCGTGGGCTTCGCGCAATTCCGCTACCCGATTTTCGGTATCGAGCGGGTGCATCTCCAAGGCGGCCGCGTAAATCAAGAAACGCGGCCCGATAAAGCGATCGTGCATCTGATGATCGCGCAGGACGTGGCAGACATCCTGACAAAGAAAACACTCGATGCATTTCCGAAACTCCTGCACCCGATCGATATCTTCCTGTTGCATTCGCCAGGTCCCGTCCGGCGCATCAGGCGGACGCGGTTTAAACTTCTTAATCCGCTTTTTCACCCGAAAATTCCACGACACATCGGTGATTAAATCTTTCACGATTGGGAATGCCTTCATCGGCTCAATCGTAATCGGCCGATCCAGCGGCAGATCGCTCATTCGTGTCATGCACATGAGCTTGGGCATTCCGTT
>DATHHW010000162.1:0-29233 GCA_035317005.1 Pyrinomonadaceae bacterium | reverse complement strand
GACCATGATACCGTCGCCGACCATGATACCGTCGCCGACCATGATACCGTCGCCGACCATGATGCCGTCGCCGACCATGATGCCGTCGCCGACCATGATGCCATCGCCGACCATGATACCGTCGTTGAGCAGCATTGCGTTGCTCATTAACACGGTGCCGTCGCCCATGGTGATGCCATTGCTGACGATGATGTTGTCGCTAAGCAGAACCCCACTGGAGAGCTTGCTGGCGTCGGACTGGAGCACGCCGTCGGTAATCAACACACCATCGCATAGCAGCACGCCCTGACCGTAGACTCCCTGGTACTTGGTGATCAGCTCTGACCCTTTGGCCCAGTCGTATTTGAACAGCACGCCCTGGGACCATTTGAAAGTCTGGGTGGCGATCGTGCTCTGCGGAGACGGCGCGGCTGAGGTCAACAGCGGTGCGCCCACTTTAGTTGAAGCAGACAGGTCCGTGCGAATCAGTTTCGCCAATCGCACGGCGCCTTCAATGTTGAGTTCGCCTGCGCCCTGTTCGAGAGTATTGAACTTCGCCAACGGCTGCGCGGTGTACATCAGGATCATCTTCACCATGTTTGGCGTCAGCTTTGGGTTGGCTTCCAACAGCGCTGCGACAGCGCCGGCCACGATCGGGGCCGAAACCGAGGTTCCGCTCATCCGCATATTGCCTTTGCCGTTGCTGGTATTTCCATTGCCAACCAGCAACTCAGGATTGAGTTGCAGCAGCTTGTTATTTGGTGCGGCGGCGCCGATGATCTTGTTGCCTGGCGCAACCAGGTCCGGCTTGATCAGGTTGTCGTAATGCTTGATGCCCCGTCCATCTTTCCAGTAACTGCGGGTCGGTCCACGCGAGCTATAGGTGGTGACTCCGTCGTCACTACGGGGATCGGTGCCGAACGTGTTCGCGGCGCCAACTGTGATCGCCGAAGGTTCGTTGCCGGGCGAATGAATGCGGCCGTAGACCCTGGGGTCCAGAACATCCTTGCCATCATTACCAGCCGCGGCGACAACCACGATACCCGCGTCGACCAGACGCCGGACGGCGCGGCAGAGCGGATCGTTTTTGTAAGAATCAACGGCGGCCGTTCCCAGGCTGACATTAACGACGCGAATATTGTAGGCGGCGCGGTTGGACATCACCGCATCCAGCGCCGCGAGGAGCGCCGACAGTGAGCCAGTGCCCTTTGAATTGAGTACACGGAAATTGACGAGGTTCGCGCCCGGCGCGATGCCACCGTACGATCCGTGCTTCGAAGCGATCATCGAGGCCACGAAAGTTCCATGACCGTACGAATCTTCAGTCGTGCCTTCACCGGTAAAATCGCGGCTGTAGACGATCTGACCCGCCACCGATTTGTGCTTGCTCGAAATGCCTGAATCAAGAATGGCAATGCCAATGCTGCTGCCATCCAGCGAGTTGTTTCCGGGCTGCGCCAACATGGCCTCGTCGCCCGTTGTCTCTTCCACGTGCCCCAGACCATTAATCGGACGGTCGAGAGAAAGGTAATTGCCGCTATCGGCAATCTTCTCGATGGCTTTGGTGGGGATATCCACGGCCAACGCACCAAACTGCGGCATCCGCGATTCAATGTTGACACCGTACTTCGACAGTTGGGCCTTCAGCGCCTGGCTATTAGTATTGTTGACCTGGAGGATTGCCTTGACCCGATCGGGAGCGTTACGGCTTCCGACCAATTCGCGCAAGTCCGCCGAGATGTTATCGCCAACGAACTCTTCTGCGTTTGGGTTGGCATTGTTTTCTGACTTGGCGCTGTCATCGGTCTGGTCCGTAACTTCCTGCATCTCGACACCAACGAAGAGCGGCGCCAGGAATTCATCGCTCGCAACGTTTTCCTTGAAGGCGATATCGGTCGAAGTACCGAAACACTGAACATCGCCTCTTTTGATCGCATCGCGCAACATCGCGGAGGCGGCGCCGTCAAATGCCGCGGATGGACCCATCAAAGACTGGATGGGATCGATCAGCAGAATGATTTTCGAATCGGATTGCGCAACTTCAGAGAGAATTGCCGAAATGTTATTTACGAGGTCGCCGGCAGTTTTCGAATCGTGGAACAACACTTCAAGATTTAATTTGAACAGGCGCTTGCCAAACAGCGCTTCAGGCACATCAGCTTTGACGAGGCGTCGCGCAACGCCTGAGGCCACGAGGTCGCGCACGGCTGGTGAGTCGCTCAGCACAACCGGATTGTTCTTGTTAGACCCGGACAGTATCTCGATGGCCCGGTTGATTTCGTCGCGTCTTTCCGTTAACGAATCAAAGCGGCCCTGCTCTGCAGCCGCGGTAAGGTCCCAGGCGTACCTGGTCAGCGCGCCTTTGGCGGAAGCGTTGGGCCTTTCAACATTCTGGGCTTTGGCACTATTGGTTACGAGGATGCCGGCCAGTAATGACATCGCCAGCCCCAGGGCTGTGAGCCAACGCCAGCCTAACCTCGTCCGCACTCTTTTTTCTGTGTTCATTCGAAGCTCCACGAAACTGCTTAAACCTGGTCTTCAATCGCAGCACTCGATGGTGCTGGCGCTGTTCACTTAACAATGGTCGTGCCAGACGCCGGATCGTCGTTTTCCTGTCTGTTTTTGCGTTTTTCAGTGGGAATGAGCCAAGCCAGCGAAGTCAGTCTGCAAGGTCAGTCAGTCAGAATGACGAAGGTCGGTCAGGGTCTGGGATTAGGGCCTTCGGCTTCCTTTGAGAAGTTTCTGGAGAGGTCGGGGTATTGTCTGTTTACTTGGGTATCCCGAAAAGACGGATAGGCTGGAGCAGCGGCAGGCGGCGGGGTTTGACCCTCAGCGGCCTTTTCTTGTTTGTGTGGTGAAGAGCATCACTCCCGCTTTCTTTTCTGCTCCTCAATTGACCCGCCTGTAATCTTCTCCTTATCATCGCAGGGTGCAACCTGTCATATCGTCGGCGCAGATGCGCGAGATCGATCGGATGACGACCGAGCGCTGCGGCACTCCGTCTTTGGTTCTAATGGAAAACGCCGCCTCCGCCACTGCTCAGGCGATCGCCGCACTGTGTAGCGTTGCGGATAAATCGATTCTGGTGCTCTGCGGTCGCGGTAATAACGGCGGTGATGGAGCAGCGGCCGCCAGGCTACTCGCGATCTCCGGAGCAAACGTTCACACAGTCCTGTTCGGCAGAGTCGAAGATGTCCACGGCGACGCGCGGATCAATTTTGAGAGAATGCGGGAATGGATGACTAACAACGCGGCTGGCGGCCCTGGAGCCATTCATCTATATGAGTGCGATTCAGAAAAAGGGTGGAATCATCTGCTTGACAGCCTGTTGAAACTTCCACACGAGGTTATCGTCGATGCCTTGTTCGGCACGGGTCTCACCCGCCCGCTGGAAGGAATTTACCAGGAAGCCGTTCGTTACCTGGAGCGGCTTCGCAAAGCGAGGGGTTCGGATGAACTCGCGCGATCGCTCATCATTTCAGTTGACGTTCCTTCGGGACTGAATGCCGATTCGCCGGAATTGATTGGCGCAGCCGTACGGGCCGACGTTACCGTCACTATGACCGCGCCTAAGCTCGCTAATGTTCTGCCCCCCGCCGCCAACTACAACGGAAAGCTGATCGTCGCTGACATTGGTTCGCCGAAAGAATTGATCGACGAAGCAGATAGTCAGCTATTTGCGACGGAGGAAGCCGATGCGCGCCGTTGGTTGATTCAGACTCGTTATGTTCCTGATTCTTACAAGAACACGCACGGTCATGTTCTGGCGATTGCCGGTTCGCGGGGATTTACGGGCGCGGCCGCGCTCTGCGGGAACGCCGCCATGCGGTCGGGGGCCGGTCTCGTGACCGTCGCCACGCCCGCGTCTGCCCAGCCTTTGGTCGCCGCGCAGTTGATGCCGGAAGTAATGACCGCAGCTTTGGCGGAAACTGATCGAGGCGCCGTCAGCGACGAAGCGCTCGGCCACGTCCTAAGCCTTGCGGAGCGCGCAAACGTAATCGCCATTGGTCCCGGGTTGTCTCCGGAAGACGAGCGCACGCGCAACTTTGTCCGAGCTTTGATTGAAGAGCGTAGAACGCCGGTGGTGGTTGACGCGGACGGATTGAATTGTCTGGCGCCATGGCCGGAGGGTTTGCGCGGGTCGTTTGACTTGCCGGTTGTTTTGACGCCGCATCCCGGCGAGATGCTGCGGCTGATCGGCACGGATGATAGGACGGGGCTCAATGATCGGGTTGCAACCGCAAGAAAGTTCGCTGTGGTTCATGAAGTGATTGTTGTCTTGAAGGGCGCGCGGTCATTGGTTGCCGCGCCCGATGGACGTGTGTTCGTCAACCCAACCGGCAACGCGGGTCTGGGGACGGCCGGAGCCGGAGACACCTTGACCGGAATAATCGCAGGTTTCCTCGCGCAGGCCTATGGGACTTTGAAGGAGGAAGCCAGCACTTTGGAGTCAGTCATCGCCGCCCTTTACATCAGCGGCCTGGCAGGTGATCTGGCAGCGGAAGAGATGGGCATGCGCACAATGGTCGCATCCGACATCCGTGAACATCTCAGCGCTGCTGTCTGCTCGCTCGATCCCGAAGGCGAAATACCGTTGCCGGGCGTTGAACTTTAGAGTGTTCAACCTTTAGGTTGTTGATTTGATTTGCTCCCTTCTCCCTTTGGGAGAAGGGCTGGGGATGAGGGTGCGAAGCTGAGTGCGAAGTGGTTCTTGGAATTATCCGTCGTGTTTATCGAGGACAAGGGGCCAAGAGGGGTTCGCGCGTTAGGCCCTCTCCCCATCCCTCTCCCAAAGGGAGAGGGAGTCAATCCATTAAGCTGTCATGACTTCTAATCCATGAAATTCGCGTTCATCCGGGGCTTGTTTGGCCACCAACATGAGTGTCACAGCAAAACAATCCCTTCCAACTGGTGAGTGGATCGCATTCAACGAGCGCGAGACTTTCGATCTCGGCGTTCGCATCGGTGAACAGCTCTCAGGTGGCGAGATTATTTTGCTTAACGGTCCCCTCGGTGCAGGCAAGACCGTTTTCGTGAAGGGAGTCGCCCATGCGCTGGGCCTGGACGAAGAAGACATAACCAGTCCGTCATTTACCCTGGTCAATCTTCACCAGGGCCGGCTCTTGCTTTATCACATCGATCTATATCGTCTTGAAGAAGGCGCCTCCGCGGCACACGCGGTAGATTTGGATGAGATCCTCACAGATGAAAGTGCGGTAGTGATCATCGAGTGGGGCGAACGTCTGGGACCTTACCCTCTGCCCGCCGGTGTTTGGCGCATACGAATTTCAGGCGACGGCGACGAGCCCCGGAAGATTTCAGTTCTGTCTGTAGCATAGACTTCAGTCTGTGATTGAGTCCTGGGCTATTAGAATCACAGATTGAAGTCTATGCTACTCCAGCCCAGACTATTGAGTGATCGTGCTACAATGACAATTCAAACAACTTGATCGATAGATTCAGAGGAGAAATTAAGAAATGCCATATCCAGAAGAAGTGATTCGCCCGATGCGGGAAGAGTTAACGCGGCTTGGCGTTCAGGAATTAAGAACACCCGAAGCGGTCGACGAAACACTAAAGAATTCAACCGGCACAATCATGGTCGTGGTCAATTCAATCTGTGGCTGCGCCGCGGGGAAAGCCCGTCCCGGCATTGCGATGGCGCTGCAAAATGAGATTCGGCCCGACAAAGTAGCGACCGTGTTTGCCGGAGGCGACATCGAAGCGACCGAGCGGGCCCGCAGTTACTTCACCGGTTTCGGACCGTCGTCGCCCTCAATCGGGCTTTTGAAGGACGGCCAACTTGTATACATGATGGAGCGCTACCAGATCGAAGGCAGAGGTCCGGAACAGATTGCGGCGGAACTTCGACAAGCATTTAATCAGCACTGCGGAGCGACCGTCGCGGCAACCAATTAGAGGAATCGTCAATCCGGGCCGACCAAGAATTTGCCTTAGATCAAACCGGATACGACATGTTTGGGGCACGGTACGCCGTGCCCCTTCAATTATTTCCTACCTGGTTTCGCCAGGATGTTCGACCTGGCTGACTTCTTTCTCTATATCGATTAGCGTTCTTTGAAAGCCGGCTGCCGGAACTTTCAAATTCCACGCCGTGATGCGCCGGTTGAGTTCGGCGGCTTGCTTACGAAATGAAGTGAGCGCTTTCTCCCAGCGCGCCCGTGCGCCGCGCTCGTTCTCGGTGCCGAGAGCGTTTTGTAAGACCATCCACACTCGCGACATTTGCTGACGCGCATTCTCAAACTCTGAATCGATGTCCTTGCGTTCTTCGATCCAGGAAGGTGCAAAGCCGGCGTTGCGCAACATCCGGTGCGCCAGACGCAGTTCGGGATCCTCGAAGGGGTTCTCAGAAGTATCGAGGGGCTTGCCCTTGCCCGGCAGGTCGTCGAACTCGCCCTGCTCCATCGCTTCGCGAATTTTCTGATCGACGAGCGATTCCCAGTGCTTCATGCTTCACTCCAGTTGATTCAGTAAAAACCTTTGCGTTCCTCTGCGAAAACCTCCGCGTCCCTTGCGGTTAAATGCTTCCTCTGCTGACTCGGGTCGAAGTTAGAAAGGCAGCCCTTTCGCGATCTTAAACGTCGATCTGCCCCTCACGGTTTCCTGAATTCCGAACCTGATGCAACGGACGGTACGCTCTTTCCTGCTGTGTTATGATCTCGTCGATGCCAGCCCTTCGATCCATCTCGCTCGACACCAGAATTCTCGATCTGGTTGAGACACGAATCCCTCGTTTCGGCCAGCAAAGCGCGCGTCAACTCGCTCTCGCGTTGACCGAAGTGTCTTTCGGAAAAGATATTGCCAGTGTCACCGTCGAAGACCTGCTCAACTATCTCCCGGCGCGTTACGAAGATCGTTCGAGCATGGTCGAGATTCGCCACTTGTACCACGGCCTCGAAGCGTCGCTCGATCTCACCGTGCGTATCGCCGGCGGTTTCCAGGTTCGCAATCGCCGCTCTTTCAAACAGTCGCTCTACAAATTTGAGATCAGCGCGGTGGATCAGCAACGCTCAGGCAAACAGGTCATGGTCTGGTGGTTTGTCTCCGGACCGCGCGCGCGCGATATCTTGAACTACAACGCTAAGCGATTTGTGCCGGGCACGCGTTTCATTGCTTTTGGAAAGTGGGAGAACGACAGCCGGCGTGGCACCTACTCGCTTAGATTGAACAAGCCGGACGAGTTGGAATTGGTTACCGCCGCCGATGACGAAGAGGGTGAAGTCGAAACCGATCCCACGCTGGCGGCGATCCACGTGGGCCGGCACGTGCCGATTTATCGAAAGCTGGGCGACTTTCGCACCAAACGTCTGCGCGAGATTGTTCATGAAGTTCTGGCCCGTCTGGCCGATAAGTCGATTGAAGAGACGCTGCCCGCGGATTTACTGGCGCGGCGCAAACTGATCAGCCGCGCGGACGCTCTCCGCCACGCACATTTCCCAAAAGAGGATGCTTCGCTCGACGACTACCACAACATGCGCAGTCCGGCGCATCAACGCCTGATCTTTGAAGAATTGTTCTGGGTAGCGCTGGCCCTGGCCATAAAGCGCGGGAAGAGAATCAGAGAAAGCAAAGGCGCGAAAATCAAGATTGATAGTCCGATGAAGCAGCGGATTGGCTCTGTCCTGCCATTCAAACTTACTGAAGCGCAACGCAAGGTTGTCAGAGAAATCTTCAAAGACATGCGTTCCGACGCGCCGATGAATCGCCTGTTGCAAGGCGACGTAGGCAGCGGCAAAACGATCGTGGCGCTGATTGCCATGCTGGCCGCGATGGAGAATGGTTATCAAACCGCGTTGATGGTTCCCACTGAGATTCTCGCCGAACAGCATGCGCGTAATATCAAACGTATCCTGGCAAAAGCGCCCTATCGAGTTGAATTGCTTAGCGGATCGTTGAAGAGCGCGGACAAGAAGCATCTGCATCAATCGATTGTGGCCGGTGAAGTTCAAGCCACCGTGGGCACGCACGCACTGATTCAGGAAAGCGTGGCTTTTAAGAACCTGGGCCTGGTGATCATTGATGAGCAACACCGGTTTGGCGTGATGCAACGCGCCGAGTTGCGCGCTCGCGGATTGAATCCGGATGTGCTGGTGATGACGGCGACCCCGATCCCACGTTCGCTGGCGATGACTGTTTATGGCGATCTCGACGTGTCGATCATCGATGAGCTGCCGCCCGGTCGGACGCCAATCGAGACGAAGGTATTTGGCGAAGAAGGACGACAAGAAGTTAAGAAGTTAATTGCGCGTGAAGTGCGCGCCGGCCGGCAAGTCTATGTCGTCTATCCGCTGGTCGAAGAGTCTGAGAAGATGGATTTGCGCGACGCCACCAAACGCTACGAGTACCTGCGCGATCGCGTCTTCCCAAAATTCTCAGTAGGACTGCTGCACGGCCGGATGAAGCCGGAAGAGAAGGAAGAAGTCATGCGCCGATTCATCGCCGGCGAAATTCAGATTCTGGTGTCGACGACCGTGATCGAAGTCGGCGTCGACGTGCCCAACGCTTCCGTAATGATCGTCGAGCACGCCGAACGCTTTGGTCTGTCGCAACTCCACCAACTGCGCGGCCGCGTCGGTCGCGGCGCCGAACAGAGCTACTGCCTGCTGCTGGCTTCCGAGAAACAAACCGAAGTCGCTCGCGAACGCCTCGGCATCATGGAAGAGACCAACGACGGTTTTAAGATAGCGGAAAAAGATTTGCAGATTCGCGGCCCCGGCGAAGTGATGGGCACTCGCCAGGCCGGCCTCCCCGAATTCCGCGTCGCCAACCTGGTTCGCGATCTGGATATCCTACAAACCGCGCGCAAGGAAGCTGAGTTTTACATCAACCAGCGTAAGACTTCGGCTGAAGCTGCGAAGATGATCAAACGTGTGCAGAGTGATGCGCGAATGAAGTTGGCGGCGGTTGGGTGAGGACATTCTTTTGAGTCCCAGTGTTTAGAGTACCGACTTCAGTCGGCTTTTATCGGTAGGGCCGCAAAGAGACGCTCAACTCTTACCTCCTCAGCAATATGCGGAGCCTTAGTCTCTTAGCAGGCTTTCTCTTGATTTGCCTTTTGTTCTTTTGAGAATCGAAATGGTCCCATGAGATAGCCAAGGTTAAGGTCAATGAGCCGAATCATTCAGCTCGCCACACCTTCACAGTCTTGTCAACACCACCACTCGCCAGGGTTTTCCCATCGGGCGAGAATGCAAGCGCAAAGACGCCGCCCTCATGTCCAGTCAAAGTTTGCTGCAATGTCCGACTTTCCAGGTTCCACAATTTCACTTTCGAGTCGTAAGACCCCATTGCCAGCATTGTTCCATCCCGAGAGAAAGCAACTACATAGACTGCGCTTTCCTGCGGCAGTGTCTGTTTTAAGGTTCCTGACTGCACGTCCCACAACTTGACCGTCTGGTCGCCGCTCCCGCTAGCCAATGTCTTCCCATCCGGCGAGAAGGCGATCGACCAAACAGCGTCAGTATGGCCGGTCAAGATCCGAGTAAGGTTACCGAAATCCCTGTCTGTATTCCAAAATTTTACTGTCTTGTCTTCACCCGCACTCGCTAATCCGTCCGGCGCGAACGCCACTGAAAACACCTTTCCGCTGTGACCGGCTAAGCTTTGCTGCAACGCTCCGGTATGGGCATCCCACAACTTCACCGAGCCGTCGTCACTGGCAGTTGCCAGGGACTTTCCATCTGGTGAAAACGCAACGGCAGTTACCCAATCATCTTGGGCCTTTAGAGTCTGCTTCAGTGCGCCTGTTTGCGAATCCCAAAGCTTTACCGTCTTGTCTCGGCTGGCGCTGGCCAGGGTGGCGCCGTCGGGTGAAAAAGCTACGGAAGAGATTCCTTCCGTATGTCCATCTAGTGACAGCTTCAGATTCCCGGTCTGCGCATCGCACAACTTTATTGTCAAATCAAGACTTCCGCTGGCGAAGGTCTTCCCGTCAGGAGAGAACGCGATTGAATCGATCTGGAAGCGGTGCCTGGTGAGAGTGTATTGCAACGCATATTGCCCTTGCGACTGTTTCGCGATACGGGGCGTCTCTGTCTGACTCTTATTCGCCGTTCGCGATGACCTCCAATAATAGACTGACACTAGAGACAAAACCCCCAGCAGCAAGAGAACAACCGCAACGCTGCCGGCAAGCCAGAAGGGCAAGCGCGAGTTCTCTTTGACTGGAACGGGAAGAGGTAATGTCTCCGCCGGTAAGGTGCGTTTTACCGGAAGGATTGATGGCACCGTATTCACCGGCATGGTCGGCATCGTTGGTTGCAGAACAGGCGCCGGCAGCGTCGGGGCCTGCGGCTCGACGATCGCTTCTCGCCCTCCCAGCCACACTCTGTGCTCGGCCTCGCGCAAATCACGACGCATGTCTGCCGCCGACGAATAACGGTTGGCCGGATCGCGTTGCAATGCTTTCATCACGATTTGCCGCAGGACTTCGGGAACGAAGTTCGGCAAAGGCGGCGGGTCGTTACGCATGATCGCGCCGATAAAGGAAGGGATGTCCGGTTGATCATAAGGCAGTCGGCCGGCAAGCATCTCGTAAAAGATCACGCCCGTCGACCATACGTCCGTCTGCTCGTTGCGCTTACCGTCGAAGGCTTCAGGGGCCATGTAGGCAAGCGTGCCGCTCACCTTTTGGCTGTGGGTGCTTGATTTAAGCAGCCGAGCGATGCCGAAGTCAGCCAGTCGCGGCGTCTCGCGTTGCAGCAGAATGTTCTCCGGTTTGAGATCGCGGTGAATGATGAGTCGCGCGTGTAAGTGAGCGAGGCCGGCCAGGACGCCGTCCATGATCTCGCACGCAGCTTCCGCTGAGGGTGCTTTGCCGCCATGCTGCTTGAGCCAGCCTGCCAGCGAACCGTCAGGAACATACTCGCTCACAATTACGACCTGGTCGTCGTAGATATCGGCGTCGATCAAGGGCAGCACATTCGGATGACCACTAGCTTGAACCCAAATCGCGGCCTCCTGTTTGAAGGCTTCAAGATCAATGTCCTCTCCACGCGGCAATTTGAGGGCGACCTGTGTCGTGGCTATTGCGGTCCGCTTCTCAGCCAGCCACACCGCTCCAAAGCCACCCAGTCCAATCCTGCTGATCAGGGTGTACGGGCCGAGTTTTCTAATTGAGTCTGTCATATTGGAATTAGGGTTCGCGGTCGCTTCAGTGCGCAGACACGAGCCGCCAATTGAGTTGGTACAAGGTCGGCACGGATCGCTTGACCGGCACTTTTTAGAGTTGATTCAGGCTCGTTCTCGCGATCACGGTGAATCTTATGTCAGCGTATGTTCCAAGACAAGGTTCATTACAGCTCAGTTTGAGGGTGACTGGTGCGCGATGACGTTCACGTTATACTTTTGTTGGCGCTCAAAAATGAGCATCAGCTTACCGCTGATGCCACGAATCGATTATGCGAATAATTGCCGGCAAATATCGTGGACGAAAGTTGAAGAGTCCCCCGTCGCTCGAGACGCGGCCCACTTCGGATCGTTTGCGTGAGACGTTATTCAACGTGCTCGCGCCACGAATCAAAGGCGCGCGGTTTCTTGATCTATGTGCGGGGTCGGGAGCGGTGGGAATCGAGGCTCTGTCGCGCGGAGCGGCGCACGCGACCTTCGTGGATCAATCGCGGGGGATGTGCGCGCTGGTTGAAGCAAATCTCGAAACGCTCGGTGTTGATAAAGGCGAAGTAGACGTAGTGAGCGCCGAGGCATTCGAGTTTTTGCGGCGACACGCGAAGAAAGAAGCCGGGCCGTTCGACATTGTGTTTTTCGATCCTCCGTACGCTATGGACTATGAGAGCACGTTGGATTACGTTGGGGAACACGCGGAGAGTTTGTTAGCCGAAGGCGGTGTGGTGATCGTTGAGCATCATCACAAGAATAGTTTGAAGGAAGAATTCGACAGGTTGAAGCGTTATCGAGTTCTGAAGCAGGGCGACTCATGCCTCAGCTTTTATGAAGCCAGTTAGAAAGATTCGTCCGCAGATACGCAGATTCAGCCAGGCCGCATTAGGACTGACTTTGGCCTTTGGACGTTCGTGCGTGCTTCTTCCCTTCTGCGTAATCGGTGTAATCTGCGGATGATTGCAGAGGTTGCACGGCGACACCTGCACAAGTATCGTTGAAGCTAACAACTAACAATGCTTGTTCTCGGTATCGAAACTTCCTGCGATGAAACGGCGGCGGCTGTAGTGCGCGATGGCCGCGAGATGATCTCGTCGGTGATCGCTTCACAGATCGCCACGCACACACGCTTCGGAGGGGTTGTGCCGGAACTCGCTTCACGTGAACATCTCGACAAGATTGTTCCGGTCGTCGAGGAAGCATTCACGCGCGCCAACGTCACCAAAGAGGACATCGACGGCATTGCGGTCACGATCGGCCCGGGCCTGATCGGTTCATTACTGGTTGGCGTTTCGTATGCGAAGGCAATGGCGTTCGTGCTGAGCAAGCCTCTGGTCGGTGTCAATCATATTGAAGGGCATATCTATTCGGTCTGCTTTGAGAATCCGCCCGTCGAGCATCCCGCGCTGGCGCTGATTGTCTCTGGCGGGCACACGAATCTTTTCTATGTGCCGAGCGCGGGCAAATACAAAGTCGTCAGTCGCACGCGTGATGACGCGGCGGGCGAAGCGTTCGATAAGGTCGCAAAGCTGCTCGGGCTTGGTTATCCGGGCGGACCGATTATCGAGAAGCTCGCCAGAGAAGGGAATCCGAAGGCGGTCAAATTTGCATTGCCGCGGATGGGAGACAATCGTCCGGATTTCAGCTTCAGCGGACTGAAAACTGCGGTGACCAGGTACGTACGCGAGTCCGGTCTCCAACCCGTGCAGAACGGCGAAGAACCTTCACTAGGCATCAAAGATCTCGCCGCCAGCTTCCAAAGCACCGTCGTGCGTTCCCTCGTAACGACGATGGAACGCGTCGCGCAGGAGTATCGGCCTAAGACTTTGATTGTCGCCGGTGGAGTAGCGTGCAACGGTGCGCTGCGCCAGGCGGCGGGTGAGGCTGCCGCAAAGTTGGGTCTGCCCGTCTACTTTCCTTCCCCCCATCTGTCGACTGACAACGCCGCAATGATTGCCGCCGCCGGCACGGTGAAGCTGGAAGCCGGAGAGCGCTCAGGTTGGGACTTGAATGCCGATGTGATGCTGCGTTTGCAGAACATCGAGGTCGAGGATGAAGAGTTGCGAAAGCATGTTCGTTACCGCTTATAACGCTCCCGCTTCCTGTTCGGCTGGACGAAAACGATCCACGAAATCACACGAAATTGCACGAACAAAACAGAGCCTAGTTGGATTCCTTCACGATCTCGCCGACTCGAATCAGACCTTCGGTCAGAATCTGCGCGCGCAGACCGCCACGATGAACCAAACCGGGCAAGACCTTCTCATGCGAAAGTTTTTGTAAGTGCGAGCAGGGTTCACATAAGCGCAAGCCGCGCGCCTTCACCTCGCCGATCCAAAACTCTTTGCCCACTAAATGATTCAACGGCACTCCCCGAGTCACGACGTTGCGCCGGCTGTCGCTCAATCCGTAATCGATATTGAGTTCGCGCTTCATTGCTTCGATGGCTTCCGCTTCGATCAAGGTAAGCTCGCGGTCGGGCTGCGGCTTTGAAAAGGTCCCTTTGTGATCGCAATAGCGATCGCCTTCGAGCCCTCGGCCGGGGATCGCGCGCGCTTCGCTTACTGTTTGCATCGGCGCTTCGGCGTTGGCAGCGATGTTGATTGAGATGATAGTGCCTTCGAACATGATTAGAGGACTTCGATTTGAGTGCGCCGGCAGAGCGCAGCGACGACGGCTTCAGTTTGGAGTTCCGCCTTTAGGCGGGCCTTGTTGCTCCATCACTTGGCCGCCTAAAGGCGGAACTCCGAACAATCCCAAACGCATGGGTATTTACTTCGAGGCCGCGATGGCTTCGTCAAAAATCTCCAGGGCCACGTCCACGTTGTCTTTCGTCAGGATTAGCGGCGGCGACCAGCGGATGGTGTTGGGACCGCAGCCCAGCAGGATCAGGCCGCGTTCAAAACTGGCAACTTCGACCCGATCGCGCAGGTCCGGGTCAGGCGTTCTCGTGGTTTGGTCTTTGACGAACTCGACGCCGATCATCATCCCCGGGCCGCGGACATCGCCGATACAATCATGCTTGCTCATCAGCTTTTCCAGACCGCGTTTCAGATAACCGCCTACCTCGGCACTGTTAGCAATCAGTTCTCGCTCGAGCAGCTCAATCGTTTTCAACGCCGCGGCGCACGCGACCGGGTTGCCGCCAAACGTCGACGCATGCGCGCCCGGTTTCCAGTCCATCAAATCAGCCCGCGCGACACACGCTCCCAGCGGCAAGCCAGAGGCAATGCCCTTGGCGATGCAGACGATGTCCGCCTGGACTCCGTAATGCTCCAGCGCAAACATTTTCCCCGTGCGGCCCATGCCGCTCTGGACTTCATCGACGATGAGCATGATCCCGTGCTCGTCGCAGATGCGCCTCAATCCCTTAAGGAATCCTTCCGGAGCGGGGAGGTAACCGCCTTCGCCCTGCACGGGTTCGACCACGATTGCGGCAACCTCTTCGGGCGGCGTAGTGGTTTTGAACAGACGGTTTTCGATCCAATTCAAAGCGCCCTGGCCGGCGCCGCCATTGCCGCAGTCTTCGGCGCTGAACGGATTGCGATAGACGTTCGGATACGGCACGTGCACCACGTCGAGCACCTGGCGCCTGAAGCCGACCCTCTGCGCAGCCCTGGACGAAGTAAGTGAAAGCGATCCCAGCGTGCGTCCATGAAAGCTGCCAAAGAACGCAATGAACTTTTCGCGTCCGGTTGCGTGCATCGCCAGTTTCAAAGCGGTCTCGACAGCTTCGGTGCCGCTGTTGGCAAAGTGCGTGCGCGTCGGACGTCGCACTGGCACGATCTCGTCCAGCTTCTGGGCCAACTCCGGCATCTGCCGGTAGTAGTAATCGGTGCCGCACATGTGAATCAGCTCCGCGGCCTGGTCCTGAATTGCCTGCACAACTTCGGGATGGCAGTGACCAGTCGAACATACGGCAACGCCGGCGTTGCAGTCGAGAAAGACGTTGTCATCTACGTCGGTTACCCAGACGCCCCTGGCTCGATCGGCAACCAGCTTGAAAGAAGGGCGTGGGTAAGATGGCGTAACAAACTTCGCGTCGGCCTCTACGATCGCTCTGCCTTTCGGGCCCGGCAGCGCGGTTTTGATTTCGGGTCTTTTCGGTGTGATAGCGGTTGACATCATTTCTCTCCTCGTCGTTTGAAACACTCGGGCGTAACACTTACAGGCAGTGTCAAAAGAAGCGCGGCGATGTTGATGAAGGACGCTAGTCCGCGAAGAGATCGGCGCGGCTAACAAGAGGGCGAAAATGTAAATCGTGACGATTGCACATGGCTCTTAGAAAGGGTGGTGATAATAGCACTGAGCGACGGTTAAGGGCCAGCGTATTAGTTTGGCTTTGCGGCTTTCGAAAATCGAAAGGCGCTAAGAAAACCCGGAAATCAAGCTTCACCTGACGTTCCCTGGACCCAAACTCAGAGTTACGCTGAATACCAGAGCACTGCAAAGAAATGACAGACGGTACCGGTGATCACGAACAGGTGCCAGGCGAAGTGCGCATAACGAACCCGGTGCGCGGCATAGAAGCCGACGCCGGCGGTGTAAGCGATGCCGCCCGCCACCAGCCACGCCAGACCGGACAGTGGCATGACTCTTAATACCTGCGGGGCAGCGATTACTACCAGCCATCCCATCACCAGATACAGACCTACTGAAAGCCACGCGTATCGCGCGCGAAGAAAAATTTTCATCGTCAGACCTACAGCGGCGAGCGTCCAGATAATTACCAGGAGTGTCCATCCCCATGGCCCGCGCAGTATGCCGAGAGTGAAAGGTGTATACGTGCCGGCAATCAGCAGGAAGATCGCGCTGTGATCCAACATGCGAAAGACGCGCTTGGCTCCATCGTGTGTGAGCGCGTGATAAAGAGTTGAGGCGAGATACAGAGTAATCATCGAGGCCGCGAATACGCTGACACCGATCGTATTCCACGCGGTGCCGTAACGGAGCGCGGCGATAATTAAGATCGGGGTCGCTACGATAGCCAGAACCAAGCCGATGCCATGACTGATGCTGTTGGCGATCTCTTCGCCCAGCGTCGGCCGTCGTTCCTCTTTGGCAATCGCGTTCGTCATGTTGAACGCATTGTACACCATGTCCGACAAACTTAAGGGAGCTCTGATCAAAGGGGTAGCGTCCTACTTTGATAAGCGGTGTTCAGAGTACCGACTTCAGTCGGGCTTTTATTAAGCAAGAAAGAACCAACTAAAGTTGGTACTCTAAACGCCGCTAAAGCTTGTCGGACATCGGCTTCTCCATTGAAAAGAGTGGTGTTCCGAACAGCTCATGTGGCTCTGCATCGGTCCGCCGGAATCCAAAATTCTCGTACAATCGAATCGCGCGATCCAAAAAAGCTGTGGTGCTTAAGAGTAGACGTTGAAAGTTTTGCGTCGCCGCGAACTGCTCGACATGAGTGAGCAGCAGTTCTCCCGTTCGCTGTCCTCGGGCTGCGGGGAGCACCGCCATTCCTCGTATGTAAAGCGCGTCACCCTTTGGGATCACCGATACCGTGCCGACAATCTTCTCGCCGAGCAGTACTACCCACACCGGTCCCTCCGCGATGCGATTCGCGATCTCCTCAGCCGTGATCGCGGTCGCCGAAAAACCTTCTGGCTTGTAAAGCGACTCATATTCGGCGAACGACTCGAATAACAAGGAGGCGATCGCGTCCGCGTCGCCGGGTCCGGCAAAACGTAATCTGACGTTCTCGATCCTTCTATTTCCTTACCAGAATCTTAGCGGTAAACGGTCCCTTGATGGACATCGCTCCACTGCTTAGATCAACTTCGCCAGTGATGGTATCGCTGGAAACTGAAGTGACTTTGGCATCACCTGTCAGGGTGCTGCGATCGAGCCAGCCGGTGTTGTCGGTTCCAGCCTTGCGCGACACGATGGCCACGTCTTCAACTTTCATGAACTTGTCGGCTTTGGCTGAATATGTTCCGGCCTTGGCAGCAGTCTTCTCGTTGCCGCCCTGATCGCCCACCAGGCTGAATACCACACGAACCTGGTCATCGGCAGTCAGCGGTTTGTTTAAGGTTAAGGCAAAGTTTCCGCCATCAAGATCATAATTGGCCGCATAGACACGATAGCTGGGAGCGGTCGTAATCTTGTTGGCAGTGTCCGTAAATGACTTGGTGACGGCAAAAGCATAACCGGACTTCACCGGCATGTCCTTGTCGCCGGTAGCCGGGGACTTCAATTGCATGCTGCTGCCGCCGGCGCCTTTGCTACAGCCGCCAACGAAGAGCGCCAGCGCGATCAGGCACGAAGCGAAAATGATTTGTCGGACGAGTCTGCTTTCATAGGTCAGGGGCATGTTTGATCTCCTCATGAAAATTGATTGATGATCCAAAAACGGCGAGGCTCGTGAAGTGAAGAGGTTTTACGGGAATTCCGATTGAGAGTCAATGCCCCAGGGGCTTGAGCTATCTCCTGGGGCGACAAAAGCTCTTCAGCTCTCAATCGCAGTTCGCGTCGTGACATATGGCGCAGCATTCTGATCTGAAATTTGTTCTCGCTCAAACGAGAGCCGGATCGATTCCTTCGCCGGCGGCTGGATCCACAGCGGAAGTCGGCGACCAAAGAAGTGTTCCTGTACTCGTGAGCGAAAGTAATGTTCGTGGTCCCACTCGACTTCCGCCATTTCCAGAAGACAATCAACCAACTCGTCGTGGCCACATTCGCGCGCATATCGCGCGGCCGTTTCATACTCGCGAATGTTCCGGCTCTCGAGCCGGCCGGCGCCGTACATCGGCGCCAACCAACCCATCACGTGACACAGAAACCCAAGAGTCCGGCCGATCAGGTTCGCCCGCGTTTCGCGCCGCTGGCTGGGTCCACTTTCCAGACTGGCGAGCATTTCACCAACCAGCTGGCGGTGTCGCCACTCATCGTTCTCAATGTTTTGAATCGCAGTTTTTTGCTTCGCGTTGCGGACCGACTTCCAGTGCCCCCGATAGGCATGCGCCGCCGCCAACTCACCTGAATAAGCCAGTTGGAGAAGCGCAACGAGTTTTTGTCGACTATCGAGCGCGGAGATTGTCATACCTGCACTTGGGCCGGCAGTGTCTTAGTTTGGTTTCGCGTTTTGTCCCCGCTCGGACAGGAACGATCCACGAAATCACACGAAACGGCACGAACAAAAACCAATTTCGCGTGTCTTCGTGGATCGTTTTACCTCAAGAAGCGGCAATCCTCAAAACAAGACACGACTCTTGGGCGATAACCATTCAAAACCAGGAAGCGGATTTGCTTCAGCAATCTGAAGGTTGAACTCTGAACGCAATGTGGCCCACGAGTCAAAATCATTTCAGCTTGCGATTCTCGAAAGTGACAGCCGGCGGCGTCCAGGTGATCGAGTCACCAATGATACCCTGCTTCACGCTAATCACCTCCAGCCTTTCCGGCGCCACGGCGATGAGGAGATATTTACGATCGGGATAGAAATCCTTCCATTCATCTTTCCAATGCTTAGCTTTCTCTTTAGGGTCCCGAACGATGCGCGCGCGGCCTGAAATTGTGACATAAGCCTGATCGTCGCGGACAAAATAATAGAGAGTGACGCGTTGATTACGGCGAATCTCTCGGACTTTGCGGCTCTTTGGATTAGTTGCCAGCCATACGACCATGTCGTCTGCGGGTGAAAACGGATCCATGGTTCGCGCATGCGGCCGGCCACTCGAGTCGAGGGTAATCAACGCACAGTAACGAGCGGTCGTCATGATCTCGCGCGCGGTGGAGATCAAACTTTCTCGGTCCAGGCGCGGGGCTTGCTTAACCTGACAGCGAACAACTGGGGTGATGACGGCGAAGGTAAGCAGTAAGAGAGTTCTGGCAAGGTTGCGCCGTGGTCGATGGATTGATTTCATGAACTCATCTCCGGAATTCCGGGATCGGAATCACAACCGACCGAAGCAAACTTCGATTAAGTCGTCAACTCCATGTCTGCTCTGCTCCTCACCTCGTAGAGGTGAAATGTTTATAGCCCCTCCGTGCCAGTATGGGTCCGCTCCTACGGAGCGCAAGACTCAATCACAGCTAAAGAGTCTGGCTCACTTTTATCACGTACTTCGGATCGGACGCGATCCGGGAGGCGCGTATTTTGATGAATGTTTAAGGGTTGTTGGGTGTGTTGACCTTGACGTCCTTAATCTCAGTCGAGAAGCGGATGTAATTGCTAAAGGTTGAAAGTGATTCCGTGTTGATGCCATCGAAGAGCTTTTGGTAATCTGCGCCGTTAATGCGCACCACCTGCGGTAACCAAATGCCTTCGGGCAAGCGCATCATCTCGACGTAAACTGCGGGGGGTCTTTCGCCGACCGCCGCAGGTGGATTGGTTGCGCTCGCACTGTTTGGAACCAACTGGGGCCAGCCCACGAGTCGGGTCACGATGCGGTCCCGGGCGTCGATCCAAATCTCGCCGGTGAGCTGCGCTATATATTTTTCGTTGTCAACAAATTGCGCGTCAGGGCGCGGAGCGAAATTGAAGACCAAGGTGTCCCGCCCGTCATGCTGTTCGCGACGCGCCAGAGTCAAGTCACAAGTTTTTAGAAAAGTATGAATCGCCAGCGCTGCGCTGCCCTTGCTGGTGAAGCTCGAGTGATTGGTTGCGCTGTGAGTATACATACCGACGGGCATCATTCCCTTCACGTCGGGATTTGTCTCGGCGGGCGATGGCGTTTCGCGCGCGTTTTTCTCCTCGGCCTTTTCCAGGCGCTCGCCTGCCTCCTTCCGGGCTTTTTCCAGTTCGCCTGCCGGCACGGGCACGCCATTACGACTCGTAGCCACCAGAATCCCCTTGGCGTGCGTCCCGCTCTTCAAAGTCGGAATGAAAACTTCGTAGGTGGTGGTTTCTTCCTTTACCTTCCCCTTCTTATCCTTCGAGCGCCCCGCCGAGTTCAGAACATAGCTGTACTCCGCCATCATATCGCCGGCGCCTTTGCAGTAGGCTTCTTTCAACAGGGCGGGGATGTCGACCGTGCCTTCGATCGAGGCGGGAACCACTCCCACGCAAGCCTTGGGAATTCTGCTTGCGCGTTTTCCGAGAGTGACGCTGGCCTTTTGAGCGAAGATTGGCAACGAGCACAACAACGTCAGGAGAAGTAGTACGCACAGACTAGTTTTATGGTTTGGTTGCATGGTCTTTCACGAGTGCCGAAGGAAGAATTCAAAGTGGAACAGAGTGTAGCAGCGCGACCGCGTTTCCACGAGTTTCAGGTTGCCGGGTAGTCTAATTCGAGAGATTGCCCTTTCCAACTTTGGAGCGATCCACGAATTCACCCGAAGTGGAAGTATTTTGTTCGTGCCATTTCGTGTGATTTCGTGGATCGTCTTTGTCCAAACGGAAGGACACGAAATCCGGATTAGGACAGCACCGTTGCTCAGCTATCTTCGTGGCGCTACATAGCTCCGCCTGGCTTTAACGATCAGCTTGACCGGTGATTTCTGAGTTGTGGGCGCCGCCACGTCGATTTTCAGTTTACGCGTCGTTCCGTCGCGCTTCTTATTTGACGATACGAACGCCAGGTTGTAGCGGCTGCGCAGATGATCCATCAGCGTCTGAAACGTGGTGTTGAGATTCTCCGGTTTGTCGGCCAGCACTTCTCCACCCGTTTCGTTGGCCAGAGTTTGAATGTCGAGATAGGCGACTCCCGGTAACTTTCCGATTCGAGTGGCCCAGATCATGACGCCGTTCTCAATGACCTGATCAGCCGTCCGCGGAATGATGCCGCAGACGACGCTTCCCGATTCATAAATCGCCTGGGCCGCGGACTTGCTCGACGGACCGTTGGGGCAATCAAAGTTGCGCGTGACACCGGTAATTGCGATCACCACGCGCCGACCCACCGGATTGCTCGCCTTCACCATGTAGTCCGCGGCGTCAAAGAACAGAGTGTTGAGACAGTGGTCCGCCTCTTCATCGTGGGCCGGAACGCGATTCAGCGCATCCTCGATCAGCGAACGGTCGCGCGTGAATCTTTGCAGCAAACGCGTCGTGTCATGGTACGTCATTACCGCTACTTCGTCCGATGGTTTCAGACGCGCGATCGCGTCACTCGCGGCGCGATGCACTATGTCTCCGAACGGATCGAGACAGCCGCCCCGATCGATCAACAGCAAAACCGAAAGCGGCAGACTGTCCTGACTGAAATGCGTGATCTCCTGTTTCGTCCCGTCTTCCAGGAGCACAAAATCTTCCTTCTTCAAACCGCCCACCACGCGCGCGGTGTTCTTTTGCAGCACCAGCGCATCGACGGTGACGAGATCGACGTCAACCTTGACGACCTCGGCCGCCGGGAGCGCAGACATCTTGTCTGCATCGCTTGAGTTGTCCGCGGGCGCCGCCGTGCTATTCGTGCTGACCCGTCGTTCCCGCGTTTGGCACGTGACCCGTAACGACATCAAGAAGAAAACGAGCGAAAGCAGCACGGTAAGAGAAACCAGGAGAAGGAACGGTACGTTCGAGGTTCGAGTTTTCATAAGCTCTCTCCGGTGAAGCGCGGCGATGGCGGAGACAAACGGCTTCTAGCTGCCTTCGGTTTCCTGCTTAGCCTACTTCCTTAAGAGGGGAGAGTGCTCTGGGTTTAAGCGCGTATTACGGATGCGCGCCACTATGCGAGTTCCCGCGAATATTACCGCAAGCCTTGTCTGGGGGAAAGACGTTTGGAGAGGCGGAAGTGTTAACGCCGGCGATTTTCTATCCCGATGTGGAGCGCGGACATCTTGTCCGCCAGCGTGCGAAGCACGCTTCACCGCAAACCCATAATATTCAAGCGAGGTATTCACGCCTCGCGCTCAGGCGGACAGGATGTCCGCGCTCCTTTGTTACCACGTTCTTCTGACGGGATGCGCCTCAGTATTGAAGATGACCTTATCGAAATCGAGTGTCCGGGGCGGAGAGAACAAGAGATAGAAGTATTTGAAGGTTTCCGCAAAGATGAAGCTTTGCATTGAGTCGGTTTGCTCTTTCGTCACGACACTCTTTAGCGCGGCGTAGCCCTCGTCGGTGCGACAGTATTTCACGAAGTCATGGAACATCATCTCGCCCATCTGCTGATAGTGTTCCGGGTCGAGCCTCTTAGAGGAGAGCGGGGGCAAGCCCACCTTCCTGACCTTAGAAGTATTCATGGTTGATGTCGCGTAGTGATAAAGATAATAAGTCGACTCGACGATCTCTGGTCGCAGAGGATAGGCCGGCGAGACGACTTCCATCCTTTGATAGTTGATCTCTTCCGGCTCAATGCCATGCTTCGTCCACATCTTGTACGAAGACTCTTGCAGCAGACTGGCGCGATTCAGATCTCCTGACAGCGCCAAAACCGCGGGGAAGAACGCGTCTAACGCGCCGTAGGTGGTGGCAGTTCGCTTGCCCGTGTTCATGTCGGCGTGGCCGTACCACAACTCCGGCTTCATTCTGCCTTTGGTCTCGTCACGTAAATATTGATTAATCGCGGCTATGCTGTCGGTCCACATCCTCCGACAATCCTGATCGTCGAAAAGAATCGCGCACTTCAAAAGATATTCATAGTAACTATCAATCGCCCCGCTGATATGGCTGTCGGTGTCGGTCCATTTCCCGGTCTCGACGTTGATCCAGGTTCCGACCAGACCGATGGGCGAACGGCGATTGTAAATCTCAACCAGCGCGCGCTTTGCTTTGTCATAGAAGACTGGCTTGTGCGTAAGTTTGCTGAGCGTGCCAAACTCAATCAGCAGAGTTCCAGCTTCCGCCGGATTGGTTACATTGCCGCGGACTTTGCCGGTTTTGAGATTGACGTAGCGATAAGGCAGTCCGGTTGGCGAATCAAACACGGGCAGCAGACGATTACCCAAATCTTCGGCCAGATTCAACAGACGCTTGTCGCCGGTCATTTGATAACCGGAGAGCAAACCACCAAGCAGACGAATCGTGATCTCGAAGTTCTGTACCTCAATGTCTTTGTCGAAAGAAAGATTCCTGGCGATGTATTCGCGCGCGCTCCTGGCTTCTGCTTTCAAGCCCATCAGGATCATCGTGTCGAGCGCATCGACCGGCGTCATCAACAGCGGTTCAGCGTACCAGTCATGATAGGTCTTAGTGAGCGGCTTCAGATCGTCGTGTCCCCACGCATACTTCTTGTAGCCGTTCCATGCGTGCAGAAACTCGGAACGAACCTCATTTGCGAGTTGTGGTTTGCTGATCGGTTTCTGCGGGCGAACAACTGGCCCAGCGATTGCCGAGATTAATAAGATGCCGATCAATTTCAAGCTGGTAGTTTTCATTGGTCTTGATTTCAATGCATGCGCATCTTGCCGCATGTTTGCAATCCCAGCCAGTCGGCGAAGCCGACGAAATATTATTAGCCCACAGCGCAAGCTGTGGGTTCGGTAGCCCACCGGCAATAGTAGCTCCGAAGGAGCGACATAAAAAGAAACCACCCCAGGCAGAATCGAATTAGATCAGGTCGCTCGCTTCGCGAGCTTCTAATCAATCCTTTGCTTGGTTCCCACAGCTTGCGCTGTGGGCTACTCATATATCGTCGGCTTCGCCGACTGGTCGTCACGTCACTCCTCAGATTGTTCTCACCTCATTCAACGCGAACACAAATCGCTGTGGCCGGAAAGCCGGTCCCATTCTGACTGGTCTTAAGCCACATCACGATCGTGTTGATGCCTGACTTCCGAGAGAGATTAACTCGCGTTTGAAATCTTCCCGAGCCCCTGAGTTCGATGCTGCCGGTGCTTCCGTCAGCATAAGAATACGGAGGTGGCAGTTTCGGTAAGATCGTCTCAAAGTCCTCGGGCAAGCCATACGAGCGGGGCTCGCGCAGCCAGTCGATAGCCGGAGGGGACGGCAGCGGCTCGAAAAAGACATCAGCGTTCGTCAGCACGTGCTTGCGGTTAAGTACCCTTCCGCGCATCGTCACGGTTGTCTTCGGCTTGACCTGCCGCGGGATTGGTTCCATTTCGATGTATCTCGCCAGGTAAAGCTCGTCGAGCCTGAGGTTGTGATCCTGCATCGCAATACCAAATCCGACGTGAGTGAGTTGCGGCAAAAGAATCGTCTTGCGATGACCGTCGTTTGGCGGGGCCTCTTCGATCATCGCCTGATGCATTTCATGTAAATCGCGGGCCACACCGGCCGGCGTCACCGACGGAATGCTTTGGGCCGATGAGACGTTCTCTTGCACCGCGTCAGTGCCGCCGGCAAACGAGTAGCGATGATAGGGCTTGCGTCCGTCGCTGCCCCAATGACTGAGAAACCCACCCTTAGCCATGTCGAGGGCGTGTGCGCTTGCCACCCGGGAAGCCAAATCGTCGAGCTGTAATTGACTAAGCCCCGCGCTCAGGCGTTCTTCATTGACCAGCTTAAGCAGTTGTTCGCGAGCCCGGGGCACGTCCGGCTCGCTGAATCGTCCGCGCTCGATCGGTATTTGGCCGCGAGCGACGGCACACACTCCGAGTGCAAAAGGGGCGGCCGTCTTAAGAAATGAACGACGGTCAATTGCGCTCGAGTTGGATCTCACCATTTCGTTGGTCCACGCGTCTCGATTAGTTGCAGCTACTGATGCGGCTTAAATTGTCGAACTTGTTATTACTGGGGCGCCGCTCCGTGAAACGGGGCCTCCCGATTCGAAGGTGCATCACGTTGCCGCATTATTCAGCTCGTTGATTACGATTTCGGAAGTGAGTGTCTTGTGGACTGGACACTTGTGCGCAATCTCCCGCAAGCGAGCTCGCTGCTCTTCGCTTAAGTTTCCTTCGAAAGTTACGGAGCGTTCGATCCTGTGCACATACCCTTCGCTTGCTTGCGTGCATTCCTGGCAATCGACCGCGTGAATCCGCCCTTGACGCAGGCGCACTATTACTCGCTCGAGCGGCCATTGCTTTCGCTTCGCATACAGCGTAACGGTCATCGAAATGCAACTGCCCAGTGCGGCCAGTAGCAGCGTATAAGGATCTGGTCCCGCATCCCCACCGCCAGCCTCGATCGGTTCATCAGTAAACAGTTTGTGATCGACTCCATATCGAACTTCGTTCTTCAAGCCCGAGAGAGATGTGACTACGACGTCGCTCATCCGAAAGCCTCCTGCCGCAGAATGGAGACATTTTGCTCCCGTTGACCGCTTGCAGTCATCTCTTTTGTACCGCTAAACTCCCTCTGCTCCAATCAAGACGAATCCTTTGCGCGTATCGATCTTTCGATTTACTCGAGGCCATTGATGAAAATTCATGAATACCAGGGCAAGGAACTACTAAAGAAGTTCGGCGTGCCGGTGCCGCGCGGCATTGTCGCGCGCTCAGTCGAAGAAGCCTATCAGGCAGCGCAGGAATTGGGCGTCGAGCCCGTGGTCGTCAAGGCGCAGATACATGCCGGCGGCCGAGGCAAGGGCGGCGGCGTGAAGTTGGCAAAGAACGCGGAGGAAGCGCGCGAGATCGCCAGGCAGATGCTGGGCATGCAGCTCGTCACGCACCAGACCGGACCGGAGGGCAGGGAAGTACGCGTGCTTCTGATCGAGGAAGGATTGCCAATCGACAAAGAGTTCTACCTCGGCATCGTTCTGGATCGAGCCAGCGGCCGGCCGGTATTTATGGCTTCCGCCGCCGGCGGCATGGATATAGAGGAAGTCGCCGCCCATACGCCCGAGCAGATCTTCAAAGAAACAATCGACCCGGCCGTCGGATTTCGTCCCTTTCAGGCGCGCAAGCTGGCGTTTGCCCTGGGGCTCGCTCCCGAACTGGTCTCGCAGGCGACCAAGTTCATGCAGTCGCTTTACACCGCTTATGAATCGATGGACGCGTCGTTGCTGGAGATCAATCCGTTTCTGTTGACCAAAGACAATCGGCTGATCGCCCTGGATGCGAAGGTGAACTTTGATGACAACGCAATGTTCCGTCATCCGGACTTTAAGGATCTGCGTGATCTGAATGAAGAAGAGCCGCTGGAAATTGAGGCTTCCAAATTCGATCTTAACTACATCAAGCTGGACGGTAACATTGCCTGCATGGTTAATGGCGCGGGCCTGGCGATGGCCACGATGGACATCATCAAACTGGCGGGCGGCGAGCCGGCAAACTTTCTCGACGTTGGCGGCGGTGCTTCTCAGGAACGCGTCGAAGCCGCGTTCCGGATCCTGCTCGCCGATCCAAATGTGCGTGCAGTGCTGATCAATATCTTCGGCGGCATCGTTCGCTGCGACATGGTGGCACGTGGGGTTGTGGGTGCAGCGAACAATCTCGGCGTGAGTGTTCCCGTCGTGGTGCGCCTGGAAGGAACCAACGTTGAAGAAGGCCAGCGCGTGATTCGCGAGTCGGGTTTGGGTTTCACCGTGGCCAATGGAATGAAGGATGCGGCGGAGAAGGTTGTAGCGCTGGCGGCCTAAGCGAAGTGCGGCTCTGCCGCCTGATGTGCGGAAAGGCTCCGCCTTTCCGTAAGACTCAATTGATGCAGAGGCTATGCCTCGGCAACTGTTCGAGGCGTAGCCTCTCACATTATCTAAGACAGTTACGGAAAGGCAGAGCCTTTCCGCACATCAGGCGGCAGAGCCGCAAAGCCCTTTCAGCGGATGTTGATCAATCTTCACAAAATAATTCGGTGGCTTGTCCAGATCAGCCGCTTCGGTCTGGCAGCTCTTTTTCTTTTCACTGCCGGCGCCAAGCTGGCAGTTCTCAAAACGTTTGCCGGCAACGTCGCCGAACTTCTCAGCTCAGCCGCAATCAATTACGAGCGTTGGCGCTGGCCAACTACGATTGGCGTGATCGGCGCGGAAGTCGTTGTGGCTGTTCTGTTGATTGTCCCGCGCACTGTACGTCTGGGCGCGCTGATGGCGGCATTGTTGCTCATTGGGTTCAGTGGATTTGCCCTCTATTACGTTTACGCCCTGCACGGAGAACCTTTGGAGTGCGGCTGTTTTGGCGGCATCATCGGTAGCCAGTTGGGTTTGAAGACGGCCCTGAGGAATCTTGCTTTCCTGGTTCCAGCGGTGATTGTCTTCTTTGGTGCGAGGAGAAGAAGTCCGCCGCAAAAAAGCACAAAAGGCACCGAAGGGATTTCAACGTGATCTGATCGATACCTTCTCTTTGCGCCTTTTGTGCTTTCTTGTGGCTTAGTTTTCTACCGCCGCTTCATGCGTGCGATTTCATACCTCGTATTGGCGATTCGTTCCTCAGCATCCGGGTGATCGGAAAAGAGCGAGCCCAGCAGATCCGAATTCTGTTCCTCAATGCGCTGCAGCTTCTGAAACATCGTCACCATGCCCTGCGGATCGAATCCCGCCTTGGGCAGCGTGCGCACTCCGAGAAAATCCGCTTCGCGTTCTTCGTCGCGTGTGTGGAACGTCAGGAAACCCGACCCAATAATCTGGCCGAGGCTAACTCCCAAATCTCGAGCCAGGTCGCCGGCCACTCCGGTAAGTTCGCCGAGTGACTTGGCAATGTCGTTGTATTCCTGCGACTGCTTGAGCGTCTTCAAGCTATGGCGCGCCGCCACGTGACCAACTTCATGTGCAAGTACCGAGGCGAGTTCGTTGTCATTCGCCAACTTCAGCATGGCGGTCGTAATGTAGATGTGTCCGCCGGGAAGTGAGAAGCCGTTAATCTCGCGACTCTGAATTACGTGGAACTTATAGAGCAAAGTCGGGCGCAAGCTGGCTTTCGCGCAGCGCTGACCGATTCGATCAACGCGATCTAGTCCTACGTCCGTCAGATTGTATTTCTTGGTGACTTCGCGATGAAGCTGCGTGCCGAGTTTGATCTCGTCGCGCTCGTTTAGCAATCCGGCATTTGAGTAGCGAGCGTTGCGAAACTCCGAATACGGATCGTCGTATTGGACGAAGGGAGTCGTGCGGGCGCGATTCGCTGATGCACCCAAAAGATTGTGCGATTGAATCGGAGTCAGGCTCTGTGCGGTTGTTGCGCAAAGCACTGCGGCGATGGTTGCAGTTAAGAAGTTGAAGCGGAGGTTTGTTAGTTTCATTGATTAGTTTGTGCTGAGACCTTTCGGATCGAATGATAAGCGAGTAAGCACGTCAGTGAAAAGTCCCGCGCGTCTTTTTTGGCTATGGACGCCCGCGCGGTGATGAAGTCAGTACCGGGAGCGATAGCGACCGGGGCCGTCGTCGTGATCCGGGTCAGGTGGAGTATTGCGACCCGGTCGCTATCGCTCTCGGTACTGACCTCACCTTGGCGAGGCTACTGTCTTGTTTAGGCTGATAGACATGTCTTGCGAATTCGGATATTTTGCTCTCGCCGAAAAACTAAACATCAGATCATGGCATCAATTTCATTCTGGGGCGCAGCGGGTACGGTTACCGGCTCGAAGTATCTGATCGAAGCCGACCGCGCACGGGTGCTGGTCGACTGCGGCTTGTTCCAGGGCATGCGTGAATTGCGCGAACGCAACTGGCAGGAGCCGCCGTTCAATGCCGCGTCGGTCGATGCGGTTATTCTCACGCACGCGCATATAGATCACACGGGCTATTTGCCGCGCTTTGTGCAACACGGGTTTCGCGGGCCGGTTTATTGCTCCCGCGGGACGGCGGACCTACTGAAGATTCTTTTGCCCGACTCGGCGCGTTTGCAGGAGGAAGAAGCCGACTATCGCAACCGGCACAAGATCACCAAGCATTTGCCCGCACTGCCGCTCTACACGGAACAGGACGCCAGAGAAGCGCTCAAGCTGCTGCAGGCGGTTAAGAATACCGGCGGAGCCTTTCAAGTCGTGAAAGGAATTCACGCGGAGTTTCGCCTGGCCGGTCACATTCTCGGTTCCAGCCACGTACTCGTGCGGGTCGACGGAGCGGGAGACGATCGCGGGGGCCGGAGCATACTTTTTTCGGGTGACTTGGGTAAATACGATCAGCCGATCATTCGCGATCCGGTGGCCCCACCGGCGTGCGATTACCTGCTGGTCGAATCGACTTACGGCAACCGTCTGCACGACAGTGAGGTGCCGAAGGACGCGCTCGAACGGATCATCAAAGAGGCCGCAGCACACAACAGCGCGATCCTGATCCCGGCGTTTGCTGTCGGCCGAGCGCAGGAAATTGTCTATTTGATTCGCGAGCTTGAGGAAGAAAAGCGAATTCCGATTCTGCCGGTGTCGGTGGATTCACCAATGGCCGCAGCCGCGACG
>DATHHW010000161.1:0-26346 GCA_035317005.1 Pyrinomonadaceae bacterium | reverse complement strand
AAGTTGGGGGCCAAAGCCAGAGCGACCAGTGCTAGTGGCTATCGGAACTTTCATCGCCCCGGTACCTGTTACCGGATTGGCGGCAAATTTCTCGCCGATCCCACGTATCGCACCTCCACCCCTGGGCAGTGAAATCGAGGGAACGCTGGATGCTCCGCCTGCCCCGCTCATACTTGCAAAGGCCTCTGCCTGCTGGGCCCTTGAACCAAGGCTGTCCAATGAAGCAGCATTCAGGTTATCGCGACCTTTGAACACCAGCATTTACCTCAACAGCCAGCAAGGTGTGCGATGAAATTACTCATAAGTGACTGGGGTAGTGAAGCCTGTTCCTGCGCTCGTGATACGCGGACAACGGAGCAAATGCTGAGGCTAGGTTTTTCCACTTCGCGCCTTTTTTGATCGCGTCGTCGCTTTGCCCGTTGTTTCGTGAGGAGGTTCCGCGTCGCGCTCGTCGCATGCCAAGACGGCGACGAAACCGGTCCCTTGAGCATAGAAAATTTGAACCACCTCGTGCTCCGGGCTGCCAGACACAAATGTGTTGAGTTCCTCCTCCAGCGCAAGGATGCTTACGCCGACAATTGACTTGTATTTTTTCATTGAACCTCCCGTCAGCCGAGTTTGGAACGCATTTAATTTTTTACCTGTGCCCCATTTCTTGCGCAACCAGGCTAGCAACACTGACGGAGACCTGCTTTCTTCATGCACTCGTCAAGAACGATTGCCACGACACTGCGCGCTTCTAAGTGGGGCGTTACATTAGCCGTCAAGTTGACAGCGCGCCCAAGACACTACTCATTACTCATTGCACCCAAGCCCTCTTCATTTATGAACCGCAATTGCTTCGTGCGAGTCTCCGTGAATCAGCTGACCCGTATCACAACAAGCTGCGACAACCTCGTAGTGACAGAATAGGAAAGCCCGTGAGACTAAGCCGGCACAAGCCGGGAACCGGAACACCAGCCGGTGCGGTCTACGCTGCCGCTGGAGCGGGCCCACCTTGATGTCGAAAACTCCGTGATAAAGCGTTGGCCACTCGGCGCTGGCGATGCACGAAACGCGTGGTTCCTTGCATTCGCATGCCTCATCGTTCTCATCTTCCGGATAGGCTTCGATTTCGATGAGATGGCAGGCCCGCTCTTTTCCCGAGCGACATGGGCACTGCTCCGTTTTCCCGCAATGTTCACCTCCAGTCGTTTCAAACAGCAGCGCCAGTTTGGTGATGCGCAGATCGGGATCACCTGGAAGAAAAGGAAGCATCTGGCGGTTGAACCTGATGTCCAGTTCTCTTGGAGATTCCTTGCCAAAACGACATGCATCTTGAAACATCTGCCACGCGTCTGGAAACTCATGTCGAATATCGAAGAGAGACCAACCATCGCCCGGTAGCCTTTGCTGCGCGGCTTTGGCGGCAGCCCTGCGCAATTCTTCTCCGCCTTCGCGCGAGGTGTAGTTCAAGTGCAGAATTACGTCGCTCAAAGTGTCTACATCAAAGAAGTTATTCTCAGGTGGTAGTTCGATGCTCCAGCGGCTGACGGCTCCGAGAAATTCGAAGGGCAAGTAGCGCTCGTCGCGGAAGTTGAGCTCGAACATGCCGGAGTCATTTTGTCCACTGGAGGTGGCAATCGCCTCGCGGGCGGCGTAGTGCCTGACGATTCGCGGATCGTCAGCGCAAGTTTCATAATTGTGCGATGGCTCGCCTTCACCGCAACAACTTGCAGGTTTGCATCGGCAACGCTCAAGCTTTTCGTCCGCGCAACAGTGCGTCGCCGGATAACCAAGGCAGGGGTCCACTCGCGTCTGACTACTAAGTAAGGTGAGCCGGCAATGCACCCCGGTGTACGGTCCAGTGACACACGGGATAGTCATGGTAACGTTCTTGATCCGGCGCAGGTACTGACCCGGATAGTCGAGGTCGAACATCCACTCAGGAATATCAATTTCGCAACGGCCCGTGACTTTCAGTCGCAGGAACTGCATGGGAAAACTTCGGCGGAGCGAAATATGTTTTGTCAGTTCATATTCGCGCCGGTTGAGATCAAGGTACTCCTTTTCCATGCGCCGCAAGGCAAGTTGCAGCCGCTCGCCTACCAATAACCCCTCACGGAGATTATCCCAACACTCAAAAGATAGAAACTTTCGATGGGTACAGCCGCGTTCGAAATTGAAGGCGCGTTGTGCCTGGTGTGCGGCGTGCAATCCTAATTCATACATCTTCCAATAAAGCGCCGCGGTTTCCTTCTGCATCCATAGATACAGGTCGTGGTTGGTGAACCTATCCCGGATAAAGTTCTGAGTCTCTCTCGAATGTTCACCTTGTCGTTGCTGATTGTTCAACTCGCGCAAAGCCTGGTCTCGACGTCTTTCTGCCGCTAGGATCTGGCGCTCGATCTGTTGGATTTCGATATCCAAGACTTCCACCTGGTGAATCCACTCTTGCGCGCGACGTAGCCATCCCGCCTGCGTCAGGTCGAGCGATGCAGTCGTGCTGGACATGTCGGCCAACGTGTTCGTAATACGAGCAATCGTCTTGAAGAGTCCAGCCAACTTGGTGCCCACGGGCAACTGGACCTCCTCACACGGGAACCCCACAAAGATGTCCGGGATTATGTCCATCACTTCCGCCACCGCTTCCATGGCATTGCTGGCGGTTTTGGTTACGAGCGAAACTCCGATGAGATCCTGGTACTGCAACTCACCGCTGTTCAATCCGTTTTGAATCAGGGTGGCGTAGTATCTGCGGTTGGTTTGGGCCACTTCTTTGGTCTTTTGTAAGCCCTGACGCTGCCAATCAGCTTCGCGCCATTGATCCTGCCGAATAGCAAGGATGAGATCGTTCATTTCCACCTCGTACTCTGAACGCAGAGAGGCCAGGTATTCGGCGTCTCCCTTTTCAAAAGCGCTTAGGAGCGCCGCTCCAAGTTCGCGTACGTGGCCGGCAATTTCATTCGCCTTCTGCACCAGAAAGAGAAAGCGATACGGACTGTGCGGATAGCACCATTCAGCGTCGTCGGCACAAATCGACGTCGTGCTGCGCCATTCCTCGCGACAAGGATTCTCGCCCCAATAAGGCATATCGAGGTTCGCAGTTCCGTTGCGCAAGCGCCGAGAATTCAGACAATGATGTATCAATCCCAATCTGTCCGAGACGTGACAATATAGTTCCATCAGCCTTGGGTTAAGCGGAGGAAAGAGCGCCTCGAATTCGGCTACGGTTTGTACCGCTGGCGGATTCAAGTTCACCACCGTCTGCGGAGAGGGGCCGAGGATGCGTGACATTGTATCGATGATTAGACGCGCCTTTTGAAAAGCCTCGGGATTGTTGCCGCACATCAACGCGTCGCCCCAGGCAAGCAGCGTCTCGAGATACTGCAAGAGCACTGAACGGTTCCGAATGACCGCTTCTGATACTTTCGTGCTGTCGCAGCACGTGTTTATGGCGCCCTCGTCGACAATTCCCCGACCTCGGCCAATCGGATCGCGCTCAGGAATCTGCGGCTCCTGCCCGCAGCGTATCCAGGTAGAATCTTGTTTCAGAGGATCAAAGACCAGCTCGTACCATTTCAGCGCAGCCTCGAAGCGGCAATGGGCGCGAAGGACGTTGGCAACTGCCAGAGCTGGACTGTAGAGTGAGTTTGGAAACAAACGGTCCCCGGGTTCAACGTACACGAAATACGGATAAGCCGGGAGGCCCGCAGGGAACGGACCTGAGGGTGGCGTGTTCGCTGCTATCAAAGGCACCACCACGGCTTCGTCTGTAGCAAGGTCGTAACGAAAACCTGGCAGATCGGGTCCAAGGTATCCCACGGGTACGAGTCCGCCAGTTACTGAGAACGTGAGCGAGTCGGCCAGCCTGCCAACGAAAACCAGGTCAGGCACCACACCAGTGTTAACCAGGACACCCTCGTGTGAACGGCGCGGCGGTTGAAATTCACCGTTGTGTACGCGGCACCAGCCGAGGCGAACCATCGGCGATGTTTTCCACTCCAGCAAGTTCGGTTGGTCCGCCAGCTCATGCCAATGCAAAGACTGTTGCGTAGTTTGATCGTAGTAGTCGTCCTGCTCGAAGGTTACAAAGGACTTCGAGTCGTCTTCACCGCGAGCCTGGAAAAACCGCGAGTCCAACAGCCAGAAATAGTATTCGTCAACCAGGGCGGCATGGACGCAGCCGCACTCGCGACAGCACCCCGGTTCGGGACGGAACTCTCGGGGTTCGAATGCGGTCGAGGCTGGCGGCACACCGGCGGCCGCCACTCGGAAGAAACGTACGCCAAGACGAATCGCCGCTTCCATCCAAAAAGGAAACTTCCCTGAAGAATCCGGTGCGACAGTGGTCACTGCGACCGGTATATCGTTTGGTCCCCTTGTTTGCCGATCACCGGAAACCGGGGAGAGCCACGAGGGACGCGCATCCCGCTCTGGTGTGCCGAGCAACCCCAATCCTTCGCGCGGCGGGATCGTCATTATTGAAGACGCGTCACGCTGTTGCAGGAACGGCATAGCGGGGTGAATCGGTGGCAACTGGTCAGGCCAGTATTCGAGACCACCAGATACCGGCACGGTGAGAGTATTGCGCCGCAGTTCTGTTTCCAGAAAACTGAACGCTTCGATTTTTTTCGCCTTTTGTAACTCGTCCCAATCAATCCAGTTTTCGCGATAGAGTTCGCGGCGCTTACAGGCCTCCCAGATCTTGAAACTTACGAACTTCCGGTCCCAGAGCAAGACGAAGGCATGACTCATATTCCAGTTCGGCTCAAGGCCCAGACGAGCCCGCTGAACAAAATTCTGGACGGCCGTGATAGCCTCTTCAATCCTGCTGGCTCTCTCGCAGATCCCCGTTTCGACATCCAGAAGGAGGAAGTCGCTAAGGTCCTTTGCCGACTTTGCGCTTCCGCCGGCAGGTAACGGGACACGATTCAGTCTGCACAAGTAATCGAGCAAAGCTGCCCTGCCGCGTTCTCGCAAACAGTCATTGAGACGCCGCGCGTCTTCATAACGCCGCGGTTCGCTATTCTCAAAACGACCATCGTCGACAAACCTGGTGAGATTGGCATTTCCGGTTTCAGTCTCGCCGGCAACTATGCGACCGAGATCGTCGGAGGCCCAGAGGGCGGGCTTTGCGTTCCGTATGTCTTCAGCTACAAAGCAACGCAATATTCTGCGAATCCACTTTTCACCCTTCCAGACCCGCACCGCCCACCGATCGTCTTCCAGATCATCGCTACTAACTTCAAAGAGCGCAGTTGCCTGGTTCTGGTAATAACGCACCAGCAAATCTGCATGACGCAGATCCACGCCCATATGTCGTACCAGGTGAGCGGGATTGTCCGGTTGGTTCTCAGCTGCCTCGAGGAAGAGCAACCAGAGCGGATGTTCGCGAGCCGCACGCGATTCTCTTCGCATGCGGGTGTAGTCGAACATACGCTCCCACCAGTCGAAGAGGGCTTGCATCCTTTTGGCGGAAGGCTGCACGCGCTGATCTTGAGCCGATGTTGGCGCATGATAGTTGTCCAGCAACGGGAAGAAGTTGAAGTTGAAATCCGCGGCGTGCCGGGAAAATACAGCGGGATTCCGGAAGTATGAGATGCCGGCAAATTGCTCGTCATGAGCGAAGATGTAACCCAGCTCAGACTGTGCATAGTGCGCGACGGGTGTTGCTGACAGGCGAAAACCATGGGCGAACAAGATTGCCTTGAACGCTCGCTGATAGGTACGCCGGATGTCGCGTATGCTGCCGCTGAATTGAAGATCGAGGGATTGTCCAGCTTTGGTTGCGCTTAGCGCTTCGATTCCAAACCCAAGTGTTTGATCGTTTGTGTCTCGAAACAGGTGCCTTAGTGGCAGAGCTACTAACTTTCCCTCGCTGTCTGGCCCGGAGTATTTCACCTGGAATCCCGTGTGCTGGCGACAGCCATTCTCCGGCCGTGAAAAGTCGCCTTCCGGCTGCCTGAACTCGACGACTATCTGATAAGCCCCGCGTCTCAACTCCAAACACGACTTGCGGATCGCCTGCTCATCGGGCCAATGATGACTCAGCACGATCCAGGTCTTCTGGCCCCTTTTGAGCGTTACTTGCCAGTGCGCATGTTCCGCCGCTTCGAAGTTTGGTTTATCGGCCTCAGGCGTAGGTGCGCCGCCTCGGAACTCATATGATCCATGGTGCTCAATCATGAGCACGCCAGACCATCGCACCCCGAACCCCTGGCTTCCTCCGAGGCGATCGCCATGCTCATCGTCCATCACCATGCTGTTGCGCAAGGTAACGAAGCGGGACTGTTCAGGCGAAAGCGTCAGGCCCATGGCCGGCAGGACTACTGGGACCGGGCAGTTGTTGATGTTCCTGTCATGTCCGAACGCATCCATTGGCCCTCGCACTTCGCGCCACAAGACAGAACCGTCCGCCGGAGTGAATTCTCCCAACAGCCCGGTCCCGGTTAATCCGAGTAGCGCTGCAAAGGCACCACCATTTGGTGGTGGTCCCCACGTGACTGCGGGTGCGTGGCCCGAGTCGTTTTCCCAGGGCGTCTTGGCCCTGTTCTCGTCTGCAAAGAGATGCCTGAGCACAAACCAGGCTACCGGATTGTCGTCTTCACACTCGCGACCGGAGACCGAGGCGACGTGTTCCGACAGGTGTGCGGCAATCACTCGACAACGAGCGTGCGCCAGGGCGAAACGTCGCTGGAAGTAACGCCACCTCTTTGCCTCATCCTCTTCTTGAATCAGATGACGGTCGGCCGCCGCGAAATCAGGGAAGAGGAAGGCCAGGGGAGCGAGGTCTACGCGCGGCAGATAGTAGAGCTCCTGCACGGCCTTCTGTTCCGCCACCGTCAGTTGCCGCAGGTGGCCCAGCCTTTCGATCACTGACTCGTCTTTGAGCGGGAGTTGTATCCAAAGCTCGTTAGCGGTTGTGTCGTAATGAAAGGGGCCGTCGGGCGGAGTGTTCCACATGAGCGCAGGAGTCCCCGCGAGACCCACGCGATACTGCCGGTTCGCGTCGGTTACACTTGAACCGTACGACGCCAGAGTCCGGGGGAAGAAATGCTGACCCAGAGATAACAAGGAATCCGGGCCGCCACCAGGCGGAACATAACCGAACTCGCTTCGCAGTGAAGCTTCAATGCGCGGCCAGGTCCATCTCTCGGCCTGCTCGTCGTTAACTTCTAACGAGAGCAGTTTCCGCCGCAGTGTCCAAAGCGAATACTCCCGGTCATCATCAGGGAGTTCCAGCGGATCGTCGAGGGCTTCGTTCGCCGTCTGCAAGGGGAATGGATCGTCCCCCTGAAGGTGTTCAGAAGCGGTAAACAGAAAGATAATCTCACCAATGCCAAAACGTGAGGCGTAGATTTTTGCCAACACTTCCACAAAGCGCAGTGTGCTCGTCGGGTGCTTGTGCCAGGTATCAGAGTCGAGGTTCGGATCGAATCCCATGAGTCGCGAGAGCGCATCCAGATTCTCGCCAAGCAGTTTGATAAAATCCGCGCCGCGCCGCTCACACTTGTGGCGCTGTACTGCATAGTGTTCGATTCGCTCGATCATTTCGTTAATCGCCCAACCCAACTTGCGAGCGCTTGGTACCCATAGGGCGAGCAGGTGAGTGCGATCGGCGCCCGTGCCCGGAAGGTGGTCGGTCCGATCCGTCAGTTCGAGCCGTAATTGATCACGAAGAATCTGGAAGGCCGCAAGTTGCCTGATGAAGTCAGGATTGACTGCGGGACCGATAAATAATTGCAGCACCTCGCATATATCGCGCAACTGTACAAAAGAATACCCTCCGCAACATCCCTCTTTCAGCTTGCGCCACAAACGGATGAAAATAGCCAGTCGTTTCAATGATGGGACTGATTCGTCCTGGTTTTCGAAAAAGACTGTGTACTCGTCCAGACAACATGGTTCGCAGTCCGGAAACGACTGATCATCCGGGTTAGCATTTCTGAAGGAGACGAAGCCGGCTTTCTGGAACTCCAAGAATTCGCAATAGGTAAGTCCGGTGCGCTTGAGAAACTCCGGCACTTTGGTGACGATTCTGATCCAATCCCGTCCGCCTACCGCATTCACCTCAAAGCCATACAATTCCGGAAGAGAAAGCTGGCCCGGTGCTGCTACGGCGGGAATGTCTTTGTTGAAAAGCTGATCGTACTCTTCCGGCGTGAAGCCGAGATACTCGATGGCCATTTCCAGTCGAACCGGGTAGCGCCACAGATGAGACTGAAATACGGGAGCAGCCAGAGTCGGATCCAACACGAACTCGGTAATCTCTTTGCGAAAGGTGCGCATCGCCTCGTAACGGCAAGTGCAAAATTCGAGCAAGTAACAACGGCAAATGTCGAGTGGTTGGGAATAGGGCAGACGAGGGGAAGAAAAATCACTCCGCAGCCTGTCATACGCGAGAGGCTTTTCCACCGGTGTAGCCGGCGTGGAGTGCTCCGGCATGGTAGAGAAAAGTGTCGCCGGTTTGTGACAGCCTGCTTCTTCTTGTCCGGATTCCGCGCAGGTAATCTCTGGGCACAGTTTGTGGTCCGCGACTTTTTGGGTCGCTGTGTTGTAGACAACTCCAGACGTAACCGCGGGCGCATTCGCAGCTATCTCTTCAAGGCACTCGTTGACGATGTCGATCAGAGGGAGCGGTGTCTGTAGATTTGCCGCGGTAACCTGCAGGTCACCCAGCGGGCCGCGTCGCTTTGCGATTACCCCTGCCAGGTCTGCTCGGTCTTCCGTCGGACCAGCAAAGGGAACGTGGCAGGTTGAGTTCTCTGAGACGAGCAACATCTCGTGCAGGTATTCGACTGGTCCCAGTGGTGAGAGGTAACAAGGAGGTACACAATTGGTGAGCAATCCGGGATTGACAGGATGAAACGGAAGCGGTGCTGGTCCAGCCGGTGGGCCCACAGCTCCCGCCGCCGCGTAGATCGCCGCTGCCTGATCGAAAGCTACCGTGCCGCGGAGCGCGTCCTGAAAGTCGGACAACGTCAACGCTTGCACATCCTGCACGCTTGTGAACCCACGCGCGTAAAGAGCCTCGGCAACTGAAAAAGCGAGACTCGGCGGCACTGGTGGGGGGACGTTCGATTGTACATTGGCCAACCGGCAGAGATCGTTCAGGGAACGTAAGACCTGTTCCAGCCAGGACTGGGCAGATTCGTCGGCGGGAAACACCTGGATAATCGCCTGCCGGAGGCTGGCCTCATTGAATGGGGTTCCAAAGGTAAAGACTCCTCCGATCAAAATGTTGTAGTTGGCGACGAAGGCTTGAATCGGGTCGAAAGCCGGTAAGCCAAGAAGCGGGTGCGCTCCCGCAACCGCGGGACTGGCGCCGAGTCCGCCCGACGGTGTGTCAAAGAACTTGCGCACATGGCGGATAAACGCCTCAACGCGCGCTTCCGGTGTGCCGGGCTGCGTGAAAGGAGGGAGCAAGGCAACATTTGGCGGTGTTCCAAACAGGTTGCGCCACTGCGGAGCGGTCGTGGTGGCGAGGGTGGCAACATCATTGATGGGAACCGCGCGGATCGCAGCCATCAGTGGTGTCTGGTTCTCAGTTAAGGCGCACAGCACGAGATCAAGAAAAGGACCAGGTCTGGCCGCCGCCTCAGCAATCCAGAAACCTTGGATGTCGTCACCGGGGTTGTAGTTCCGCCAGTTGATAGGCAACGCAGGTGGAGCCGGTGGATAGTTAAGCCAGTCCTGGATCATTGGCTGTAGTGCCGGTACCAACGGACAGCGGGCCGCCCGCGATCCGAGGGGAACTGCCAACGCCGTAAGAATACGTGCTGCCTGAGCCGGGTTGACCAACAGAGCTGGGCTGATGACACCGCCGTCTACGGCCGCGATGAATGCCGAAAGCACTCGTCCCTGGTCGTCACGGCAAGCCACCTGAAACCGCTGGGCGGCCGTGATCTGTGTCGGCATGTTCGCGCCGAGAACGTAGAAATAGTCAGCCGGAACGTTGAAGGCCGGCACCAGTGGATTCGCTGCCAGCCCTTCGAGAATGACCTCGCCCTCGCTGATGGTGGTTAAGGTGCCGGTGACGCCGGGGTTGACGGGAAATCGGAACAGCGCGCTATGCGCCTGTTGGCTCATTTGCTGGCAAGCGATGGCCGCTCCCAGTGAAAAAACAAATTTAGCCAACCGCTCAACATCCGCATTGCGGATGGAATAATACGCATTCATATCCCCTTCAAAGTGTTGCCGGTCCTGCTCGAGTTGATTTGAGATGTCCCCCGTATTCGGAGGATTTGTGTACATCGCCTCCAGCGCGGTCAGGCCGGCCGGCACGCTGGCCGGGGTCGGTAAAGCGGGCATCGGGTCTTGTGTTCCCCAAACAATTTCGTACGCAATGTGTCTGCTTTGCTCTGGAGTCAGCGTTCCCAAGTCGAAAGCGCCACCCGGATCCGCCGCCAGCACGGTCTGAATCGCACTCTGAAGTTGGGTAAAGTTTGGCGGTGTGCCATCTCTGGGCACCGTAACTCGGGCGGTCGCGGGGTCGATGCGCCCCACCAAACCTACATAAATACTCGCAGGTTGGGCGGCGTATTGAGCGGGAACTAGAGGCGCACTAGTGATAATCCTAACGTCATAATAAAGATCCCTGACAGGGATCGTCTCGCCGAGGCGATTGAATTCCAAACGAACGTCGGCTGTTACATACTCAGGCCGCCCGGGGGGCACAGTGATCACCGCTGTCGCAATTGCCTGTGGCGCGCTAGCCGAAATAACGATCGGTCCCGGTGGTATTATTGTCGGCACGGAGTAGTCTTGGACAATGGTTGCCGCCGGATCAAAAGTAGGTCGATTGGCAAAATCAAATCCCGTCGGAGGCAAATATGTCGCCGGCGTCGGTCCAATCGGGTCGCCGGTCTTCGGATTGTTAACCGACATATCAAACGCCGTGATGGTCAGCCCCGTCAGAAAGGTCGTGAAGTCCGTTCCCGAAGTAGGAACAAGCGGGTGAAGTCGGATTATGATTAGATTAGCCATGAGTCATTTCCTCCTGGTCACTAGGTTTGCACTTTCCGCCTTTCGGGCGGGATGATCCGCTCCGATGATCCAGCGTGCGCCGATCAGCTAAGAACGATGAGTATTTTGTCGAAGTACAGATTCTCCACTTTCAAGAGCAACTGCGCAGTAGCGAAGGAGGCGTTCGAGTAATAGAAAAGCTAGCCTTGCCTCAGGGTTCGCAACACGTTTCTTTTAGGAGCAGGTCCGGCGCTCATTGATCTTCTAATAGTCGCCCCATGGCACGGCAGTTCGAACGTCACACGATTCGCCACGGCCTCTCCACTCCATCCCAACTCTCGTCGCCGTACGTGGCAATCTCCTCGTAGTTGATGGAATTGCCGGAAACATCGACTACGAATGCCAATCCGTTTTTTATCCCTTCCATTTCGAGCAATTTCCCCTGTGCGCCGTAGGTACCGTCTGGCAATCGTTGTTTGTATTGGTCTTCCAGGTAGGTATAGCGGCCGACGCCGGTGTTCTCACGCTTTTTCACGCGTAGACCATCGGTCCGAAAGCCACTCCAGTTTTCGGATGCCACGAGCTCGACGAGCGCGCGCTCGAGGGGTGTCAGAGGTTCTGTCATTTCATAATCCTTTCCGGCTCGCAGAAGCGATTTGAACGACGCCTTCGACGACACGTCCTCCGATCAGTCGTACCTGTGTGCCGGCTACGTCGATTATTGGACCTGCATCTCCACTGGGCAGGACTCCGTTGGGTCCTGGAATGAGCTTCCCTTCACGAAGTGCTTGGTTGGCGGCATCCTGAATAGTGCGGAAGGCTTGTTCTCGCCCTCCCTGGGCACTTACGAATTCATCTAACGCGTGCTCCGCCTTGCCGAAGATGTGATTCAACCTATTCGGGTCCAGCGCTTGGCTGGCCGCCTGCACTGCCCTTGCGGCAGGCGCCGACTGCTGCGCTGCAGCCTGTGTTACGTTCTGCGCTTGGGGTGCTACGGATTGAAGTCGCGGCAATACGGACTGCACCTCCTGCACGGCAACTTGGGCCTCATTCTCAAGGGCTGGGAGGTTCTCCTCTATACTCTCTATAACGTGCTGTCCAGCTGGTGTCTGAGAAGCCGCTGCAACGGTCGTCGCGGCCGTCCCGAGCCCGCTGGCTTGCGCTGCCGTCAGGCCGCCCGACACCGCCGTAGTGCTGGCACTGACTTCCGCCCCCGTGGCGACCGCCGCTGTCGTGCCCGCAGTGACCTCCGCCCCTGTAGCGACCACCGCCGTCGTGCCCACCGCAACCTCCGCCCCAGTAGCGACCACTGCCGTAGCCCCGACGGCAACCTCCGCTCCGGTGGCTACCACCGCTGTCGTGCCTGCTGCGACCTCGGCCCCCGCTCCGAGGATCGCAGCCCCTGCCGCGCCCGCGGGGGCCGCTCCAGTTCCCAAAGTCACGACCGCAACGACAGCAACCACAACAACGACGGCAACGATCGCAACGATCGTCCACCCGGTCGACCATCGTCCGGTTGGATCCGAAGCGCCGACAGGGTTATCTCGCACGTACGCGTAGGCATTAAGCCCATCGACCGTTCCGGCCGGATCGCATGCCGTCCACCGACCCAGCCACGGTGCGTAATACCGCGCTCCGTGGTAACACAACCCGTTCTCTTCGTCTCGCTCCTTGCCCGTATACCGATACCGCTTAGGTGTTTCTGTTTGACTGCGCACTGCCTGAAAAGACGTGCTGCCATAGGGCGTGTACTCCTCGTATGAAATGACCTTCGCCTCGTCGTCCAATTCCAGGCTGGCTGAGCTGAGGTGGTTGCCGAATTGGTAGCGAATGAGTTGCGCCGGTACGTCCGGTTCGTCGCCTTCGATGCGTGTCTCCACAAGTGCGACCCGCTGAGTGTCGTCCATGATGTGCAGGGTCGTACGCACGAGGGGATGGGCGCCGTGCTTGCGGTAAATTTCAAAACTGCCCAAGTAGATGCGTTCGTCCTTGATCTTGCCTGATGCCGACTCAGTGACTTTGCGAACGCGTTGACCGCTGACGTCGTAGACATACCAGGTGCGCTCTCCGTGCCGCTGGATGCTCTCTTCGTCTTCGGCATTCACCGCCTGACGCTGGGTCAATTGCAAGTGGTCCTTGAAGTCCCATTGCATGATCTGCAAGTGCGGCATGCGCAGCATGTCGCCGTGTGCGTCGTAACCATTACCGCCAGTGCTATAGGTTTCTATCGTTCCACCGACAGTCGTCTTGCTCAGACGATTGCTTACCTTATCCAATTCGAGCAGGCTGGGCTCGTTGTAGGCATAGGTGCGCGTCCAACCAGGCTGAGTTGAGTCGCTGCCGCGATGGATCATTTCCTGGAAGTTGCCGACGTTGTCATACAGGTATCGCTCGACATAGCGCCCCATTGCATTGGCGTCACTGGCCGATAACAAGATACCCACGCGCGGCTTGTCGTTGTAAGAGCTTGGCGCCGGCTCGTCGCGGATCTGGCCCAGATGCTCGCGTCCAGTGGCTTCAATCAATCGGTAGATGGCGTCGTATGAATAGTCGACGCTCGGCTCGACACGCTTGTTGCGAAAGAAGATGGTCTGCTGGGCCTCATCGCTGATGTGTGTGACGTTGCCTACAGGATCATAGATGTAGTGCAGATTCTGCACCTGACAACCGGGCCAGCCGCTCGGGGGTGGCTGTCGGCAGTCATCGGGGAAGCTACTGGCGTTGCGGCGGGTGCATAGTTGGACCAGACGCAAGGTCAGCGGATCGTAACTGTAGATAGTGCTGACGCTGTTTCCGTAATCGATCAAGGTACGCCGGCCCTTGGCATCGTAATCAATATTCGTAACAAAAGGACTCCACACGGGCTGGCCATTCTGTTGCGCGCCGAGCAAATTGGCCTCCACTCGAACCAGTTGTTTACCTTCGTTGTAGACGTGCCGGATGACGCTATTGTCCGGCATCGTCACCTCTATCGGGCGGTTAAGAGCGTCGTAACGCGTGCGAGTGGTGTAGAGGTCGGTCTGCAGAGGTACTGCCGCCGACCAATCCAAAGGGGTGTGATATGCCTGCGCAAGCTGGCGCCGGCTCTGCCGCAGATTTCCCTTAAAGTCGTATTCGTCACTGGTGACCACGCAGGCTTGATCGAAGAGCTGAACCACCTTGCCGCGCAGGTTGTCGGCCTCCGGGTTGGGCCGGGTCTCACCATAGACGGTGCGCCCCACCAAAAGCTCTACGCCTGCGCCTTCCTTCACGAAGGATTCCGTCGGCCGACGCAAGGAATCGTAAGCGGTGCGGAACTGATGATTGCGACTGTCCCAGGCACGAATGCCCTTACCCCCTACATCATTCAATACCCAGTGAGCACCCGCTTCCATGCTGGCCTCAAGGATGTGTGTGCGGAGCATATCGTAGTCGTAACGCATGACAATACGGTTTTTGGCATCAATGACCTCACGCTGATTACCGTCGATATCGATCTCGGATCGTGTCGTATATTTAGCTGCCGGACCATTGTCTGCAATAGTAAGATAGGCGCGCCCAAGGGTGTCGGCGTGGGCAACCGTTGGTGTTCCCGCATGGGTCGCCGCTTTGACAGAAGCTTTTTGCTCTTCTGGCCCCAGCGAGCCGTTGGTCCGTTGGCTATGCCAAGTGGGTAGATAATCAGCTGCTGGTAGTCGCTGGAAAAAACTACCAACGTGCTCATCTGCGCCAGGATCGGCGATCAAGACGGTATCATTGACATCCCAGGTCGCTTGACTCCACGCGTCAACGACTATCTTTTCCCACGTATGGTTGGGTTTCAGAGTAGCGACGACCCGCTCAACCGGGTCATAGAAAATGGTGGAACTGACACCCACTCTTCTGGCAAAACGGAAGTCATGAGTATCATCAAAGAAGGGCTCGTATTGTTTGACCGGCTTGCCTTTATTATTGAAGATCGTCCAGCCGCTGCCTATCCAACGGGGTTTGATAGTTGGCTCTTGTGGATCTAAGCGCCCTGGTTCTGCCTGGATTTTCTTTTGAATCTCACGGGCAAAACCATCGGAATAACTAAAGCCGACTTGTAACTTTGAAGTCTCTTCAGGTTGAAGATCGCTTACGTGGGTTTCTCTGGTAATCGTGGCGGCATAGACGGGGGTGCTGGTCTTTCCATGTATCAGCGAACGGTTGAGATCATAAACAATCCGGGTTGTTGCATCGCCGAGCAAGTCTGCCGCGATTAGTCCCCTGGGGTCGCTGAAAAACCGATCGAGTTCTTGCTGCACAAGATCGACGCGAAAATCCACTAACGAATCGCCAACGTTCTCATCTTCCTTACCCATCATTGCGGTACCTGCGACCATCCCCAAGGCATCGAAGGCAAATTCAGCCCGGTTCCCATTCGGATCAGTCATTAGATAGGGTTGAAGGACTCGGTAGTCATTCCTGACAGTGATCTCATTACCTATAGGATCGCGACTGGAGACCATAAGCAACTGATATCGATCATAAATAATGAGGTTCTCATTCTGAAAAGGATCACGGAAGCGATGCGCCAGGAAGAAGTGCTTCTGGGCAAAATCGAGTTCGTCAATTGCACCGTGCTCTCGTTCAGGAGAATAAAAAGTCTGCCCAGAGGGGCGCCACCAATTCCCTTCGAATCTAATGTAACCGCCTTCGTCGCGTAAGACCTTTTCTGAATCAGGAAGGAGATCCTCTGAAAGGCGCCGGTAAATCTGAGTCAATAGTCCTGGTGTAAAGGCTAGTCTATAACTCTCCCCCGGTAAGGCCAGGGACTGGAGTTGCCCATGGGGTAACAGGCCAGTTAAATCATTGCGGCGATATTCAGTGCGAGCCGCGCGCAGCAGCCGTCGATAAGGCGCGTTGGCAATCGCACCGACGTCTGTCAAGTCCTCATACGACAAATCGTGGGAGCCATCGCTCGCTTGCCTGACCTGCTCAACCAGTTCACTGAATCTAAAAAGATTCGTGACTCCCGCTCGCTTAGCGTTGGGCTTAAGATTGATGAGTTCAAAAGTCTCCGCGTCACATAATAAAGGCGCGCGATAAGCGTCAGATTCGCGCACCGCATTCGTGTAGCGATTCTCGGTAAGAGTAAGAAGCGTTTGTTGCTGCTTAGAGCGATCCGCCTCCGTGAAAATGGGCGAAGCGTTTTGGAATCGCCGGCCATAACCGACCGCCACAGATTTCAAAACGTTGCCAAACTCGTCCACTTCCAGCGTGGCACTATGAGTAACGCGCGGATCGGCCCGCACGCAGCCGGAAATGTCATAAAGCTTGCGTTCGTAACTAAACGCGAGGGTCTCGCGCGGATGAGTGAGGAAGACCGCGTGCCTGTTTTTATTCCGCGACTGGAGCGGTTTGATCGTGTAGTTCAGCTCTGACACAGTGTACGGGCGCCGAGATTCTTCCCTGCCGTCCAACGCGTACAACTCCTGGCGCAGCATCGTTCCCTTCAACGATCGGCTCGCTTCGCGTGCTTCTTCCAGCGTCAGGCGCTCCGGCAGAATCGTATCGTCAAGCAGCATCGCTTCGCGTTCTTCACGGCTCAACTCACTCTCGCCGCGACCAGGATCGCCCTCTCGATAGTATTCGTGCTCGAACTGCTTTGAGATCCGTTTGCCGTCGAGGAAGGCACCCGTGTGAAGCCAGGTCTTCGTCAGTACTGGAGGCACGTGCGAGGCGGCGTCTATGTTGTCGCCCACGGGAAACTCACCGCTCTCAGTCAACGCGGCAAACTCTTCGGTGTCGAGTTGATCCACTCTGCCAAAGCCGCGGAATTCGCGTTCAATTCCATCAAAGTATCCGTGGTGATAGGCATAGCGCGTCACGAAGCGGTTGCGGCTGATGTGGTCATAGGTTTCCACGCGCTTCACGACGTGAACCGGAAAGGGAAGACGTGTGATCCAGGGTGTGCCCGCGGATTTGTCAGCCAGGTAGAACTCGGTCGATGACGCATACTCAATAACCGTCTCCGCACCCAGATTGTTTTGCGCGCGGGTTAGTAAGTGTGGCTTCTGACCGGCCATCAGATCGACATACTTCAACGGCACAGACTCACCCGGAAGCGGCGAGCTCCACAGCAGACAGGCAGTGCCGCGACCGAGGAAGTCGACCACTGAGATCGACGTGAGGTTATTGATAGCGGGAAACTGCTCAAGGACGCGAGCGTTGGACCAGCCGTTACCGACTTCGTTCAAGAAGATCCGAACGTCGTCGCGACCGAGATATATGATGTCGGTGGTACCTGAACCGTCGGTGTCAGAGAGCCGGATGCGCGGCTGGTCGAAAAGATCCGTATTATCAAACCATGGCGCGTTACTCATCGTAACTTTAGACCCGAAGCGACCGTACCCGAGGTTCGGCCAATAACAGACTTCGCCATTGCGGATGCGGGCGATGTCGGACAGGCCATCACCCGACATATCAGCCAAATAGATGGACTGAGTTTTATCGCCGAACACGACACGCGGACCTTCTTCCTCATCGAGAGGGACCCGCACGCGTATGGCCGGACCGAAACCCTCCTTGAGCAGCGAAGGCAGCCACGTAAGCGCTTCGTCTTCGGTGATCAGTACGTCGGCGAGCCCGTCGCCGGTGACATCGACAAACTTTAGATTCGGATCATTCCAATTGGCATTGGGCAGTGATGTAAAGTTGCGAAAACTCTTCCAATCACCACTGGGAGTGCGCTCGTAGAATCCCGAGGCGGCCGCGGAAAAATCGACCAGATCCAAGTTGCCATCTCCGGCAACATCCATGAATTGCTGACGACCTGCGCCCAGGGAGGCAATCGAAGGCCTTAACGTGACCAGTTCCGTTGATCCGAAATGACCGTTACCGAGGTTGGCCTTGTAGAACCAGCCGGTACCCTGTTCTGAGAGCACTCCGGAAATGCCTTCCCCGTCGAGATCTACCCAGCGGTAACTTTGGCCGTCGATTCCAAAGGGCAAGTTCTCCAAGCTGGACCTATCGACCTCCTGAAGTTGATAGCCAGCGTAGGCCGGATCTTCCAGCGGGCTTGACGTGTAGTTCAGATCGAGCGACGGAAGGGATTTTTTAAGGTAACCCTCTTCGCCCTGACGCTTGAAGCCCGATTGGACGACGCGCGTGATAAACGAGCCCGTAGGTTTTTCCTGATATTCGAATTCGGTTGCACGAACCAGATAGTGATCGACCCCAAGCTCCTCCGGGAAGCAATGGAACATGAGGACCCGTTTACACAGTCGGTGAATGCGCACCTCGAATCCGGCCCGATAGCTAGAGAAGGGATCCTTTCTGGTGGGCCAGGCCGCGTCGGTCTCGAGGATCGTGCACGCCTCAGCTATCACTCGACCGCGTTCATCAGGCGGCTCCTCGCGATAGTGTCCTACACCATAGTCAAACACCACCTCGAACATCCAATCGGCGGACCTGAGGTCTGGGTGTTCGAAGTGTGGTTTTCGGAAGCTTGCAGTGGTTGTATCGAGCAGCAACGGAAGGCGGTTGCCATACTTGATTCTCTTCAAGTAGCGATTCGCAGCGCGCGTCCGATTGCGTTCACCGGCTTTGGTAAGGTCAACACCGATATCATTCTCGGCTGCATATTCATAGCTAATGGCGTTTCCCTTATCGTCATAACTCTGACAAATCAACCAACTGAAGACGTGGTTCCGGTTCGCGGGGTCATGGATGCGCGACTCAGAGTCGCTACCGTAAACAGTCAGGATGTTGTCTTTCGAGATTGAGCGCCAATGCACATCGCCATCTCGCAGGCGGCGCCACCGCTCGATTCGCGCAAACAATCCTTCAATCCGCGGGCGGTACCGCTTGACGCAGTAACCCTCTCGTTCAAACTCATCCGCAACCCAACTGCCGCGTTCATCCTTTTTGAGTGCCGGCACCAAATCCTCAGCGCCTGACAAGATGAAAACATCGGATTCTCCCGCGTCACGATATTGCGGGATTCCCTTGTCAGTCCGACGAGTGATGGCTTGTGACGATAGATTCCAACCAATCCCAAAGGGGCCATTGCCCGAGCCGGAGTCATACGAAAGGGAAAGCTGCGGCCCAAAACCCGAACGACCAGGACTCGTTGCAATCGGAACCGTTAGCGAACCGGTACCAGTGACTGCGTTAGCGGTAAACTTCTCGCCGATACCCCGAATGGCTCCTCCACCTTTTGGCAAAGAGATCGCTGGCAGCGAGGCCTGGTTCGGAGCGTCCGTGGGACCAGGGGCAGCCGTACCCATCTGGGAACTTGGCACTTCTTCTGGGATGGTACCAGGCATTGAGGCTCCTGCTTGGAAAACAGCGAATCAAATCCGAGTCATGAACGGCAATCTGCGCGTAACTTTGGGCCTTTTATGAAGCGCTATTAAGCGTTGGAAGAACCTAACGATGATTTGTCTCGGCAGAATCTTCACAGCCTGAGACCTTAATTGAGATCAGCAGCGCTACATGCCCGGGATTTTCAATTGTGAAATCGTCAACGCGAGGCTTGCGAGAGAGTCGCACGCGAACGAAGCACGGTTGATACCTATGCGACGGAATCTAGTCTCCAGACTGATGTTCTGTCAATGGCAAAGTGTGTTGCGTCCGAAGTGGGTTATGATTCATCCGGTGAACAAAGCTGTTAAGGGTGAAGCCTCCGTCGATCTTGAGAATCAACAGGCCACACGATGCTTGCTTAATTATGTTTGCTCTACCGCACGGGTGATAGTGCAAGTTATCGCACTCATTACTTCGAAAGCCTGCATTCTTATGGCTAAGTAATTTGCGCCAGTTGTTAGGGAATCCGGCACATATCGAGAAGTCTACGCTCTCGCATCGACGTGTTTCACCACCTCAAAGATGTCATCAAGAACCTCGATTACGTTGACGCCTTATTGACGCCTTTATAGAGAAATGGGAGACAGGAGAGACTCCAGAGAGGGAGAGAATGCTCTATTTACACCTTGACGAGAGAGCAACTTACGATATTATGACCTATTATTGAAGATCGACGCCCGCTTGGCTCAGTAATTGGGCTTACTGTCTCTATATTGCGCATCTACAGGGCTTAGCGAAACGCCAAGAAATCTGATGGCTTCTTTTTGGCCCGCCCTGCTATTGTAGGTTTAACGACTGTTTCCGTGTAAGACGGGCAGTTCTGCCCGCAGTGAATTCCTTCCTCAACCCAATGCTGTCCAGTCTGGCACCGCAGGGAGGACTCAGACACGATCAACACTTCCCTAATGTTTTCGCACTATTCTGCATTTTGTTGAAGACTGTGACCTGTTGGTGTTTTACACCGCTTACACTATCTACACCGCGCTGCCGACATAATGTCGTAGTGGGAAGAATAGAATCGCGGCATCCAAAGCGAGGCACCAAACCCATGCTCTCCTAAGACGTCATTCAGTCTACTCATGACCAGACGATAGTTCTCCAATAGTGTTATTGATCGCGCACTTTAATCGTTCTATTCTTTTTCTCACGCTTCTTGAATACGTGCTCGCGATGATGTCGAAGATAGGAAGTGTGAGCGGCGGTAATTTTACGAAGTCGCAGCATCGAGTTAATGCCCAACGCTCTGCGATCATCCGCACTGAAGACGGGGGAAAGAATAATCTTTCCATCATCCCCAAAAGTAATTAGACCCTTGTCACAGGCAGCGTCGAGGTTCGGGTTCAAGAGTAAACCATTGTTCCCATCGAGTCGTTCGGCGTTCGTTGAATCCTTCCAGGGTTTGATGTGAGACGCGCGAAGGAGCGTTAACTCGCAGCAGTCACTAACCGCACAGTTCCCCCAGTATGAGAGAATCGCCTCACGAAACTTTCCCTGTCCACGTCTTGACTTTACGAGAGCATCTTTTTCCGTCGGCGTGAGTTCGTCGACCCCAGTCTCGTTTGCCAATTCTGCTAACGCACTTCTGTACTCAAAATCTTCGAGTGCTTGCCTTGCTGCCGGATTGTCAATCCAATCAGGCGGCACGGGTATGGTTCGCCATCCGTCACTCAAGCACCAGATGACTCCTTGCGCATCGAGAGGATCGCGAAGGGCGACTTGATATCGTTGCGAATCTTGAACCATCCAATCCATGAACGAGCGAGCTAGCAAATATCGCTGTACTACTCCATTTACTGAATACAACGTATCGTGACCTGCTTGTTCCATTGCGGATTTGAAGGCTTCCATTCGCACCGGTGGAAACTGCTCCGCTGATATCGCCATCAAGAACGTCGAGGAAATCACCAATTGCGCTCCAGCTTGTCGAATTCCCGCCTTGGTTAATGCTTCAGCGAAGCCAGACAGTCTCTCATCGATATCAGCTTCTGCACTCCATAGCTCCCGTAATGAAGTTGCCGCTTCAGTGGGCTCCTTCTTGAACCACTCGAAGAGTGGAACCTGCAACCGCCAATTGACGATGTTATTGTCACGACTGCGGAGGGCATGCTCGATTGTTCGAAGCGCACGAGAATGATCATCAACGGCCAACTGCTCCCGCGCCACTTCGAGAAGACTTGCTAATCGAATCTTGTATTCACGCTCATTAACGTCGAACTCCGTATGATATCGGTAAGAGGCGACACGCCGATAGAATTCCGCTTCTGTTAAGGGAGTGCTCATTCTCTATACCATTCGGTAAGGGCTGGGATTCGGATTTAATTCTTCAATGCTGTAATTTCGAGTGCGTGGGACTCTACAGCCACGTGATAAACTCGTCAAGCTTTTTGGGCCTCACCTGTGCCAAATATGCCGAGACAATAATTCCAGAGGACGACAAATGAGAAAGTTGGGAACGAAGGACGGCGACCTTTGCCTTCCGGTAGCAAATCCGCAGTCGGATCGTACGCCGTCCCGCAATCTCTTTGCCAAATAGTTATGAAAAGCAAGGAGTGAGGCCGCTGTGCCTACCCACCTGTCACAGCGGCCTCAAGGCACTGGTCACTCCGAATCGCCCAAGCAGGAGTCCGTGCCGAATCCTCGTTCCGCATAACCGCCTTTTAGGAGAGGATTGCCAGGAAAGGACGTCTAATCATCACGGGACCATCGCGAGAGTCTTTGCGAGCTTCTTGCTGGTTTCGGGATTATCAGGATCGTATGTCAATGCTTTCTTATACGCTCGGATAGCATCAGCTTTTCGGTTTCTCGCCGAATACTCGTCACCCAAAACCGCGAGCCAGTAACCGGCAGCCAACGATTCCTCTGCGGATGTCGAAATCTTACTAGCTGCTTGATCAAAGCTGCGCTCCGCCTCATCAGGATCGTTGCTCCTCAAACGAGCAATTGCCAAAAGATAAGAAGAAACAAAGTCGTTCGGAGTAATTTGACTTGCATGCTGAAGCCAACTCGTGGCGGATGAGTAGTGTTCGGTGTCGATCAGAATAAGCCCCATGATGATTAGCGCGCTGGCATCATTCGGATTTAGTGCCAATGCTTTTCGTGCCGATTCTTTCGCCTTATCATACCGCTTCAGTGATTCAAAGACCTTAGCTAGCTCGACCATCGCCGGTGCGGTCGTCGCTGACTTGGTCGCAGTCGTCAGATTTCTGTTCGCTTCAGTCTCTCGCCCGGACCGGCGAAGCAACATGCTCAACCGAAGATTTGTGCCGAAGGATTCCGGATTAATGGTAAGCGCCCGACGATAGTTGGCTTCGAGTTCCGAAATACTGTCACCACGAATTTCGAACAGTGTGTTAAGCAAGTCATAGATCCGTTCATTTTGTGGTTGCATTCTTGCGGCGGTCCATAAGTAACTCTCCGCCCGAGACGATCTGTCGGCACTTACTGTTCCTCGCCGCGGATCGATTAGTAGAGATGCAGATGCAACGTACACGTCCGGAGAATCAGCGCCGAGCACAATAGCTTGATCATAAGCATTCGCTGCTTCCTCCCATTTTTCTTGATCGTAATATGCGTTTCCTAAACCCTGCGGTGCCCTAGAATCGGTAGGTATCAGTTTGCCAGCCTCTGAATATGCTTGTTCAGCCGCTGAATAGTTCTTGGCGTCACGCTCGGCGTTGCCTTTAGCTATCAACCTCTCAAACTTTATGACCAATTCCGTGTTAGCCAGATCACGGTCACCTCCCGCATTACGACCGCTTGGCGCGCTTCTCCTGCCTGATCGCGATCTTTCTCCAGAGGGCGTTGGTGAAGACGTGGGCAGGCTAGCTGAGGGAGGCCCTCCGGCGATCGCTCCGATTATGCCTCCAAGCCTGCGTGCGCGGACGCCAACCCCATAACTGTCTTGATTGGACGCCCGATTATTCGTGCTCGGATTCAGCGCGCCGATACTGGGCCACCTTATCTTCTTGGAAGGAGCCCATGGATTGGGATCTATAATTTGTCTCGGAATCTGAAAAGGGTTGCCAAACGTAAACCACCCTGGAACCTTTTTCCCTTGAGCATTCTTGGTCTCAAAATACTCTACCTTTAACGGGCTGCCCGTAGCGCAAACATAAATCTCCATCGAACACCCGCCATCACAACGCAAGTCTTGGTAAAGACGGAATCTGGTTTTCATAATGTCAGACTGAGAAAGCTCATGCCAGGTATCGTTCTTGTTCTGTCGTAAATAGCAGCTTCGTTTCACACGCTTCCGACTGGAAGTTACGGTTAGACGTTGAGCGACCGCCACTACCCCGGACTGGCAAAGATCGGCCGGGTGCTGCGCACGCGCGCTCGTCAGTCCTATGAAGATTATGATTAATATTGACGCTGCCGCTCTGGATGTGTGGCCATTAGACCCTTGACGCGAGTCAGTTTTGAGTCGCGCGAGTATTAAGTGAAATAGTCGTTCCATCTTCGGATGAAGGAAAAGTGCAAAAACAACCCATGGGAAATCTAGCCACATTACTCCGGCTAGTGAAACAAGGAGGAAGCCCGAAGCGATCACAACGGCGACCGACATGTAGATTAGGAACGCCTGCTTCCCTAACCAGTAAAGGCCGGATGGATTTCGGTAACGTGTTATCGCGACGCCAATAATAATGAACCCTGCAATCAGTAAATCAAGAATTGTTCTGACATTAGGTTTAAAGAAAAACAGCGGCTCTTTAATCAAAGTGTAAGTCGAAGACGCCAGCAGCAAGCTGCCGGGCTGATTCTCTTTGAAACCAGGTACAGGAAAAAGATCAGCCCCAGGAGTCTTCGCGGCTTCAGCATCTCCAATGATGACTAATTTCCCGCTATACAGAGTCGCGTCCCTTTTTACCGATTCGGCATCAGTGTCCTTCCTCGCGAGCGTTGTCTCCAATTTGCTGAAGTTTACCAATCGCTCTCCGTACTTCAGGATGATTCCATCGCTTTCAGTTTCCGTACGTTCACGAGTATCCATCTGTGGCTCCTCAGTCTTGTCTATTGCGCTACTCAACCAAGAAGGGGGTCCCGGCAAGCGTCGGCGCTTTGCCAGTGCGAGAGCGTAGTTAAGAGTATTCAAGGATTCGGCTTGTCCGCTTGCTCTGACCCATATAGGAATCCATCGAGTATCTTTTCTATTGATGGCAACAGCCGATGCGAGACTTCGGTATGTCTCCAAGCCTAACCACTGATCCGGACGTCCGGATTTGTTGTCACCGACTCCGAGATAGACCGGAACGTCATCTTCAGTTTGTCGAAGGCAGGTATCGAAAAAATCAACAGCGTCGCTACTGAGCACGCCACTCGGAGGAGAGAAATCGACATCTACGCCAATGGCAACCGGTCGCCGATCCAGAGTCTTTAAGGTTTTGATGATCTCGCTCAACTTAGGTAGAAGGACGTGACTGTCACTGTCAACATCGCTAACATCGATGACTATGACTGGGTTTTGCGGATCCGAGGTCGATAAGGATCCTTGAAGGAGTTGAAACGTCCAGAAGTCGGTTTCCGCGCTCCACGAGGAGCGCTCGTATAGTGATTTAAGTCCCGCAACGATTAGAGTGGCGACGGCCCCAACGACGATGTAGGCCAGGGCTGCCTGAAGTTTTTTCTTCCAGAGGAGAGTTTTATCCTTGCTTCCTTCTTCCACGGGTCTACCTCCGCGTACTAGCTGGTCGGAAGCTAACGCCTACGAGAACGCCCTAATGCCGTTTACAGAATGAAAGAACGAGTCGCACCTTATTAGGCTTTCTCAAAAGCAAGCTAAGGGTGGAACCGAGAGGTGGCGGATAGTCACAGGCTCTGGGATCCAGCCTGAAGACATACGAATTCCAATGTTTCTTGTGTCTTCGAATTAGGTGGAACTCGATGTCAGCATTAGCTCCTGCGAGGTCCGCAAAGCTTATTCCTATCTCATCTAGTAGTCAAGAAATAATTCATGGGTGACCCATTTCCGCCAATGGTAGTCCCTACTATTCGCTTCTGCGCACTAGAGTATCTGGTTCTAACTTTGACCTTACTGAGATCCATACGACTTAGGCCCAGTCGCCTTCTAGGGCTGACAGGGATTCTTGCTAGCCGGGCTGTTCCCATTGAAGGGAATCTCGCGGGGTGATGCGAATGTTGAATGTTCGCGAGTCGGACACGGCGGTAATTGAAAACGCCGCCTGAAGGGCGACACTCTGCGGTGCAGCAGTCGGTGATTTGGCCTCTTGAGGAACTGCCGCACCGAAAGATTGATCGCTCGCAAGAGTGCGAGTGACTGCCCGCCGTGAGATCCTGCTCCAAATGACAAAATAGAATCACGACCGGCGGCGAACTAGTCGTTGACAGGCGGTCAAACTCGGCGTAGAGTGCTTTCGTTTTTAGGGTTTTGACTTTTAGCAAGAGGGTCTTCCGGGCTTTTAAGGTCTACTAAATCCGGAAAATGGCTCGAATGGACCTTTTCAGGTTTAATGGTTGCGCCACACCCTCGTCCCACGGAGGAATAGCAATGGAAGCCAATGAGAAATCGTTGACGGAGTTGAGCGTTTCGCATTCCAGTTACGATGCTGTTCTGGCGGCGTCCCCGCCGGAACTTGAGGAAGCGTCACTTGGCGTTTCGGAAGAATCGGACTACCACCGGGTCGCGCGTGGCTGTCCGAAGGGCTATACGCAACAGTGCGGCTCCGGTTACCGCACGTAGGGGTACGTCAAGACCACTCCGCCGCGTCGCCAAAGATTATTTTTCAGGGGCTTGAATTAGACTGCCCCGGCCACAGTCTCATGGTGGTGTCTGTTCCGAGCTAACGCCTCTGTCGTCGGCGGATCGTCAATCTCCTTGTTCTCCCTCGGTTTGGTGGTTTGTCACAATGGTAGCGTGTCCCGTGTTTCCTCTCGATAGCAAAATAATGAGACCGCCCTGGCTCGCAAGTCGGTTCTACGGGCGTTCAGAGACCGAGCCTAGTTGGAGCGTTGTTTACAATCTTAGAGCGCGGCGGCTTCTTCTCATTGAAGGCCAGAGTTCCTTGGTTTGGGAAAATCTCTGTTTCGATCAGCCGCTGTTGGCTAGTCTTCCAAGGGTTGTCAAAGCACTTC
>DATHHW010000160.1:0-10777 GCA_035317005.1 Pyrinomonadaceae bacterium | reverse complement strand
AAACTCCCGTCTGATTGATCGGCCTCATGCGCGCCGTACCGAAATAGGGATCGGCTCTGCCGGCGCCGCCACCACCGCCAGGATCACAATCACCGCAGATCGGCGTAGCCTCGGCCTGGAATGAAGCACTGGAGACACCCTTCTCGGTGGCAGCACCTGAAGCAGTCTCAGTCACCTTTGATTTGCGGGTCTTGCGCGATTGCGACAACTCGGGAAGATTCAGCACGGGTGCGCCCCGTTTGATTGGCGGCGCTTGAACACGCTTTCCGTCCTTCCCGTTTGCTCTGCGCTCAGCGTTGTCTGGCCGCAAAGCGGCAGGGACATATGGCCCAGATGAGATTTCGCGTCTGCCATCAGCGGGCGTCGGAGTCGGTCGGGTCTGTAGCGAAAGAATGTAAGACCGTTCCTTCTCATGCAACAGGTCTGCGCTCGTCCGGAGAGGCATCGCTGCCAGGCAGGGCGAAACCAACGAGCAGCAGAGCACAAGGCTAACTAGTTGAATCCAACCTGCGGGCATTGTGAGATTAAATGAGAACTTCGGGCGTCGCATGGGATGTCTCCTCTTCAAAGTTGGCCGCCAAATTATGCAGCGTGCTCGCAAGCACAATTACCAAAGGGCAGAGTCCGTGACGCTACTGCAAACTCAACAGAACCAAAATCTTGCCCGAACCCTTTTCCAATGGCTCAAGCGCCTTACCGATCAGCGTTCCCGGCATGTGCATCTTCCGATTGCCGATCGTGATCGGCTCGGACTTCATCGCCACTCCGGGGCTATCGCTGGTGACCAGTAGATCGCCGATGTGAATGGCGCCGTTCGACGCATCCACCTTGATCAGGACCCGTCCAGTAGTCGCCACCAGCACTTTGTTAGCGCCGCTTTCGCCCAGAGTGATGCCCGGCTTTTCAGAGACGACTCCGGCCACCCGCGTGTCGTAAGCCTTTGTGGATTGAATTACCTGGTTGGATTTGGTGGCGTCGAGAACTACGACGGTGCCGGCAGGAATCTGTTCCGAGGAAGGAACCCATTCGGCCATGTCCTGGAATTTCGCTTTGATGTTAGCACCGGTAATAGTGCCCGCAGCATCAATGTTTCCCGATCCGGTGAGCTTGAGATTTCCGGCAACTTCGAGTTTTTCGCCGGGCGCATTAGTGCCTATGCCGACGTTGCCAGCTATGGAAGAATTACCTGTACCCAAGACGGTGAGATGACCAACCATCGCTGTGTTACCTGATGTATCGATAGTTTGCATGATGCCAGAACCAAAAGCATAGATACCAAAAGTACTAGCTGATGTCCCAATTCCTGGGCCAAGCGACCACGTATTCCCGCCAGTATTTGTATTGGTGATGTGGAACGCCTGTTCCGAGGCGCTGTTAAAGACTAGTCCCAAAGCCGACGCTATTCCGGGATTAGCGAACACCTCTAATCTGTATGTGGGACTCGCCGTGCCGATGCCGACGTTGCCGCTGTTGGTGTTGTTAATATTGGTGGTGCCGGTCCACTGTGCGGAGGCCGTGCCAGCCAGCAACAAAAGAACAAAACTCACTGCTGTCGCCAACCAGATCTTCGCCTTCAAGCTTCGTGAATTCGTTTTCATCTTTGTGCCTCTTTCAAGTGTTCTTTGAAGATTAAGCGGTATCAGGATTCCTTCTTAGCCGTCTCAATCGGTGCGAGCGACGACCGCTCCGGGCAGTGCGAAGTGACTTAGAAACAGATCCTGAGAATGCCCCGCGACGGATTATGTAGGTACCACTAGACCTTACGGTTTGTTGGAAAGACTAATTGGCGAGTATGTCGGGAGAATGGCAGAGGCTCGTAGGTTAGCCCATTAAAAAGTGAACGCACCATACGCTCTATCTTCGGCGGCGTCAACCACCTTTTCTTAAGTAAAGGATGCGACGTCGAGGCTAACCCAGTTGCGACCATTTGCCATCTTCATATCAACAGCGGAAGAGCATGAATCGTCCTCACCGCGAGACTGAATAGACAAAAGTTGCGGGAATGAGAATCCCGCCACTTTCTGTCTTGTTCAGACGTGGCTCTCCCGAGGCCGGGTCTGAAAGAAGGCCGCAATGCTGGTTTAGGAGCTGCGGCGCGTCAAGTAACGATTCTTATCAAGGCAGATCCGTTCCAATTCTCTGTTCCAATTCTCTTGACAGCAGGTTCGATTCGCAGCTAAAGTGCCGGGCGTTGCAAGACGATTTGCACGTAATCCCAAACTACAACGATCACTCACTTAAGGAGAACTCAACAATGCCTTACCAAAACATCGATGCTTCCGTTTCGGCCGCCGACCTGCAAGCCATTAAGGACGCTTTCGCGGCTATACTCACCAAACTTCCCTTCCTGGTTAATCTGACGGCAGATGAACGGAAGACCATCTTCAAAACCGGACCGGACAGGCTGTCGTTTGTTAAGAACGCATCCGTAGCCGCGCAGGGCAACCCGGGTATTCTCCCGGCCAGTTTCGGCGTGGCGGCCTTCCAGAAAGATGTTGACCTCTTTGACGCGCTGACAGAACTCGCCACATTGGCCGATTCGGTTGCTTCGCAGATAGACGACACTCGGATGGCGGTCGGCGGCGAGGCGATGCAGGGCGGAATTCAGGTCTACAACTACGTCAAAGAGGCCGCCAAGAACACTGCCGGTCTCAAGCCGCTGGCCGACCAGTTAGGCGAGCAGTTCCAGAAGGCCAACAAGCCGAAACCGGCCGCAGCGCCCAAGCCTTAAGGCGCAGAAGCTGGATTTCCGCAAACCGGGCGCTTTCCGGGTGTAACCCTTTGCATTTGCTGAGGTTGCGCCACAATACTTGATGCTCGGAACATCAACGGTGGTGTTCCGAGCATCGACTTTGAACCCTGGAGCATCAACGTTGGTGTTCGGAGCATCAACTTTGACCCCGGGAGTATCAACGATGGTCTTCTGAGCATCAACTGTGAACCTCAAAGTATCAACCGTGGTTTTCCGAACATCTCCCGCGAACCTCAGAGCATTAACGGTCATGCTCAAGACGCCAACCCTCAAGCTCCGAGCATAACCGCTTAAGCTCAAAGCTTGGACGATGGAGTTCCGAGCATCAGGGATGAAGCTTTCCTGGTCTCCAAGAAACATCGAAAGACGAGAGGCACAAAACCTTCCGACCAGTTACGATGCTCACAGTTGGCAGTGCCTACTTTGATAAGCGGTGTTCAGAGTACCGACTTTTGTCGGGCTTTTGTTAAGTAAGAAAGAACCCAACTAAAGTTGGTACTCTATACGCCGTTAAGTTAGACACCACCCCCACAGTTGTTCTGCTTGACACTCCGCGCATCGCAGTGAATGATGAACGCGGCGGCACTCAATGCGCCGTCCACCCGCCTGCTAACGCAGGCGCTACTGACTTCATGCCTGACATTCTCCTTGTCGAAGACAAAGAAAGCCTGCGCCGCGTGCTGCGGCTGACGCTGGAGCACGCCGGCTATTCCGTTACCGAAGCCGCGGATGCGCGCGAAGCCATCAATGAAATCGGCCGCGTTCCTCACAAGATCGTATTGACTGATCTGCGCATGCCCAATGGCTCGGGTTTAGACGTGTTGCGCGCGGCGCGCAGCGCGGATGGTGACGTGCCCGTAATCGTGATGACGGCGTACGGCTCGATCGATGAGGCCGTGCAGGCGATGAAAGACGGCGCTCACGATTTCCTCCAGAAGCCGGTTGATTCGAACCATCTGCTGTTGCTGGTCGAGCGGGCCCTGGAACAGACACGTCTGCGGACAGAAAATATTCTGCTGCGCGAAGAATGGTCAAAGCATTATGGTTTTCCGCGGATCATTGGTGAATCTGAAGCGATAAAACGGGTCGTGGCCGAGACGCAACGCGTCGCGCAGACGGAAGCGACCGTGTTGTTGTTGGGCGAATCAGGGACCGGCAAAGAACTTTTCGCGCGGGCGGTTCATCATCTCTCGAATCGTCGCGACAAACCTTTCGTCGCCATTAACTGCGCGGCTATTCCGGAAACGCTGATCGAGAACGAGTTGTTCGGACATGAGCGCGGCGCCTTCACCGGCGCGGGCGATCGTCGTCTCGGTAAGTTTGAACTCGCTTCCGGCGGCACGGTGTTTCTTGATGAAATCGGAGAGTTGCCGCTGGCCGTGCAGGGCAAGTTGCTGCGAGTGATCGAAGAGAAGTGCGTCGATCGGATCGGCGGCCGCGGTCCGGTGCCGGTCGACGTGCGTGTCGTCGCCGCCACGAACAAGGAACTCCGCGCAGCCGTGGATAAAGGCGAGTTTCGCGGCGATCTTTTCTTTCGGCTGGCAGTCTTTCCCATCGAGATTCCGCCGTTGCGCGAACGCGGCGAGGACGTAGTCTTGCTTGGGCATCACTTCGCGGCGCAAATCGGAAATGAACTTCGCGGCCGCGCCGCTACGCTCAGCGATGTCAGCGTGGCGGCTTTGCGCGCGCATCGTTGGCCGGGGAACATCCGCGAACTTCAGAACTCGATCGAACGCGCCTGCATTCTCGCTGACGACACGAATCTGGAACCGCGCGATCTTGGTTTTACGAATATCGAGGGACGCGATCCCAAAACCTTTGGCTTCGATACTTCCGGAACCCTGGGCGAGGCAGCAGAGCGAGCCGTGGCTCTGATTGAGCGGCGCAAGATAGCCGATGCCCTGGTTGAGAGTGACGGCAACAAGACTCGCGCCGCCGAGGCTTTGGGAGTCAGTTACAAAACGCTCTTGACCAAGATCAGGGATTACAATCTTTAGGAAGCGCTGAACGAGTTCTTCGACGCGTAGCGTCGACGTGAATTTAGCCCCAGCCTTTCAAGGCCGGGAAAGGTCAACGTAGTGTTCGCGTCGCGTAGCGACGCTTGAAGCTAGTGTGAAATCAATTGTTGCTACGCGACGAAGAATAGGTGACAGCCCGATCCCCGGCGTAGAAACGCCGGGCGAAGTCCATGTCGACGCTACGCGTCGAACACACTTGCTCAGAGGTTCCTTTAGTCCGAATCTAACTCTAACAAATGAATGACCAGCAGGACTCCGGTCCCCAGTCACAAGTCCCCGGTTCGAAATCCGCAGGCGGCAGTTCCGACGCCACATCTCCCGTCAACTCAAATTCACGAGGTCTCGACGCCCGCAGCACGGCTTCCGAGATAGCCGGTGAAACTGTCGACGTCGTCGGCGAAGCCACGGGTACCTTCCCCGGAGCTCGGGCTGTCGAACGCGATGAAAGGGAAAGCACAGCCAAGTCCGCGTTCATGGTTGGCGCCGGAATCTTACTCAGCCGGATCATCGGCGTCGTCAGGCAGCGAGTGTTTGCTCACTACCTCGGCACGTCGGATGCCATGGGCGCGTTCAGCGCCGCCTTTAGAATTCCCAATTTCCTACAAAACGTTTTTGGCGAAGGTGCTCTCTCGGCATCGTTCATTCCGGTCTACGCCAAACTTCTGGCCCAGGGAGACAAAAAGGAAGCCTCACGGGTCGCGGATGCGGTGCTTACTCTGTTGGCGCTGGCAACTTCGGTAATTGTCCTGGCCGGTGTTTTGACGACGCCTTTTTTTGTCAGGCTCTTTGCGTATAGTTTCGACGAGCCTACCCGTGCCTTGACGATCCAACTCGTCAGAATCTTTTTTCCCGGCGCTGGGCTTTTGGTTTTGTCCGCCTGGTGTCTGGGAGTGCTCAACAGTCACCGCCGCTTCTTCCTTTCTTACACTGCGCCAGTGGTATGGAATCTGGCCCTGATTGCCACACTGATTTGGTTTGGCAGACGCGAGGACCAGTTTCATCTGGTGATCCTGGCCGCCTGGGGTTCGGTGGCGGGAAGTGCGTTGCAATTCGGCGTGCAAATGCCGACGGTCTTGAAACTGATTCGCCGCCTTCGTCCTGTCCTGGACATAGCGAGCGAAAACGTTCGCACGGTGTTGCGAAACTTCTTCCCCGTGTTCATGAGTCGAGGCGTGGTGCAAATCTCGGCGTTTGTGGATGCAATGCTGGCCGGACTAATCAGCGCCCAGGCGGTGGCCGCACTTGCCTACGCGCAAAGTCTTTACACGCTGCCGGTAAGTTTGTTCGGCATGTCTATCTCCGCGGCCGAACTGCCGGCGATGTCCAGCGCCCTCGGTACGACCAGCGAGGTGGCGGTCCAACTGCGCATCCGTTTGGATCAGGGGCTGCGGCGGATCGCCTTTTTTATCGTTCCTTCAGTCATGGCCATGATGGCGTTTGGTGACGTAATGACTGCGGCCCTCTATCAATCCGGCCGGTTTAATGCCGGCGACTCAAAATATGTCTGGGGAATTCTGGCGGGTTCAACTATCGGTTTGCTCGCTTCCACTCTCGGCCGGCTTTATGCGTCAACGTACTACGCGTTGCACGATACACGGACGCCACTGCTCTACGCGGTCATAAGAGTGACCCTGACAACTGTTCTTGGTTATCTGTTCGCGATTCCTTTGCCAACGGCAATCGGCATCGATCCAAAATGGGGCGTTGCTGGGCTGACGGCTTCGGCAGGCATCGCCGGTTGGATTGAGTTTGCCTTGCTCAGGCGGACTCTGAATAGGCGCATTGGACAGACGGGGCTACCGCTTAATTATATAGCGAAGCTTTGGCTGGCCGCGGTGGCCGGCGCCGGCGTGGGTTGGTTCATTAAGCTCGCCATTGGCGGTCGCCATCCGGTGATCATTGCGGCGCTGGTCCTGGTTCCTTACGGTCTTATTTACTTCGCCGTCACGGCTGCACTCAAGGTGCCAGAACTGAATGCAATCCTGGGACGCGTGCTGAAGTTTGCCGGACGCGGAAGATGAGTTGGCGTGGAGTTTCGCGACAATTGTTTTGGTGTGAAGAAATAGGCTGGCCACTAAATTACGACAAGCCAAGGCGCCAACCAGAAACATCTGAGTCGAGCGCTGGAAGGCTTCACTCCGTTAGGAGTGAAATGTTTATAGACCCGGGCCATCCCCGGCTACCTGCTCCGTTCGAAGGAGCGGAGGGCAGCTAGACTATTATCACTCAAGAATCAGTCCGCTCCTTCGAACGGAGCAGGTGTCCGTCTTGGACTGCGTTCTATAGACATCTCACCCGTAATCGGGTGAAAACTCTTGTGTGATCTTCTAAACGGGGAAATGCATTTTGTAAAAGGAATTCCATCGGCTCAGAAATCCGTGGTCCCGTTGGCGGCTCCCGGGTTCATTTCGTAACGTTCAAGCTTGAGATACAGACCGCGGCGAGTCAGGCCGAGTTCGCGGGCAGCGCGGGAAATATTGCCCTTGTGCTTACGCAGCGCCTCGCTGATCATGCGCCGCTCGACTTCCGAGAGCGCGTCGGCCAGCGTGACGTTTTTCAGCGGCACGATCTCTGAACGGCCGGTGTTCGTGGTGCCCAGCACGGCCACGCTGGAAGGTGGCATGGCCGGCACACCGACGCGCCGCAATTCGGGTGAAAGGTCTTCGGGTGTGATCCAACGGTCGTTTTCCGTCCGCGCGACGACCCGCTGGATTTCGTTGCAAAGCTCGCGCACGTTGCCGGGCCAGTCGCCGACCATCAACAGATCGACCGCTTGAGGAGTGATCTGAATGTTGTGGCGGCCAAACTTTGCCGAGTAGTGATTAATGTAATAGTTAACGATCGAAGGTACTTCCGATCGGCGCTCTCTCAGCGGCGGGACCCGCAGTCTAATCACGTTCAGACGATAGTATAGATCCTCCCGAAACCGACCCTGCTCTACCATCGTTTCCAGATCTGTATTCGTGGCCGCGATGATCCGCACATCAACCTGAATTGGTTTACGTTCACCCAGCGGCTGTATCTCGCCTTCCTGCAGGAAGCGCAGTAACTTCGGCTGTAGATCGAGTGGCAAGTCGCCCACTTCGTCGATGAAGAGAGTTCCACCGGCCGCCGTTCGAATTACCCCGGGCGAGTCGGAAACAGCGCCGGTAAATGCGCCGCGGACATGACCAAAAAGATACGCTTCGGACAGCTCTTTCGGCACCGCCGTGCAGTTAAACGGCACGAAGATCTTCTTCCGGCGCGAGGAGAGTGCGTGGATGGCCCGGGCGACGAGTTCTTTGCCGGTGCCCGATTCGCCCGTCACCAGCACCGTGACGTCCGACGATCGGATCTTGTGGACTTCCTCGACCAGCCGAGTCATGGCCGGACTGGAATGAATGAAGCCGGGCAGCAAACTCGCTCCGGCAATTCCGCCTTCCTCCTGCGTGCTTTGACTCGCCGGCGCGCGCGCGCGCAAGGCGCAAACATCCATTCCGAGTTCAACGACGCGCAGCAACGGTTCCAGCGCAAGCCCGCCGGCAGGCAGCGCGGCATCGCGCGGCGAAATCAAAAGCGTGGCCGGCAGGGAATTGCTCGATCGGAGCGCGATCACCGCGGCGTCGTGTTTTTTCGCAAAACGTTCACGTGCGGTATCGGTTTCGAGCGACGAAAACTCATCTGCGATAGCCGTGGCCTCGGCGCCGTCGCAACCCTGAGCGACAACCACACGGTTCCGTTGCTCTTCGTCGGGTTCGAGGATGACCACGCGTTGTGCACTGGTTTCCTGACGGATCACGGCTGCCAGTTCTCGCAAAAGCAAGGCGCGCGAAGCGACCGCTTCGGCCAATCGCAAAGTGACCAATTGCAGCACTGCCTCGCCCCGGCGCTGTTGCTGCGGCGCACTTTGATCGTGCTCAGCCAAGTCCACTTCGGCTGATTCCAAATCGAGGCGCGCTCCCAGTTCGCGAAAAACGTTCACGGCCCGAGTCAGGTGCTCTGCAGCCAGCTCCGGCTGTGCCAGCGCATAAGCGCGGCCGAGGTCGTGATGCGAGCGGGCGCTGCGATATCGATCGCCGAGCAAATCAAAGATCGACACGCAGCGGCCGAAATGCTGCGCTGCGAGTGGCGCGTCAGATTGCGCGAGGGCCAACAAACCCCGAAGGCGTTGGGCCTCGCCTGCCAGCACCATGTCGGCGGCTGAGTCCGATGTTTGTTCGGCTATCTTCTCCAAAGCCGACGCACAGTAATCGAGATCGCCGACCTGAAGGTGGCTTTCAGCCAGCAGCAGCTCTGATTCGCAAATCGCCTGACGGTCGCCAATGCGTTGGGCCATTTCCAGCGCTCGTTCTGCCGTTGCTCTGGCATCCGCGCTTGATTTCATTGCGGAGAGACAGCGTGCCAGCGTGCGCAGGGCCTGGCACTCATACCACTTGTTCCCGTTCTCAGCGGCCATCGCCACAGCCCGTTCAAGATAACCTCTGGCTTCGTCGAGATCGCCGCGGAGCATAGCCAGTTCACCGAGCGAATCCAGAGCCATCGGCACCTTGTCGTCCCGCTCGTTCACTTCGGTGAGGAAGGCGAGTGCCCGATTGAGTGCTTCCTGAGCGCGATCCCATTGGCCCACGAGAATCAGGTTCATGCCGAGATTGTTATAACCAAGTGCGGCGTTGATCTTGTGATCGGTCCGTTCGTAATAACCGATGGCCTTTTCCAGATATTGAATGCCTTCCTGGGAACGCTTGAGAAACCAACAAACGCCGGCCATGTTCGCGTAAATCTTTCCCAGCAGAAACGTCGCTGGATGATCACCGACCAGCTTTAATGCATGCTCGTAGTTTTCCAGCGCCGATTCGTTTCGCGTTTCCTGGTAGTCGCTGGTCGCGATCCCGAAGTACGCCTCTGCCAGCCCGCGCCAGTCGCCGCTGAGCCGATAACTCTCCAATGCCCGCTGCGAGTAGTCGCGCGCGATCTGATACTCGTTAATGCTGCGATAAACTCGCGCGAGCGCAGCATAGACTATCCCGGCATCCAGGTTCGTTCCTTGCTCCTCCAAATCGCGCAGCGCCGTTTTCAAGAGCGTGATCGCTTTCGGGTGGTCGCCAGAATAGTTGTAGGCGAGGCTGGTCTGCACTCGGAGCCTCAGCGAAAGCATGGGATCCAGTTTTGCTCGTTCCTCTTCAGCCTCGTACATCGCGACGGCTTGTAACGACTCATGGCGCTCTCCATGCATTTCGAGGACGAGCGAGAGAGCGAGACGGGCGCCGGCCAGCAAGGCCGGATCGTTACGCGCTGCTGATATCAGGGAATCGAGTCGGGTCCTGGCTTCGACCGAATGGCCTTTGTCCAGAAGGAGATTAATGGCCTCGAGCTCGTCCGCTGATGACGTGGGCGAGCCTTTGCGACCTCGCGAACGCAGCTTTGCCCGGGCATGCGCCAGATCTACGACGGGATTGTCAGAATATTGACCTTCTTTGCTCAAACGGTCCCTTTGCTCAGAGCGTGTCTCCGTCTGTCATCACAATCGGGTGGTTGCGTGGGAACAATTGTACACCTCAATAAACTCCGAATGCGGCTTCCTTTTCACGCTCTCGCAACTCAGAACAGAGCGCAACAACTTCCCGAGGAAGCCAGCGACCCGAAGTATCTACGAGGTGAAAATATCACACGTCGCAAAGTACCGTCGATCAAAAAGGAGATGACAGATGGCTTCCTTCAGGGACCTCGAAGAATGCCATTGAGATTACTGGCAGGCTTTATTTGTGCGGGCTCTAAATGAAAAGTAGGAGATTCAGTCAATCTAACGACGCGCGCCCTGGGAGAGGCCGGTCGTGGCGGCTGGTTAAGCCGTGACGTTTATCAGCGGGTTTATTCCTGACCTTCGTTTGCGGGGGAAAAGTTTGCAGCCCCTCTTGGGGGCGTCAACGGCAGAGTAAAGCGATTCGCCCTTGAGGCATCAAGCTTACTCGGCCGTCATGCAGCTAGTGTTGTCACCGTGGAGGAGTACGTCGCCGACCATGATACCGTC
>DATHHW010000159.1:0-2280 GCA_035317005.1 Pyrinomonadaceae bacterium | reverse complement strand
CTTCTTTTCCTTGAGGTCATTCGACCATTCCACAATCTATCGATCGATGGGCCGCTTGCGCTGCTTTCCTGGGGAATCGGGGCGGCCCTTTCCCTGGCTACTCTGTGGCTGAGCGGCAGATCGTTTATACTCAGTGCCGCCGGTCTTTCCGTGAACGTGATGCTTTTACTGGCTGCTTTGTTGGTCTTGTGGCTGATCGGTCATAGCAATTTTGCCTGGCATTGACGCAGAAACCGGATGCGACTTGGAGGAATTCAGAAACGGAGATCAAAAGAAGTGGCGTTTCAGGTTGAAGCGACGAGCTGATAGAAGATGGAAGATTGAAGATCAAAGATGGAGATAAAAAGATCTGGTTCGCAGAGTTCCACCAAAGGACCAGCCGATTGGTTCACCGGCACAGTTCGCATTGATCCACTGTTCGAGCCACCCGAACCGGCGCGCGTTCGTGGCGCAAGCGTCACGTTCGAGCCGGGTGCGCGCACTGCCTGGCATACGCATCCACTCGGTCAGACCTTGATCGTCACGTCCGGACTCGGCTGGGCACAGCGTGAGGGCGGTCCGATCCAGGAAATTCGGCCGGGCGATGTGGTCTGGTTTGCGCCCGGTGAGAAGCATTGGCATGGCGCGACCCCGACGACCACGATGACGCATATCGCCATTCAAGAAGCGCTGAACGGCAAGCCGGTGGACTGGATGGAAAAAGTCAGCGACGAACAGTATGGTGGAAAAAACTGAGACGCTGAAAAGCTGAAACCGAGACAATAGGAGCATTTATGACAACGTACAACGCGAAAGCTTACTCCGCTGCCAGTGCGACATCACCGCTGGCCTCCACAGAAATTCCGCGTCGCGATCCAACGGACCGCGACGTGCAAATCGAAATCTTGTTTTGTGGCATCTGCCACTCCGACCTCCACCAGGTTCGTAACGAATGGAGCGGCTTCATGCCCACTGTTTACCCGGTCGTCCCGGGCCATGAAATCGTCGGGCGTGTCACCAAGGTCGGCTCTGAAGTCAATAAATATAAACCTGGCGACCTTGCTGCCGTCGGCTGCCTGGTCGATTCCGACCGCACGTGCCCACAGTGCAAGGCCGGCCTGGAGCAGTTTTGTCCGAGCCTGGTGCTCACCTACAACGGACCGGACAACTACCTTGGAGGTGTCACCTATGGCGGATATTCCAATAGCATCGTCGTCGATGAACACTTCGTTCTGAGCGTCCCCGGCAACCTCGAACTCGCCGGGGCCGGGCCGCTTCTCTGCGCAGGCATAACAACTTACTCGCCGATGCGCCACTGGGGTGTCTCCAAGGGCAAGAAGGTTGGCGTGGTCGGTCTGGGCGGCCTTGGCCACATGGCGGTAAAATTTGCCCATGCGTTCGGGGCCCACACGGTCGTCTTTACCACTTCGCCCAACAAGAAGGACGACGCGTTGCGCCTGGGTGCGGACGAAGTCGTCGTCTCCCGCAATGCCGACGAGATGAAAAAGCACGCCGGCAGCTTCGACTTCATCCTCGACGCAGTTGCCGCCGATCACGACATCAATGCCTATATCAATTTGCTTGGTCGGGACGGCAATCTTACGTTGGTCGGCGCACCGGAGAAACCTCTTGCTGTCGCGGCATTCGGCCTGATCATGGGTCGCCATAGCCTGTCCGGCTCGCCCATTGGCGGCATCGCCGAAACCCAGGAGATGCTCGACTTTTGCGGCGAACATAACATCACGGCCGACGTCGAAGTTATTCCAATCCAGAAAGTCAACGAAGCTTACGAGAGACTGCTGAAGTCCGATGTGAAATATCGTTTCTCGATTGATATGGCTTCTCTTAAGTCTGAATGACCAAAAAAGACTGTTAGTTGATGGTTGAGAGTTGAAAACAGAGTCAGAAGTCAGAGAGCAGAGAAGTCCGATTTTTCAGTATGCAGAAGCGCAAACTTGGTAAGAGTAACCTGGAAGTCTCGGCCATTGGGCTGGGCTGCATGGGAATGAGCTTTGGCTACGGTCCGGCCAAGGACAAGCAGGAGATGATTTCGCTGATTCGAGCGGCATTTGAACAAGGTGTGACGTTTTTCGATACCGCTGAAATGTACGGTCCGTTCACGAACGAAGAACTCGCAGGCGAAGCGCTCGCTCCTTTCCGTGAAAAAGTAGTGATCGCTACCAAGTTCGGTTTCAAAATTGGTCCCAAAGATGAGCAGATCGGCCTGGATAGCCGGCCGGAGCATATCAAGGAAGTTGCCGACGCTTCACTGAAGCGACTCAGGACCGATGTTATCGATCT
>DATHHW010000158.1:0-89506 GCA_035317005.1 Pyrinomonadaceae bacterium | reverse complement strand
GCTTCAAACAGGTCGCCTGTCGATCACCGGCAATTTCAAGGTGGCGATTAAGAACTACATGGACGATCGGTTGCGCGCCGGCATCGCCCGCATGCTGACTCGCCTTGCGGGACGAACCGTTCTGACTTTGCCGAGTGACCTCGCCGCCGATGAAAGTATTGCCACACTTGTGATCCAATGCGAACGAGCAGGCGACATCGTTCCCTCTCTCAATGAAAATGAAAGCTACAGTTTGGACGTCACCGACAAGCAGGCCCGGCTGTCGGCGCCGACAGTCGTGGGCGCTTTACGCGGCCTGGAGACTTTCCTGCAACTGCTTCAGGGCGATCGCGACGGATATTATCTGCCAGGCATCAAGATTCAAGATCAGCCGCGCTTTCCCTGGCGAGGGTTACTCATCGATGTCGGCCGCCACTACGAGCCAGTCGAAGTTCTGAAACGGAACCTCGATGCCATGGCGGCAGTAAAGTTGAACGTCTTTCACTGGCACCTGACGGAGGACCAGGGTTTCCGCGTCGAGAGTAAGAAACTTCCGAAACTCCACACCCTCGGCTCCGACGGTCTTTTCTATACTCAGGACCAGGTGCGCGAGATTATCGCCTATGCTCGTGATCGCGGCATTCGAGTCATGCCGGAGTTTGATATTCCCGGGCACAGCACGAGTTGGCTGGTCGGTTATCCGGAAATGGGCAGCGCTTCCGGCCTTTACAGAATAGAACGCGGCGCGGGAATCTTTGAGCCGGCGCTCGATCCGACGCGCGAGCAGACCTACAAGTTTCTCGATACTTTTCTGGGAGAGATGGCCGCGCTTTTTCCTGACGCCTACATGCACATTGGTGGTGACGAGAACGAGGGCAAGCAGTGGGACCGCAATCCGCAAATCCAGTCCTTCATGAAAGAGAAAGGCATCAAGGACAATCACGCCTTGCAGGCTTACTTTAATCAACGCGTCTTAAAAATCTTACAGAAGCACCACAAGAAAATGATTGGCTGGGAAGAGATACTGCATCCGGATCTGCCTAAAGACGCCGTGATTCACTCCTGGCGCGGACCGGCATCTCTCGCCGAGGCTGCAAAGAAGGGATACGACGGTATTCTGTCGGCGGGGTACTACATCGATTTGATCTTTCCTGCGTCGCAACACTACCTGGCGGATCCAATTCCCGCGAACACCACCTTGACTGCGGAAGAAGCGAAACATGTTCTCGGCGGCGAAGCGACCATGTGGGGCGAGTGGGTTAGCCCGGAGACGATTGACTCGCGCATCTGGCCGCGCACCGCCGCAATCGCCGAGCGGCTTTGGTCGCCGCGAAACGTGACCGACGTCGAAGACATGTACCGGCGCTTATCGGTGATCAGTCGTCAACTGGAAGAGTTGGGACTTACTCACGAAAAGAATTACGGCATGTTGCTCCGCCGCCTGGCGGCGAGTGACAACACGGGACCACTGCGGACACTGGCATCAATAATTGAACCCGTAAAGGAATACCGCCGTTATCGAATCCGACCGCAAACGATGCTGAGCCCATTAACCGGTCTGGTCGATGCTGCCCGGCCAGATAGTGCAACGGCTCGTCAGTTCGCCTCGAACGTTGACGCCTTCTTATCCGACGCTCCCCGCTTTGCGCTCTATCGGCCGGACCTCGAACACACATTGGCTGAGTGGCAAACTGCAAGTCGCGCGCTTGGACCGATGATTGATCGATCACCGGCGCTAAAAGAGGCAAGGCCGTTGGGAAGTAATTTAGCTGCTATCGCGGAAGCAGGTTTGGAAGCCATGTCTCATCTATCCGCGGGTGACGCGGCTACAACAGAGTGGCGGGACGCCCAATTGGCCAAGCTCGATGAAGCAGCAAAACCAAAAGCGGCGCTCGAGTTCGTGGTTATCATAAGCGTGCGGAAACTGGTGATCGCAGCCGCTGAGTTACCCCAGCTTCGATCGACCACGCCGGCGGAATGGAAGAAGCGAGTCATGATGATGGCTAGCCCAGCGGCGCCTCCTAAGCCGTAGATCTAGTTGAGAGAGCATGAACAAGCAAGAGTGGCATTGATCGCCAAAGGACGATTGACCATGGCCTGTGGCTATGCCGCTCGGATGCGCGGCGAGTCTTCGACTTGCCGTCAACCAGTTTCAGATCTTGGGATCTCCGACCCCCCCAAGCAAAATTCATTCGGGTCGGAGACCCTTAGGGTGAAACGCCTTCTTCGGCAAGTCAGAGACTTGCCGTGCATCCGAGCGGCGGAGCCGCAACACACTCATTGAGTTCAATTGGGCGTTGGTTCTCCCGCCTTGACGATGCGAATCCAGTGATCGGTGAACTTGCCGTGGGCTCCGGGCAGATCGATCTTCGGCATGTGACACGTGGTGCACTGTTGCTTACTTACCGGACAGGCAGGAGCCGAGCGCGCGGTAGTTTTTGCCTGACTACGAGTCGCAAGGTGACAAGCCAAACATTTTGAGTCATAGAAAGCTGCGCCCTCTGCCAGCTTGTCGTGCGGATCGTGACAGGCGACGCAACTAATCCGCGCATCGCCACTGTGTCCCCGGCTATTAAAAATTCGGTAAGGTTGATAACGCAGGTTATTTGCTCCGCCCTGCTTAGGCATCAGCAGGGCTTTTTCGAAACTAACGTGGCACGCGCCGCAGAATTCCTGAGACAACTCGTCCGGGTCTAACTTCGCGGGATTAAATACCTGAAGATTCCTGCTCCCTGCTTTGATGGCCGCAGAATGTTTTTCACCGGGGCCATGACAGCCTTCACAGGTAATTCCGGGCATCAGACGGTCGAGTTGTAGTTGCGCGTCACTGACCGCGGCGGTTGAGTGACAAGCGAAACAACCCTGCGCTGCTTCCATGGTCATGGGACGGCCCAGACCGTCCTCCAGCGACTCGGGCACTGAGCGCGGATGAACGATCGTAAAGTCGAGACCCTGGATTTCCTGATAGTAGCTGACCCGGCTTTCGTAAAATACTCCCTTGTGTTGAAACACATAAGTCTGGCCGGCCTTGCCCTGGCCGAAACAGTAGAGGACCGGTTCGGAAATCGAGTTCAGACCATTAGTTATTGTGTAGACGCTGCGGTTTCCTTCTCGTGCGATCTGGTAGTTATAAGGACCGTTGCGAAAGTTTAGCCGGGGGTGGGTCTTCAAAATCTCACAGGTGTCGACGGGCGCCAGCGCGCGGCTCATCGAATTTGCCAGACGCTTTGTGGTTTGCTGGACGTGACACTGCGCACAGGCGCCGCTTCCCACATAGCGAACTCCGTTAAGCGCATGAGTTGGCCGCCATCTTGAAAAGGGGTCACGCTGGTTCTGACCGCGCGAGGATGGCAATAGCCAAAGACCGAAGGTAAAGACGACCAGGCTGATCAGCAGTAGGGTTTTCTTGACTCGTTGCGCCATGTTATTTCGCCGTGGTCAGACTGCTCTTGGCAATGCCTTCGCCTTCAATCACTTTCAAGTAAGTGTTAATTGGCGGGTTCGTGAGCCTATCCACTTTACCGCTGGGCCAGCGAATCTCAACGCTGTCAATTCTCTTGGCAGAGCCCAGGCCAAGCAGCTCGCGTGGATCGTGGGAAGCAAGATAACTCCCGCCCGCAGTCTTCAGCCGACTTCGTTTCAAGCCTCCAACCTGCCAGGAGATCAGGGCGCCAACGGCCGCCGCGTTGCTCTTGGTAGCGACCAGTTGCAGACCAAGCCAGTTGTTTCTGTTGCCGCCTTCGTTACGAAGCAGCAGAGGAGCCTCGCCATTGTTTGAGATCAGCACATCGAGATCGCCGTCGTTATCGAAATCGCCTATGGCCATGCCGCGTCCGGAGAACTCCTGGCTAAAAACGGCCCCTGATTGCGCGCTCACATTTTTGAAGGCGTGACCCGTATTCTCGAACATCAACAAGGGCTCTTTGTATTTCACGCGCGTGGTGCGCATTTCGATAAAGTCATCGGGATGGCCGTTTACCAGAAACAGATCGGGGTCGCCATCGTTGTCGTAATCGAAGAACCTCAGTCCCCAACCGCTCAACATCTGCGTTGCTGTGCCAATCTCTCCGGGCTCGTCAGTAAAAATCAGATCCTTCTGGTTGTGATAGAGACTGAAAAACTCTCGATCTATATTAGCCACAAAAAGATCCTGCCAGCCATCGCCATCATAGTCCGCCGCGTCCACTCCCATTCCTGAGCGCGGTTTGCCCATGTCACTGAAGGCCACCCCAGCCGCGAGGCCCACTTCTTCAAATCTTCCACCACCCTTATTGATAAATAGAAAGTTCGGCATAGTGTCGTTCGCCACAAACAGATCGATGAGCCCATCGTTGTTAACATCCGTGGCAACCGCGCCGAATGATTTGCCCGGCGAATCAGCAATGCCCGATTCCTTGCTTACATCGGTGAACTTGCCGTTGCCATCGTTGTGGAAAAGGTGGCTGGGCCGCGGCTTGAATAAGCGCGGAACGCAATAGTAGCGGCGGCTGAGTCCCTCATCGGTACAGAGAATGTTCAGGGACTTTTCGTAGACAACAAAACTGGAGACGAACAGGTCCAGCCTGCCGTCGTTGTCATAATCAAACCAGACGGCGCAAGTGGACCAGCCTGGCGCCGCGACGCCGGCTTTCTCGGTCACGTCAGTGAACGTGCCATTGCCATTGTTGCGATAAAGCGTATTGCGGCCATAACTCGTGACATAGAGATCGACCCAGCCATCGCCATCGTAGTCACCAGCCGCCACGCCCATGCCGAAGGTGCCACCGGCCACTCCGGCTTTGTTGGTCACGTCGGTGAACGTGCCGTCGTGGTTATTATGGTATAGCGCATTCTTTAGCGGAGCGCCGGGAGTGTAGAAATCTGACGGCCCACTATTGACCAGGTAGATATCCATCCAGCCGTCGTTGTCGTAGTCGAAGAAAGCACAACCGGCTCCTACCGTCTCGGGCAAATAGCGATCGGCCGAATGAGCATTGTTATGCACCCAGGTGATGCCGGTTTTTTTTGCCGGTACTTCTTCGAAGGTGACGTTCGGTTTCGGCGACTGTGCGGAAGTGATCGGACACAAATTCAGAACCAGCAACGAGAGTGCCAGTGCTAGCTTGAAATGACGGTAATTGTAGGTACGCATTCTCGCAACGAAATACAAATAACGTGGGCCGATAAAGTTTTCCGCTTGTCGCTTGCTGCTCTAACTCCCTCTCCCTCTGGGAGAGGGTTGGGGAGAGGGTCTGTCCGCCTCATGCTTCGCACCCTCCCCTAACCCCTCCCAAAGAGAGGGGAAAAACAGTTACAGTTGATTCGGTATTGCCGGCGAAATCACAAGAGTGTCGCCTTCCTTTTTTTGTGACTGCTCCACCGCTTTCAGCTTTTCCACGATTTGCATTTCTGCCTGCGCCCGTTTCGGATCTTTGAGGCGAGCGTACAAAACAGCCAACTGATAGTGCGCCTTTGAATCATCAGGATTCAGGTTTGCTCCCAGCTCGAGTTCCTTTTGCGCACGCGGATAGTCTTTCAGCTTTAGATAACTTGCGCCGAGAGCGACGTGCGCGTGCGCAAAAGAGGGCGACACCTGAATCGCTTTTTCTAACAGCGCCACGGCCCGCTCATCCTCGTTCTCTTCCTGGAGGATCAGTCCCAAGTAGTAGAAGGGCTCGGGCGCCCTGGCATTGGCCTTGATGGTTTTTTCAAGACACCCTTTAGCTTCACTGAACTTTTTTTGTTTGTATAAGACATAACCAAGATACATCTGCGCCTGAGGGTTTTCCGGCTGAAGTTCGAGAGCCCTTCGAAAAACCTGCTCGGCCGCAAACAGATCGGGCTTTTTTAGCCAGGTCGCGCCAAGGGCGATCAGGTAAGCGGGCTCGCCGGGCTTCAGTTTGACGGCTTGCTCTAACGCGGAATGGGCCTCATCAAAGAATCCGAGACTCAACGCAGTGACGCCAATCCTGTAAAGGACCTCGGGAGCATTACCGGCCACTTCCCTCGCCTGCAAAAGATATGCAAGTGCCGTTTTGGTATCCCCTCTGTTCTGCGAGACTTTTGCCAGTCCTATCATGGCGTCCGGATTGTCCTTATGCGCCGCAAGCGCCAGCCGGTAGTTCTCTTCAGCCTTGCCGGCATTGCCTTTTCCAAGATATGCATCGCCAAGCAGAGTTAGAAAAACCACGGAGTCCGGCATCGACAACTTTACTTTTTCAATGACGCCGATCGAGTCATCTATCTGTCCCCGGGAAAGCAGCAGGCGCGCAAGTTTGTAATTGGCTTCAATATTGTTCGGATCGAGATTTAAGACTGCTCTCAATTCCGAAATTGTCTTCTCAGGAGCGTTCTTGAGCAGGTAAAGAAAGGCGAGGTTCATGTGGACGGCCACAAACGCCGGATCAATTTTTGCGGCCCGGGTCAAAAGGGTTTCCGCTTCGTTGAGCCTTCCCTGTTGAGCGCGAACGGTGCCCAGCAGATTGAGGGCCGCTGCGTCGTTCGGCGCCATTTTCAAAATGCTGTTAAGCTGCTGCTCCGCCGCTACAATTCGATTGTCGCGAATTAGCGTGGCCACGTTCTCCAGACGCGCTTGGATATTATTTGTCTGAGCGGGAACAAACGATGCGGCTAGGAATAGTGTCAGAAGCCCGACCGTCAGGGAGGGCCTGCGGCGTAAGATGCCCTCCCTGAAGGTCGGGCTTCCGACACCTCTGCGAAATCCTCCCCGTCCTTTGCGGTTAAAAACCAAGATTCTACCGCTCCCGATTCGGTAACGGTTGTGCTCCGTTCTTGAAGTCCTTCTGCTCAACGATGCCCTGGCCCTCTTTGATGGTAATGATTTTGTTCACTCCGGCATCAGCGATTTTGTCGACAGTGCCGCTGGGCCAGTGCACCTCGATTAGATTTACCTTCGTCCTTTTCTCAAGTCCGAAATGCAGACGCAGATCGTTCTGCGAAAGATAGCTCCCGCCACTGTAAACTTCGGCGATCTGGATTAGATCACCAGAAACGATCTTGACTCGCGCGCCGATACCGTCGCGATTGCTCTTCACCCCGATCGTCTTGATCGAGATAGAATTGCCTGCATTCCCGCCATCATTTCGCAGCACCTGCGGCGGGCCGTCCAGATTACTAATCACCACGTCAACGTCGCCGTCGTTATCGATGTCGCCAAAGGCGGCTCCTCGGCCCGTGCGCTTCTCAGCGAACGGTGCGCCGAGTTGTTCTCCCACTTCGGTAAATGTGCCGTCACGGTTGTTGTGATGCACAAAATTACGTTGCCGGTAGGTGGGCAGTTGCGGGTAAACGTGACCGTTGACAACCAGCAGGTCCACCCAGCCGTCGTTGTCATAATCAAAAAACCAGGTGCCCCAGCCAACGTAAGGCAGACTTACAGCCGCCACTTTAGCCGCGTAGGAAACATCCGTAAAAGAACCCTTGCCGTCGTTTCGGTATAGAGTGTTGTAGTCATCGTCGAAGTTCGTAATGAATAAGTCGAGTCTGCCGTCATGGTTGTAGTCGCCCAGCGTCACGCCCATGCTGCCCTGCTCACTTCCGTTTTCGTTGAGCGCCGTACCTGAGGGGAATCCAATATCTTTGAAGGTGCCGTCCCCGTTGTTGTGATAGAGAAAGTTCGGCGTCGAGTCATTCGCGACAAAGACGTCCACCAAACCATCCTCGTCAAAATCACTGGCAATCACGCCCAGCCCATAGTAGCCGTCCGTGTCAGAGACGCCAGCCTTTTTTGATACGTCAGTGAACGTACCATCGCCGTTGTTGTGATAGAGACTATCGCCCGCGCCCTTCAGTCCTCTCGGACCGCACTGCACCGGTATTCCTTTGAATTGGCAGGTGCGGCCTTTGCCGAACTCCGGCAGATTATTCACATCGAAATCTACATAGTTGGACACGAAGAGATCCAGTTTGCCATCGTTATCATAATCGACGAAAGCGGCGCCGGTTGACCAACGCGGATCGCCGACACCCGCCTTTTGAGTAACGTCGGCGAACGTGCCGTTGCCGTTGTTTCTCAGCAGATGATTGGGCCCCAGGCAGGTCACGTAAACATCGTCCCAACCATCATTATTGTAATCCCCAATCGCTACTCCCATGCCCCATCCGATGTCACCGATCCCGGCCTTGTCCGTTACGTCGGTAAAAGTTCCGTCGCCGTTGTTGTGATAGAGAAGGCTCCGGGTCTTCTGCTTCGATTTCACCATATCCACTGTCAGCGAGTTAACAAGGTAGAGATCCAGGTAGCCATCGTTGTCGTAATCAAAGAGCGCCACGCCGCCACTCATTGACTCTACGATGTACTTTTTCTCTGGAGAGGAGACGTGCGTGAACTTGATGCCTGCCTTCTCTGTGATATCCGTAAAGCGCACGTCAATTCCCTGACCATTGATCGTCCATGCGGGTGCTGACAAGAGAAGTATTACAAACGGTGTGATGAGGGCCGGAGCGATTCTTGAAGACAAAGGTTAGCAACCTCTCTGAGAGATCATGGTTTTGTTTGTCGGCGCTCTTTCTCTTTGAGTTGGCGTGAGATTTCCAAATGATTCTCACCCTCCGCTTTTCGTCCGGCCGCAAGATACGCTCTGCCTAGTTGGTAATGAACATATGATTTGTCCGGCGCCAGCTTCGCCGCCATCTCCAGACTACCGACCCCATCTCTAACTTCACCCTGCTGCACCAGCGCTTTGCCCAGTTCGTAATATGCGTCTGCAAAGTCAGGCTTGAGCTGAATAACTTCACGCATCAACTTGATACCGGCAACTGTCTTTTGCTGTGCGAGCAGGACGAAACCCAGGTGATATTTGGCCTGCACGTCGCCAGGATTCAAGGCCAATTCATTTTCAAATTCCTTCACCGCCTCGTCGAATTTTCCGCCCTTTACATAAATCAGGCCCGAATAGTAATGGACCATAGGAGTTTTGCTATCGAGTGACAATGCTGACTGCAATTCTTCCAGAGCTTTCGCGGTCTCACCCTGTTCGTCATAAGCCTGGCCCAGCAAAATATGAAGTTGTGGAGTATTACCACCGAGGACGACCATCTGCCGGATCACCACGTCGGCTTTATCATGCTTGCCCTCCTTAATCAGAGAGAGTGCCAACGTGTAGTAGACTCCAACATTAAAGGGCCTGGCGACTATCACGTCCGAGAGCAGTTCAGAAGTCTTAGCGTAGTTCTCCAACATGAAATAGCTCAATCCCAACAACTGCTTAGCCTGAACATTTGCGGGATGGGCAAGCAACTCTCTTTCAAGTGGGTCGATTGCTTCTTTATGCAGCTCGGCCTTGAAGGCAGCCAAGCCCCAGTTGAAATTGAGGCCTTCGAGTTGCGAATCCCGTTTCGCCGCCAGCGCGAATTGCTCTGTAGCAGTCTTGAAATCTCCTCGCTCAGCCCGCAGCAGGCCGATTTCATTGTGCGCCGTGGCAATCACTTTTGAATAATAAACTTCGCCGTCTTTTAACTCTTTCGCGGTCCTGGCGTAAGGCGCGCTCGATTCAGCGATGATGCCCTCAGAGGAAACCATTTCGGGGATATTGCTGTTTTGTTCATGCAAGTTTTCCGCGTTGAGGTAAAGCTCGTTCTTCTCCTTGTCGCGTTTGAGAGACTTGGATTTGAGTTCGGCGGCAACTTGTAACTCCTTTTGAGCTGCTACGTTCTGGCCGGCTTTCAAAAGAGACTGTCCCAACCGGTAATGCGCCGTGGCCACCTGGTAATCATTGTGGCTCAGGGAAGGATTAAGAGCGATCGATTTTCTAAGTACCTCAATTGCTTCCAGGTACCTCTCTGTAGCCTGATACGCCTGACCCAAATGAAAGTAAGGATCGGAGTTAGCCGGCTGAATCAGAATAGCCTTCTGCAGCAGACTAATAGCCCGTTCCCATTTTCTATCCATCAAGTAAACAATCCCGAGATAGTAATTGGCGAAGAATTCATCCGGATGTGAATCCAACTCAATCTTGAATTCCTGTTCGGCATCCGGCAGCCTGGATGCTCCCTCCTTAAGTAGATAGGTGAGCCCAAGATAGTAATGAGCTCTGGGAAAGTGCGCGTCCAGAGCGACGGCTTTCTTAAATTCTTCAATCGCTTCGGCCAAAAAACCCGTCTCTCGATATGCGCGGCCAAAGACGATGCGCAGTTGTGGCCGGTCGCCCAACTGTCTGAGCAAGCGCTCGTAAATCTCCTGCGCGGGAGCCAGTTGATGCTGCTTAAGATACGCAAGTCCTAAGGTATAGGTGATGTCATGATCGTTCGGCGTGATTTTTAGTGCGGTTTGGAGCTCGGTTGCGGACTTGACGAAGTCCCCGAGCATGAAATAGCTCTTGCCGAGCATATGGTGCGCGCCGGCGCTCTGCGGGTTGGCGCTTAACGCTTTGCCCAGTGGATCGAGAGCTTTTTCATATTGCTCCGCGTCAAAGTAAGCAATCGCCAGGTCTATTAAGACCTCTTGCGATTCAGGCCGGTAAAGAGTGGCCAACTCAAGCGTCGTAATGGCCCGCTGATAATTTTTCTCAGCCGAGTATACTTTTCCGAGCTGGCTGTATCCTTCGGCCAGAACCGCGCGGTATTCCCTTTCTGCTGCCACAGAATTTCCCGCACGTCTTTGGGCTTCCGCTGCTTCAGAATGTCGCCGCAGCTCATCCTGAGGTGATTGGAAAACAAAGACCAGCAGCAGCAGAGGAAGAAAAGTCGAAGGTAGGTACTTCACGGGAACTTCTCTGGACCCTACAAAAAATTAGACGGAGGGCTGATGTAGATCCTCGAGCCCTCCGTCTTTGTTTCAGCCGTGCCGTACTATATCAGAAGTTGAACTTGATCCCGAACTGGATATTTCGCGGTCCTCGGTCACTGTTCAGCTTGCCAAAGTTTGTGTTGGAAAACCCAGTAAATTTTCCCGCCGTATCGAAGCCGGCGCCCAGCCCACGATCGAATCCGTTGAAATTCGTGGTGTTGAAGAGGTTGAACATCTCCGCGCGGAACTGGATACCATACCGCTCGCGCACCTTCCAATTCTTGGCCACCGAGAAATCAACATTCTTGAGTCCCGGCTGCCGCACGAATCCACGTTTCAGATTGCCGAACTTCCCGGGAGCAGGCAAGGCGAACGCGGCCGGATTGAGATATACCGTCTTGTCAGCGCCGTGTAGATAGATCGGTACACCCGGAACCAGGTCAGGGCGGAAGCCGCCAGGGGCGTTAGTAGCCAGACCAAAATAGGCCTGAGGAGCGCCGAGGGCAACGTCGAGAGGTATACCACTCAACAGAGTCAGAATTCCATTGATTTGCCAATTTCCGAAGATGTTACTCACCAACGAACCCCGGTTCTTGAAAGTGGGCAACGAATACACCGCGTTGGAAACGAACATCTGCCTGCGGTCGAGATCGGAATCGCCCTTGTCCAGACTATAGTTGAATGGATCGGTGGTGGCGCTGGTAAAGGAGGTTAGTGGAACGTCGGAAACGGCGTGCGACCAGGTGTAGGCAACCTGCCATGACAGCCGATTGGTAAAGCGGCGGTTGATCCAAACCTGTAGCGCCTTGTAGGTTGAGTTACCGGTCGACTCGCTCATGGTAATGCCCCCAAGATTCGGGAACACGCGATTGGCATTCGCGATGTCTTGAACATTGGTAGCACCGCTGGTGAATGCCGCGACCACAACAGCCCTCTTGGCCGCCGGGACTTCATTGAGATTCACTCCGCGACGCCAGATGTGGATACCGTGATTGCCGATATAAGAGACTTCGGCCACCGTGTTTTTCAGAATCTCCCGAGAGACGGTTATGTTCCACTGCCAGCTCTCGGGTGGTTTGAAGTCCTCGCTTACCGCGTTGAAGCCGGTGCTGTTGCTGACGCCGGCGAGCGCATTTTTCAGGCCTGGATTTATGGTATCCAGACTTCGGAAGGTTGGGTCGTCAGCAAGATTTGCCGTACTGCCTCCCCAATTGGAGTTTACCACTGCGGTCCACGGAGGATTACCGGACAGGCGCAGCACATCTTCAATCACGTTCGAACGGCTCATGAAGCGACCGACTCCCATGCGCACCGCAGTCTTGCCATCACCCTTGACGTCCCAAGCCAGACCCATTCGTGGCTGGAAGCCTTTGTTATATGGTTTCCACAGTGAGCGGCCGAATCCAGCTTGATTAGGCTTTACTAGACCGCTAAGAGGATCCTTGCCGTTATACAGTCGGGGAATGTAGTTACTGATGCGATCGTTGTTTGAGTAGGCTGGCGAGTACCTCGACCAGCGCATTCCCAAAGTGAGAGTTACTCGCGGACGCACTTTGTAAGTATCGTTTCCGTAGACTTCAAAGTCATGCCAGCGGCCAAGCGAAGCCTCGTCATGGTCGATCTCGGTGTAGCATCCGAGCGGTAGGTCTTTGTACAGCAACTCTGCGATAGCATTACCGGTGCGACTATTTGTGCCACAAAACTGGGCGATGCCGTTGGCGCCCTGGGCCAGTTCATTCTTGATGTTATGGCTGACCAGAGCTCCGAACTTTAGATCGCTGGAACCCTGTACCTTGGAAAAGTCGTCTTTCCAAATGAAGAGGTCTTCGTGATTTTGCCACGGCGCCTGATGCCATAGAGCAGGATATCCATCCGCACCCCAGAAGGTGGGCAGGCCCTGCCCTGTGGCCTTCGGGAAAACGGTGGGAAACTTCGTGGCGATGTCGTTATTGAGCGCCTCGCTCGCTTTATTTGTCGAAATCTTGATGTCATTTCCGGCGCGCGAGAACTGGAACTCGTTAACCGCGGTCGAGCTCAACGTCGTCGCCAACTTGACTGCGAAGCTGTGGCTGGGCTGATCCCAATCCGAGCTCAGCGTTGGGAACGGAGAGTCGCCCCAGAAGTTGCCGGCCGCACTCCCGTGCGTCCAGGTCTCATTTGTATATTTGACCAGCAGATTCATCTTCTTGCTGATGTTGATGTCGCCCCGAATACTGTCCTGACGCGTCTTGATCGGCTCCAGTAACGACGAGACCCAGTTTGTTGAACCACTCGTATTGGGAGACGGAAACATCTTTAGTATCGCCAGACCTGCCGGACTTAGTTTGCCGGCCGGGATCTTGTTGCCGGGAAAAGGTAGCCCGGTGAAAGGATCGTGTGGCAGCGCGTCCGTCAGGGGCCCACTGAAGTCTCCCAGCTTCTCGGCATCGGTCGGAACCTTCGAGGAAAGTACGACACCGCGCTGCTCACGACGCCACTCTTCATTCCAGAAGAAGAAGATCTTGTTCTTCTTGATTGGCCCGCTGAAGTTGAAACCATAGTTGTTGTATTTCAACTTTGATTTTGGCTGACCGGCTTGCTTGAGAAAGTAATCAATCTGATTCAATTTGTCGCTGCGAAAAAACTCAAAGCCAGCGCCATGAAACTGGTTGCTGCCGCCCTTGGTAATGAGATTGATTACGGCTCCCTGCGCCTGACCGTACTCTGCGCTGAAGCTGTTACGCTCTACCCGAAACTCCTGAATGGAATCGATGGAGGGAAAAATTAGCAGGGTCGCGTTTGACCCCACGTCCATATTGTTGACCCCATCAACCGTCCACATGTTGGAGTTTGATTGGTTGCCGTTGACTGACATATCGACGTGCGAATCAAGTCCGGTGCCGGCGGTACCAAAGGCGCCTCCTGCGCCAGCTTGCGTGACCGGTGAAACACCTGGCACCATCAATGCCAGTTGGGCGTAGTTGCGCCCGTTCAGCGGCAACTCGGTTACTTGCTTCTCCGAGATAAGACTGCTGAGTTCTCCACTTCGCGTTTCGACGGGTGAGGCATCGGATGAGACGGTTACCGTTTCACTCACCTGGCCCACTTGCAAATCCAGGTTGACGACTTTATTGTCCCCCACGTGTAGATCGACTGCTGAGGCGACGGTCTTTTTGAAGCCACTGGGCGCAGTGCTGACTGTATAGCGCCCGGCGGGCAAACTGGTGGCCAGATAGAATCCGTTGTCGTCGGAATTCACCGTGCGCGATGTTCCAGTTCCCTCACCCTGGATAGAAACCTCGGCCCGGGGAACAACAGCTCCCTTTTCATCTCGAATGGTGCCGCTGATTGTTCCTACCGTGGTCGTCTGCGCACTGGCACTAAAAAACAACGCACCGGCCAGGACCACCACCACTTGCAAGCCAAGCTTCTTCAACATACGAGCCTCCTGGAGTTTAGCGCTCGCAGAACGCCATCGAGATGATCGCGTGCGAGCGAACTTTTCGGAAAGTCAAACCGCTGAACTCAATTGATTCTTTACGAAGCCCCAGAGAACTCTGGGTATTCGTCCTCTAACTACTCCCCATGGATCGCTGCTCTATTATTAGGAAAGCAGCCTTTGTGGACTAAGCTTCTTCGAGCATTCCGGCGCGCTTCTATCGTTATTGCATCCAGGGCTTAACGCACTTACGAACCGTCACCAGAATTGCTTATTAGACTTTGTTGCACTGCTGAGCAAAAGATTTACTCCTAATGATAAAAGTTGTCAAGAACTTTTTGGAGGGAGTTCTTAGGAATAAAATCAGAAGGCCGAACAGCCCCTAATCCGTGCGAATGAAATAAATGGGAATTATCTCAAGATCTTTTGGTGTGTAGGCGAACGAAGCGTGCAGATTGAGACTGTCTGGCAACTCAAGCGGAGGCAAACTTACTAGCCAGCACCAGACTTAGGGCGCCCATTAAGGTAGGTTGTGGTCCAAGGGTTGATTCCATGATTGGCGTTGACGGAAACCCCCGGCAGATGCTGGAGTCCACTGACGCTCTGAGATCCTCGACAATCAACGGCCACACGCGAGCGATGGGACCAGCAACTATTACCGCTTCGGGAGCCAGGCCCTGAATCAGATTCGCGATGCCTATTCCAAGGCAACGCGCTGTCTCTTTCAAGGCAGTCTTCGCATTTCGTTCGCCCCTCAGCGCCAAGTCCATCAGGTCTGCGAAATTGACATCGTTGCTGCCGTTGGAACGTGAAAGCTTTTGATAACGCGCGAGGGCTGCCCGTTCAGAGGCAAATGCCTCCCAGCATTCCCTACTGCCTACGGCACATTGCACAGGTGCTCCCGACCCAATCGTCATGTGACCGAACTCACCGGCGGTTCCGCCTTCTCCGCGATAGACTTGACCATCAAAGACGATGCCTGTACCGACTCCTTCTTCCACCAGAACCAGAATAAAATCGCGAACTTCGCGGATTTCCGGTCGACCGAACCACAACTCCGCCAGGGCCGCGGCATTAGCATCGTTGTCAATACTGACGGGCAGCGAAGTGACAGTCTTCAGCGTTTCGGCTATCGGAGCGTTGCGCCAGTTAAAATGGGGCACGTATGAGTGCCCGGTTTCCGGATCAACCACTCCCGGCAGGCTGATGCCGATTCCTTCAACTGTGCCACTGTTCTTTCCAATCAATCGTTGCGCACCATGAACAATCTGCGCCAGGGTTTTGTGCACATCACTGTCGGTGAGAAACTCCTCCTGCTCCAGCAGCCTGCCGGCAAGGTCGCTGGTGGCCATCACCGTCTTGACTGTTCCCAGGTCCACGCCGATTGCAACTGCGTCGGCGGCACGCAACGAGAGCAGACTGGGAGGACGCCCGCCTGTGGATTCGCCGCTCACTTCCTCGATCAAGCCATCTATGCGGAGCTCGTCGACAATGAGCGAAATAGTTGAGCGCTGTAGTGCGGTCTCGCGCGCGATGTCCGCACGAGAGATGGGGCCTAACTCGCGAACGTAGTTCAGCACGATCTGACGGTTTATGTCCCGTATGGTGTTAGAGCGCGCCGCATTAGCTTTCTTTAGATCTATTCGTCGCACCAGGCTCCCACCTATTTGAATTCTTTTCGCTGATCGTAAGAATCGACTTTTGTCAACAAGTGCTATTAAGTAGTATAACTGCTTCCCGCAGTCAACTCTTTTCGCCTCAAATTCGCCTTATATGAAGGTTAATACTCTTTATGGGCTCAGCACCGTGGAGGAAAGAAGCCCTTAATCTGACTTGTGCCGCGCACGATCGAGGCTATACTATCGCCCGATTATGGAGGGCGCAATGGAAGCGAATGGAGTCAAAAGCGAGGTTCGCGGCTATGGCTTGCTCCTGGGTTCATTTGTTTGTTTGATTGCCCTTTCGATTCCCACTGCGGGTCAGAGTGCCGGCGACCCGGCAAAGGCGCAGATGGAAGAGATGAATCGGCGTGAGTTGCAACTGAACGGCCTTGGCGAAGACAGGAGACACGCCAACGATCCCAAACGCTCTCAAGCCATGATGGCCGAGGTAAGCGAGGACTTTCAGCGAATCCTAACCCGTCACAACGAGATAGTTCGCGCCTTATCCTCGAACCAATCTCTCAGTTATCAGTTCATTTCGGATGCGACCGGTGAGATTAGAAAGCGGTCGGCTCGATTGCAATCTTCCTTGAAGTTACAGAAGCCTGAGCCCACAACGGAAAATCGAGGAACGGGAACGGATCTCAAAGTGTTGGAAGTGAAAGATGAACTGATTCTGCTCTGCAAGCAGATCGAGAGCTTTGTAAGAAACCCAATTATCGACAAACCGGGCACAGTCGATGCTCAACAATTAGAAAGGGCTCGCTATGATCTTCAGAGTATCGTGGAAGTCAGCGACGCGATTAAGAAGCACATAGCGAAGCAGAATCCGTAGTCAGACAAACTCTTCATCTTTGGAAAAAGCTTCCGTGGCCTGACCCTTGTGCGATAAACCGTTCGACTTTAATTGCTGAAGCATGAGCTGTCGCCTCCGCGCTTCCGAACCACAACTGCATTAGCGTCATTGTCTATGACAACGGCAACTCGATCGACGGAGAGATGCTACGGCCCCTTCACACCTGGCTGCAGGGATTAGTTTTGGCTTGGGCCAATTGAACCTGAGTGTGATTATCGTCGTATCAGTCACCGAACCCTTGAAGGAGCGAAGTCATGTTCTGTCCCCAATGCGGCTCTACCCAAAACAACGAGTTGAAATTCTGCAAGTCATGTGGCGTGAATCTGGACGCGGTGCGACAGGCGCCCGCCCTGCGAGACCCGGGAGAGAAATTCGATTGGAGCAGAACCTGGGTCGCAGAGATGTTTCTCTCTGAGAGCGAGCGTAAAAGACGCAACGAACAGATTCAGCGAGAGCGCGGCATCACGCCGGAGATGAAGCGCTACACGGAAATCAAGGCCGGGGTCATCACAAGTTCCGTTGGCGTGGGACTGATGATCTTCCTTTATTTCTTAATGCAGGGCATCATCTTGAGCGGCCAAAATCCAGCGAGCGATGCGGCGATCCTGGGCCGCATATGGATTGCCGGAGTAATTCCTTTTTTGGTGGGCTTAGCCTTGATCATTAATGGCTTGTTCGTAAGCAAAAGGCAGGTCGAAATTGCCAGACAACGACAGCAGACGGAAGATAAGGCCCTGATGAGTGCCGGAGAAACTCCAGCGCTGCGGTCTGCTGACACCGCTGAATTCATTCCCCCCAGCTTTGGCGTAACGGAGGGAACGACGAAGCATCTCAGCAATCCCAGCCAGAAGCGATAGAACGAAGAATGCTTCTCACATCCCAATATTCTTGAGATGGTAGCGGTTGATATCGTAATCGCGATCGACGTCTACGAGACTAATCTTTCCCAGAGCCATCGAAATATCCACCAGTGACAATTCACACGCTGGTGCAATTCCGCGAGCTGAAACCATCTTGCCAAACTTATTCTCAGCCACGGCTTCGGCGGCACGGGCTCCGAACATTAAGCCCATGATGCGATCAATTGCGCTGGGTGGACCGCCGCGCTGCGGATGGCCCAATATTGCCGCGCGGGATTCGTATGGAGTTTCGCTGGCAATTCTTTGCGCCAGCACGTCTCCGATTCCTCCCAGCCGCACGTGCCCGAACGTATCATGACGGTCATCGATAGTAATCATCTCGCCGTCTTCGGCACGTGCTCCCTCGGCAACGACGATCACTGAGTAGCGTGGACGTTGTGATGGCCCTCGACTAAGGCCCGGCTCGCCAAGTCGATCTTTAAGCAGATGAAAAACCCGCTCGTATCGAAAGGGATGTTCCGGTATCAGGATAATGTGCGCCTGGCCGGCAACGCCGGACCACAACGCGAGGTGTCCCGCGTGACGTCCCATCACTTCGACAATTTGCACCCAGCCATGTGAGCCGGCGGGTGTGCGGGATCGTTCGATTACTTCGGATATGTTGCGGAGGGCGGTGTCAAACCCCAGAGTATAGTCGGTGCCGGCGATGTCCTTGTCGATCGTCTTTGGAATTCCGACCGCGCGCACGCCAGATTCAGCGAGTCTCGCGGCCACACCGAGCGTGTCCTCTCCTCCGCAGACCACGACTGCATCAAGCTCGAGCTTCTCAATGTTTTCGATTACTTCCCCAGATCGATCCTGAAAGCCGCCGTCTTCCATTAACTGCCTGAAGGGGTTGGTTCGTGAAGAACCGAGATTCGTTCCGCCATCGCGATCCCACCGCCGCACCGTTTCGCGGTTTAAGGGCAGAACGTCCGGCAAAGGATTCAACAAACTTCTCCAGCCATCAAATAAGCCAAAGACGTGCAGCCCAAGTTCCGACCCGCGATAAACCAAGCCCTTGACCGCCGGGTTCAAGCCGGGCGCATCACCGCCCCCTGTAAGTACGCCAACTCGCATCGCCGCAACCTCAGATTAACTACTGATGAATTAGAGTAGATCTTTTGGCCTGACATATTCTCATTGCCTCACCATCGTGTCTATGAATAAATTCTCGTCAGCGAGAGAGTTCGGGCAGAGCTCAAGCTCCAGACTGCGTCTGTACATGAGATCAGTACCACCTGCGTGAGCGGGTGGGCCAGACACCTGACCTCGCCAAGGCTTGAGTCGTCGATCGGCAGGTGGTAATGACCTCATGGCCACCAGCAACCTGAAAGTTAAACTCTGAACCTGAAATTAAATTGCCTCCGCAATCGATCTGGACAATAATTTGGCGCGCGTGCTTATGCGAACCAGGTTTATTACCGTCACGGCCCTTTTAATCGCGCAGTGCTGCGCGCCAATCCGGGCAGGAACTCAACAATCCACGCGGGAAACCGGAGACAGACCTTCGCACTCCTCGATATTCAGAGAGGTTGCTGAGAACGTCGGACTCAGGTTTCAACATTACAACGGCATGACTGGAAAGTTGTTCTTGCCTGAGATCATGGGCAGTGGCGCAGCCTTGTTTGATTTTGATAACGACGGTGACCTCGATGTTTTCATCGTGCAGGGAAATATTCTTGACCCCGAGAGCACAGCCGGCGACACACTGTTTCCCTGGCGCGGATCAGAGCCATTGCGAGGCAGGCTCTTCCGCAATGACCTGGCGGTTGCCAAAGACGGCAGCCGGATCCTCAAGTTCACCGACGTGACTGAAAAGAGCGGTATCATAGCCGACGGTTACGGCATGGGTGTAGCAGTCGGCGACATTAACAATGACGGCCGGCCCGATCTGTATCTCACCAATCTCGGTCATAACCAGATGTATCTGAACAGAGGAGACGGGACGTTTGTCGATGTCACGAAGAAGACGGGGACCGACGATGAACGCTGGAGCACGAGCGCTTCCTTCTTTGACTATGACCAGGATGGTTGGCTTGATTTGATGGTACTGAACTATGCCGATTTCTCGGTTACCAAAAGCCCCGCCTGCTACGCTGCCACGACTGCGAGAGACTATTGCACGCCAAAAGTTTTTCGCTCGCCGGGCAACCGGCTGTTTCACAATAAGGGCGACGGGACGTTTGAAGACGTGACGGTTGCCGCCGGAATCGACAAAGAATTCGGCCACGGCCTGGGTGTAGTAACTGCGGATTTTGATGGTGACGGCTGGGTAGATATCTACGTCGCTAACGACGGCGATCCCAACCAACTCTGGATTAACCAGAAGAACGGCACCTTTAAGAACGCAGCGCTTTTGGCCGGCGCCGCCGTCAACCGGGACGGCAAAGCACAAGCCGGCATGGGTGTCGATGCCGGAGACCTGGACGCTAACGGAACCGAAGACATCTTTATTACGCACCTGATGGACGAAACCAATACGCTCTTCATGAATGCGGGAAAGGCCTTGTTTGAGGATCGCACCCGCGAGGTGGGCCTGGGAATGCCTGGGACTCGCTTCACCGGCTTCGGCACATTGTTCTTCGATTATGACAACGATGGTTGGCTGGACCTGTTGGTAGCGAATGGCGCAGTCCAACTATTGCCCGAGCTGATGCGGAGAGGAGATCCTTTCCCTCTGGGTCAACCGAATCAGCTTTTTCATAATACCGGCAAGAGCACATTCGAGGAAGTTTCTCTGCAGGCAGGCGAGGCATTCCAACTTCTCGAAGTCAGTCGCGGCGCCGCCTTCGGCGATGTCGACAACGACGGGGACATTGACGTCCTGATTGCAAACAACAACGGGCCGGCCAGACTACTTTTGAATCAAGTTGGCAATCGAAACCATTGGCTGGGACTACGTTTGATTGGCAAGGACATCAAACGGGACATGTTGGGCGCGCAAGTGGAAATTGTCATTTCGAAAAACAAGACCCTGTGGCGACGAGTAAGAACCGACGGCAGCTATCTTTCGGCGAATGACCCGCGCGTGGTCGCAGGATTGGGCAGCGCGGTCCAGGTGGAAGCTGTGCGCGTGCGCTGGCCCGGCGGCGCCGTCGATGAATGGAAGGATCCGCGGATCGATCAATATATTACGTTGAAGGAAGGCGACAGCCCGCGGAAAAAATGAGGTAGTAGGTCAGTTTGAGATTCTGATTGGGGAAGGCTACTTGGTACTGGGAACGGGGGCGCCCTCGCCCGCTGAGCCTGGCCAAGCTAACCTTTGAAAGAAAACGCGTTCGCGCTTCGCGCTCAAGGCGGGCGAGGGCGCCCGCGTTCCCAGTACCAAGCAACCTCTTAAACTCAAACTGACCCAAGTCCTACGATGAAACGCCATGCCTAAGAGCAGTAAAACTCGAGTCTGTCGCCAGGGGGGACTTTGCTTAGCGCTGTTGACTATCCTTTCGCCGGCTCTGCAAGGTCGCCCGCAAGGGACTTCACAGACGAATGATTTTCTGCCGGCACCCAGAGCCAACCTTTTACCCTTGCATTGGCCGGACCTTACGAAGTTGGAGCCAGAGGTGCGCGAACAACTGGCGTCGCTGCAAGCCGCGCTGGCGGCGATCGCTAAGAATCCCGCCAGCACACGAGCAGCGCTCAGCGAGGCTTATGGCACGATGGGACAGAACTATCAAGCCTATTCGCTGAACGCTGCGGCGCGGGAGTGCTATCTCAATGCCAGTAGCCTGGCCCCGCAAGACTTTCGCTGGGTCTATCTCCTCGCCCAGATGGACCTGCAAGAGGATCTGACCGACGACGCCATCCGCCGCTACCGTACCGCTCGGACGTTGCAGCCTGAATACGTAGCCGTCCCGGTAAACCTGGGAAACATCTATCTGCAACTTAACCGGCTGGAAGAGGCGAAAGAGAATTTCAAAACAGCACTGGTGATCGATAAGAGCAGTGCGGCGGCACTCTATGGGCTTGGGCAGGTCGCTCTGTCACAACGGAGTTATCCTGAAGCGGTCAAATATTTTGAAGCAGCGCTGGCGCTGGCGCCCGGCGCGAATCGGATCCATTATTCCCTGGCCATGGCCTATCGTAATCTCGGCGATGCGGAGAAAGCGGCGGCCCATCTGGCGCGACAGGGTATGGTAGGCGTGCGAGCGAACGATCCCCTGATGGATGGATTGGGGCAGTTGATCAAGGGAGAACGTATCCACCTGATTCGTGGCAAGCTGGCCCTGGAGTCGCAAAGGTATACAGAAGCTATCGATGAATTTCGCCAGGCACTCAGGGCAAACCGCGACAGTCTTCCCGCTCACGTCAACCTCGGAGCGGCGCTTAGCCAGACTGGAGATTTAAAAGGCGCGGCTGAGCATTTTGCAGAGGCTCTTCGTATCGATCCCCGAAACACCAACGCCCATTACAATCTGGCCATTGCATTGGCGAAGCAAAACAAGCACGGAGCGGCGATCCCCCATTTGCAGTACATCCTCAGCGTTGATCCGAAAGATGTCAGTGCACGATTTTTCCTCGCCGGAGAACTGCTGAGGGCCGAACGACTGGAAGAGGCGCTGGCAGAGTTTTCTCGCGTGGCAGAAGCAGACCCCAATAACGAGGATGCGCTCCTGGAACAGGTAAAGCTTCTGCAGCAGAAGCGGCAGTTCAAACAGGCTCTGGAAAGATTGAAAGAAGCGCACGCGCAATACCCCCGGAAGGAGCAGACGGCGGTGATGCTGGCTTATCTGCTCGCGGCTTCACCGCAGTATGATTTGCGCGATGGCGCTCGGTCGCTCGAACTCGCCCAAACGATCTATAAGGGCAGTGATTCATCGGAGCATGGCGCGCTGGTGGCGATGGCTCTGGCTGAACTCGGCCGATGTGCTGAAGCAGCCGAGTGGCAGCGACGAATGATCGCCGCGGCAGCGCAGGAGCACAAGGCAGATCTGCTGGTGCAACTGAATACAGACCTCAAGCTATACGAACAAGGGCAACCATGCCGGCCGGCAGGTGAAACTGCTGGCAAGACAAATCCAAACTACTGAGAATGCGTCACCTGGGAAAAGTATGGAGCTTCAAAAAATGGAAAACGTCTTAACTGAAACAACGTCTCAGACTGCGAGCAGCATCTGGCGCCGATTGATCTGGCTGGTTCTTTTTAGTTTGCTCCTGCTTTCAATAGCGTTCGTCGCCATACCTGTGTTTCTCATTCAGCCGTTTCGTCCGCAGACAGAACGGGCACTTGAAATCTCTTACCTGCTGCGTCGCTGGTCACCGCTGGTCACGGCCATCATGCTAGCCGCCGCGTTTGCGTTGGTGTTTTGGCAATGGAGACACGCTCGTCGCTGGTGGCGTAAGACACTGTTGGTGATCGTTCTCTTACTATTAATCGTGCCCGCCTGGTTTGCGCGCCAAAACCATTTCGAGTGGATGTTCAATCCGCTTCAGAACAGCGCCTATGTCAAAATTGCCGACGCCGGTTTTGTTCGCGACTCGGACATGATGCTCGCGGTCAAGGTCAATAACGAGGCCGTCGCTTACCCGGTAAGGTTAATGGCCTATCATCATGTCGTGTCTGACACGGTGGGTGGGACGCCAATCTGTGCCACCTATTGAACGCTCTGTCACACCGGTCTGGTGTGGGAAACAACAGTTGAAGGGCGGGTTTTGCATTTTCATCTCGCGGGCATCAATAACCAGAATTTCATCATGAAAGATGAAGAGACCGGTTCGTGGTGGCAACAGGTAACCGGAGAAGCCATCTTTGGTCCGCTTAAGGGCAAACATCTCAAGCCGGTTTTTTTGGACGAGCTTACTTTCGGCGCCTGGAAGCGTGAAGAGCCACAAGGCCGCGTGCTTCGTCCTGACGAGCGTGTCGCCGCCAGTGGAAAATATGCTCCGGCGGATTGGGAAGATCGAATGTTGCGGGTCCCGGTGGCCACGCAAGTCAAGGCCCCCGAGCTGGACCCACGCGAGCTGGTGCTGGGAATAACTATCGACGACGTAGCCGCTGCTTATCCAGTGTTCGCGCTACAAAAACAAAATCCGATAATCGATAAGTTGAGCGGCACGCCTCTCGTGATCGTTCTTGGTGAAGACGGCAAATCGATCCGCGCCTTCAATAGAACTGTTGAAGGTCAGGAGCGCGAGTTCTTCCTCAAACCAAACTCGTCACCCCTGCGAGTGATTGATGATAAGGGGACCGAATGGGATTTTACCGGCACTGCCTTGAACGGAACGCAAATGGGCAAACAGTTAACGAGAATTGCGGCGCTCAAGGACTATTGGTTTGATTGGAAGACCTACAATCCTAAGACGAGCGTTTACACTCTCGGGGAACGATAAGTATTACGCCCTCGTTCCCTCTCCCTCTGGGAGAGGGTTAGGGTGAGGGTGCGAAGCTTAGCGCAAAGTATGTTTTGATCGTCAGTCGTGTGTGCCCAACGACGCCATTCGGTTCATGATGGGGTCTGCGGTAAAGCCCTCCCCCCGGCCCCCTCCCAGGGGAGAGGGAGAAAGAAGCAAAACATGTCTTGCTAATCCCTTCCCACCCCCAAAGCGTCCGCCACCCGATTGATGTAGTTGAACCAGGATGCGATCAGTGTGATTTGCAAGATAGCCTGATCATTAAATCCAGATGCTCGCAGCCGCTCATGATCTTGTCAGGAGATGCGCGTGGCATCGCGCGTAAGTTGCGTCACATAATCAAGCATCGCCTGGTCCTGCTCTGAGATCGGCGCGGTTCGATAATTTTCTTGCAGAGCCTTTACCAGATTTTCATCTAAGGTGACGCGACGCAGAAACTCTGCGTGAGACTCGATTCAATAGTGACAGCGATTGGCGACTGAAACGACAGTGGTAATCATTTCGTGTTGCCGTCTGGTCAGAGGCAACTCTGGCGACATCAACGCACCAAACGTGGCAAAGGCGTGATAGAGCGCGTCCGGTATCAGGCTGTGCGAAGCGACGATCTGAGACGCCTGCCCGTCGGCAGTAGGATGAATCGGCGCCGCATACTCAACCGGATACAACTCACGCTGCGCTGCCACCGCGCGGCGCAAATCCTCATCGGCCTCGGAAATCGGGATGGTTTTGATCCAAGTCATAGATGTTTTGTCAGGCTGAGACAGAAGTTGCCGCACACAAACCGGAGCGCGGACATCCTGTCCGCCAGCGGGCGAAGCACGCTCAGACTTTGCCGACAATACTTCGTAGGATGATCGCGCTCCGCCCCTAAACTATCTCACATAAAATTCAGATGGATTGGAGATTCGGATTGAACGCCAGATGCGCGGCGCCCAGCAAACCCGCATCGTCACCACACTCACCGGGCACTACCTTCACTTCCGCAGCCGGGACGGGAAAGGCCCGTTCGGCGATCTCTCGCTGCATATGCTTCGCAAACAGTTCCCACGCACTCACGACTCCGCCGCCAATCACAATCATTTCCGGATTCAAAATGTTGATGAGATTTGCCAGACCCACTCCGAGATAGACTCCCATCCGCCGAAAGACTTCCAGCGCCAGTTCATCACCCTTCATCCCGGCCCGATAGATTTCTTCCGCAGTCAAATTCTCTCGGGATTGAAGCAGAGAGTCCGGGTAGCGCGGACTGGCTTCACGGGCCATGCGCACGATGGCCGTCGCCGAGGCGTAGACCTCCAGACATCCACGGCTGCCGCAGAGGCACGCCACTCCCCCGAATGGATCGACACACATGTGTCCGATCTCAGCGGCCGAGTCGTTAACGCCCCGCCACAGTTTCCCATCCAGAATTATTCCTCCGCCAACACCTGTGCCCAGCGTTACGCAAACGATTGTCCGGCGCCCGTGCCCTGCTCCCTGCCACATCTCGCCGACCGCCGCGGCATTCGCGTCGTTTTCGAGGATCGCGGGCAGCTTGAGTTCATTTGTCAAAGCAGCCGTCAGGCGAAATCCATCCAGACAAGCTACGTTTGGCGCTTTCACCACGACGCCCTGCTCGACGTTCACTGAACCCGGAACGACAACCGACACGGCGCGAATGCGATCTCCGTTGGCTTCACTCTGCTCTTCGCACTGGCGGACCGCGAGCACCAGCGCGCGGACAATCTCATCCGGCTGGTCCGCCTGCGGCGTATTCTGCTTGAGGCGAAAATGGATCTTTCCGTCTTCACCAACAGTCGCAGCACGCAGATTTGTCCCACCGAGATCGGCAGCAAATACTACTTCGGTAGTCGTTCGCCCCGCTCTTGAATCCGGACCCGAATCAATCATTGTTTCCAGTGGCCTTTTGAGATCAACCTCGAGCATCAGTTTGAAGATTTTTGCTTCCTGAACCTCCGCACATAATCGACCAGGTGACGAATCTCAGTGCGGGTCAATTTTCTGCTAAATGCCGGCATGCCGCCTTTGCCGTGACTCACGATTGAAACCAGGCTTCCAACACTCGTAATGCTGGAATGTTTTCGCCACCACTCCGGTTCGGTGAAATCAGGGGTGTTGTACGTGTGTCCCAGCGGCGTATCACCGGCGGCGTCGGCGCCATGACAACGCGCACAGTTGTTCCTGAACAGATCGACAGCCTGAGTGCCGCGGGATCTTGCAGCGGAACGTCTTTGCGGCGTAGCTCTGGTAACTGTTAAGTCAACTGGAAAAAGTGCAAGTGTAATTAAAACCAGACTGATGAAGACCAGCCGCGTCACGCTTTGATTCATTCCGGGCGCTCATCGCTCCTTTATCTATTCTCCGGGCGTCCGGCTCAGTTCGTGTACGTGCCAGTAGACGCTTTCATTGCTCATCTCGGGATGCTTACGCAGAAACTGATTGGCTAAAGATAACGCGCCGGGATCGTCCTTCAGATCGGCAAAGATTTTTGCCTCGCGCTTTGCTTCTTCAGTCCGGCCCAGCTTCCGATAGACCAGCATTAGGTTGTAATGCGCTCCGAGATCCTCCGGGTCGATCGCCAGAATCTTTACAAAGCATTCGAGCGCACTTGGGTAGTCACGCTTGATCTTACAGAGTTCACCGAGCTGCTGGAGCGATATGCGGTCGCGTGGAAAAACCGTCAGCACCTGCCTGATATTGCTTTCCGCCTGGTCCAGCAGACCTCGCTTCATGAAAATCCGCGCCTGCTGAAAGAGCGCGCGCATATTCGTCGGGTTGGCCTTTACAACTGCCTCGAGGATGTTTGCCGCCTCGTCATATTGTTCAAGTTCGATGTGCGCCATTGCGCGATTAACCTGTGCCATTGGGCGATATTTTTCGTCCAGCTCGGCCGCCCGGGTAAACGCTTCAATTGCCAGCGGGTATTGTCTCTGATCAAACAGTGCGATCCCATAGTTGTTCCACCGCCGCCAATCAGGCACGGCGGTTTTGTCGTTGGGGTTCGGCGCGACTGCCTGGTTATCGCCAATCCGCAATAGGTATTCAGTCGACGCCATAGTCACAATCGGATAGTCGACGGACTTGCCCAGCACATAGTCGCTGAAAACCCGCGTGAAGCGGCGATAGCGAACGCGCGCGGTTAGGCGCAGGGCGCCCGTCGCGTTATTGGGGATTTGAAACTGGTAGCGCGCCACGTCAGAGCGCCCGGAATTGATCTGATTGTTCTGGGCAACCACGCGCGTGCGCCAGATATGATGTTTGTCGTTATAAGTGCCGTCAGCTTTGACCAGATAGGTCTTGTAATTGTGTGCTGCCTCATCGAGATAACCGTCGGGCTTGATGAAACCCGACCGGTAAAGCGCCTTACCCGCGTCGTCGCTGACGATAAACTCAACATAGGCCTCGTAAAAGTCACGCAACTCCGGCGGGAAGGAATGGCCAATGTTCTTGTTGGTGATCACCACTTCGGCCCTGATGCGATCACCGCCCGTGATTGTGAAGCCCTTACGATTGACTGGTGCGATAAGCTCCTCAGCGCTCACGCCCGCTGGTTTACGCCGGAGCGCAAAGATATCAATGCCCAGCGCATCATTTTCCAGGAACTTGGTGACTGCATTGAGTTGATCAGGCCACTTATAAAAGGTCGGAATTGCCGTGTTGGCCGTGGCCCAGCGATGCGAGACCAGGGTGCCTTTCTTGGCCGAGACGTCAAAGAGCGGCGCCGGCTCCCGCTTCATGTGACAGGAGTTACAAGTCTCTTTATCCCGCACGTAGAAAGGATGAGGCGACTCTTTTGAAAACGACGACTGCTGCAACTCATCGGCGACCATGAACGCGCGCAGGAATTTATAGTCGTTCAGCTCATGGGGCACCTGTGATTTGTGGCACGCACCGCAGAATTCAGGCGTCTTCAAAAGCGGGCGCATCATCGCGCGGCGGTGCGAAGGAATATCATCGAGAATTTGCTGGTCCGAAACGCCGGCGAGCAAACGCGTCCCATCCTCTTTGACCAACAAAGAGGGTTCTCCCATCACGTATCCGCCGATCCCGTGTCCGTTAACCGATTGAATTGAATGACACGCGATGCAAGACACACCGTCGTCGTCGAATGGCCGTTTGACTTTGGTGTTCTTCGTCAGCGCGCCGGTGAACAGCGCCGCCGGGTTATGACACGACTCGCAGTGGCGAGTGAATTCAATTCCCTTCTGCGATTGCAGATCTTTGACGTTCTTCTGATAGAACGGCTCGCGAAACGCGTTGCCGTGCGCCGATTGCCGCCACTGCGCATGAGCATCTGTGTGACAGGCGCCGCATCGTTTTGCCAGCACGAACATTTCTCCGGGAATGAACGTGCCGGTCGTAGTCGTGGCATTGCCGGGTGAGAAAGGATTCGGACCGAATTTGAAGTCGTACGTTTTCGCTATCTCGCTCGCATAGGTATTTTGGTTGCTGTCGTTGTCGGGATTTGCCGCAACCTGCCGGCCTCTCATGAACACAATAGCGGCCACGCCGACGAGAATAAGACACGCGAACCCGGCTATCGGTCGCTTACGTTGGGGCTCGACAAATTGCGAGTCATTTTTTTCGGCGAAGGGCATTTTGATTCCTTTAGGCCGTCCGGGGACGTTCCGCAGAATCAGATTGCGGAGATTCAGGACAATTCAAATACCAAAGAGTGCCTATGCCAGTCAATACCCTGGGGTGGATTCAGAGCTCAACCTTTAGATTGAGATCAGCAGGCAAGCTCAAGCTTGAACTTCTCCCAATTGTGGTCGTGGCAGAGAAAGCCTCTTTTGCTTCAAACCTAATATTTTCCTAAGCAAATGAAGGTTTGCCCGCCGTTTCCGTAACCTTGTTCGAGGCAAACAAGCCTTTGTTCGGGCCGCACTTAACCTTGTGCGAGACAAACAAACCTTTGTTCGTCCCAGACTTAACCTTGTGCGAGATAAACAAACCTTTGTTCGTGCCGGACTTAACCTTGTTCGAGACAAACAAACCTTTGTTCGTCCCACGCTTAACCTTGTGCGAGACGAACAAAACCTTGTTCGGGCCGGACTTAATTAAGTTTGAAGTAAACAAACCTTCTTTCGTCGGTTCCTTCACTTTGTCAGAGGCTAACGAAGCTTTGTTCGTCGCTTGCTTAGCCTCCGCCTTACTTCGCGATGCCTTTACTCTCAACTACGGTCAGTTTGCGATCTACGCCCTGAACGTTCACTGATTCGACCGCGCCGTCGGGCCACTTAATCTCTACCTTGTCGACACTTGTGGCCGCGCCCAGACCAAAGTGAAGCGTCATATCATTTTGCGATGCATAGCTCCCACCACTAATCACATCTTGCCGCTGGCGGATCTTTCCAGCGGTGACGTAGACAATAGCACCGATCGCGTCGCGCGGAGACTTTTTCGAAACGTCTCCGACTAAACGCAGTGCCAGCCAGTGCCCACTCGCGGTGGTGACATTCTTCAATACACTCGGCTTCGCGTCGTTGTTGTTTATGACGACATCCAACCTGCCATCCCCATCCAGATCGGCAACCGCCAGACCCCGCCCACACCAGGCGGAAGCCAGGCCGCTGCCCGGCGCGGCTGAGACGCGCTCAAACTTGCCGTTTTTCAAATTGCGAAAAAGTAAGGGTTGCTGAGCATAGCTCGTTCCCCATTGATTATTGTCGACGACGGGGTAAACATGTCCGTTCGCCACGATCAGATCCAACCAACCGTCGTTGTCATAATCCATGAAGCTGGTGCCCCAACCAAGAAACGGGAGCGTGACTTCGCCGAGCCCCGCTAGGTATGTCACGTCAGTGAAATTCGCATCGCCATCGTTGTGATAGAGCACATTTGAATCGTCCGAGAAATTCGTGATCTGAAAACTGATCCGGCCAGAATTGTCATAATCACCGATGGCAATTCCCATCCCCGCCTGCTCGCGCCCGTTTTCGTTGAGCGCGACACCCGAAGGATAACCAACTTCCTCAAACGTCCCATCGCCTTTATTGATGTACAACTGCTTCGGCGTCGAGTCGTTCACCACAATCAGATCCAGACGGTTGTCCTCGTTCGCCTGCACGAAGGCGGAAGAGAACCCGTAATACTTTTGCGGATCGTTGACGCCAGCCTTCGTGCTCGTGTCTTCGAAAGTCCCATCGGCCTTTTGGTGATACAGCGTGTCGCTCGCGCCGCTCAGACCTCGCGGTCCGCACATCACCGGCGCGCCGCGAAATTGACAGAAGTTTTGGCCCACACCCGCGGGCTTGCTGGCTTCGGCCGGACTACGAGGCAGATTGTTGAGATCTATTTCCAGATAGCCGGGAACGAAGAGATCCAACCTGCCGTCTCCGTCATAATCGCCCCATGTAGCCCCTGTGCTCCAACCCTTGTGCGCCACACCGAGCTTTTCTGCCATGTCGGTAAACGTGCCGTCGCCGTTGTTGTGATAGAGACGCGAGACACCAAAATTCGTGACATAGAGATCCGGCCGCCCGTCGTTATCGTAATCGCCGACCGCCGCGCCCATGCCCCAACGCTCGTTGGCTACGCCGGCTTTATCGGTCACGTCTTCGAACTTCCAGTTTCCCAAATTGTGATACAGCGCGGCGCGCGGCGGTTTCTCTTTCCCCAGCAAAGCCGGCAAGGTCGATCCGTTCAGCAGATAAATATCCGGTAGGCCGTCCCCGTCATAATCAAAGATTGCCACACCGCCGGACGACACTTCGAAGATATAGTCCTTCGCCGGTGTGCCCGAGCGATGTTTGAAATTCGAAAGGGCTGTCTTGTCCGTTGCATCTTCGAAGATCAAGGGAGCTTTTGGATCCGTAATGCCCACGGTTCGTCTCGAGGTGTAGTTAACCGGCGTCCCGGTCACCACCCCGCCCATGCCCTGCGGTTCGGGCTTTGGCGGCGTTTGACCAAAGAGAGTAAAGCAACTCAACAGATAGAAAATCGCGATTAGGCCAGCGGCTTTGATGAGATGATGAGACTTCATAGTATTGTTGTAGCAATCGCTATCACATGTTTCCGCAAGCGCAGTTGCCTAGTCTCAAGCTTTAGCCAGAACGGCCGCTTCAACTTCGGTGGGAACGGTGAGAAATACAAAGCGGCTGGCGGGGAAAAGGTAATCCTCGCCAGTCTCATCGATGATGCGCACGTAATCGTCGCGTTCGGCATCGGCGTCTGGCAAGATCGGATAAACCTTGCGACGCTCAAGTGACATTTCATAGTCGGTGTTGTCAACACAGATCGCGATACGATGATTAGGATCCTGATCTTTCATAGTTAGTCCAAATATCTCTTGATTTTCATCTGGCGTTTGCCGATGCCGTGCGCTTCGTACCAGTGAACCTCAGCCAAACGTATCCTACCATTTTCAAGCTGAACCTTGGCAATGCCTTTTAGTTTACGCCAACGGCCTTGTCCATACATGCGCTCCAGAAACTTCAAATCCCGAATTGAGTGTTTGATCGCTATGATTTGAACATCTTCGAGACCGCCAACTATTTGAAAGTTATCTCTTGGCATGAAATGGCTACCGTAACGTTTTATTCAAGCCGTTAACTCAGGCCTCGCTTTGCCTCATCAATCAACTGATTATTCCTTTCATAAGAAAGCTGCCCGTTCTCGTCCCCGATCTTTGGCGGATACTGATGCCGCTGATAAACCGGATACGCCTCCGTGCGCAGGTGCGACAACATGTGATGTCCGCGACGCGAGGCGCGTTCGTGACGCAACGCTGAAATATCGATCGGCGCAACCACGATTCGTTCGCCGGGACCGGGCGATGCTTCCGCCAAGAGCCGGCCGTCGTAGTCTACAACTTGACTGCCGCCCGGCCATGAATACGGCGGATAGTGTTTCAGACTCGCTCCCTGATTCGCGGCCACCACATAGGTGATGTTTTCAATGGCACGAGCGCGGTTGATTACCGTCCACCAGGCCATCGGTTCGGTCGCGCCCCACGGATCCATGTACGCGGAAACGCGCACCAGGACTTCCGCGCCATTCGCGGCGAGCTGCCGCATCGCTTCGGGAAACAACCAGTCGTAACAGATAGCACAACCGATGCGGCCGATTGGCGTATCGGCTACCGGAAAAAGGGGCTCGTCATATCCTTCGAGATCGTGAGGGCTCGTATGAACTTCGTAGGGAATCCAGGTGTTTACCTTCCGATACTTGTAAAGAATGCCTTCGGGTCCGATCAGACATGTTGTATTGAAAATATGTCCGGGCCACTTGGAATCAATCTCGAGCATTGAGCCGCTTTGAATGTAGATGTCGTGCTCGCGAGCTTTTAGTTCCAAGCGTTCGGTGTGTTCGTTTGGAATTTGAATTGCGAGCTTCTCGAGCAGCTCTTTGGCCGTTTCGAAAACCGGCGCCGAATGAGCGAACTCCGGAAAGACTACCAGCCGCACTGGCAGGAACGGCGCCGCTCCCGCGACTGCCGAATCGATCATCGAGAGCATGCGATCGGTGTTTGCGCGCATCGCCTTTCGCTCGATCGGATTCGGCATGTCTGTTTGGCAACACGCCACCGAATACCTAATGTGTTCCATAAACGACTCTCACCTATCCGCAGATTACGCAGATTACACAGATAACAAAATCAGGGTTGTTTAGATCAACGATGCGCTGATCTTTTTCTCCTTCAGCCCAATCGGCGTAATCTGCGTCATCTGCGGATGAATCACCGCACCAAAAACGACCCAATCGACGGCACCGGCGCGGTCACTATCCGCGTGTTGTATTGCTCAATATATCTGCGCCGCCCCTCGGTCAGCGGATAATGCTCGGTCCAGGGATACGGATAACGACTCATCCCATGGAACGGCAAAGGCACAAGTTGATCGGGACTCGCGGAGTTGATGTCCATCTCTTTGCTGAAACCGTCGGCGTAGAGCAGGAAGGTGCGCGTCCAACCGGCAGGCAACGGCGGCAAAGCTGATGCATTGAACGAGAGACTGATCTCGTCTCCCGGCCGGCTGACTACAAACATGTCGTCGCTCTTCAAAAGCAATTCACGCACGTCGCCTTCGCGTGTATATCGTCCGGTCATCACTTTCCACGGAGAAGTGAATGATACGCGGCGGTAATCGTAGCCGAATGGTTCGCGGCCGTCGGGTGTCACCTCTGCCGAGAAACCTCGCCAACGCAAATCAGCGCGAGCAGGATCGAGCAGGGTGGTTTGCAGCGAAGATTTTCCATCAGACGTGTCGATCAGAATCTGGTCCCAATAAATGCGCATGTTTGTAACGATGCGCACTTCGCGATCAGGACTAAGAAACTTTCCGGTGAGATCGACAGTCACCGTCTGCGGCCTTCCGACGGGAATTCCGATGTCATCAATTACGGTTCGCCAGATTCCCTTTTCATCTTTGACCTGAAGAACAGGTGGCTTCATCGCCTTCCCAGCCTGCGAAGCGGCAACGTTATCGCTAGACCACGCGTAATCGGTCCAGCCGGTTAACAACAAAACTACTTGTTCTGCTCGGCCGTTCTTTACCCTTGCGTCAGCGCCATCACTCGCCTTTGCGGCTTTGCCGCCCTGATATGCGGAAAGGCTCCGCCTTTCCGTTGGCCTTTCCCTTTGTTCCGAGAGGCTGCGCCTCCTTGGCGCTGACGGGACGTCCGCGTTCCCAGCAGAAGGAAGCTTTATCGTCAGCGAATGCTGATCGGCATAGCCTCGGATCCGATCGAGTTTGAAATCATCAGGCCAACGGCGATCCATTCTCGAGATTAGATCGAGCACGTCGTGCCCGTGGTCGTCAATAGCGCTCAACGGTGGCCGGGAGTTGTGCGTGACGAAAAGTTTGAATGGCTTCGGCGGATCACTCATTCCCTCATTCGGATAGATTTCGAGTCCCAGAGGATGGGCGATCGCAATCAGTTGAAGCCGATCGACAAACATCGCTTCCTCAAGCTCGTTGGTAACTCGCAACTCATAGCGACCATCTTTTTCTTTCAGTTGATCGCCACGGATGCGCACATATTCTTCCGGATCGGGCTTGTTATAGTGCCCAGGCTCTTCGAGATAACCCATTTCGCCGCCACCCATAAAATCAGTGATGAACTCAAAGCTCTGGCCGTTCCAGGTATACAGATAAGGACACGACGAAGGCTTGCGATCCAACTCGGTGATGTTCAGTGAGATAAAATTGGCGATTTCTTTCTGTGCCCCAAACTCAGTCTCAGCCTGGACAATCCCAGCCGGCCAGAGCACGCGCACGACATCCGGTTTCTCCCGCTTGCCTAAGCCAAAGATCACATCAGCAGGCGCAGGCGCCGGGCATGCCGAGTAAATTTCCAGCTTCTGATATAAACTGCCCGCGCGCATTTCGACTTTCGCTTCGACCGCGTTCTTGTTACTGATTCGGCCGCGCAGCTTCACGGCGAGAGAGTGATTACGATTCCCGCCATCGTTGCGCAAGATCTTCAACTGGCCACCGGGTCCGCGCATGATCAAATCGATATCGCCATCACCGTCAAGATCCGCCGAAGCAAAAGCTGTCTGCCTTGAAAACATTCCCGGGAAACCAAATCGTGCGTCGAGATTTCGGAATGCCATTGGCACACCCTTCTCGCTAACATCGACGAATCCGTTTCCGACATTTCGCCAAACGCGCAAACCTCGTGTAGTTAAGGTGACTAGATCAAGAAGACCATCGTTGTCGTAATCAAGAAATTGCGCGGCCAGCGCCTGCTTCGTATCCGCCGGTGCAGGGTTCAACTTGAAACGACCGTGACCGTCGCTCATCGCAAATACTGCTCGCGTGTCGATGCTCATGAAGAAATCGGTAAACCCGTCTTTATTGATATCACCCGCCGCCGCGCACCGAAACGCTCCCTGATCATCCAGGCCAACTTCCTTGCCGACGTCGCTGAATGTTCCGTCACGCATATTGCGGAAGAGCCTCGGCGGATCGGCGCTTGGTAGCAGGAAGATATCTACATCGCGGCGGTTATCGTAATCGGTCGGTATGATTGTAGAGGCCGATGAAAACGAATTGCGCGCGGCGACTTTCGCTTCTTCGGTAATGTTTGAGAAAGTACCATCCCCGTTATTTCGATAGAGGATATTCACCGGACCTGCGATGAAGATGTCGAGGTCGCCGTCATGATCTACATCAACAAAGGCGGCCGAATCGTAGGGCGATCCTTCCGGCCTTGGTTGTTCGATTTTCGACTCCTTGGTGCGATCAGAAAAGTGCCCGTTCCCATCATTGTGATAAAGTACGAAACGCTTCTCGGCGAAACGAGCTACGAACAAATCCGGTCTGCCGTCGTTGTCGTAATCGCCGGCTACGGCGGCAAAAGAATATTGACTTCCGGTGATAGACAATCCCGATCCCGCCGTCACATCGGTAAATTTTCCGCCGTCGTTCCGCAGGAGTCGCTGCGAACCTGACGCATCAAAGATATCCAAGTCGCCGTCACCATCGTAATCGAACAAAACGATAGCCTGAGCGCGCGCGTTGGTTTCGGACATCCCATATTCGAAAGGTGATTTCGGTCTGTGCCTTGTCGGCGAGGGCCGCGACTCGGCCGGCAAGAATTGTTGTGTTGCGTCAATGAAGGCAACACTGGGCGCGGCGCGATCGACCAGCTCCGGCTCAATTCCGGTCGCAACAACAGCTTCCGCGTAGTGTCCCCCCTCAAGATAGTTTGTTCCGATGGTCGTGCCGGCGCCGCTTTGTTTAAGCTCCTGAAACTTCTGTAGCAGCCGCTGCCCTTCTATCTTATTACCCGTACGCGTCAGCAGAATCCCGAGGTTGTACAACGCGGTTTCGTTATAAGGCTCAGCCGCAATCGCCCGGCGAAAGGCGGCGATCGCTTCCCCGTAATTTTTCTGTTGGGCAAATATCTGTCCGACATTGATGTTTGAACCAACATCATCGGGATCGGTCACTAGAATTTTTTGGAACTCCGCGACTGCTGCTTCGAATCGATTTTGAGCACGGGCAATGAGGCCCAGGATGTAATGCGGTTGCGGTTTATTCGAATCCTGGATCAGCGATTTCTCAGCTTCGCGTTTCGCGCCGTCCGCATCAGGCAGGTAATAAAGCGCAATACTGAGATTTATCCGGGCGATCAAGAGATCCGGTTTGATCTCCAGCGCGCGGGTGAACGATTCCACCGCGTCCCTGGCTTTGTACTGTTCGAGCATGGCAGCGCCAATGTTGTTGGCGCGATAAGCAGCTTCACTCTTTTCAAATGCTGATTGCTCAGCTAAGGCTCCAGCCTCCGGTGAAAACATCGCAGCCGAGGATTCAATCAATGTCGCGCCGGCAATGGCGAGAGAAAGAAACAGGACCAGCAGAATAACAACGGCGAGCGGCGATTTCATGTTCGCGCTAGGATGACACGAACCAGCGAAGACAGTCCACGGACAGAAGGCGGAGCCAACTTACTTCTGACCTGAGAGATCGATCCGTTTCCCTTACCTCGAGCGCCCCTGCGCACTTGAAATCAGCGCGCAACTCAGAACATCTTAAAGTCCGGAAAGGGCCTGGCCCAGGGTTTGTGTTCAGGGAATTTATTTTGCGGAAATCGTAACGTAGTCTTTGCCACTGTAGAATCGGATTCCATCTCCGGCTTTGGTCATCATCAGAGGACGCGGCCTTTTCAACTCGTTGTCCTTCGTCGTTGCGATTGAGAGGAGCTGATTTCCCGCCAGATCCAGAATCTGCATCTTGCTGTCATTACTGAAACCGAAGCCGTACGCTCCCGTGCCGAGGTCGGAGCCATTAATCATAATCGGCGAGTCCGTGATGAAGAAGCCTTCATATTTTGCGCGCACATCGGCTGCATATCCGGATGTATCGACCAGACCAGTGACTACGAAACGTTTGGTTCCGAAACGTGCGGCCGCGGAGTTCCGCATCTGCGTCGGAGCGGTTAGGCCCTGGAAATAGAATCCGGGCGGCACGACCCGCGTGAGTTCCGCGCCCGCGAGTACCGTTACCGAATCCTGACCGATTACAAATACCGGTAAGCAACAAATGACAGACAGAAGCAGTGAGCATCTAAGCAAAACCCGTTTGAGATTCATCATTAATTTCCCCTCGCGGCAAGCGCCAAAAGTATTGTCAAGGCGGCACATCTTACACCGATCAGGCAGGATAAGATTCCTTTGGTCCCTCCCTAACCGATCGAAGACGGCCATTTTCAGTAGAGCGACACAGACCGTGCTATGGATGGTAAGACTAAAGCTGCTGGCCTCTGTCCTAATATATCAGACGCTTAAGTGGATTTTAGAATCGAGGGCGAATATTCTCGAGCACACTGAAAGCAGGGGCGTCCTCGGTATCGATTGCCGTGCCAGCTAGTGAGCCGTAGATCGAGCGCCCTTCAAAGACCAGCGGGAACGCGCTCAATCGGATCTGGTCCTGAGGTACAGCTATCACGACGAACTTGCCGCGGGCCGCAAGACCGAGAAACTTTCGATGTCTTTTCACGCAAAGGCGCGAAGAGAGACTCAAGGCGCCAAGAAAAACTAAATCCAAACACTAGTCTGTGTATCACGTCCGTTGCACAAATATCCCGGAGAAGTATTGGCGATGTGCAGAGAAGACGATCAACCACAGGATCGCCACCACGATCGCCAAAGCTATGCCAGATGGATTCAAGAACACGTGATACAAAATAATGTTCACGATTACTGGTCCCAGCAGGACCAGACCGAGGGGCACGAACCGATTAATAAGCAGCAGCGCACCCCCTGCGACTTGGAGCGCAGCGACTACCCAAAAATAATGAGACAGAACGAGTGCGCCAATAAATTGTCCCGCCAATCCTGAGGGCATCGGGCCCATGCTGAGGAAATTGAGAAATCCATTTAGCCCCAACACAACGAAGATCAGGCCAAGTAGAATTCGCGCAATCAAGGTTACGATTTTCATTTTGCGTTCCTTTCAGATGTAGTTTTTAGAAGCAGTGTTTTCAAATATGATCATCGTGGCCGAGCCGAACAAGGCGCCGCGACGATGTAGTCGTCGTCACTCGTCCTCTACGCGTCAATCGCTCCCATCCGGCCGAGCCGGTAATCTTCAATCGCCTGACGAATTTCCATCTCCGTGTTCATCACAAACGGCCCATAGCGCGCGACCGGTTCGTTCAAGGGCACTCCGGCGATGAGCAACACTTCGAGCGTTCCTTTCGCGTCCGACGAGTTTTCGATTCTCACTTCATCGCCGTCCTGCGCGAACAGAACCATCTGGCCATCGCCAGCGCGCTCGCCTTCTGCTCCGAACAACCCCTCACCCTCCACGATGTAAGCGAAGGCGTTATAAGAGCCCGGCACCTGTTGAGTGGCCGCGCCGCCGGGTTCAATCCGGTAATGCAGGTAGATGATCGGCGTGCGCGTCTCAATGACGGCTTTCTCTCCCATCGCTTCGCCTGCGATCACACTTACCTTCACCAGGCCGTCGGCCGAAATCGCTTTAGGGATTTGCGAGTTCGGAATCTCCTGGTAGCGCGGGTTCATCATCTTGTCGCGCTGCGGCAGGTTCACCCAAAGTTGGAATCCGTGCATCCGGCCTCCGGTACGCGCAAAATCACGGCTCGGCATCTCTGCGTGAATCACGCCCGCACCGGCCGTCATCCACTGCACGTCACCCGGCCTTAGTCGTCCGGCGTGCCCCCGAGAATCCTTATGTTCCATGTCTCCCGAGAGCAGATAGGTAACGGTCTCGAACCCGCGATGCGGATGATCCGGCGCGCCTTTCGCCTCACTGGGCGCAACTTCCATTGGTCCCATCTCATCAAGCAACAGGAACGGATCAAAATCTGAAAACGCCGCCTTGGGGAACGGACGGCGAACCAGAAAGCCGCCGCCTTCTAAGGTCTCAATGCTGTTCACTATTCCGGCGACCGTGCGCGTTTCGCCCGCGCGAGTCTCCTCATTTCTCAATGCTTCACTCACCATCGACATAACAACTCCTCTCTTTACCTCTGATGACAAACTGAAGTTTGTCGGACATTCTCACGCCGTGCTCTCCTCTTCACTTTGCTCTAACGCACCTGCCGCCTCATACCCAATCTTCTTCAACAGGGCTATGAGCGTCTTGCGCTCCGCCCTGGTCAGGGAGGCGGACGCGAGCCTTTCCATATCGGCGGCGTGATCGGCGTAAACGCGTGTGATCAGCTTGCGGCCTTCTTTCGTCATATGAACAATCCTCGCCCGCCGGTCGGTACCGTGCGCGCGCCGCTCCACAAGTCCCTTCTTTTCTAAGCGATCAACGGCGACTGTGATCGAGCCGCTCGTCAACAGAACTTTCTTTCCGATCTCGTTAACAGGCAGCGGCCCTTTGTGCAACAGGGCTTCGAGCACGGCAAAGTCGCTGCCGCACATCTCCAACTCCGAGATGCTCTCTTCGGCATAGGCCTGAACCGCACTCGCCGCCTTCCACAACACCAGGAAAACGTGCACGCCACTTCCGCCCGTCAACGATTCCGATTTGTGCTTGCTCATCGTCCTTATATACCTTGATGTCAAGATACTTTGCATTAAGGCAGATGTCAACTTGAAAAGGCTTATCGCTTGGTTCCGTCCTGGCTGATATAGTGCCGTAGGCGGACTCGTAATCGGTCCGGTGGCGAGTGGGGTGAGCATGGAGTAACCTGACTGGCGGCAAACCAAACAGAACTCGATGAAACCGCGGCGGCTTTCAGGAGGTTTATTTCTATGACGTTGAGGTTCTCTGGTTTCTCGCCTTTCTCGTCGGTACTGGGAGCCGCGTTACTCGCCGGCGGGCACAACCAGGAGAGGAAGTAGTGGGTCGCATCGGATCTTACGCTCACGTACTCAAGTGCAAACTCGCCGTCGCGAGGGTTAGGAAGGTTGACGATCCCTTAAGACTCGCGCACACAGTTCGGCACCTTGGCGACGCTTACTATTACGCCAGACGACCGGCTCATGCCGAGCCTTGCTATGTTGAAGCACTCTCGATCTATCGGCGCCATGAAGACAGGCGGCCGCTCGATCTTGCCAATGCCATTCGAAGTTTCGCAGTACTAAAGGATGAAATTGGCGCGGCTAACGAGGCGCAAGGTTTGTGGCAGGAAGCACACGATCTTTACGTAGCCCTCAAGGTGCCGGCCGGCATCGCCGAAAGCGCAGCGCGGCTCGCGCTTCTGGCTCAGCGCCAGGGCGATCTTCAACGGTGTCGCGAATGGCTCAGCGAGGCGAGCGCGGCCGCCGACGCTTCGGATGATCCGGAAACTCTGCAATACATACGCGAGGTCACGGCTCAAATAAAACAGTAATCATGGACGCGAAGTGTCATCTGCGATAAATGACTTTCTTCCAAAGGGTCGCTCACTCGCTGCCCACAGGACTTTTTCGTAGCAAAAGCAAACAGGGTCGCACTCTTCTGCGCACCAGGTCTTACTCAGTCGTCGGTGTAGCTCGTTCTAAGTATTCTTATTCACGACTTCTTCCATTAACTTTTCATCACGGCCTCTGAATCACTTCACAGACGGGCCATTCTTCAGGAGCGAATTGAACAGTGGGTACGAAGCGGCACCTTGATTGCTCGCAGAAAGTATTAGGAACCAGGGAGGTCAAGAACAAAATGAAAACGCGAGTCGTCATTCCAGGCGCGGTCTTATTATTTTGCGTTTCAACCGGACTCTTATCATTCTCTTTCGTGATCGGGAAGCCGACACTGAAGAGCCTTTCTGATGAGAAGGGAAAGTACGTTTTAGGACGGACGCAGGAAACGCCTACTCCGACACCGAGTCCAACGGCTTCGCCATCACCATCGCCCAGCGCGACGGCGACTCCCGTTCCGGAGCCGGAGCCCGCGCCAAGACCAACGCCTTCGCCGAAAGGTAAGCTTAAGTAATCTGCGGCAGTATCTTAACCTGGGCAACCGGTGTTCAGAGTACCGACTTCAGTCGGGCTTTTACGACCGGGAAAGAGCCCGACTAGAGTCGGTACTCTAAACGCCTGTCAATTAGGACTAACCGTTCTGCTGTAGTGGGAGGCGGCGTAGGATTCGAACCTTACTCGTTCATCTCGGCTTTCGCCGTCAATCAGCAGGCAATGATTCGGGCTTCGGTTTAGCTCCGGTGCCCTTCCGTGAACGCGAACCAAAGAAGGATGTCCGGTCCAGCACCTTTTCCTGAAACTGTTCGAGGTACAGGTAGATTACCGGCGTGATGTAAAGCGTGATAAATTGCGAAACCACCAGGCCGCCAACTACTACCAGGCCAAGTGGCCGGCGAGAGGAACCATCAGCTCCATAACCCAGCGCGATCGGCAGCGCGCCAAACACAGCCGCCAGCGTAGTCATCAGGATCGGACGGAAGCGATCCATGCTCGCGTCGTGAATCGCCTTGCCGGCCTCCTCGCCCGCGTCGACGCGCTGACGGGCGAAGTCGACGATCATGATCCCGTTTTTCTTGACGATGCCCATCAGCATGAACATGCCGACGAACGCATAGAGCGATGCCTCCTGGCGAAAGACAAACAGCGTTAACAGACCACCCACGAGCGCGGTGGGCAGCGTCGACAGCACAGTCAAAGGATGCACGTAGCTTTCGTAAAGGATTGCCAGGATCACGTACATCACAAACACGGCTAAGGCCATCAAGACCGTCAAGCTCGTCACGGTATTGCTGAACGTCTGGGCCTCGCCCTGCAACTCCGCGCGCACCGTGGGCGGCACAACTTCGGCGGCTGCTTTGTTGATATAGTTCGTGGCATCACCCAGCGCCACGCCCGGCTTCAGATTGAAAAAGAGCGTCACACTGGTGAACTGATTCAGATGGTTCACCGCCTGCGGACCGAGCATTGATTTCCAGGTGACCAACTCGCCGAGCGGCACCAGACGCTGTCCATTGTCGGACTTGATATAGAGCTTTGACAGGTCCTGGGCGTTGGCCCGCGCCGAGTCTTCCATCTCCAGAATAACCTGGTATTGGTCCTCAGGTTTTTTGATCAGATAGAGATAGTTCTGCGAGTAAGCGTTGCGCAGCAGCGTCAAAATTCGCGCTTCAGAAACTCCATACGTCTTTGCCTGATCGCGGCGCAATTCAATATCGAGATTCGGTGTGTTGTTGAAGAAGTCCGATGACACGGTAAGAAATCCCGGATACTGCATGAGCTTGCCCATCAGCTTTTCGCTCACTTCATAAACCTGTGTGGGATTAGCGCCAGACACAGCGAAGGCGTACTGGCCTTGTTGTTGACTGGTTACTCCGGTGCTGATCTCCAGGACTGGAAACGGCCGCAAGAAGGTGAACACTCCCGGAATTGAATTCAGCTTGCCCATCATCTGGGCCGTCACTTGCTGGATCGGCGGGCGCTCGGTCGGCGGCTTGATGAATGTGAACGTGATGCCCTGGTTGGCCGCCAGAAATCCCGTCGCTCCGGTCATGGTGAAATCTGTGATCACGTTCGGATCCTGATGCAGAGTTTCATCCACGCGATTTTGCAGGGCCTTCATTTGATCCGGCGAAGAACCCTCACGCGCAATGAAGGCGCCAAAGATAACGCTGCTGTCTCCCGGCGGCAGGAACGCTTTCGGAACGAGGACAAAAAGCCAGACCGTTCCAGCCAAACAGACGATCCAAATCAGCGGCGATATCCAACGGTGACGCAGGAACCACCAGAGCGATCCGCCATACATCCGAAGTACGCGCTTCTCGATACCGCCGATCACGCGTTCCATCCAGGTCTTCTTCGAACCCTCGCCCCGTTCCTTCAGCAGACGCGCGCACATCAGAGGCGTCAGGGTCAGCGACACCAAACCGGAAGCGAAGATCGCAATTACGATCGTAATGGCGAACTCGCGAAAGATTCGGCCCACCAAACCCGACATGAACACCAGCGGAATGAAGACGGCCGCCAGCGAGATGGTCATCGACATGATCGTGAAGCTGATCTCTTTGGCGCTGTTGATTGAGGCTTCGAACGGCTGCTCTCCTCGTTCCATGCGGCGCACGGTGTTCTCCAGAAAGACAATCGCGTCGTCCACCAGGAATCCAATCGCCAGCGTGAGCGCCATCAACGATAAGTTGTCGAGGCTGTAGCCAAGTGCGCGCATTGCGATGAACGTAATGAGCAGTGACAAAGGCAGCGCAACAGTGGGAATCAGCGTATCGGTAGCTCGGCCCAGGAAAGCAAATATCACCATCACCACCAGGAGAAAGGCGATGGCGAGCGTCGTCTCTACGTCGATGACTGAATGAACAATGCCCTGTGAACGATCGTAGATTGGCGTTACCCGAATTGATCCGGGCAACTCGGCGCTAACCAACGGCAAAATCTCTCTGATGCTTTTCGAGACCTCGACTGCATTAGCGCCCGCGCGGCGATTGACGGCGACGATTACGGTTGCGGACGGCACGTCATATCCGCGCACCCAGAAACGCATGTTGACGCGTTCGTCCTGAACGGAGTCCTTGACCGTAGCGACGTCGCGCAAATACACCGGCGCGGCGCCGGTGCCGCCCACGATCAAATTGCTGTATTGATCGGCGGTTTCGAGTTGACCTTGCGGCCGCAGGATCGCGGTTCCGGAGTTGCTATCCAGTTGGCCCGCTCCCGTGTAACTCGTGCCGCTTTTGATCGCCGCACTCAGATCGTCAATCGAAATGCCGCGCGCCCACATCGCCGAAGGATTTGCCTTGATCCTGATCGCCGACTTCGTGCCAAAGACATTCACCCGGGACACGCCGGGCAGAATGCTGATGCGCTGGCCCACTTGCGTGCTCGCGTAGTCGTAGAGTTGGCCCGGCGTGACTGAGTCGCTGGTCAGAGCGATGTACATGATCGGTTGATCGTTGGGGTTGCTCTTCGAATATGTCGGCGGTGAGGGTAGGTCGGCGGGCAGACTGCCAATGGCCTGCGAGATCGCCGTCTGTACGTCAGTCGCGGCCGCGTCAATGTTCTTGTCGAGCGCGAACTGGAGAGTGAAAGTTGCGACACCCTGAGTGCTCTTGGAAGTCACTACCTCGAGCCCGTTGATCTGCATGAACTGGCGTTCGAGCGGGGTGGCGATGTTGTTCGCGATCGTATCGGGACTGGCTCCCGGGTATCCCACCTGAACCTGGATGACCGGATAGTCCACCGCCGGGAGATCGTTCACCGGCAGTTGAAAGTAGGCCAGCGTTCCAAACAGGATCACTGACAGTGTCAAGACCGCGGTCATGACGGGCCGGCGGATAAATGGTTCCGAGAGATTCATTGCAGGTAACAGTCTAATTGTCGTTCTTCGTCGAAACGAGGCGCGGCTGATATAGTAGAATCAAGAGTTGAAAGGAGACTGCCATGGGAGAAGTTGTTATCGAACTGCCCTTCGATGTGAAGCGCCGCTTTCGCATTGTGAATGCCAAGGCCGCCGCCGAAGTCCTTGAGCAACTGGAGAACCTGGAGAAGAAGAGTCCAGGCTCGAACCCCCAACATGTCGCGGACGACGATGTGCTGACGGTCTGGGCGGACCGCACAGAGCCTCCTGACGAGATTGCTCGCCGGCTTCGGCAAGGAAACCGGCAGCATGGCTGAATTTCTTATTGATACCAATGTGTTGTCGCGCATTTTTACCGGAGACAGGAGCGTCAAGGAGTTTATCGAAACCCTCGATGCCGCTGTTTGTACTGTCGTATATGCCGAATGTCTACAAGGTTCAAAATCAAATCGAGAGAAACAGATTGTCGAGAGTTATCTGTCTCGGTTTGAGTTTTGTAATCTAACATCAGGCATCTCCAAGCAAGCGATTGATCTGATTTCGGACCTACTCAAATACGCACGGCCTGTTACTGGCCGACGCCCTGATTGCTGCCACTTGCATCCACGGCGACCTTAACTCTCGTTACTTACAACGTAAGCGATTTTCGTTTCATCCAGAACATCAGGTATCTCAAGCCGCCAGTATGAACCGGCTTAAGCAATTCAGTCGTTGCCCTCTACTTTACTCCATTGCCTGCCGTCGGTGGATTTGCCGGCTGGTCGATGCGAACTTTGCCGCCTGGCGTGACGCCCAGTTGACCGTTGGTGACCACACGTTCACCCGGCTCTACTCCCTTTTCGACCACAATCAAATCTCCCTGCCTCTGGCCCAGCGACACCTGGCGCTGCTCGACGGTCGAGTCCTGCTTCACGACGTAAACGAACGATCCTTTGCCTGACATCTGCGGCGCGTTCGCAGGCACCAGCACGGCGCCGTGAATCGTGCTCAACACCAGACGTATGTTGACGAAGCGGCCCGGCCAAAAGCGATGCCCTTCGTTAGGAATCGTAGCGCGGAGATTCACCGTGCCAGTTGCATTTTCGACGGCATTGTTTAGAAACGTGAGCTGACCGGTAACCGAGTCCTCGGGAGAATCCGGCAGACGAACCTCGGTCTTGAGCTTGCCGGCGCGCATCTGCTGTTGCACGTCAACGAGCTTGTCCTGAGAAATAGTGAAGTCCGCGTAGATTGGATCCAGACGCTCGATCACGAGCAGCGAATTGCTACTACCGGAAGTTCCACTGCTCGAACCGTTACCACTCGATCCACCGGGATTCACCACGTTGCCCACATCCACGAGGCGCTGACCGGCGCGGCCGTCAATAGGAGAGCGAATGTAACAGTAGCTGAGTTGCACCTTCGCGCTCTCTACAGCCGCCGCATCGACCTTGATCGCTTCCTCCGTGCTGTGCACGGTGGCGCGGTCGGCATCGACGGTGGCGTTAAGAGAGTCGGCGCTCGCGCGGAGCTGTTCGTATTGCTCGCGCGGCACGACGCCGCTCTTGACTAACTCGCCATAACGCTTGACCTGTACTTCGCCCCACTTAGCCTGGGCGACGTCTTTGGCAAGATTAGCTTCGGCTTGCTTCTTGAGCGCGTTGTCTCGAGAAACGTTCGCCTGCGCTTGCCGCAGACTTGCTTCGAAAGGCCGCGTATCGATCGTGAAGAGCATGTCGCCCTTCTTCACGTTAGCGCCGTCAGTAAAATGAATTTGGGTGATGCGGCCTGATACCTGGGACTGAATGGAAACCACTTCACGCGCGACCGTCTTGCCGATAGCGTCCAGATAGGTTGGTACGTCCTGCGTAATAGCTTCAGTCACCGTCACCGGCGCCGGTGGCCGTTCGAAATTCTGCTGCGCCTTATTCACACAGCTCGTGAATAAGCAGGTCCACAACCCGGTTACGCAAAGCAGCGCTCCAAAACGCGAAACCAGCCCCTTGTCGTATCTCATAGCCCTTCTCTCTTAAACCCTGCTGTATTCTTAGACTCAACGATTATCGATCCGCTGTTACCGATCAAGCAAACAGCGCGAATGTCCACGTAGCGTCCTGGTTTGGTTTTTCTCCGTGTTCTCTGTGTCTCCGTGGTGGACTTCCGGCCACAATCAGACTCACCACGGAGACGCAGAGAACACAGAGAACAGAAAAATATTCAAGCCAGGACGCTACCGAATGTATTGATTTACGTTTCAACAACGCGTTAGGTTGCGCCCGTAATTCCTGAGCCCAACCACGGTCGGAAAACGTCCGATCTTCGCTGGATGCGTCTGACTTAAGGATGACAGCGCGTAGGTGAGAGCGAAGGCTACAATTCAAAGCGGCAGCCTCAACAACGCTTCGCATCCGCGCGGCTGTGAACGATTTTCGAGGGTGAGGGTTCCGCCGTGAGCTTCGGCGATCTGCCGCGAAAGCACCAGCCCGATACCCGACCCATCGACCTTGGTCGTAAAGAACGGCACAAACAAGTTCGCCGTGTTTGCCAGCCCAGGGCCTTCATCCCTGATCCACACTTCCACGTGACTGTTACGCTGGGTCCAGCCGACTTCCACTGCCCCGCCGGTGTCCGATGAAGCCTCCATGGAAGCATCGACGGCATTCCGGACCAGATTGATCAGCAATTGCTCCAGTTGCACACTGTCGCCCTGAATGTTCAAGTCAGGACCGGCGACAACGTTGACGGGCAGACGCGTCTCGAGGCTGGCAACCCGCCGCAAGAGCTCCCCGATGTTCAAAGGTTCAAATCTCGGTTGAGGGAGGCGGGCCAGTTTGGAATACGATTCGACAAAGCGCGCCAGTGAGTCGGCGCGCGAGGAAATTACTTCGAGGCCACGCTGCATGTCATCGCCCCAATCAGCCGGCCGCGGTTGGCGGTCGAGCAGATCCGCCAGACTGCCGGCGACTGACTTGATCGGCGCCAGCGAGTTGTTCAGCTCATGGCCCAGTACTCGCAACAGACGCTGCCAGGCGGTGCGCTCTTCTTCGCGCAGCGTCTGACTTAGATCGGTTAGCATCAGCAACTGATGCTGGGCGCCGCCTTCGCGAAACACGCTGCGACGAATGTCCCAGCGGCCGACACCTCCGGGGAAAACCATCTGCATCGTTTGCGCGCCGCCCTCTGGGCGATTGAGGCAGGCGGCGAGTCCGAGTTCATCGCTCGTGCGGCCCAACAGGCGCATCGTCGGCTGGGCCAGCAACTTCTCACCCGCCCGATTCACCAGTCTCAGACGCTGATTACCATCAAACGCGAAAACTGCTACGTCGATCTCACCCATTACCGTGCGCAAGAGAGCCGTCGCCTCAAGCGCGCCCAGCCGCTGGTTGCGTAATGTCTGCCCGAGGTCGTTCACTTCAAGCATGACTTCGCCCAGCGCATCGCCAATTGACGCGCGCCGCCCGCGAATCGAGTAATCGCCTTCGCGTATCGCTGCCAGAATATTTGAAAGAGTTTGCAGCGGCCGAACGATGCGCGCTTTGAGATTGAAAGCAATGCCCAGCCACAAGAGCACCAGCATGAGATCGACGGTCCACTGCAGCCGCGTGGAATAGCTGTCATACCAGAGCAGGAACGCACAGAGAATTACGGCCGGGAACCCCGCGGCCAGGGCAAGAAACGTAATTCGCCTTTCGAATTTCAGCCGGCCGCCACGCTTGAAAGCCGGATCCAGGCTGGTGAAGGTGGTCGACTTTGGCTTAGCTGGAGTACTCACGCCGTTATGATAACTCAGGAGGTGGCACAGACTTCAGTCTGTGAATTCAGAGACGCGAGTCTCTCTCCCTCTCCCGTTGGGAGAGGGTTGGGGTGAGGGCCTGAGCGAGAACGTGTTCTGATTCAGTGTTGTCGTGGCTACACACGATTGGAACTTAAGAAAATACTCCGCGCTAAGCTTCGCACCCTCCCCTAACCCCTCCCAAAGGGAGGGGAAAAACCCGGCACGCTTTCAACTAACTTGATCAGGTATTGCAAAGTCTAAGACAACCCGTACTTTTGCAGCCGGCGATACAGCGCACTGCGGCTTAAGCCGAGCGCTTCCGCAGCGCGATTGGCGTTTCCTTCAAAGCGGGCGAGAGCCTTCGTAATCAATAGCCGCTCAGCGTCTTCGAGACTCATTTCCTCCAGGCGCGCGGACAAGCGGGCATCCGGCGTCGTCTGCAAGGCCAGATCAAAGGCAGTCACCATCTGACCCGAGCTCATCAACACAGCGCGTTCGATCACATGGTCCAATTCACGCACGTTGCCGGGCCAGGAATGGGCGCGCAGAGCGTCGAACCCTTCCGGAGTGAAACCCATAATCGATCGGTGGTAGCGCTCTCGATGCTGATGCAGAAAATGTTCCGCCAGCGCCGGAATGTCTTCGTGACGATCGCGCAACGGAGGCAAATGCAACTCGACCGTGTTCAGGCGAAACAGAAGATCCTGGCGAAACCTGCCCTGGGCCACCTCGGCGTTTAAGTCCGCATTGGTTGCCGACAGCACGCGCACATCTACTTTCGTTGTTTTGGAAGAGCCCACCCGCTCGAACTGACCGGTCTCCAGAACACGCAGCAGTTTTGGTTGCAGGTTGAGCGGGACGTTGGCAATTTCATCGAGGAATAGAGTGCCGCCATCGGCGAGTTCGAACCTGCCGACGCGATCGACCCGCGCGTCGGTGAACGCCCCGCGCACGTGGCCGAATAACTCGCTTTCAAAAACGCCTTCTGCCAAAGCGCCGGCGTTCAGTGAAATCAAAGGCTTGGTTCGTCGCGCCGACACGGCATGCAGTGCCCGCGTAATTACCTCTTTCCCGGTCCCGTTCTCGCCGGTGATCAGAACATTGGCGTCCGCCGGCCCAATCCGGTCAACCAGGTTCAGTACTGCTTTCATCGCCGCGGATTCAGCGACGATCTGGGGCTGGTCGCTCGACGGCTCAGATACGCTGTCACGCAAAGCGACGTTCTCGGCTTCCAGACGCCGGCCGCGCCGCAACGCCTCAGCCAACTCAACCTGCGTGCGCAGCACGGCGAGCAGACGCGCGTTGTCCCAGGGCTTCTGAATAAAATCGCGCGCGCCACGCCGCATGGCTTCCACCGCAAGATCGACGCTACCCCAGGCTGTCATTACCACGATCGGTAGCGTCGGATCCGCGGCGCCAATTCGCGTCAACAGGTCGAGGCCTTCACTGCCCGAGGTCGTATCGCGAGCGTAGTTGAGATCGATCAGGATTACATCAAACTCCTGCGAATCGATGGCCCTGAGAACACCTGCGGGCGAGGAGGCAGTTTCGATCTGAAAGCGTTCGCCTTTTAACAACAGACGCAGGGCGGCGAGCACGTCAGATTGATCATCGGCAATAAGTATCTTGGGCATAGGTTGGAAACTTTTCCGAGAACTCCCTCTCCCTTTAGGAGAGGGTTGGGGTGAGGGACTGAGCGAGCCAGTTACTTGACCACGCTGTGATCGCCAGGCACGACTGATGTTCAAAACTACGTCGCGCTAAGCTTCGCACCCTCTCCCCTGGCCCCTCGCCCAAAGCGAGAGGGGAATCAAACGATCACAGACTGAAGTCTAACCAACTTCGCGCTATTCATAACGTAACGCGACCAACGGATCAACTCTCGTCGCGCGCCGTGCCGGGATATAACAAGCCAGCAAAGCCGACGCGGCTAATAATATTGAGACTGATACAAATGTCAGAACATCCGTCGAGCCCACGCCGAACAGAAGCCTCTTGATCAAGCTCGTCAAGGCTATTGCCGCAGGCAAGCCGATTCCTATACCAAGCAGCGTCAAAGTCATTCCGCGCTTGAGTACTAAACGCAAAATATCCTGTGCAGTTGCACCCAATGCCGTGCGAATGCCGATTTCTCGGGAGCGTTGCGCTACCGAGTAAGACACTACTCCGTAAATGCCGGCCACCGAAAGCAGCAACGCGATGATCGCAAAAATCGCGAGCAGCAACGTGTTGAAGCGCTGTCTGGCAATGGAACTGCCAATCAGACTTTCGAGGGTATGCACGTCAGCCACGGGCTGTTGCGGGTCCAGCGTTTGAATCGCAGTACGGGCCGCATTCGCCACCGACGCCGTATCACCGCGCGTCCGCAACACAAAGGTCATGGATGTGTACGGCAACTCGGCGATGGGCCAGTACGACATCGGCTCGCTGTCCTGATCGAGCTGCGAATGTTTGGCATCGCGAACGATGCCGATAATCTCGGTGGGCACCTCCGGCGGCCTCATCGCAATAATAATGCTCTTGCCGAGGGCGTCTTCATTCGGGAAATACTTTTTAGCCAGGGCCTCGTTGATGATGACAACGTGGCGCTGCTCTCGGACTTCCTGTTCGCTAAAGAACCGGCCGCGCCGAAGGGGGATTTGCAAAGCATTGAAGAAGTTTTGATCGGTCACGCAAACGTCGGTGGTGTTTCCTCCCTGATCGGCTGGCGACTGCGGACGGCCGGGGACTTCAAAACTGGTTCTCGAACCCAGCCCGAGGAATGGTGTGTAGTTGATTGCACCCGCTGCCTCAACGCCGGGCAGGGTTCGCATCCGTTCGAGGGCTTGAGTGAAAAAGGTGATTCTCTTTACGTCATTATCATAGCGACTGCCCGGCAAGGCCACCCGCATGGTCAACACATTGTGAGCGTTGAAGCCTGTATCGACCGATTGCAATCGCATGAAGCTGCGCAGGAGTAAGCCAGACCCGACCAGCAGGACCAGCGCCAGCGCGATTTCAGAAACGACCAGCGCACTGCGCAACCGCGCGCCGCGCCTGTTACCGGCCAGGCTCCGTCCTGCCTCTTTCAGCGTGTCGCTGAGTTTGATGTTCGACGCTTCGAACGCCGGGAATAGACCGAAGATTACGCCGGTAACTACGGACACGGCGAACGTGAAGCCGAGCACAGGGGTACTAATCTCGACGCTCTGAAAATCGCCGAACTCTTCGGGTCTGATGCTGACCAGTGTTTTCGTACCCCACCATGCCAACAGTAATCCGGCGGCCCCGCCCGCTGCCGCCAACAACAAGCTTTCCGTTAACAATTGCCGCACAATGCGTCGGCGTCCAGCGCCCAGCGCGGTGCGCACGGCGATCTCTTTTTGCCGCGCCGCCGCCCGCGACAACTGCAGGTTCGCCACGTTGGCGCACGCAATCAGCAGGACAAAGCCGACTGCTCCCATTAGCACCAGCAACGCCAGCCGAATCTCGCCGGCGAATTGTTGTCGCAGCGGAACAACATTGACGCCATAGCCGGCGTTGAACGGCTTGTATTGATCGGCCAAGCGACTCGCGATGGTGTTCATTTCAGCTTGCGCCTGCTGCAGGGTGACTCCGGGTTTGAGCCGTGCGACAGCGGAGACAAAACGTCCACGGAACTGGCGTAATTCGTTATTGATGCCCCATGGCTTCCACAAGTCGGCTGCATGACCGGTTTGCGAATTCTTCGTGACGTGCCATTTGACATCCGGCGGAAGCACGCCAACCACGGTGTGCTCAACCGCGTTGAGGACGACTTTGCGGCCGATAATGTTCTGGTCGCCGCCAAACCGACGTTGCCACAAAGCAAAACTGATGACTACTACGTTATTTCGCCCCGGCTGGCCATCCTCCGGTGTGAACGTGCGACCCATCATGGCATTCACTCCGAGCACGGTAAACAGATTGTCGGTGCACGTCTGGGTGGGAATCTCTTCCGGCTCGCCATCGCTGGTGAGATTGCTGCGAGTATCTGTAAACGCAGCCAGGCCCTCGAAGACTTTGTTCTGCTCCTGCCAATCGAAAAGGTTCGCCGGGCTGACCGTGTTCTGCTCATTCCGCTGGTTTTTCTCCCACACCATTACCAGGCGATCGGCATCGCGGTACGGGAGCGCGCGAAGCAACACCGCATTGACGACGCTGAAGACCGCCGTGTTCGCTCCGATGCCGAGGGCCAGCGTGATAACCGCTATGGCCGTGAACCCCGGCTGCTTGACCAGGCTTCGTATTCCGTAGCGAATGTCTTGAAGGAGTGACTGCATTCTTTTGTACCTAAGCTAATAGGTCGTATACCGTAGAGGTCTTATATTCATTCGTATCGCAGCGCATCCATCGGGTTCATCGACAATACTGCGACCAGGGTGAAGCGGGGCGCCCTTGCCAGCGTTCGGACGCCGTAACAACGTCTTGAAGGAGTGTCTGCATGCTTTTCATTTCCAATTTCCGATTGGCAATTTCCGATTGACTCCCTCTCCCTTTGGGAGAGGGCTGGGGTGAGGGCCTAAGCAGGACGCCCCCCTTCTTATCCCACACTGTCTTTGGTAACACGACGGAGGATTAAGAAAGATTTCGCGCTAAGCTTCGCACCCTCACCCCTGGCCCCTCTCCCAAAGGAGAGAGGGGGAAAAGGACGACTTCTATTCGTATCTCAGCGCCTCCATCGGATCGACACGCGACGCGCGGCGCGCCGGCAGGTAACAGGCCAGCAAGGCGACGACGGCCAGTAGTCCCGCCACCGCGGCGAACGTGAACGGATCCTTCGTGGTCACGCCGAAAAGCAAACTGGAGATCACGCGCATCAGCGCGAACGCTCCCACCAATCCGATTGCCAACCCTATTATCACGAGTTTGAAGCCCTGCTTGACGATCAGACTCAACACATCGCGGGTCTGCGCGCCGAGCGCCATGCGAATGCCGATTTCATTCGTCCTTTGCGCAACGGAATAACTCATGACGCCGTACAAACCAACAATAGTCAGCACCAGTGCGACCGCCGCAAAGATTGCCAGCAGAGTTGTATTGAATCTGGGCGCGGCGATAGAAGCAGCCAGATAGTCATCCATAGTCTTGACGTTAAAGACCGGGAGTTCTTTATCCATCGAAGTAACTTCACGCTGGACCGCGGTAATCAAACCGCGCGGATCGTTGTTGGTCTTAACCACCATAGTCATCTGGTTGAAGGGAATCTGCGCTTGCGGCAAGAAATAGCCGGGCCTGAATTCAGAACTGAGGTCTCGGTTTCTAACGTTAGCCACCACGCCGACGATCTCTCGCATTTCCGGCTTGGCCGCGGTTGTTGAAATGCCTGGCTTGATGCGTTTGCCGATTGGATCTTCATCGGGAAAGAATTTTCGCGCGAATGCTTCATTGACAATGATCACGCCAGGGCCTTTGGCGTCATCTCGCTCCGTGAAATCGCGGCCCTTTATCTGCGGTATCCCCATCGTCTTGAAATAGCCAAGTCCGATGGCAAAAAAGTCAGCCGAAGGTCGATCGCCTTTGGCGACCGGCCGGCCTTCAGTCTCAAATGAAATGCTAAACAGGTCACCACTCAAAGGCAGCGGGATAGCGGAGCTGGCGGAATTCACACCGGGCAACGATTCAATACGCTTGACCAGATCACTGTAAAACTGCGCCTGCTTCTCGGTTGGGTATTTGACTTCAGGCACTCCGACAACAAAGGTCAGGACATTCTGGGAATTGAACCCCGGACTGACCTGACGCAGGCGCCACAGACTTTGAATGAGCAGGCCGGCGCCGACAAGTAAGATGACGGCGATTGCCAACTCGCCCACGACCAGTACGCCGCGAGTCCGATTGCGTCGCGCTCCCTCACCTGAACCTCGACCGCCTTCCTTGAGCGTCTCAGTCAACTGTGTCTTCGACGAATGAATCGCCGGAACCAGGCCAAAGACTATGCCGGTTAAGAGCGAGACCACGAGCGTGAATCCACCCACGCGCCAATCCAGACCTACCTGCAACGCACGCGGTATGTCCTTCTTGCCCAGAGCCACCAGCAAATCCGACCACCACACCGCGAGGATAAGCCCGAGAAGTCCGCCGGCAAGTGACAGGAGCACGCTCTCAGTCAGCAATTGCCGTACGACTCTGAAGCGACTGGCACCCAGCGCCGATCGAATCGCCATTTCTTTGTGACGAGTCATCGCGCGCGCCAGCAGCAGGTTGGCGACGTTGGCGCAGGCGATGAGAAGCACACAACCTACTGCCCCCAAAAGGATCAGCAGCGCGGGCCGAATCTTACCGACCAGGGCTTCCAACGCGGGCTCGATCCTGGTGCTCCGATGCAAATTCTTGTCTGGATATTGATCTTCGAGCCGGGCGCTGATCGTCGTCATCTCTGCCTGTGCCTGTTCTTTTGACACGCCGGGCTTAAGTCGGCCGATCACGTTCATATAGTGAGCGCCGCGCTCGTCCGTGATTGGTTCCTTCCCTTCCCGGTCACGAGCCACAGTAGTCCACAACTCGACCGGTTCATTTTGAATCGGGAACTGAAATGCGTTTGGCATGACGCCGACGATGGTGAAGGGCTTTCCGTCCAACTCCATCGATTGATTAATCACGTTGGGATCAGAGTTGAAGCGTTTTTGAAATAGTTCCTGACTCAGAATCACCACTCGGCCGCTATCGCCCGGCTTATCTTCATCAGGAAGAAATCCGCGTCCGAGCGACGGGGCCACACCCAAAAGCGGGAACAGGTCTGCGTTGACCACGGCGCCTTGCAAACGGGCGGACTCACCTCGCCCCGTCATGATGAAGTCGTTGTTGTAGTAGGAAGACATCCGTTCGAAGACATGGTTCTGATCTCGCCAATCGGCAAAATTCGGGTATGAAGCCGAACTGCGCCCCTGCCCGCGTGCGGTATCCGTCTCCCACACCATCATTAACTGCTCGGAATTAGCGAACGGCAGTGGCTTCAGAAGGACTGCGTTGACGACGCTGAAGATGGCCGTGTTTGCACCGATGCCCAGGGCAAGCGCAATCGTAGCGACGATGCTGAAGCTGGGCGCTTTGAGCAACATGCGTATGCCATAGCGTATGTCTTGCCAGAATGTTTCCATGATTCACATCTCCGATTTCTAATTTCAAATTCGACTCCCTCTCCCTCTGGGAGAGGGTCGGGGTGAGGTCATAAGGGGCGACTAATCAATCTCACGCTGTCCCTGGAGGAATAATTAAGAACAACTTCGCACTAAGCTTCGCACCCTCTCCCCTGCCCTCTCCCAAAGGGAGAGGGAGACAACCAATCCATCCTCACTCATATCGCAACGCCACCAACGGATCGACTTTCGTCGCGCGTCGCGCCGGCAGATAACAGGCGATCAAAGCCGTCACCAGCAAACACAGCGACACGATTGCGAAAGTTGCTTTGTCGGTTGGTTCGACCGCAAATAACAAACTGGTCATCAGGCGCGTCAACGCGAAGGCGCCGCCCAACCCGACCACAATACCGATGAGAGCCAGCACCAATCCGCTTTTCATGACCAGTTTCATCACGTCGCCCATCTGCGCGCCGAGCGCCATGCGGATGCCAATCTCCTGCGTTCTTTGAGTCACGGCGTAGGACATGACCCCGTAAACACCCACGGCTGCCAGGATCAAAGCCAAGCAGGAAAATAAGGTGAGTAACAGCATGTTGAAACGGCGCGCGGCAAACGAAGCCGCTGAAACTTCGGTCATTGTTTGCACTTTGGTGATGGGAAGTTGGGAATCGACTTTCCAGATCTGCTGTTTGACCATCGGGCCCATCGCCGCCGGATCAGATTGAGTGCGTACCGCAAAGGTCATCCAGCGCTTCCATGGATTAATCTGGGTGTAAGGAGAATAGAGTCCCGGTTGTTCCGGCAGGTCGAGACCAAAATGTTTTACGTCGCCGACCACGCCCACAATCGTGATCCATTCCACGTTCGCATTCCGGACCCACCGAACACGCTTGCCGAGTGGATCTTCGTTGGGAAAATACTGTCGCACCATTGCATCGTTGGCGATACCCACCAAAGGTGCTTTGGCATCAAAGTCCTGCGGGCCAAAGTCGCGACCCTTTCGGAGCGGAATCTGCATCGTGTGAAAGTAGTCACCCATGATGCTGCGCGTCTCCAGACTGGGTTCATCACCGGGCGCAACCGTCGGCCGGCCGTCGATCACGAAATCGTGATTCAGCGAATCGCCGCTGAGCGGCAGCTCGCTGATCATCGCGGCCTGCGCACCGGGAAGGGAGTTAACATCATCGAGCGCCTGAGTGCGAAAGCGGGTCTGCTTATCAATCTCTTTGTAACGCGCTTCGGGCAGTTCCACTCGCATTGTCAACAAATGATCCGAGTTGAACCCCGGTTCAACGTTGCGCAGCTTCCAAAACGTTTTGACCAGCAGGCCGGCGCCTACCAACAGGACGAGCGCAATCGCCAACTCGACTACTACAAACGTGCTGCGAACTCGTTGATGTGCTCGACCCGCGGTGGCACTGCGGCCTCCTTCTTTCAAGCTTTCGCTGACTCCGGAGCGCGAAGCAGTCCAGGCCGGCAGCAATCCAAAGATCACTCCAGTTAACAACGACAGGCCGAACGTGAATGCGAACACTCTTGAGTCGACCCCAATTTCCTGCAAGCGGGGAAGATTTTCCGGCTTCAGTGCCACCAGCAAGCTGGTTCCCCACCACGCAATCAGGACACCCAGCGCGCCGCCGGCCAATGAGATCAAAACGCTCTCAGTCAAAAGCTGACGGATTATGCGCCAGCGGCCGGCGCCCAACGCGGTGCGAATCACAATCTCGCGCCCGCGTTCAGCGGCGCGCGCCAACAGTAGATTGGCAAAGTTCGCGCAGGCAATTAGCAGTACCAGACTGACCGCGGCAAACAATATCAGCAGGGCGTTGCGGGACTGGCCCACAACTCGTTCATGCAAGGGAACGAGCACCGTGCTGCGGTTCTTGTTATCGGCGGGGTATTGCGTGGCCAGTTGCTGGTCGATCAAGCGCATTTCGGTTCGCGCTTGTTCAATCGTCGCCCCGGGCGCCAGGCGTCCATAGGTCCTGAGAAAATGCACGCCCCGGAAATTAGCAGCCAGCGGATTCGAGATGTGAACCGGAGTCCAGGCCTCGGCGTTGCGCTCGGGCGAACTGAAGCCCGCCGGCATGACGCCGATTACGGTATAGGTGTTACCGCTCAGCGGAATCGTCTTATCTATGATCTGCTGATCACCGCTGAACTGGCGTTGCCATAATGCCTGACTCAGAACGACTACAAAGGGTCCGCCGGGCTTGTCATCATCCGGGGTTATGAAACGACCACGTTCCGCCTTCACGCCCAGGGTCTCGAAATAACCGCCGGTGACCTGGCCGATCTGAAACTGGACCGGCTCGGCTCCGGCCGTGTAATCCAATGGTGCGAGAACTTCACCTCCGAGTTTGCTGAAGGTGTGGCTCGCCGCTACGACGTCGGTTAGATCGGGCGCCGATTGGTTGGAGCGAAATGTGACCAATTGCTGTGGCTGGTCGTAAGCCAGCGGGCGCAACAGCACGGCATTGATCACGCTAAAGATGGCAGTGTTAGCGCCGATGCCGAGCCCCAGCGTGATCACAGCAACGGCGGTGAAGGCCGGGCGCTTGAGCAGGCTTCGGATTCCGTAGCGTATGTCTTTGAATAATGTTTCCATGGTTCACCTTAGCGACTTCGAACTGCGAATTTCGGATTGCGAATTCAGTGCCGGCAGCCCCTCATCGACCTTCATTGCGCGACGCGCCGGGATGCTCCACGTTGGCAGGTCTCACTCATTCCTAAGCGCTATCATTGGTTCGACTCTGCTGGCTCGCCAGGCTGGTAAAAGACTCGCCAGCAATGCCGTGGCCAGCAGCAAGAACGCGACCGCGCCGAACGCCCGCAGATCCATCGCGCCAACTCCGAATAAAGTGGATTGCATCGCACGGCCAACCAGGTAAGCGCCACCCAATCCAATAAGCGCTCCTATGACAGCCAGGAGCGTTCCCTCTTTTAAAACCAGGGCCAGGACTCGCGCGCGCTGTGCGCCCAGCGCCATGCGTACGCCAAATTCCTGAGTGCGTTGCGCAACAGTGAAGGCCATCACGCCGTAGATGCCGACGCCGGCAAGTAGTAGACCCATTACTCCAAAGCTGCTGAACAACACCACGCTGAAGCGATCGATGGCTAATGATTCGCTTACGATCTGGTCAACAGTTTTCACGCCGGCAAGCGGCAGATCCGGGTCGACTGAATTAACCGCGGCAGCGATGCTCTTGATTACACTTTTTGGATCACCGTACGTCTTTACTACCATCGAGGTCTGTGGCCAGGGACTTTGCCAGAACGGCACCACCACCTCCGAATAGTCTTCGCGAGATCCTGCGCTGCGCAGGTTGTGAAAGACACCGACGATTTGCAGTTCTACGGGTGGCCCGTTTCTCCCGCCCGGGATCAACTCCTCAACGGAAATCCGTTGCGTAAGCGGATCGACGCTCGAGAAGAAGCGTTGGACAAAACGTTCGTTGACCATCGCGACCCGGGTACTGCCCGCGGTGTCGTGATCATCGAGGCTGCGACCCTTGATCACCCGAACTCCCAGGGCATCGAAGTATCCCGGTGTGACGATCTGAAATCCCGATCCGGGTCGCTCGGACGGATTGGCCACAGGCCGGCCCACAATATTGAATCTCCTACCGAAGCCTGGTCCCTGAGCCGGCACTCCAGTCATTGCCGCCGCCTTTTTCACACCCGGAATGGCCTCGATTTTTTCGAGCATTTGTCCGTAGTACGATCTGATCTGATCGGGTCCACTCAGCCGGTTAGGCGGCACCGGCAAGCGAAACGTCAGGACCTGTTCTGTACGAATGCCGAGGTCGACCCGCGTCAGGTTCCAAAAGCTATCGAGAGCCAGACCACCGCTGGCCAGCAGGATCAAAGCCAGCGAAAACTCGGCTATCACGAGGGCCCGGCGGAGATTGCGCCGAGGACCATCAGCACCCACGCGGCCTCCTAACTTCAGTACTGCGTTCAGGTCGAGGCGGGCTGCCTGCCACGCTGGAGCCGATCCAAAAAGCAAACCCGCCACCGTCGTGACCGCAATTGTGAAAAGCAAAACCGGAATACTGATTCTAATGTGCGCCTCAGACGGCAGCATCGTACCCACGGGCGGCATGACCGCCGCTATCAAATCGATAATTACTCCCGCGAGCAGAATACCCAGTGCTCCGCCCAGGACCGCCAACACTAAACTCTCAGTGAGTAACTGGGTAAACAAGCGACTTCTCGATGCGCCCAAAGCCGCCCTGACGGCGATTTCTCGCTGGCGCGACGCGCCGCGAGCCAGCAAGAGATTCGCCACGTTGACGCAAGCAATCAAGAGGAGGAACGCAACCGCGCCCAGCAGCAACCAAAGATTCCGCCGAGTCGCATCCGTAAGGAAGTTAAGGTGCAACGGCTCTACGCTCACAGCGCGGTTGGCATTGGATTGCGGAAATTCGTTTTGTAACTGACCTGCGATTCCGTTCATTTCCGCCTGGGCCTGATCGACCGAGACACCGTCTTTCAACCTCGCCATCACGAGCATGGACTGCGCATCGCGGTTGATCTGTTCTGGTCTGAAAACCAGCGGTACCCACAACTGCGAGTTAAAGCGATCACGGAAGCCTGGCGGCAAGACGCCGACGACATTGTAGGACTCTCCACTCATCCTGATGTTTTTACCGATGATGTTGCCGTCAGCGCCAAAATGCTCGCTCCACAATCGATTGCTGAGGATTACTACGTGGTCCGTGCCCGGCTGACCCTCTTCCGGAAGAAAATCGCGCCCGAGGAACATCGGCAATCCTTCCATCGTGAAGAACCCGGGTGTCCGCTGCGACCCGGCGACCTGCTCCGGTCGGTCCGCCGTAGCCACATTGAATGAAGCGCCGGACCATGCCCCCATACCCTGAAAGGATGTGCTACGCCGCCCCCACTCAAGAAAATCGCCCGCCGAAACCGAATTCCTGCCGCCCCGTACTTTGGACCACACCATGACAAGTTGGTCGGACTTTGGATAAGGCATTGGCTCGAACACGGCATAGACGACACTGAAGATGGCAGTCGTCGCGCCAATCCCCAACGCAAGTGTCAACACCACGGTTACAGTAAAGCCGCGGTGCTTCATCAATGTTCGTAAGCTGTAACTTAGGTTCTGTCTCAAAGCTCCCCACATGATGTTTCTCCTTGCGTGTCGATCGTATAGAGTTCTTACTCGTATCGTAGTGCCACCAACGGATCGACTTTCGTCGCGCGTCGCGCCGGCAGATAACAGGCAATCAAAGCCGTCAACAGCAAACAGACCGACACGATCGCGAAGGTCATTACGTCCGTAGGTTTGACGGCAAATAACAGGCTGGCCATCAACCTGGTTAACGCGAAAGCGCCGGCCAGTCCCACTATCACCCCAATCAAAGCGAGCGCCATCCCGTTTCTAAAAACCAGCTTCATCACGTCACTCATCTGGGCGCCCAAAGCCATGCGGATCCCGATTTCCTGCGTGCGCTGGGTTACGTAATACGCGGTGACTCCATAAATGCCGATCATCGCCAGCAGCAGGGCCATAGCGGCGAAGGCGCTCAGCAACAACATCGACATTCGTTGGGACGCTATTGAAGTCCCCAGCACGTCGTTCATCGTCTTGACATTGAAAATCGGTATTCCCTTATCAAGCGAACGAATTTCGTTACGCGCGGCCGCGGCCGTGCCGGAGGGATCGCCGGTGGTACGGATAACGAGCGACATGCTGGCCCAACTCGAATCCTGAGCGAAGGGCACGTACATTTGCGGACCAGGTTCGGCGTCCAATGACGGCTTTGTTTCGCCGACTACGCCGACAATCTCGCGCGGAAATTTTTCGTCACGCCAAATCGTCATGCGTTTTCCAATCGGGCTTTCACCAGGCCAGAGCTGGCGCGCCATTGGTTCGTTAACGATGACCACCTTTTGATTCGCTTCGGTGTCGCGATCGTCGAATGCGCGCCCTGACGCCAGTGGGATTTTCAGCGTGCGGAAATAATCCGGAGTCGCGACCAGATAGGCGGCGTTGCTGGATTCTTCCGGCGTGGCCGGCCTGCCTTCGCGAATGACGGCGCGCCAAACGTTGAATGTATCGCCCCCGAGAGGCAGGCTTAAAACGGCGCCGCTGGACTGTACTCCCGGAATCGCCTTGAGGTGGGCCAGGGTCTGACGCAGCAACTGCACCCGTGGCTCGCCCTGCGCGTACTTCGCGGGCAGCAGTGACAGCCGCATCGTCAGCACATTGTCGGGAGTGAATCCCGGGCTGACATCACGCAGGCGCACGAAGCTCTTAATCAGCAATCCCGCGCCCACCAACAGCATGAATGACAACGCGATCTCTGAGACCATCATCAGGCTGCGCAGCCGTTTGCTATGCACGCCGCCGGATCCGCTGCGTCCGCCTTCTTTCAATCCGGTATTTAGATCGATCCGCGATGCCTGCAGCGCGGGCGCCAGACCAAAGATGAAACCTGTGAGCAGGGTCAGCCCAAGCGTGAAAGCAAACACGCGCGCGTCCGGTCTGATCTCGTCCAGCCGCGGCGTGTTCGCAGGGCTGATCGAGACAAGTAGTTTCGTCAGCCAAACGCTCAGCACTAATCCAATCGCGCCACCGACCAACGACAGCAGCAGGCTCTCAGTCAACAGTTGCCGGACTACTCTCCAGCGACTCGCGCCTAGGGCCGTGCGCAAGGTAATTTCTTTTTGCCGGGCGGTCGCGCGCGCGAGCAGAAGGTTGGCCACGTTCGCGCATGCGATTAGCAGAACGAAGGCGACTGAGCCGAGTAGAATCAGCAGAGACTTTCGCATTGATCCCACCAGGCGCTCCTGGAGGCCGATTACTTTCACCGACCACCCGGTGTTCGTTTCGCCGAAGCTTTGGGCCAGGCGTTGATTGATGGTGTCCATCTCCGCTTGCGCCTGCGGCAGCGTTACGCCGGGCTTGAGCCGCGCCACCACGCTGAAGAAACGGTTGTCGCGCCGCTCAGCAGCCGCATCGATCGGATAAGGCACCCACAATTCCGATTGGGCCGGATAGTCAAAACCAGCAGGCATCACGCCAACGACAGTTGCGCCCTTGCCGCCCAGGGACACCTTGCTGCCAACGACATTCTGATCTCCGCCAAAACGTCTCTGCCAAATCGCGTAGCTCAACAATACGACCGGGTCGCGATCTTTCTGTGCGTCATCTGCTTGCAGCGTTCGCCCCTTGATGGCGCTGGTGCGAAACAGCGGAAAGAAGTCTTCGGTAACTCCCGCGCCGCGCACTCGCTCAGTCTCATCGCCGCTGGTGAGCAATAAACCACCTGAGAAAAACCCCGCCAAGTGCTCGAACACATGATTTTGCTTTTGCCAGTCGGCAAAGTCCGGTATCGACATGTTGCTTTGAGTGACGCCCTGTGGCGGATTGATTCCTTCGAGCAGGACGATTCGGTCGGGTTCCGGATATGACAGCGGACGCAGCAGGACTGCATTGACGGTGCTGAACATCGCGCTGTTCGCGCCAATGCCGAGCGCCAGGGTGAGTACAGCAACAGCCGTAAAGCCCGGATGCTTCAAGAGCGAGCGAACGCCGTAGCGAATGTCTTTGATTAAGGTTTCCATGATTTCAAATTTGCAATTTCAAATTTCAAATTGACTCCCTCTCCCTTTGGAAGAGGGTTGGGGAGAGGGCCTGCGCGAGTATCCTCTTTGAACTGATCTCGTCCTGGGTAAACACGACAGATAACTAAAGACACCCTCGCTAAGCTCTGCACCCACATCCCCAGCCCTTCTCCCAAAAGGGAGAAGGGAGAAAAATCAAACTCACCTCACTCGTACCTTAGCGACACCACTGGATCGACCTTCGTCGCTCTGCGGCCGGGTATGTAACAGGCCGCTAGTGCCACCAGTGTCAGCAGCCCGGCAATCACTGCGAACGTTGCGGGATCGGTTGGCTCAACGCCAAAGAGCATGGTCGCCATCAGACGGGTCAGTCCGAACGCTCCCGCCAATCCGAACGCGATGCCAACCAGCGCCAGCATCATTCCCTGCCCTAAGATCATTTTGAATACGTCGCGCGGTTGCGCGCCGATAGCCATCCGAATCCCGATCTCATGCGTGCGCTGAGTTACCGAATAAGACATCACTCCGTAGATGCCGACAATCGCCAGCACCAAAGCGATCCCCGCAAAGATACTGAGCAGCGTTAGATTCAATCGTTCCGGCGCGACTGAATCAGAGCGAATCTCGTTCATCGTGCGAATGTTGTAGATCGGCTGGTCCGGATCCACGGCCTTTACCTGCTGGCGCATCGCCGCGATCAATTGGTTTGGATCAGATCCGGCCCTGGCAATCACCGTCATGCCACTGAAGGGCATTTGTGCAAACGCGAAATATCCCTGGACGCGTTTTGAATCCTGACTGAGACCTTCCATCTTTACTCGGCCCACGACCCCTATCACTGTTAACACCGGGGCCCCGTTATCTGTGCCGAGCCTGATGCGCTTACCGACGGCTTCTTCGCCGGGCCAATACCGGCGCGCAAACTCCTCGTCGATGATGATCACGTTTACGCCGGCGATCCCTCTCTGGCCTTCGTTGAGCTTGCTGAGGTCGCGACCTGCCAGCCACGCCCGATCATCATGCTCGCTAAAGTACCGGCCGCCGCGCAGCGGAATGTTCATCGTGCTGAAGTAATCCGGCGTCACCAGACAGGCTTCCATCAAAGGCGTCTGCGCCCGCGGTGGGATCGGTTTACCATCGACGATGAATGAAGTTTGCCAACCGTTGTTGCCGAGCGGCAGGCCTGAAGCCGCCGCGGTGCTTTCGACTCCAGGCAGTCCACCAATGTTCTGCAATAGCAGCGCGAAGAATTGGCCACGCTGTTCTTCGGTCGCATACTTCTTTTGCGGGATCGAGACGGTAAAGCTGGTCAAGTGTTCGTAGGAGAAACCGGGGTTGACGGCTTGCAGGCGGTAAAAACTGCGAATCATCAAACCTGCGCCGATCAGCAGCACCAATGTCGTGGCCACCTCAACTACGACCAGCGAACTGCGCAGCCAGTGACGCCCCGTCACCCCACGGCCGGTCTCTTTCAAAGTTTCATGGACATCTACGATTCCCGCCTGCAGCGCGGGCACGAGGCCGAAAAGAATTCCTGTCGCAAAGGCGACGCCCAGCGTGAACGCCAGCACTCTCCAATCGAGACTGATCTCCCGCGAGCGAGGAATCGCGTTCGGACTTATGTAAAGGATGAGTTGGATGCCCCAGCGTGCAACGAGCAACCCGAGAGTCCCGCCAATCAGGGCCAGCAGGACACTCTCCGTCAGCAACTGGCGGGCGATGCGCCAACGGCCCGCGCCCATCGCGGCGCGAATCGCCATTTCTTTTTGGCGGGCCCCGGCCCGGGCCAGCAACAGGTTGGCGATATTCGCGCAGGCGATCAAAAGTACAAAGCCAACGGCGGCAAATAACACCCACAGAGTTTGGCGCACTCCGCTGATATAGACTTCGAGCAGTGGTTGTACCCGAACGCCGTTACCCGCATTCGAATCCGGATATTGCTTTTCCAGATTGGCGCCGATGTTGTCCATCTCGGCTTTCGCCTGGGCCAACGTTACCCCTGGCTTCAGGCGCGCGACTCCGTACAGACCCGGATGGTTCCCGCGTTGTTGCCAATTTACATCGCCTGACAGTTGACCCACGGGAACCCACATTTCGACACGACTCGGATATTGAAAGCTCTGCGGCATCACGCCAATCACCGTGTAGCTTTTGTTATTGAAGGTGAGCTGCTGATTCAGAATGCTCGTCTGGCCGCCGAACCGGCGTTGCCAGAGGCCGTGGCTCAAGACTACGACCGGGGTGCCGCCGGGCTTATCTTCTTCATTAGTAAACACCCGTCCGATAGCGGCCTGGACGCGTAACGCGCTGAACAGATCGGCCGACGCCTGCGCCGTCAATATGCGTTCAGGTTCGCCGCCGCCGGTGAGGTTGTAGCTGTTACGATTGAAGACGCCGATGCTCTCGAAGACATGATTCTGATTTCGCCAGTCGGTGAAGTTTGGATAAGAGATCGAGATCTCATCCATCGTCTTGGCGCTCTCAGACAAAGAAACCAAACGGTCAGCGTCGTCATAAGGCAGCGGACGCAGCAGCACTGCGTTGACCACGCTGAAGATTGCCGTGTTGGCGCCGATCCCCAGCGCCAGCGCCAGGATCACGACGAACGAGATCCCCGGATTCTTCAATAACATGCGCGCCCCAAAGCGCACGTCCTGCCAGAGTGTGTGCATAAGCTACCTCATCAACAACAATCAGTTTCCGACAACTTTTTCTCTTACTCCCTCTCCCTTTGGGAGAGGGTTGGGTTGGGGGACTGACGAGACCCCGCTACTTGATCTCACTCTGTCTTGGCAAACACGAACGATGACAAAAGAATCCTTCGCGCTAAGCTTCGCACCCTCTCCCCTGTCCCCTCTCCCAATGGGAGAGGGGAATTCAGAAGACGGCTTCATTCATACCGCAGCGCCACCAGTGGATCGACTTTCGTTGCTCGGCGCGCCGGGATGTAACTGGCGATCAACGCCACGCCAACCAGCAACACGGATAGTCCGGCAAAGATTGCCGGGTCGGTGGCGCTTACTTCGTAAAGCAAACTGGTCATGACTCGGGTCAACGCGAAAGCTGCGATCAATCCGAGCCCTATGCCGATAAGCGCAGTCAACATTGCTCGCCCAATGATCAGCCGGAGAATGTCGCGCGCGCTGGCGCCGAGGGCCAGCCGCACACCCATCTCCTGCAACCGCTGCGTTACCGAGTAACCGATCACGCCATAGATACCAACCGTCGCCAGCATCAACGCCAGCGCCGCGAAAAGACCAACCAACAGCATGTTGAATCTTTGCGGCGCAACCGCTTTGGCGAACAACTCGTCCATGGTCGTGATTTCAGACAGCGGCTGATCCTTGTCGACGGCTGCTACCTCGCGTCGAACGGCCGAAGTCAGCATGGCCGGATCGTTTTTGCTGCGAATCACCAGCGTCATGTATTGCCAGGGATTCTGGTCGGCAACGACGTACATGGCGGGGCGCGACACGATACTCAAATCCGTGTGCTTCACGCTCCCAACCACGCCGATGATGGTGGCGAAGCCGTGATCCGCGCGCCCGCCCTGCTCATCGATACGTTTGCCGACCGGGTCTTCGCCGGGAAATACCTGGCGCGCGAATGTTTCGTCGATGATGATCGAGTTGGCGGTATTCGCTCTGTCCTGATCTGTGAAGTAGCGCCCTTTGCGCAGCGGTATCTGCATGGCGCGAAAGTAATCCGGTGTGATGACCCGGAAGTCCGCGGTTTGAATCTGACCGAGATCAACCGGCGCCGGCCGGCCTTCGACGGTAAAGCCATCCAGCTCTTCCTGCCCACTGAGCGGCAGGTGCGAAACGGCGGCGGCCACTTCCACTCCCGGGATGGCGCGTGCGCGCTCCACCACCTGCTCAAAGAACCGCGACATCTGAGCGTCTTCTTTGTACTTCGCCTGCGGCAGCGCGAGATTAATCGTCAGCAGATGATCGGGAGCAAAACCCGGTTTCACGTTCTGCAGGCGCACGAAGCTCTTGATCAATAATCCCGCGCCGATCAGCAGCACGAGCGAGAGCGCAACTTCCGAAACTACCAGCATGCTGCGCGCACGTTGGCGACGACGGCCGCCCATGGCGCTGCGTCCACTCTCTTTCAGCGATTCGTTGAGATCGGTTTTAGACGCCTGCAGCGCCGGCACCAGCCCAAAGAGCACTCCGGTGATCAGCGAGACCGCAAACGTAAACCAAAGAACACGGCCGTCAATGTTGATTTCACCGAGACGCGGCAGCCGGCCGGAACCGTAGGCAACCAGCAGTTTGACACTCCAGGACGCCAGCAGCACGCCGAGCGTTCCACCCACGAGGGAAAGCAAGACGCTCTCAGTAAGTAGCTGGCGCACGATCCGTAAACGCCCGGCGCCCAGCGCGGTGCGAATCGCAATTTCCTTCTGTCTCGAGGTAGCGCGCGCGAGCAGAAGATTGGCAACATTGGCGCAGGCGATCAAAAGTACAAACCCGACCGCGCCCAGCAGAATCAGAATCATCTTGCGGCTGCTGCCAACGACCTGTTCGTGAACCAGGTTGACGGAGGTGCCCCAGTCCTTGGCCTGCTTTGGATCCTGCTGCTCGATATTCCGGGCAACAGCGGCCATTTGCGATTGCGCCTGGGCCAGAGTTGCTCCCGGCTTCAGCCGGGCAAGCACCGCGAGGTGATGACTCTCGCGATTCTTTCTCTGCTGATCGCTGAGCGCCGCCGGTAACCACACTTCAGTTTTTTCAAACGAGAAGTAATCAGGCAAGCCGACGTCTTTCGGGAACGCAAAATCCTTTCCCATCACTCCCTGAATCGTGTAAGCCTGCCCGTCGATCTGCATTTGCCGGCCGACCACACTCGCGTCACCGCCAAAGCGTCGCTGCCACAGTCCATAGCTCAGCATCACCACGCGCTCGTTACCGGGCTTCGCATTTTCTGCGGTGAAGTCACTGCCGAGCGCCGGCCGCGCGCGCAGCAGCGAAAGCAGGTTGACGGAAACGCGCGCGCCATCGACATGCTCTGGCGTGTCGCCGCCGGTGAGATTCCCGCCCCAACCATCGAGCATGGCCATCCCTTCGAAGAGATTGCTCTGCTCTTGCCAGTCGAGGAAGTCGCGGTAGGATGACGGCAACTTGTCGACGCCGATTCGCTTTCCGAACGGATGTGTCTGCCAGATGAAAACCAGTTGCTGAGGTTCAGCGAACGGCAGCGGCCGCAGCAGCACTGCATTGACGACAGTGAAGATGGCCGTATTAGCGCCGATGCCCAACGCCAGGGTGATCAAAGCCACCAGAGTAAAACCTGGATGCTTCAACAAACCGCGGATGCCATAGCGAATGTCCTGCCATAGTATGTGCATGCTTTCTCCCTAATGACATATAGGTCCCATATGTCCTGTGGGTCCTATATGTCCTATTCATTCGTATCGCAGCGCCACCAGCGGATCGACCCTCGCCGCGCGCCGCGCGGGCAGGTATGTCGCCAGCAGCGCGATCAGCCCCAAAAACAGGGAGACACTACCGAAGGCCACCGGATCGAGTGGACTGAGATCAATCAGAACTGTCGCCAGTAACCGTGAAATGAGCGCCCCTCCGATGATTCCCAAAATCATTCCAATCGCGGTCAACCGCAGCCCTTGCAGCAGAAACATGCGCACCACATCGGTGGGCTGCGCACCGAGGGCGACTCGAATGCCAATCTCGCGCGTCCGACGCGCTACTACGAATGACATCACGCCATATAACCCGATCGACGCGAGCAACAGCGCCAGCACTCCCAGAACACCTGATAGCCAGGCGACGGCGCGGAATGGAGCAGTCTGAAAGGCGAGATTCTCTTCCGTGCGCCGCACCGATACGCGTAGCGACGGATGAATAGTGGCTGCGAGCGCTCTTGCCAATCCCATCGTGCCGGCCGGGTCGTTTTGAGTGCGCACCAGCAGATATTGACCGGCGGAACTGTTGGGCGGCGATGGCACATATATAAAGGACTCATCGTTTTGCCACACCCACCGACTGCGTACATCTCTGGCGACACCAATTACTTCGTATTGGTGATAAGTTGGCGCCGCGTCGTTGTCTTTTGCAAATGCCTCACCTTGAGTCGCTGGCGCTGTGGCCGCAATACCGAGGCGCTTGCCCAGCGGGTCAGCGCCCGGCCAGTAGCGTTGCGCCGTCGCTTCGCTGATGACGACAAACGGCGCCTGCGCTTTTTCCTCCTGCGCAGTAAACGCACGACCGCGAACAATTGGGATAGACAGCGTTTGAAAGTACTCCGCCGAAACAAAATTAAATCTAGACTCGCGCGGGTGGTCTGCATTATCTCCAGGCAACAACAGGGGCGTGTTTCCCATTTCGCCCGACAGCGGTTGCCGGTAAGCCTCGCTTACGGTTACGACGCCGGTCGTAGCGCGCAGGCGATCCGCGAGTTCGTGGCGCAGCTCACTCTCACGAGCAGCATCCGGCTTCTCACTAGTCGCCCTGCTCATGCCAACGGCAACGGCAAATACGTTCTTCGTGCTCATGCCGGTATCAACAGTCTGAATGTGTCGCATGTTTTTGAAGAGCAGGCCCGCGCCGATCAGCAGCGAGAGGCACACCGCCATCTGGGCGACCACCAGCGTGCTCCGCAATCGCGACTGGCTTAACTTCGCATGCAGAGCCGAACCTTCTTCTTTGAGGGCTGCGGTCAGATCCGGCTTTGAAACTTGCAGAGCGGGAGCGAGTCCAGCGGCGATCCCGGCGATGGCAGCGATTAACAAAGTGAAGCCAAAGACGCGCCAGTCCGGAGTAAGATTGAGAGCAAACTGATCCGCGAGACCTTCCGGTAAAGGAACCGAGGAAAGAACAATCGGATAGAGCACGCCGAGAGTCCAGATCGCGAAGAGTAAACCGACCGCGCCTCCCGCGAGCGCGAGCATCAGACTCTCGCTGACGAGTTGCCGCACCACGCGCCAGCGGCTGGCTCCCAGCGCCAGTCGTACACCGATCTCGCGTTGTCTTCCGGCGGCGCGAGCCAACAGGAGATTCGCCACGTTGGCACAGGCGATCAGAAGCACCAAACCAAATCCGAGCAGCAACGGGAGGATGAGCGGCAGGACTTCGCCGTCAAGCGTTACGAACGTCGCGCTACTTCCCAGCTTGACTGTGGTCTTGCGACCCTTGGCCGGATAGGTCTGCGCAAGTCGTTCGGTGACGACTTGCGTCGCGGCCTCGGCTTGCTCCCGCGTCACACCGGGTTTGAGCCGGCCCAGCAGAGTGAAGACTTCAGTGTCACGATCAGTAAGCCACCGTTTGTGCCCCCAGCCACCGGCCTGGATCAAATAATCGCGAGTCATCAGTGGAGCCCAGAACGACGGAGTGTCTGGCGTTGTGCCGACAAACTCGGGCGCGGTTACACCGATCACGCTGAACGGCTGGCCTTGCAAAACGATCGTCTTGCCGACTATTTGTGGGTCCGAATCGAAACGTCGCTTCCAGCATCCATGACTAAGCACCACGACTGGCTGCTCGCCAGTCAGTCGATCGTCCTCGGGTCGCAGGCCCCGACCCAGGATCATCTCTGCGCCAAGCGCGTTGAAATAATTCCCGGTCACAATCTGGCCGAAAAGATATTCGTACCCTTCGGCAAACGCCGAGCTGTCGTCCTGGTTCGGCGGCGCTTCACCCAGCGTCGCGCGGACCTTGTTCCAGGCAACCAGATCTGAGAAGACGTCGTTTTGATCGCGGTACTCGAGATAATCGGGATAAGAGAAGAGTCTCAAACGGCGTCCTTCCGCATCGGTGCCGCCGTCGAGATTGACCAGGGCGTCGGGATCCTTCAGCGGCAGCGGTTTGAGCACAAACGCGTCGAAGACCGTGAAGAGCGCCGCGTTGACTCCGATTCCCAATGCGAGCGTGAGCACGGCGACGGCGGTGAAGGCGCGAGCTTTCAGCAACGCGCGCGAACCATAGCGAATGTCTTGCCAAAGTTTGCCCATGATTTTCAACATTTCGACTTCAGACTGGCTCCCTCTCCCTTTGGGAGAGGGTCGGGGTGAGGGACTGAGCATGACCGCTACTTTGATCTCGCATTGTCCCTGGCCAACACGAGGGATGCTTAAGGAAATAATCCCTAGCTTCGCACCCTCTCCCCTAGCCCCTCTCCCACAGGGAGAGGGGAATCACGCTCAAGTCTGTGCCACTCATCATTCGTCTCTCAGTGCCACCAGCGGATCGACCTGCGTCGCCCTCCACGCGGGAACAAAGCAGGCCAGCAGCGCCACTGTCATCAACAACAAAGTGATCGTCGCGAAAGTCATTGGATCGGTCGCGCTGACGCCGAACAGCATCTTCGCCAGAAGGCGGGTGAGGCCCAGCGACACGATCAGTCCCAGCGCGATTCCGGCAACGGCCATCTTCAATCCATGACTTAAGACGAGCCGCAGCACGTCCCTTCGTTGCGCGCCGAGAGCGATGCGAATGCCAAGTTCGTGTGTCCGTTGACCGACCAGATATGAAATGACGCCGTAGATGCCGAGGCTCGCGAGCAGCAACGCCACCGCCGCAAATGCGCCAAAGAGTTCCATCGAAAATCGCTGCTGGGCCAGCGTGCCGGCAATTACTTGATTCATCGTCTGCGGATTAGAGATGACATTCTCTTTGTTCTGATCTGCTATGACGCGACGAATGGAATTGAGCAGCTCCGGCCCACTGTCGACCGAAGCGCCGTTGGAACGCACCAACGCACCCATGCGCAGGGGAAGGTTGTCATCCGATAAAGCCCTGAACGGAACATAGAGTTGAGCCTGAAGCGCCTGGTCGTCGTTTCGATCCAAACTCCACTGGTTAACGTGCCCGACCACGCCGATGATCTGCGACGGCTCGGGCGTTCCAGCCAGGTAGATTCGCTTGCCGACTGGATCCTCGGCGCCGAAGTATTTGCGGGCAAAGGCTTCGTCAATCACGGCCACAGGTAAAGATCGCTCATCATCCTGCGGCGTAAAGAACCGGCCCTGCTTGAGCGCGATACCCATCGAGTTCAGGTAACCGGGCTCGACCCGATAGATCAGCGCCATGTTCATCTCGCTTTGGCTTGAAGGTTTGGGCTGGCCGTCGATCCAGAAGAACAAGTCGTCCTCGGTTTGCAAAGGAATTGCGCCCGTCGAGAGTGACGCTGCGCTGACCCCGGGGATGGAGTTGAGCTTTTCACTAAGCTCGCGCACGGCGGCGCGCGCCGCTTCCGGGCTGCCGTTACGCATTGACGGCGGCAGGTTAAGTCCGAACGTCATGACGTTGTCGGGACGAAATCCTGGATCAACTTTCCAAAGCGCCGATAGGCTGCGGATCATCAATCCCGCGCCGATCAGTAAGACGAGCGCCAGTGCCATTTCAACCGCGACAAAAATGCCTTGCGCGCGCGCGCGCCCGCTACTCGCTCCGCGCCCGCCCTCTTTGAGCGTTTCCGAGAAGCGCCCCCGCGAAATCTTTAGCGCCGGAACCAGGCCTGCCAAAATCCCGGTGAGCAACGAGATGACAAACGTGAAAAGCAGGACCCGGCTATCCAGCCCGACCTCCCCTGCCCGTGGCAGTGCGGTGGGCAGCGCAGTCAGCGCGAGCTTTGTGCCCCAACCTGCGACCACCAATCCAAGTGCGCCACCCGCTAATCCCAGCAAAGTGCTCTCAGTGAGAGATTGGCGCAGCAAGCGACGCCGGCCGGCGCCCAATGCGGAGCGAATGGCGAATTCGCGTGCCCTGCCGGTCGATCGCGCCAGCATCAGGTTGCTGACGTTCACACAGGCGATCAGGAGCACGAACCCGACTGCTCCGAGCAGCATCAACAGGATCGGCCGCATGTCGCCGACCACTTGTTCCTTGAGGGGTATGATTGTCGAGCCGTTGCCGCGGTTGGTCTCAGGGTAAGCGTTGGCGAGATCCCGCATTACTCGGTTCAGATCTGACCGGGCCTGCTCGATGGTGACGCCGGGCTTGAGCCGGCCAATTCCGTGCAGACCGAAAGCAACGCCCCGGTTCTTAAGCGGGGGACCATTCCACTGGCCGATAGGCACATAAACATCGACGTCGCGAACCAATGTAAAGCTCGCCGGGATCACGCCCACGACCGCGTAGCTCTTGTCGTCGAGCGTAATCCCCTTCTGAAGTACGTCCGCCGCTGAACCGAATTTGCGCTGCCACAGATCCTCACTGATAAGGGCCACCGGGCCTGAGCCGGGCTCATCTTCGTGAGGCATGAAGGTCCGGCCCAGCAAAGGCTTGAGACCGAGCACCGAGAAGAAGTCCGCGGAAACCAACCGCGCATTAACACGCTCCGGTTCGCCTGCACCTATCAGACTGAAGCCGAACGCACGCGAAACTGCCATGGACGAGAACGTCTGGTTCTGCTTTTGCAAATCACGAAAGTTCGGGTAAGGGATGGCGCCGGCTTCGAAATTCGGTTTGCTTTGGTGGAACGTCACTAACTGCTCAGGCTGCGGATAGGGCAGCGGATTAAGCAACACGCCATTGACTACCGAAAAAATCGCCGTGTTCGCGCCGATTCCCAGCGCGAGCGAAAACACCGCGACGATCGTGAATCCTGGCTGGCGCCAAAGACCCCGCAACCCATAACGAATGTCCTGAAGTAAGTTGTTCATCAGCCTGCTCCTATTTCTTACTCCCTCTCCCTTTGGAAGAGGGTTGGGGTGAGGGTTTTAGTAACGCCACCTGAACAGATTCGTTTTCTTTTTTTTCCGTTCCTTAAGCCCTCATCCCCGGCCCTTCTCCCAGTGGGAGAAGGGAGAAATTCACTATTCGTATCTCAGCGCCCCCAATGGATCCACATGCGCAGCCTTACGCGCGGGCAGCCAGCACGCAATCAGCGCTACGAGCGTCAGCAACCCCGCGATCACCGCGAAGGTCAATGGGTCGGTACCTGTCACGCCGTAAAGCTGCTCGGCCATCTGTCGCTGCCACGCATCCTCTGCGAAATACTGGCTTGCCAGGAGTCGCTTTAACCCATACCCGGTCAACGCGCCCACAGCCAGTCCGAGCAACACCAATCTCATTCCCTGCCAAACGACCAGCCGCAGGACATTTGCCGTTTGCGCGCCCAGCGCCATGCGAATGCCGATCTCGTTCGTGCGTTGGGCCACCGAATAGGCCAACACACCAGAGAGTCCGATGGCCGCGAGCAAAAGCGCGGCTCCGCCGAAAAAGGTCAAGAGCCGCGCGGACAAGCGTTCCCGTCCCAACGTGGCTTGCGATCGGGCTGTTTGCGTGCCGAGTTCAGTGACCGGCAGATTGCTGTCCAATTCGCGCACCACTTGACGAACTGTGGCGGCCAGCGCGGTTGGTTCGCCGGCTGTGCGCAGGGTGAAATGCATCTGGCCGATCTCCGCGCCCTGCTGCCGCCAGGGCGTGTAGAATAGCGGCTGGAGATCTTCGCGTTGGCTCATGTATTTGGTGTCGGCGACGACACCGATGATCTCGATTTCACGCTTGTGGTCGTTAATGGTGATCCGCTTGCCCAGCACGTCTTCGTTGGGGAAGAACTTGCGCGCAAAGCTTTGACTGACGAGAGCGACTTTGGGCGCATGCTCATCGTCCTGCACCGTGAAGCCGCGTCCGTGCAGGAGCGGGATTTCCATCGTCGCGAAATAGTTCTCGCGCACCATCTGCCGCATAGTCTCGTGTTCCACGGCAGTCCCTTCAGTCTCGCCCGGCAGCAGGAAGTCGTTGAAAAAGTTGTCATCCGCGATGAGCGCGACTTTCCCGAAAGTTGCCGCGCGCACGCCGGGCAGGTTATCCAGCCGCGCGAAGAGTTGCTGATAGAACTGCCACAGCCGTTCATCTTTGTATCCACTCTGCTCCGGCTGCAAGGTAAAGACCAGGAGGTTCTCTTGATTGAAGCCGAGGTTGACGCGTTGCAGATTGGAGAGCGTGCGGATGAACAAACCTGCGCCGACTAATAAGAGCAACGAGAGCGCCACCTGCGCGACAATCAGCCCTTTGCTCAGGCGCGATACCGCACTCGTTGTGCGGCGGCTCTGTTTGAGAGAGGTCGCTAAATCCGGGCTCGTGGCGCGCCATGCGGGCGCCAATCCGAACAGCACGCCCGTCAGGAGCGAGACAGCCAGCGTGAAAGCCAGCACCCGCCAATTCAGACTGAGGTCAACGCCGCTGGGCAGGAATCTCGCGTCCTTGTCGGTCAGCGCCAGGAGCACGCCCTTACCCCAAAAGGCGAAGAGCACGCCGACCGTTCCGCCTAACACCGCGAGCAGCACGCTTTCGGTCAGGAGTTGTCGCACCAGGCGCCAACGCCCCGCGCCGACCGCGAGCCGCACATTAATCTCTGCAGTGCGCATGGCCGCCCGCGCCAGCAACAGGTTCGCCACGTTGGCACACGCGATCAGCAGCACGAGCGCCACCACGATGAAGAGTCCATAGATGGTGGCCGTATAAACTCTGCGCATGTCCAGCATCCCGCGACTGCCGGACTCCGCAATCAGGCGTGGGTAATCTTTCGGATCGAGTTGCGCCGGTTCACTCGCTTTGCGCGGCGGGGGCCTGACTTCCAAAGCGTAGGCTTGGAACGTACCGTTCAAGCTGTCGCGGGCCTGTTCGTAGGTTGCGCCTGGTTTGAGCCGCCCCATCAAGTTCAGCCACCAGAGACCCGGTTCGGTCGCCGTGCCCAATCTGCTGTTCTCACCTTGCACCAACGGCTCGGAGGCGAGCGCGATAGTGACGGACGGGTGGTAATCCACTTGCAACGTGCCAGTGAAAGCGGGCGGCGTCACGCCGATGATGGTGAATGATTGCTTGTTGAGTTTGAGCGTCTGGCCAATGACGTCGAGCCTGGCGTCGAAACGCTCCTGCCAAATCTGATGGCTGAGCACGACCACTGGCGCGGCACCTGGCTTGTCATCTTCGTCAGTGATCCCACGCCCCAGGCTCGGTTGAACTTTCAGCCCGGCGTAATAGCCCCCTGACACGGCTTGCCCACTGATCAATTCTGCTTGCTCGTCCACCACTGCCGTCAATTCACGAAGCGGAGCGAAGGCAAAGAAATCGGCGAGCGGGCTGTCAGACGCTTGCGTCCGCGCCTGGCGCATCTTTTCAAAGATGTCGTAGCGAAACAGCGAAAGCCCCTTGATGTCCGGCGGCCCCGGCACCGTCGATGTGCCGCTCGCCCCATTTATCCTGAATGGGCGTCCGGCTTGCCATTCAAAGAGCACTAAGCGCTCCGGCTCAGTGACGGGCAGCGTTTTCAGGAGCACGGCATCTACCACACTGAACAGCGCCGTGTTTGCGCCAATGCCCAACGCGAGTGAAAGCACAGCTACGATCGTGAATCCCTTGTGCTTGATCAGCATTCGCAAGCCGTAACGGATGTCCCGGATTAAGTTGCTCATCAGCTTGCTCCTATTTCTTACTCCCTCTCCCTTTGGGAGAGGGTTGGGGTGAGGGTAGTAATAACCCCACCTGAATACATTCCTTTTTCTTCTTCTTTCTTCCCTAAGCCCTCATCCCCGGCCCTTCTCCCAGAGGGAGAAGGGAGAGATTCACTACTCGTAACGCAACGCCACCAATGGATCGACTTTCGTCGCCCGCCGCGCCGGGATGTAAGAAGCGACGAGCGCGACGAAACCCAACAACAGCGGCACGCCCGCGAACGTCAGCGGGTCAGTCGCGCCCACACCGTAAAGGAAGCCGACTATCACGCGCGTCGCGGCGACTGCGAGTAGCAATCCCAACGCGAGTCCAACCGCGATGACGAACAGGCCTTCACCCAGCACGAGTCTCAGTACATCCTTTTCCTTCGCGCCGAGCGCCATCCGCACACCGATCTCGCGCGTGCGTTGCGCGACTGAGTAAGAGACGACTCCGTAAATCCCAATCGCGGCGAGCAGGAGTGCCAGCACCCCAAAGCCGCCCAGAGTCCACGCGGCCACCCGCGAGGGAAACAGCGACAGATCCAGTTGGTCACGTAGCGTCTTCACGTCCGCAACTGGAAGGTTCGCGTCGAGCGCGCGGATCTGTTCACGCACTGCCGTGGCGACGGACTGCGGCTCGCCCTTGGTGCGGATTACCAGAGTCATCTTCGGATCGTAGGACTGTAGCAGCGGCTGATAAATGTAGGGGTGGGGCGTCTCGCCGAGCGAGCGGTACTTGCCGTCGCGGGCCACGCCGATGACTTCAAGAAACGGCCCCTCTGGCCCGCTTACGCTAACGCGCTTGCCCAAAGCGTCTTCACCCGGCCAAAGCGTAGCGGCCAGCGTCTCGTTGACTGCGACAACTCCAGGCGCACCTTTACGATCTGTCTCGGCGAAATCGCGACCGCGCACGAGCGGCGTTTCCATCGTCTTGAAATAATTCGGGCCCACCACGTTGAAGCCGGTGCTGATCCCTTCATCTGTTTGTTTGTCGCGACTGCCTTCCTTGAAAACCTGGAACTGCGCAAAAGAGAAACCGAGTTGCGCGAACCTCACCAGGCTCGCGCGCTCGACACCCGGCTGGGCTTCGACCCGAGTCAGCAAATCGCGGTAGAAGTTCTCGCCTTCAGTTTCCTTGTAGCGCAACAGCCCCAGATTGATGGATACGGTCAGGGCTCGCTCGACGCGGAAGCCGGGGTCAATTGTGTTCGCGCTTTGCAGCGAGCGGATGAAGAGGCCGGCGCCAACAAGCAGTACTACCGAGAGCGTGACCTGCGCCGTCACGAACACTGCGCGCAGGCGCGAGCGACGAGAACCCGCTCGCTGCGCGTCTTCGCTCTTAAGAGCCATGACAATGTCCAGCCGCGAAGCCTGCAGCGCCGGCGCGAGTCCGAACACGATGCCGGTGATGACTGATACGGCCAAGGTGAAGGCGAGTACACGCCAGTCCAATCCGAGCTCGAGCGAAGCGAGCGGTGTAGTTTGCAGATAAGAGATCAGAAGCTGATTCGCCCACAACGCCAGCAGCAAACCCAGGGCGCCGCCGGCAACGCCGAGCAGAATGCTCTCAGTCAGCCACTGACGAACCAGACGCGGGCGGGTTGCTCCGAGAGCTTGGCGGATAGCAGTTTCACGTCGACGGACGGCGGCGCGGGCCAAAAGCAGGCTGGCGATATTCGCGCACGCGATTAGCAGCACGAGTGCAACTACGACCATCACGATACCCGCCAGCGGCAACGCTTCCTCTCGATCTCGCGGGTCCATGCCGCCATTCATGGAGAGAAGTTGAACGGTGCGCAGCGTCTCGGCACTGACTTTGCCGCGATAAGCCTCGGCAACATGTCGCGCGACCGTAGTCAACTCTGTTCCGGCCTGTTCACGCGAAACGCCAGGTTTCAGGCGCGCAAAAACCGCCAGCCAATGGCTGTCCCGCTCCTTGAATCTGTTCGATAAAGGGTCCGCCGATCTGGAGGCCTCTGGCGGGTTGAGCACCGGCTGCATGGAAAGCGGCACCCACAACTCGCGGTTGAGTCCCGCCTCAGTGCCGATGAAGTTCTTTGGCGCGACGCCAACTACGGTAAAGCCAAGGCCATTGATGGAAATCTGCCGGCCGATGATGGTCGAGTCGGAATCGAAGCGCGTGCGCCAGAGATGCTCGCTCAAGACGACGACAGGAATCGGCGTCTGCCCCTCCGCCCTGGCAAATGTGCGACCCGCGAGGGCGCCGACGCCGAGCACGTCAAAATAGTTCTCGGTCACGTATTCGCCCTTGATGAGTTCCGGCTCGCCGGTTCGCGCGAGACTGAACTCGCTCGTGCCCGTAACTGCTGCCATGCCTGCGAAGCTTTGTGTCTGCTCTCTATAGTCGAGATAGTCGGGGTAAGAGATAGGCGCGCGCAGCCACACGACCCGACTTTGTTCGTTGACCATTGGTACAGGACGAATGAGGATGACGTTGACGATGCTGAAGATCGCTGTGTTAAGACCGATGCCCAGCGCCAGCGATACTACCGCGACGACCGTGAAGCCCGGCGTCTTCCAGAGCATCCGCAACCCGTAACGCAAGTCTTGTAATAGGGCCTTCATACGTATTCCATTCATGATGTCCGACAAACTTCAGTTCGTCGTTGGTCTCCAACAAGGATCCGCGTACGCCGAATCGACAAACTGAAGTTCGTCGGATCACAGACTGAAGTCTGTGCCACTTTTCATTCGTACCTTAGCGCCACTAACGGATCGACCTTTGTCGCGCGCCGCGCCGGGATGTAACAAGCCACGGCGGCAACCAGAGTCAGGCCCGCGGCGATCACGCCGTAAGTCAGCGGATCATTAACCTTCACGCCATAGAGCATGCTCTGTAGATTCAGTTGGCTCTCGAGATATCTGGTCAGCACGTAAGCACCCGCCAGGCCCAACCCCACGCCGATCAGCGCGAGAGTCATCCCCTGCAGCAGAATCATCTTGAGCACGTCACCGCGTTCTGCACCGAGTGCCATGCGAATACCGATCTCGTGCGTGCGACGCGACACGGCATAAGCCAACACGCCGAATAAACCGATCGCCGCGAGTTGCTGCGCCAGCAGACCAAACAGCGTCATCAACTTCGCGAACAGCCGTTCCATTCGCAGCGTCTCGTCGGCCTGTTCGATCTGCGTCTTGACACTATTGAGTGGCAGATTAGCGTCCACTTCGCGCACGGCCTGGCGGACGGCGGCAACGGCGGCTGTAGGATCTCCCGTCGTTCGCACCTCGAAGGTTGCACCTCTCATTCCGTTCAGCTCCTGGCGCCAGGATGAATAAGCCGTGGGCGGAAAGTCGTCGCGCTGCCGCGTGTATTTTGCGTCCTTCGCGAGACCTACGATCTCGACTTCATCAGGTTTGCTGGAATCGAAAGTGAACCGTTTGCCGATGGGATCTTCATTCGGAAAGTACTTACTGGCGAAGGTTTGATTGACCACTGCTACCTTGGGGGCCTTGGCGTCGTCCTGCGGTTTCAAAGTCCGTCCGGCGAGCAATGGAATCTCCATCGTCTCCAGGAAGTTTTCGCGCACGTTGTGGATGTAACCTTCACCGCTCGCTTTGATTCGCCCTTCGGAATCAGGCGGAGCACTCAAGTCGCGGCGCAGATAGACATCGCGCGAACTCATACTCTGCGAGAGCAAAGTCGTGCGCGAAAACGTGACGGCTTGCACACCGGGCACCGCTTCCAGGCGTTCGCCCAACTGTTGATAAAGCTGGACCAACTTGTCGCCCTTGTAACCGGCCAATCCTGGTTGGATTCCGAACAACAACAAATTCCGTGTGTTGAATCCCGGATCGACTCGCTGCAGATTCAGCAGAGTGCGCACAAAGAGTCCCGCACCGATCAGCAGCAGCAACGACAGCGAGACTTGCAGAACTACCAGACTGCTACTCAGCAGTGAACGGGTTGAAGCGCTCGAACCGCGTCCGCTATCTTTCAGAGTCGGCGTCAAATCCAATTTGGTCGAACGCCACGCCGGCGCCAGACCGAAGACAAGCCCTGTCAGCAGCGAAAGCGCAAGCGTAAAGCCAAGCACTCGCCAATCAAGTTGCGGCTCGAGCGCCCGCATGCCCCGCCCGCCCCAGACACCGACCGAGAGCAAGCCATCTTTGATCCAGAGTGCAAATAAGATCCCGACAGTTCCTCCCATAGCCGCCAACAGCACGCTTTCAGTCAGCAACTGCCGGATCAAACGCCAGCGGCTGGCGCCCAGAGCCAGACGCAACGCGATCTCTTTCTGACGTGATGCGGCCCGCGAGAGCAGCAGATTCGCTACGTTCGCGCAGGCGATCAGCAGCACCATGCCGACTATGCCGAGCAGCAGGTAAAGCGAAGGCGCAAACTGCCTGCGCGAATTCATTTCCCCCTGGCCCCCCGGATCGAGAAACAGACGCGGATACTGTTGCGGCTCGAGATTCTTGACCGCGTTCCCGCCGCTTGACTGCGCCTCAGTTTGTCGCGCCGTGCGGTGCTCGATCACGGATTGGAGAAAAGCATTTTCCAACTGAGCCCGCGCTCGCTCGGCGGTTGCGCCCGGCTTCAGGCGGCCCATCAATCGCAACCACCAAACTCCCGCGCCATTCAGATACGAGCGCTGACGGTCAACATACATCGATGGTTCCCAGGCGATCGGAATGGTCACGTCCTGCGTCGAGCCGGCGTCCATCGTGCCTTCAAAACCCGCCGGTGTGACACCAACAATCGTGAACGCGATGTTATTGAGGTTGATCTGTTTGCCGACAATCTGTTGATTGCCGCCGAAGCGCTGTTGCCAATAGCGATAGCTGATCACAGCAGCGGGACTGGCCGCCGCCTTGTCGTCTGCATCGGTGAGCGTTCGGCCAAGTATTGTTTGCACACCGAGCCCGGCGAAATAATTTCCGGACACGGCTTGTCCGCTGGCCACATCGGCTTGCCCGTCAGCAGTCACGTTCAAACCGACGTTTCCGAAGGCGAAGATCTCGGACAGAGCGCTTTGCTGCTCGCGCATTCGTTGAAAGCTCTGATAAGGAAACGAAGTCATAATTCGCCTCCCCGCCTCATCGGTTCGGGAGCTGCCGTTATAGCTGCCGACACTGAACTCGCGCGGCGCCACGGATCTGAAAAGCACCAGGCGCTCCGGCTCTTTGACCGGCAGCATCTTCAGCAACAGTGAATCGACAATACTAAACAGCGCCGTGTTCGCGCCTATCCCCAGCGCGAGTGAAAGCACGGCGATGGCAGTAACGCCCGGCGCCTTTCGCATCATCCGTAAGCCATAACGCAAGTCCTGCGATAGAGCGTTCATGATCTATGTCCCTCAACCGGCCTATATAGGTCCGATACGTCCTATAGGCCCTATTAGCTCTTCCTCATTCATATCGCAGCGCCACCAACGGGTCGACTCGGGTCGCGCGCCTGCCGGGCAGGTAACAAGCAACCAGCGCTACACCAATCAACAGGATCGCGATGCCGGCGAACGTGGTCGGATCAGTTGGTTCAACCCCGAACAGCATTCTGGTCATCAGTCTGGTCAGACCGAACGCACCCATCAGCCCGAGGACCACACCGATCAGCGTTAGCGTCATTCCGTGGCGGAGCACCAGCCGAAAGACATCGCGTGGTTGGGCCCCGATGGCCAGCCGGATCCCGATCTCATGCGTGCGCTGGGAGACTGTGTAACTCATCACGCCATAGATGCCGACAGCAGCCAGAATCAAAGCCAGCGAGGCGAGGATCGCGAGCAGTGTCATGGAAAGCCTCTGGGTGCCGAGCGATTGGTCAATGGTCCGCTCCATCGTGCTCACGTTGAAGACCGGTTGATTCGGATCAAGCGCCTGCACCTCGCGGCGCACGGCGGCAGTCAGATTCAAAGGATCTGTATTGGTGCGAACGAGCAGGTTCATTCGCGGCGCCAGGAACGGCAGCAGGTCGTTGGGAGCCTGGTTGAATGGAAGATAGAGTTGCGGTTGCACGCGCTCTTCGGCGTCCAGGCCGAAGTGTTTGACGTGCGCGACGACCCCCACTATTTCCCCATCAGGATTGGTCTTGCCATCACCCGCGATGTAATGTCCCAGTGGTTCTTCATTGGGAAATTGTTGGCGCGCGAAAGTTTCGTCAATCACGGCGACCCGCGGGCTCTTTTGTGTATCCTGAGCAGTGAAGAACCTGCCTTTGACAAGGCGGATCCCCATCGCTTGCAGATAGTCGGGACTGGCGATGTAGAGCATGGTCTGCGGCTGTTTGCCGGGTTCGGTCTTCGGACGTCCGACAATGGCGAACGAAGTGTCGGCTGTCATTCCCAGCGGCATGCCGTTCGAGAAAGCCGCCGCCTCAACGCCGGGCAGTCCCGCGATGCGTCGATTCAAATCGTTGAAGAAGTTGAGGACTTTCCCGCCTTCATCCTTCTTCGCGTTAAGCGCAAGCTGCATCGTGAGCAGGTTCTGCGGCTTGAAGCCGGGGTCGGTATCGAGGATGCGCAGGAAACTCTTAATCAAAAGCCCCGCGCCGACTAAGAGCACCAGCGAGAGCGCGACTTCGGTGACGACCAAAGTGCTGCGCAACCAGTGGCGGCGCCCGCCCGCTGTCGAACTGCGCCCGCCTTCCTTGAGCGTATCGTGCAAGTCGGTCTTCGCGGATCCAAGTGCGGGCGCCAAACCGAAGAGGATGCCGGTCAAGAGAGAAACAGCCAGCGTGAAGATGAGGACCCGACCGTCTAATTTGATCACCGCGTTCGATGGCAGACTGTCAGCGCCGGCAGTACGCAGAAAGTCAATGCCCCACAAGGCGAGGAGTAAGCCGAGGACGCCGCCCACAATCGCCAGCAGCACGCTTTCAGTTAGCAGTTGCCTGACGATACGCAGACGTCCGGCGCCAAGTGCCGTCCGAATCGCCATCTCTTTGTATCGCGTTGCGGCGCGCGCCAAGAGCAGGTTGGCGACATTCGCACAGGCGATGGCCAATACAAAGCCGACTGCGCCGAGCAGGATTAACAAAGTGGTGCGTATGTCACCGACAAAGACTTCGCGCAAAGGCGTCAGCGTCGCGCTGTTTCCCTTCATGCCGTATTGATCGCCTATGCGCTGGGCCATCGCGATGAGTTCGGCGCGGGCTGTCTCAACCGTCACGCCCGGCTTCAGACGTGCAATCGCGTAGATGCCGGGATGCTCGCCGCGCGCTTTCATCTCGTCGGCGCGCAATCCGATCGGCACGAACACGTCGGTCGGCGTACCGTAGACATAACTCTCCGGCAGCACGCCAATAACCGTGTAGCTCGTGTCGCTCAAGGTCACTTGTTTGTTGACAATTGCAGCGTCTGAGCCAAAGCGACGCTGCCATAAGCCATGACTGATGATGCAGACGGGAGTCACACCCGGCCGATCTTCTGCCGGAGAGAAACTCCGTCCCAACGCGGGCTTGACCCCGAGCACGTCGAAGAATTCCGCCGACACTCCTCTTCCGGCCAGGCGTTCCGGCTCATCCACTCCGGTCAGATTGAGGCTGCGAAACTGCATCGCCGCGATCCCGGAAAAGACTTTGTTCTGCTCGCGCCAGTCGAGAAAGTTCGGGTACGAGATGGACATCTGCGGCACCTGAGGGCTGTCTTCCGAAAGCCGCACGAGTCTGTCCGGATCGGCGTAAGGCAACGGCCGCAACAGCGCCGCGTTGACGACTGAGAAGATCGCCGTGTTGGCACCAATGCCCAGTGCCAGCACAACCACGACGATCGCAGTCACGCTCCAATTCTTCCGCAGCATGCGAACGGCGAAGCGTATGTCCTGCCAAAATGCGTTCATCTTTTCTCCTTTAACAAAGCTATAGGTCTATAGGTCGCATAGGGTCCTATTACTCATATCTCAGCGCCACCAAAGGATCGACCTTCGTCGCCCGCCGTGCCGGCAGATAACAAGCAAGCAAAGCAACGGCGATCAGCAAACCCGCGATCGAGACAAAGGTCAGCGGATCGGTCGGGCTTATTCGGAACAGCAAACGAGACATCAAACTGGTTGAAAGCCAGGCCGCCGCGAGCCCCAGCGCGACCCCGGTCAAGACCAGAATCATCCCCTGCTTCAGGACCATGCGCAGAATGTCGTGCGTCTGCGCGCCCAGGGCCATGCGAATGCCAATCTCCTGGGTTCGTTGATTGACGAGATAACTGATGACGCCGTAGAGGCCGATCATCGTCAGCACCAGCGCCAGCAAAGCGAAGGTACCCATCAGGGCTAAAAGGAATTTCCGATCAGCGACGCTGCGATTCACGAGGAACTCCACCGTGCGAATCTTCCACATCGGCTGGTCGGCATCAACCTTCCATAACGCCTGTCGCACCGGTTCACTGAGGCTGAGCGGCTCGACCGTAGTGCGAATAACGACGGTGGCGAAGTAGCCCGGCTGTTGTGCATAGGCGCCGTACATCTGCGGCCTGGGCGCTTCTTCCAGCCAGTAATGTTTCGCATCGCCCACGACGCCCACCACGGTTGCGGTTGAACCGTCCTGAACAAATTTGACTTGCTTGCCGAGCGGATCCTGGTTGGGCCAAAACCTTTGGGCCATGGTTTGGTTGATAATGGCGACGAAAGGCGTGTTCAGTTGATCTTCACTCCCGAACAGACGGCCTTTGATAAATGGAATGCCCATCGTCCCAAAGTAATTCGGCGTCGCCGTGTTGAATCCCACTTCAGGTTCCTGACCCTTGGCCGGAGGCTCTCGATCGGGGAGGATGATTGCCGTCGTGGCGCCGTTGCCGCTGAACGGCAACCCGCGCACAAGCGCCACCGATTGCACGCCGGGAACTTCCTGAATTCGGTCCATCACCTGCCGATGAAAGTTCCAAAGGGCGACCGGCTCTTTGTACTTGGCACGCGGCAGACGGTATTCCAGACTGAGCAGCCGTTCCGGCTTGAAGCCCACATCGACCCGCAAAAGCTTGTCAAAACTTCTGATCAGTAAGCCCGCGCTCACGAGCAACAAAAGCGACAACGCTACCTGCACGATTACAAATCCGCCCCGGACGCGATTCAACCGCGCGCCCTCGCCACTTCCGCGTCCACCTTCTTTGAGAAACGATTGCAGATCCGGCCGGGCGAGTTGCAACGCCGGCGCCAGTCCGAACAGCCAACCAGTCAGAACTGAAACGCCAAGTGCAAAGAAAAGCACGCGGGTATCCAAAGTAGCTTCGGCAGTGCTGACGAAAGTTTGGGGCAGCTTCAGCAACCCGTACAGACCCCAGTGAGCCAGCAGGATTCCCAGGCCGCCACCGACCAAACTGATCAAGGTAGTCTCTGTTAGCAGTTGACGAATCAGGCGCCAACGGCTGGCGCCCAGAGCCGCGCGCACGGCGATCTCTCTATGCCGCGCCAGCCCGCGAGCCAACAGCAGGTTCGCCAGGTTCGCGCAGGCGATCAGCAGAATCACTCCGACCGCAGCGAACAGTAACCAGAGCATCGGGCGCACGCCGCTGACCATGTACTCACGAAAACTCTCCACCCTCGCGGTGCGGCCGGCATTCTCTTTCGGATAGGACTGTGCCAACTGGCTGCCAATCGTGCGTGCTTCAGCCTGCGCCTGCGTCAAGCTAACGCCGGCTTTGAGATGACCCAGAGCAAATAGGAAACGCGCATCTCGCTGGCCGGTGTTGCCGGGAAAGTTTGGCATCGGCATCCACACTTCGACATCCGGATCAAGCGGATGTTTGAAACTTTCCGACACCACGCCAATAACGCTGTAAGGCTCGCCGTTCAAAATCAGCTTCTTCGATCCCACGTTAGGATCGCCGTTCAAACGCTCGCGCCACATCTTCTCGTTGACTACGGCGATCTTGGCGCCGCCGGGCCGGTCTTCACCATCCGCGAAAGTGCGCCCGGCGATTGGATTGAGATTGAAAACTTTGAAGTAGTTGGCCGAGACGAAGGCGCCCCGTACGCGATCGGGTCGCTCGCCTCCGGTCACGTTCACACTCTGAGTCTGAAACGCAGATAGATCTTCGAGCGAGGGCATTTGAGCTCGGAAATCCTCTACTTCGGGAATAGAGAAGCCATCACGATCGCCACTCGATCCGGCCGTTGAGAGCAACACCAACTGATTCGGATTGTGATAGGGCAAGGCGCGAAGTAGGACCGCGTTGACGACACTGAAAATGGCGGTGTTTGCGCCGATGCCCAGCGCCAGCGTGACTACGGCCACGATCGCAAAGAGAGGTTTCTTCGCCAGCGTGCGCGCCGCGTAGCGCAGATCTTGTTGCAGTATTTGCATTTGCGTTTTCCCTGTTCTCTTCTCGCCCTCTCCCTTTGGGAGAGGGTCGGGGTGAGGGTCTGAGCGAGACTGCTGCTTGACCCACCCGGTGCGTGGCCAACACGACCGATTATTCAAAACACTTTCGCTCTAAGCTTCGCTCCCTCTCCCCTAACCCCTCTCCCAAAGGGAGAGGGGACAATCAAATTGTCCATTGACTTAATTCCACCTACCCGATCTGTTTGTTCTTCATCAGCGCTGACAAAACGCGGCCGCGCTCATAGTCCGACTTGATCGTTTCAGCAGCCTTGAGGAAGCCTTCTTTCAAACGGGCGTCACCTGCATAAGCGCTCGACGCTTCCATCAGGAAGGTTGCTTTCTCATAGTCAGAAGACATGCGGCTGGCGGAATTGAGCATTCCGGACAACACTTCTTCATTCAGTTTGCCGTTCCTCAGCAGCGCTGAAAGGACGCCGTGATGCTCATAGTCCGACTCAATGCTCTCTACAGTCTGAAAAAAAACAGTTCTTAGTTCGCGATCGTCCAGATAAACGGCCGCGACGCTTTTCAGCACGTTGGCTTTCTCGTAATCCGACGACATGCGCGCGGCAGATTTGGCAATCTGAACCAACACTTCATGGCTGGGAGTGTTGTCTTTGAGCAGCGCGGTCAACACGCGCTTGTGTTCGTAATCCGATTTGATCGTCGCGGTTGCTTCAAAGAAGGCCGGCAGCGCCGTTTCTCTGCCAGTCAAGACCGCGGCGACACCAATGAGCAGTTGTGCCTGTTCATAATCCGAGGAGATTTGTCGCGCGGCTTCGCGCAGCACGTTTTGCAATGCGCCTGCGTTAAGATTTCCATTCTTGATGAGCACCTTGAAGTAGATGCCCCTGGCGTAATCCGAAGAGATGAGCCTGATCTCGTCGAGGACACCGCTCACACCCCGCTGGCGCATGATCGTCTGCACTCGCTTGTCGGCATCAATGCCGCTCTGACGAACAGCGTTGAGCACGATCTTCGCCAGCCAGTTCCGAGCTTCCTGATCCAGCGGATGTGCGTCACCGTTTAAGTAATAAGTCCGCCGCAGTTCTCCGTTGATACTTCGCCTGACTTCATACCGACGCGATTGCACATGGCGGTCTTCTTCAATGCGCACATAACCACCCTCGGAAACATCGCGAATGTCCGTGTAGTCATCAGTGAATTCCGCCTTGCCACGGATTTCGACGCGCATTTTCAATCCATCATCGCTCTGCTCCCATGTCGTCGTGTTGCGCGTTTCGTCCTTCGGCTTTTGGGCCAACGCGCCGCTCGCCTTCGGAACCAGGAAAGAAGCGAACAGTGCCAGGCTTAAAAGAATTGTTCTTGATCTTCTGCTAATCATGTTTGTAAAAACCTCCACTAAAGTTGGGAACCAGGGAATTCCCGCTAACAGGTCACCAATTCCAATGGGTCCAAGACGTCCTATTGGTCCGATAGGTCCCATCTACTCGTACCGCAGCGCCACCAGCGGATCGACTTTCGTTGCGCGCCGCGCCGGCAGATAACTCGCGAGCAAGGTCACCGCGACCAGCACCGCGGCCACGGTTGCCAGTGTCGCTGGATCATTTGGGCTAACGCCGTATAGTTGGCTCGACACCAGACGGGAAAGCCAGTAGCACCCGACGAGACCAAACGCGATGCCCCAGGCAACCAACGTCAGGCCTTGCCTTAAGATCAGTTTCAAGACGTCCCTTCGTTGCGCGCCCAGCGCCATCCGAATTCCAACTTCACGTGTGCGTTGAGCCACGGAATATGCCACCACGCCGTAGATCCCAACCGCGGTCAGCGCCAGCGCCAGCAGACCGAAGAAAGCCAGCAGCATGCTCTCCATTCGTTCGACGTAGAGCGATCGCCCGACGTGTTCGCTTAATGTTCTGACGTTGAAGATAGTAATTGCCGGCTCGAGTTGATGGAGCCGGGCCTGGATGGCGGGGACGATTTTGGTTGGATCGCCGTAGGTGCGCGCCAACAAATTCATGCTGCGCCGGTAAGACTGGGCCAGCGGCTGATACATGGTCGTGCGCGGAGCTTCGCGCAGGTTCCGGTACTTCGTATCCCGGGCCACGCCGATAACTTCGTAGGTTTCGTTCCCGTCAGAGAAGCTCTGACCTAAAGCATCTGTCTCCGGCCAAAACTTCCTGGCCATCGTTTCGTTGATGACGATTACTTTGGCCGACTTATCAGTATCGAGCGAGCGAAAGTCGCGCCCCCGAAGCAGAGGCAGTTCGGTCGTCTCAAAGAAGCGCGGTCCCACCGAAATGACGTCGATGGAAAATGGTTCATTCAAAGCGGGTTTTGTCCGATTGGCCGGACCCGACATGCGGCTGCCTCCGGCCGACACGGGCAGAGCACTGGCTAAACTCATCGATTGAACTCCCGGAACTGTCGGCAGGTTCTCTAAAGCGGAAGCGTAGAAACTCGCGCCTCGTTTGTCGTCGTATCCCTGAAGTTCCATGTTCAGGGACATCGCCACCACGTTGTCACCCTTGAATCCTTTATCGATTGACTGCAGCTTCCAAAGGCTGCGCAGGAACAGACCCGCGCCGGCCAGCAGAATGAGAGACAGCGTCACCTGCGTCACAACTACGAAACTGTGAAGCGAAGGGCGGCGACGAAAAGTGCGTGTGGTAGTTGTCGAGTCCTTGAGGATCGGAACAAGATCGAGTCGCGATGCGCTGAGTGCCGGTGCTACTCCGAACAAGAGTACTGTCAGCACGGAAACGATTGAAGTGAAAAGCAGAACTCTCAAATTCGGTGAGACATCGAGGGCCAATTCCCCCGCTACGCGCGTTTGCAAACCGGAAGCAAGTCCCGAGGTCCATACGGCCAACAATAGTCCGAACGCGCCGCCGATGATCGCCAGCAACATGCTTTCAGTCAGAAGCTGTCGCACAATACGCCAGCGACTGGCGCCCAGGGCGAGCCTAACTCCAATCTCTTTTCCCCTAGCCCTGGCTCGAGAGAGCAACAGACTGGCGACGTTGGCACACGCAATGGCGAGGATCAGCGCCACTGCGATCAGCAAGATGGTCACTGGACGCGATAGCTCGGCAACATAGAAATCGTTGCCACCCGCTATGGGCCTCAACACGGCGCCCCAGTTTCCGCTTTCCCGCGCTTCCTGCGACACGCCCGGCAGGAGCGAGGTGAGTTCCGTCTGCGCTTGTTGAATCGTGACGCCGGGATTCAGTCTTCCGGCCAGGCTCAACCAACTCTGCGTCGGAGTGCTAAGCAGTTTCGGGTTGTCTTCGAAATCCGCCCGGTGCGGCAGCGTGACCCAAACATCTGTCGACAGACCGCGCAGCAATCCGGAAAACCCACGCGGCGCC
>DATHHW010000157.1:0-19893 GCA_035317005.1 Pyrinomonadaceae bacterium | reverse complement strand
ACGGCATGCGGAAGGCGGCAGAGGTCAAAGCCAAAGCCGAGGTCAAACAAGTGCCGGCCGGAGGCAAGGAGCCACCGCTGGATACGTATGCGGAATTTGAGAAGAAAGCCGGCATCAAGATTAAGGATGATTTGTTGCCGGCCTTTGGTAACGAGATAGCCCTCGCCGGTTCGCTCAAGACTTTGCAGGGCGCCGGAGTTTCTTTTATGGGTCCAATACCTTCCGCTAAGCCTTCACCTGGATCAGGTGACGCGAAAGAAGATAAGGACAAGAAGAAAGACGATCAGTTTCCGATGCTGCTGATCGCGGTCAAGGATCGCGAAGGAGCTAAGCGGATGATGCCGCGCATACTTGACGGACTCGGCATGGGTGAAGCGAACCTGATCGCCCAGGTAGAAAGACGCGAGGACACGGAAATGGTGAACTATGCCGGAGTGTTCGCCTATGCTTTCGTCGGCAATTTCGTGGTGATTTCAGATGCGGCCACCGTGCGAAGGGTCATTGAGGCCAACATCAATCATCAGACGCTCTCCTCGAACACGGCGTTTCGGAACTCGCGGCGCTGGGAACCGAATCGTACGCTCGGACAGATCTATATCTCGCCCGCGTTGATGGAGGGCTATCACGAAGAGATCCGCAAACAGGGAGGGACGCTGGATCCGGGGATGCGCGACTTTCTCCTCGGATTGGATCCGACGGCCAGCGCGATTACTTATGCCCTTTCGAACGGTGGGTTGGGAACCGAGCACGAGATACACCTGCCGAAGAATCTGATCCTGACAACGGTCGCCGGCATTTCTTCCGCGACCAAGAACCCGCCGCCGGAAATGAACGAAGGGATCGCAATAGGCATACTCCAGATGCTTGCTAACCTTGAAACGACTTACAAAGAGTCAGCCGGAAAGGGCAGTTATGGCACCATAGCCAACCTGACTACAGCGAAGCTCTTACCGCCCGACCTGCTCGATAAATACGGTTACAAGTTTGAGCTGACAGTAATGGGCGGCGATCAATTCGAAGCCGTAGCTACGCCTAAAGAATACGGCAAGACCGGAAAGCGTTCCTTCTTCGTGGACAAAAGCGGAGTAGTGCGCGGCGACGATCATGGCGGCGCGCCGGCGACGAGCGCGGACAAACCGGTGCAGTAGACTCATCCGCAGATTACGCGGATTACACCGATTGGGAGTGGATAGGGTCGAGCCACAAGAAGGCACAAAAGGCGCAAGAGCGAAACGGAAATCGTTTGTGCTTCTTGCGCCTTTTCGTGGCTGATTTCTTTTTGATCTGCGAAATCTGCGGATGCCATTACGTAACGTTTGCCAGAATTGACTCCACTATATCCCTCGCCTCACCGCGCACGCCTTTCAAGATTCGCGCCGATTCCAAAGCCGCCGGCAAAACGGCCAGCACTAACTCTGGCTGTGAACGCGCGGACACAGTATTCGACATCAACTCGAGCACGCCCATTCCGTGGGTTATCTGCCTTGGCCGCCAACGGGCGCCGTCTTTGTAACTAGTGGAAACTACCAATCCGACGCGCAGAGGTTTTGAGCCAACTATGGCGCCGATCTCTTCGGCCCGAACTTTCTTCGCTTCAGACCCATTTGCTGAACGCATTCCCAGCGCCCGGGGATAAGGATGCACGCGCCCGCGTCCATCTAACACCGCGTACTCATCCGAATAATAAGTGGCTCCCGCGCGGATCAGTTGGTCCACCAGAGTGGTCTTGCCGCTTTGGCTCAGACCCGGAATTAGGATCGCGCGATCTTTCCAACCAACAACGCCGGCATGAACAAAGACGCGGCGTGGCGCATGTTCGGCGACAGTCAATTGCACGTGAGATTCAAACGCATCGAGCACGTCATTAAAGTCTCTGGCCCGAGCAAATCTAAGCAGGTTCCAATAGCCAAGGTTAAGACGACGCACTTTTGAGTCACGCTTTCCGCTGCTGCCGATGATTGAATAGAGATGGTCAACGACCGTGAATGTTGCCGGTTTCGATCCCGGCGGCAGGCGCGCGATCAGATCCGAGAGTATAGCAGAATCGTTCACGCGCACGCCGACACGCACGCCGTAAGAAGTGAATGACATTCCGTCCGCCCAGCCCAGGCGGTCGATTTTGTCCATTCAAGTTGAAGATCTGCGATAGTGGGGGATCATTGTTCTAGTGTTCAGAAGCCCGACCGTGAGGGAGGGCTCGCCGTCCAAACAAGCCCTCCCTCACGGTCGGGCTTCTGATACGATCTTTAGAGATTGTCAATCGGCACAGGCTCGACCGGATCAGCGAGTTCAAATTTGAAAACGCGTGAATAGAAGTAAAGCTCGCCATCAAGCGCGCGTTTGATGTTTTCCGCGCGACGAAAGCCGTGCTGTTCGCCCTCGAATGCTACATAAGCAACCGGCACGCCTTTCTTGCGCAAGGCTTCCACCATCGTTTCGGCTTGATTCGGCGGCACAACTTTGTCCTCCAGGCCCTGGAAGAAAATGACCGGAACAGACAACCCATCAGTGAAGTGTATTGGCGAACGTTGGATGTAGAGATCGCGGCGAGCCGGGTATGGACCGATCAAATTATCGAGATAACGGGACTCGAACTTGTGTGTCTCTTTCGCCAGGGCCTCAGCATCGCTGACGCCAAAGTGACTCGCTCCGGCTTTGAACTGATCGCGAAAAGTCAGCGCGCACAGGGTGGTGTAGCCGCCCGCGCTGCCACCATCGATCATCAGACGATTGCCGTCGGCGTCACCACGGGTTGCCAAAAACCTGGCGCCGTTAACGCAATCATCGACGTCGACTATGCCCCAGGCGCCGTTCAATCTTTCGCGATAGGCGCGGCCATAGCCGGTGCTGCCGCCATAGTTAACGTCGAGTACGGCAATACCGCGGCTGGTCCAATATTGAATGCCCAGCATTAAGACCGCGATCGTCGCCGACGTTGGGCCGCCGTGACTCTTGACCAGCAATAACGGTCTTTCAAGATTGGGTGCGGCAAAGTCGGTGTTCTTCGGCGGATAGTAAAAGCCGTGTGCGGTCAAACCATTTTCGGTAGGGAACTCGATCGCCTGAGGCTCGGAAATAAATCCGGAGTCGATATCGATTTTGTTCGCGCGCTGCAAAACTTTGGTGGTGCGACTCGCGAGATCCATTTCGATGATCGAGAACGGCGCCTGTGGGGAACCCGCGCGAAAGACGGCCCGACCTGGCGTCGCGCATACAAACGAAATCTCTGTGTACGGTGTGTCAATTCGTTGCAGTGTTTTGCTGCGAGTATCGATAGTGCCGAGGCGCCAGAGGCCGCGATCGGCAAAAGCGCAAACGATTCTGTCGGCAGACTCAAATGCGTAGGTTGACAGTCCGAATATCCATTGCGGCGCACCAAACTCAGCTTGCATTTCGCAAACACATTCGATCCCAAGCTCTGCCGTCGAGCGATAGATGTTCCACCAGCCCGAGCGATCGGAAACGAAATAGAGGGTGCCGTCGGGCGACCACTCTGGTTGAAAAATCGATTCCCGCAAACCTCCGGCGACCAGTTGCTGATTGGCGATGGTTCCGTCAGCGGCGATTTCGCCGGTCCAAAGCTCGCACCCATCCCAGGGCATGTTGGGGTGATTCCAGGTGAGCCACGCCAGACGCGAACCATTCGGACTAATCCGCGGCGAGGAATAAAAGTCGTTGCCGGAAACCAGAACCTGTGCAGAGCCTCCGTCGAGCGATATTGCGACCAGAGCATTGACGGCCTCGCGATCATTCGCACGATGATCTTCGCGCACACTGATCAAACGGTTCCTGCTCGGATCAACCACGAAGTCCGCATAGCGGAGTTGGGCATCAGTACAGCCTTCGCTAATCAATTGCGGCTCTGAGTTTGGGCCCTGCCGGTACAAATGCTGGTCGGCAAAGTTCGAGAAGTAGACGATCGAATCATGGACGATGTATTCCCCGCCGCCGTATTCGTGCACCCGGGTGCGGGCATTGAATCCCGGAGGGTTCGCATCAGCGATGCTGCCATCGCGCGCGCGTCGCACGATCACCTGGCGCCCGCCCTCGGACGGGCGCATTTCGATCCAGTAAATGTCATCGCCATCCACCTTGACCTGGGCGAGGCCGATGGACTCTTTGACGATCAAATCAGAGGTAATTGGTGATTTCCAAGTGCCGTAGGGAGCTGTCTGAACCTGGGTCATTGATAGATCTTTCGCTTTGACGGATGGGAAAGCTGAAAAACGTGATTATCGTCAGAACGCCGGAAAGTGCAAGTAGCATGGACTTCAGTCTGGATTGGGTCTTGGAATCACAGACTAAAGTCTATGCTACTAAAAGCAAAGGCGCCGACCTCCCCCAAAGTCGACGCCTTAACCCTTCAGTCTCAGTTCTCACAAGGAGAATCAATGAATGAACGCATACTAAACTCGTCCGGCAAGGAGAGGGTTGCGAAAACATTGCGATCAAATTGTGAAGGTGTTTCTAAAATGAGAGGGAGCACGGGCGCGTCCTGCCCGTGAATCTGTGAAGGATGCGGGTGCCACGATTAGTTTACGTTGACTCAGGGACTGAAGAGGCATAAAACTCTTTCAAATCTGCTTGGCTCGGAGGCTGACCCAGGATGATGAACCAGCGTCGGTTCCTTTGCTTTCTTTCGATCGCAACTTCACTCGCCGTATTCGGTGCGACTTTGCATATTTCCCACGCGGATACATTTCGCCCGGTCGTTCGTGGACGGCGCGGTGTGGTCGCCGGCGGTCAGCCGCTGTCGGTCGAAGCCGGCATGCGAATCCTGCAGCACGGCGGGAACGCCGTCGATGCCGGAGTCGCGACGATCCTGGCGGCATCGGTAATCGAATTCTCGCATTTCTCGTTCGGCGGTGAAGTCCCCATTCTGATCAAGCTGAAGGGTAGAGGAGTGGCCGTTGTCGAAGGGATGGGAACAGCGCCAGCTAAGGCGACGCGCGAGTTTTTTGTGAACCGCGCGCAGCAGCGCGGCGCCGTTACCACTGCTACGGCCCCTGATTCTTCGGCGACGTTGCGCGCGGCTAACGGTAGTCAGGACATGCCCACCATGGCCGGCGCCAGGTCGGGAATGATCCCTTCGACGGGCCCGCTGGCGGCGACGGTTCCGGCCGTGCTTGATGCGTGCGTGACAGCTTTGGATCAGTTCGGCACGAAATCACTCGCCGAAGTAATGCAACCGGCAATCGAGCTGGCGGACGGTTTTCCAATTGACGAATTGCGCGTGCAATACATCACCACCCGCGCGCCGATCTTTTCGCAATGGCCCGACGCGAAACGGGTCTTTCTGCCTGACGGCTCAGTCCCAAAAGTTGGCGACGTGTTTGTGCAAGCCGATCTCGCGCGCACTCTGCGCTCGATCGTATCTACTGAAAAACGAAATGCTCGTCGTGGTCGTCATGCGGCGCTAATGGCCGCGCGTGACTATTTCTACAAAGGACCGCTGGCGAAACGCATCGGTGATTACATGCAGACGCACGGCGGGTTGTTGGCGGCCTCGGATCTGGCCGGCTGGCATGCGAAGGTCGGCGCGCCGGCGAAGGGCGAGTATCGCGGTTATGAAGTTTACAAGACTGGGTTCTGGGCCCAGGGCCCGATGATGATCGAAGTGCTAAATCTGTTGGAGGGTTACGATCTGAAGAAAATGGGTCAGAATTCGCCAGAGTACATTCACACGATTACCGAGGCGCTGAAACTCGGCTTTGCCGATCGCGATCGCTTCTACGGCGATCCGGACTTCGTCAAAATTCCCACGCAGCAGTTATTGTCGAAAGACTATGCCGCAATGCGCCGCTCTCTGATTGACGGGCAGAACGCGTCTCTGTCGCAGCGTCCGGGCGATCCGACGAACATGAAACCGCTGCTGGCGAGCGCCGGTCAGATCTCCTATAACGCCGCACCGGTTCCGGAGATTGAAAAAGCGAACGACACGACCTGCGTAAACGTGATCGACAAGAACGGCAACATGTTCAGCGCGACACCGAGCGGCGCTTGGTTGCCGGCGGTGGTGGCCGGAGACACGGGAGTCCTGATGGGCCAACGTTTGCAATCGGCCCTCACTGATCCGAACAGTCCCAACGTCGTGGCGCCGGGTAAGCGTCCGCGCATCACCCTGACGCCGACACTGGTGCTTAAGAACGGCGAGCCATTCATGGTCCTCAGCACGCCCGGTGGCGACAATCAGGATCAGGGTCTGCTGCAAGTGCTGCTCAACATCATTGAGTTCGGCATGAACCCGCAGGAAGCTGTCGAAGCCCCGCGTTTTGATACCCAGCATTACATCAGCTCGTTCGACAATCACGAATTCCTGCCGGGCCTCCTCAATGTTGAGTCCAGAATCCCGGCCGAGGTGATCCGCCAACTAAATTCGCGTGGCCACAAACTGAAGATCCAATCCGACTGGGGGACAGGTTCATCCCCAACTGTGATCATGTATGACGCGAAGTCCGGAGTGATTTCCGGCGGCGCCGATCCGCGGCGAGGTAGATACGCAGTGGCCTGGTGAGTTGGAGGTGAAGCCGATGAAGTATGTTCTGCAAATCGCCGCGGTAGCTTTTTTCGCGTTCGCGATTTCTCCCATAATCTCGGCCCAGGTAGTCAACAAGGACAAAGAGCGCGCTGAGAATGAGCGCGACCTGGAACTTCGCTCGTGGAATCTCAGGATTCTGGCGCTTCAATACAACAAGAATAAGCGCCGTGCCCGGCCGCAGCCAGAGCAGCAACTGGCGCAGCTTCAGAAAGATTTTTCGCAGCTCCAGGTCCTGAATAAGAGTTTGCTCACGGCTGCTCTGGCCAACGCACCGCTCGATCCAAAGTTTGTTTCGAAATCGGTGGCCGAGATCAAGAAGCGCGCCGAACGGCTCGACAAAAACCTGGCCTTGCCCGAACCCGAAAGAGCTGCTGAGCAAACCGAAGACCTTGCGTCTTCCCCACACCTTAAGCCTGCAGTGCTGAAGCTGGGCCGATTGATATTCAGCTTCGTCGACAATCCTTTCTTCAAAGAAGCTTCAGTGGTCGACACGCAACTGACCAGCAAAGCGCGGCGTGATCTTGAAGACATCATCGAATTGAGCGGACAGATACGAAAGACCAGCGAGCAGATGGATAAGCAAAAGAGACCATGACGGCCAGGCAGGTTGCTGAAAGAAAACCAGTTGAGCCGGTTAAGAGCAATAGAACGATCCACTAAAATGAGGTCAGTACCGAGAGCGGTAGCGACCGGGTTATTTGTCCGGACAACTCGACCGTCGCGTGGATTGGGACCCGGTCGCTACCGCTCGCGGTACTGACCTCCTTTTAGTGTGATTTCGTGGATCTTAGTCCAGCGTGAACATCAAGCCGTTTGATGATGGAGGGTCAACGTCGATGATCTCAGGTGCGCATGTGATCGTTTACAGCCAGGACGCGGATGCCGACCGCGCCTTTTTCAAAGACATCCTCGGCTTTCCGTCAGTTGATGCCGGTCATGGATGGTTGATTTTTGCTCTCCCACCGTCTGAGGCCGCTTTCCATCCTGCCGATGAAAATAACCAACACGAACTCTATTTGATGTGTGACGATCTAATGGCTGAGATGGCGGCGCTGGCTGAGAAGGGCATCGAATGCTCTGAAGTGCAAGAGCCACCATGGGGTTTGCTCACGAGAATTCAACTGCCGGGTGGGGGCAAGCTTGGTTTATATCAGCCGAAGCACCCGACTGCGCACGGCCCCAAATCAAATTGATTCACTACGGAGACAAGCGATGGCAGAAACCAGAGTCGACTCGGCCCAACCCGAGTTAACCACTAGATCGATCATAGTCGGCCTGATTGTCGCAGTGATCATTGGCAGCGCTTATCCGTACTGCGTCCTCAAGCTGGGCTTTGGGCCAAACCTGTCGGTGGTATCGGCCTTCTTCGGCTTCATCGCGCTCGTGCTCATCATGCGCGCGGCCAATACCAATGCGCGCGAAAACAACATCGTGCAGACTATGGGCACCAGCGCCGGTCAGACCGCGTTCATGTGCGTGCTGCTGGCCGCGTTCGACTTGCTGAATGCGAAAGGCGTGTTGAATCCGCCGATTCATCTCGGCACTTGGCAGATTTTTTTCTGGCTTTGCAGCGCCAGCCTGCTGGGTATTCTGTTGGCCGTGCCGATGCGGCGTCATTACATAGATGAAGAAAACCTAACGTTTGCCGACGGTCTCGCGGCGGGTGAAACGATCAAGGTGTTGCACGAAGGCCGCGACAAAGGCGCCTCGGCCGGGCCGGTGAAAGCGCTCGGGCTCGGCACGTTCGCCTCCGGCGCCTTGATGACTGTTACCAGTTTTTTTAAGTGGATTCCGGACACGTGGTTTCTCCCGGGCATGCAGCCGATGAACATCGGTTTCAACTGGAGCCTTTTATCGTTTGGTTCGGGATTGCTGGTCGGATTTCGCATTTGTTTGGCGATGGCGATCGGCACCGCAGTAAGTTGGTTCATCCTGCCGCCGTTTCTTATGAGGCATGGAATGATTCCCGCACAGACCTTTCCCATGACGCTGCGTTGGGTGATGTGGCCCGCAACCGGTTTGATGGTTGCCGGAGGCCTCACGTCGCTGCTGCTGAAGTGGAACCTGATTGTCAAAACTTTTCGCGGGCTGAGAGGAAGCCAGATCGAACGGAACGATTTTCCGATGCAGTGGGTCGTGATCGGATCCATCATTATGACGGTAGTGATCTGTCTGGTTCAGTACTTCAGCATGGGCATTCCCGTCTACCTTTCGTTTATCGCCATCTTGCTGTCTCTTCCGCTGATGCTCGTCGGCCTGCGCGTCCTGGGAGAGACAAACTGGGGACCGATCAGCGCGATGTCGAACATGATGCAAGCTGTCTTCGCATTCATCTCGCCGGGCAACGTGCCCGTGAACATGTCTTCCAGCGGACTGACGGGAACCATCGCCGTGACTTCAGAAGCGTTGATGCAGGATTTCAAAGCCGGGCAGTTGCTCAAGTCAAATCCCCGGAACCTGACGATCGCGCAACTGATCGCCGCCCCGATCGGATCGATAGCAACCGCGATTGTCTACCCCATCCTGCGGGGCAAGTTTGGCATCGGACCTGAAGGCCTGTCCGCTCCGATCAGCGTGAAGTGGGCGGGCTTCGCGGAGTTGCTGACCAAAGGCTTCAGCGCGTTGCCGCCCGGATGTTTAGTCGGGCTGGTGATAGGAATTGCAGTAGGCATCCTGCTAACTTTGCTGGCTGAAAAGTGGGGCGAGAAGATTCCTTCCCCATCGGCCATCGGTATCGGAATGCTGATTCCCGCTTCAGTGCTGATGACTTTCATTCTTGGCGGCGTCGGACAATTAATTTGGAAGAAAGCTTCGCCGCAGACCGAAAACGACTACCGGATTCCGCTCGCCTCCGGCTTGATCGCGGGCGAGGCGATACTTGCCGTGGTGCTGGCGATCCTGGCAGCTACGGGGGTGAATTTCTGAAGTTGGAAAGAAGGCATGCGAGAGGGAATCAGTGTGAAGCCAACTAAGACAATTCTTTTAATAGTCAGTTGCTTATGCCTTAGCGTCGCGATTGGTTGTTCCGTAGCCAATCTAAAATCCGACAAAGCGTCTTCCAGCCCGACTCCATCCTCTCAGCACGATTCCGGCCCCACCGCGGGGCGTTCCGACTCACCTGGAAATGAAAAGCAAAGCGAACCTGCGACCAGCAACGAAGTAGCTGATGAATTGCACACGCCGGCAAAGGGCACTGACGAACGTCAGGCGATTATGGATGCTCTGCGCGAAGAGTTTGATAATCCGCAGGGTTCTTACTACCACCCTCACCGGGGCAGCATTACGTTTGTCGTAAATCGCTTGCAGGTGCACAACGGTTGGGCCTGGATGTATGGGTATCCGCATTCATCTGATCCACAGGATTCGTTTGGCGAGTATAGTGCCTTTCTGTTACACAGCCAGGACGGACGTTGGGGCGTGATGCGCCTGCCGCCGATGGTTGATGACCCGAACGATCCGGAAAAGCTTGATTACCCGAGCCGAAAAGACGTTGAAAAGATCTGACAAAAATTCCCGACAGCCCCCACCGACATTTTCCCGAAGTAGTAAACTAACGTGGAAGGAAAGAACAGTTTCATGAGCACGCCTATTAACATGCACTCAGCGCGGATGGCGCTTAATCAGGATCCGGAAGTTCGGCGTTGGGTCGAAGACTGGTTAAAGAGTAAGGAGCGGTCCGTAGCCGCAAACATGACCGACGAGGAGTTTGAGAAGCATTGGCTCTACGTGCGTCCTGAGCGAATGCACGAAGGAGCGATAGAAGGGGTGGCGGCGTACAGGGAGATCAAGTCTCAAGAGTGAAAGGGTCTGCTCCTGATCTTAGATGTTGCCTTGCCAATCTAAGAGCGATCCCCGAATTAACAGAAGTAGAAGTAGTTTGTTCGTGCCATTTCGTGTGATTTCGCGGATCGTTTTTGTCCGAACAGAAGAAGGCACGAAACTCGAATTAGGACGCCACTCCGTTAATGCATCTTAAGTGGACCGCCCTTTGGCTCTGGCTCTAAATCGGGACGAGCAGAATCCTGTAAGACCTCGTGGACCTCAAGCTTGTTCGGCCCGGTGAAGGCCTCTTTCGGCATGGTGCCGGACTGAGCATGACCCTTAACGAACTCGTCAGAGCGCACCCAGCTAAGAAAATCTTCGCGGCTATTCCAGGTGGTGAAGACTACGTATGGGTCACCATCATTGACCGGGCGCAGGACCTGGTTGGAAACAAATCCCGGCATGCCGTCGACTAATCCGGCGCGTTTTCGAAACCGCTCTTCAAACGCATCGGCGAATTCCGGCGCGACATAGATGCGATTGGCGACAGTTATCATTGGATAATCTCCCTCTGGTCAGATGATACACGATAGTGGCACAGACTTTAGTCTGTGATTCAGTGTTGGGATATCTCGGATCACAGACTGAAGTCTGTGCCACCAAATAGGTCCTCCTCACTCATCCGGCGATGGCTTTGATCGCAGCCGCTTGATCCGAGATCGCCGTGCCTTCTCTTCCAGGGTTCGATTCTTGACGCTGCGCGGGACGCGGGTCGGCACGCGTTTGGCTGGCCGGTAGTTCAGCTTCGCGATCTTCTCGCGCAGCTTCTCGATACAGATTGCTTTGTTCCGATGTTGGCTGCGTTCCTGCTGTGAAGTAACGACGACGCCGGATGGCAGATGCGTTAGACGGACCGCACTTTCAGTCTTGTTGACGTGCTGGCCGCCTGGGCCGCTTGAACGAAAGGTATCGACCTCGCATTCGCGCAGCAGGTCTTCGTCAGATTCCGGCAGAAGGATCATGGTCGCCTCGCGGTTTGAGATCCGCAGATTACACAGATTGCGCCGTAAGAGAAAATCAGTAGCGGGTGAGCGTCCTGTTTTGACTAGCGGCGTTCAGAGTACCGACTTTAGTCGGGCTCTTTATTGAGCGAGAAAGGACCCAACTGAAGTTGGTACTCTAAACGCCGCTAGATTGGGACATCACTCTGCTTCGCACGCTCTAGCGACGAGCCTATAATCAGCACATGCTCAACTCAAAATACATTCACGCTGCGGTGGTAGCGGTTTCATTTGCAGGTGACCGCGAAAGGGCGCGATGAGCAACACTCACTATTCAACTCATCGCGTCGGCATATTCGTAGTCGCGTTTCACTTCCTCGTTAGTCTAGCGCATGGGGTGGCGCACTCCCGCCTGCATATTGAGTTGAACCTGTGGCAGACCGTTTATGTCCTGCTCGTGATCACTCTGCTGCCGCTGATTTCGGGTTTTCTGCTGTGGCGCGCAGCCTCAACGCGCGGGTTTTTATTACTTTTGGCCTCGATGCTGGGCTCACTCCTGTTCGGTGGCTATTATCACTTCATCGCAGTGGGCGCCGACAATGTGGCCTCGCTTGGATCGCATTCCTGGGCTCTGGCATTTCAGGTGACTGCGGTGCTGCTCGCGATTACGGAAGCGGCTGGCGCGTTGACGGGACTTTTCGGTGTGCTTAAGAAACAATAGGTGTGTCATGATTCAGGCGTTTAGAGTACCAACTTTAGTTGGGCTCTTTCTTAATAATAAAGCCCGACTGAAGTCGGTACTCTGAACGCCGCTAATCAGAGGAGAACGTTACCGAGCACCACGCATGAGACTTGTACTCGTCATTCTAACGTTGCTTATGCTCCAGTCACCTCATTGGACTCTGCAAAAAAGCGGTGTGACCTCGCGTCTGCGCGGCGTTAGCGCGGTTAGTGGACAAGTCGCGTGGGCCAGTGGTTCCGCCAGCACGGTGCTGCGTACAGCCGACGGTGGCGCGACGTGGCAGAAGCTGACGGTGACCACGGACCAACTCGACTTCCGAGACATCGATGCCATTGACGCGCGGACCGCTTACGTCCTCAGCATCGGCAACGGCCCCGCGTCACGCATCTACAAGACGACCGACGCCGGCACGACCTGGACGTTGCAATTCAAGAATGATGACCCAAAGGCCTTCTACGACGCGATGTCTTTCTGGGACGCTGATCACGGTATCGTTATCGGAGATGCGATCGACGGGCAGTTTTGCATCATGACGACTGAGAACGGTGGGCGAGTCTGGCAGCGCGTGCCTGCGAGTGCGTTGCCACCCGCGCTGGAGAACGAAGGAGCGTTTGCGGCTAGTGGCACCAACATCGCCGTCTTTGGCAAGAGCCACGCTTGGATTGGTACGGGCGCCGCGGCGAAGGCCCGGGTCTTGCGCACTTCAGACCGTGGCCGCACCTGGAAAATTTCCGAGACACCGCTCATCGCGGGACCTTCGGCCGGGATTTTTTCCGTAGCCTTTCGCGATGCTAATCATGGCGTGATTGTTGGCGGAGACTACAAGAAAGAGAATGAAGCCGTCGACAATCTCGCGGTGACCAGTGACGGCGGCGCCACCTGGACACTCATGAAAGGCCTTTCAGGTTTTCGCTCGGCAGTGGCGTATGTTCCGGGCACTACCGCGCTCGTTGCGGTTGGCCCGTCAGGCACAGACTATTCCACGGACGATGGTCGTAACTGGGTTCGCCTCGCAGGCCCGGGATTCGACACGCTAAGTTTTTCCCGCGCGTTGGTCAACGGTCGAGTCGCTTGCTGGGCTGCGGGGGCACGCGGGAGTTTGGGTAAGCTTGCTTTCTAGACGTGAGTCAGTTCGATTGAAGACTGGGCCAGTCGGCGAAGCCGACGATATATTAATAGCCCACGGCGTGAAAGCTGTGGGTTAGCCAGCAGACAAATGTTGTGAGCTCCGGAGGAGCGACATAATGGCGCCATTCTTGATCAAACAGATTTGGATCATGTCGCCCGCTTTCCGCGGGCTTGCTAGTCTCCTGAATAACTCGTTACCCACAGCTTGCGCGGTGGGCTACTAAGATTCCGTCGGCTTCGCCGACTTACGGAGCCCTCCCTCACGGTCGGGGTTATTTCCCCCCTATCGTCTACCAACTTTTTCTTCTTCAGGCGATCCATGTAATCTATCGATAGAACTCTCCATGACCCGCGAACCAACTTACCAGGCGGCCCGAGCCGTGGCCGCTACCGTCGAAGCGCACTTTGATCGGCATCTTGTCGAAGCGCGCCGGCGTGGCGAACGTGAATTGGCGCATGCGCCCGATGCGCGGGCCATCGCAACGATCATCGATGCCTGTTTTTGGGCCAGCTTCCGGCCCGAGGAAGGCCGCTTCCCGAAAATCTCGCTGGCCTTTCTGCCGCCTGAGCAGGCCGGTCAGCCTTTAATGCTCGAGGATCGCCTGCCACTCACGCCCGCGGTTTTGACCAAGCTCGCTCCGGCAGTCGAGCGTCCCGGAATTCACCTCGGTGTTTGGGGCGACGCGAGTGATCTGTATGTCTGGGGCGCCACGCGCACAATTCCCAGTCTGGGATTTGTGCTTGAGGACGTCGAGCCCGGGCAGTTGGTGATCAAGCACCGGCGCATCGATGGCTTTGGCAAGTTCGCCAACGTCGCTGTGCTCAAAGGCGAGCAGGTGAAGATCGTGGACGAGCAGGGCGCGAGCTTGCCCGATTGTCCGGACCTGCTCGAGGTGCTGCGCCCATTCACGGCGCCGGCGACCTGGGATGATTCGGTAAACGTGCTGGTGCAACTAGCGGCCTCGATGCGCGCCCACGGACACGGCGGCACGTTGCTGGTCGTGCCGGCGGAAAGCGAGGAGTGGCGCCGTTCGATTGTGCACCCGATTTTTTATTCAGTCGCGCCTCCCTTTTCCAAACTAGCCAACTTAATTAAGCAGGGTCCGAGCCCCGAGACAGAGAACGAGTGGCAGGTCGCTCTGCGCAGCGCGGTCGAAAGCATCGCGGGTCTGACGGCCGTAGATGGTGCGACAGTGATTACAAATCAGTATGAGGTGCTCGCTTTTGGCGCGAAGATAATGCGTGCGACGGGTAGTGAATTGGTCGAGCAGATGGTGCTCACCGAACCGGTTGTCGGTAATCAGGCCGAGGTCGTGCCGCCCGTGCAGCATGGCGGCACGCGACACCTGTCGGCGGCCCAATTCATACACGATCAGCGCCAGGCGCTGGCGCTGGTTGCGTCACAGGACGGACGCTTTACCGTTTTCGCGTGGTCGCCATGCGAACAAATGGTCCACGCGCATCGCGTCGACGTGTTGTTGCTGTAATCTTCGGAGCGCGGACATCCTGTCCGCCTGAGCGTGCAGCGCGAACATTGTTTGACGTGATGCGTCTAGAAGGAGCGTGCTGCGCACGCTGGCGGACAGGATGTCTGCGCTCCGAATCACTGACGCGCTAACCGGTAGATCAGGATCGCCGCCCGTTTAGTCAGCATCGGCATTGAATCCAATTCAACCGACTCTCCCGGCGCGTGTGCGCCTTGTCCGTCTGCTCCCAGACCATCCAGACCGCTGATCAGATGTGAGACATACGCGATGTCGCCGGCGCCGCGATCAGCCGGGTCCACCGTGCCGACTTTACCAAAACCTAAATCCTGACTGACCTGACTCAGTTGATTTAACAGTGCGTAATTCCCCTCCGTCGGCGCCATTGCGGGAATTCCGTCTTCGAAGCTTATCTTTGCCGAAGTGCGCGGCAGATTAGCCGCGACGATCTCGCGGGCCAGTTTAAGCCGCATGATCTATTGACGTTCGTTTTAGCTTGTCAGGTTAGATTGTGCAAGGCTGATGGTAGTAGTTTGATGAACGGTGTTCAGAGTACCGACTTCAGTCCGGCTCTTATTAGGGCTGACAAAGCACCCAACTGAAGTTGGTACTCTAGACGCCTGAAACTAAGACACACCATCCAACCAGGTACTGGTGCAGTTTCATTTAGTTGATGCCATTAAGCTGCGTGGCGAGTCGTTACAGAACCGCGAGCGGTAGCGACCGGATGCTTCATTCAACCTGCGATCGACAATTTCGGCGGCGGCAAGGCCGCTAGTACCCGACTGAGTGGCTGCATCCGGTCGCTACCGCTCGCGGTTCTGTAACGAGCAGTCTTTGGCAACGCGGCTTGGGTTCCGGGCTGATTTCAAACTGAACCAGTACTTCCAACCAAGACCGCAAGACAAAGATCTGCTATTTCAGTATCATGGGCGCACCTCGTTGGCTGAAAGGTAACTCGCTATGAGGCTCCCCCTTCCCCTGGGAATTATTTCCGCGCTCTTACTTTGCTGCGCCGGATTCTGCCCGCGCGCGAATTCGCAAACCGCGCCTCCTAAAAAGAATCCGGACGCGACGGTCTCGGGCAAGGTAACCATCAAGGGCAAGCCCGCGCCAGGAGTCGTGGTCGGTTTGCGTTCGAGCCAGCCCGCCCAGTTTGACCCAACCTTCAAAGCCACTACCGACCAGGAAGGTAACTATCGGATCACCGATGTGCCGGCTGGAAGTTACGTCATTGCGCCAGTGGCGCCGTCATTCGTGATCTCTGAGGTGAACAGTGCAAGAGGCCAGACTGTAGTAATCACCGAAAGTGAGAACGTTGAGGGACTCGACTTTGAGCTGGTGCGAGGCGGAGTAATCACGGGAAGGGTCAGAGACGCGGACGGTCACCCGATTGTCGAAGAGCGCATCACACTCTCGCCGGCTGCTGAGCGCGATCAGCGTGGACCCGTCTATTCAGTTATGCAGGGCTTTCAGACCGACGATCGGGGTGTTTACCGGATGTTCGGAGTCCGGCCCGGACGTTACAAGGTGTCCGTCGGCGAAGGCGACAACATGTTCTATCGCGGAGCCGGCAGAGGACGTTCCGAACATCCGACCACGTTCTATCCCGACGTGACCGATGGGTCGAAAGCGACGGTGGTTGAGATCGGTGAAGGCACTGAAGCAGCCAACATAGACATCACCCTGGCCGAGGCCGTGCAGGGTTTCGCGGTGAACGGAAGAGTAGTTGACGGCGAGACTGGCAAGCCAGTGGCGAATGTGTCAATCGGTTTGGAAAAAATTGTCGTGATTGACGCAAACAATACCCGCGGTGATGGCGGAGGCACCAGCGCCCGTTCAGACACTCAGGGTGAGTTTCGTTTAGAGAGACTGCCGCCGGGTAAGTACGCACTCTCACCTTATCCGCCGGAGGAATCAGACCTTCGTGGAGGGCCCATCACCTTTGACGTGCTCGATCAGGATGTGACGGGATTGGTGATCAAGACAACGCTGGGAGCAAGCTTAGCAGGTACCGTCGTACTTGAAGGAAACAGGGACAACAGCGCCGTGGCATCGCTGGGGCAGGCTTATGTTGCCGCATATATCAGGAACGAAGCCGCTAACGTCTCGTTGTCAGGCCACTCTGCCCCGGTCAGGCCGGATGGCAGCTTTAAGGTTGGCGGACTGACAGCAGGAACTGCGATCCTTTCGTTCGAGACCATGAACAGAGTCAAAGGTCTGACGATCTCGCGTGTCGAGCGCGACGGCGTCGTTCAGCCAAACGGCATACAGGTTCAGAACGCTGAACACGTCACCGGAATAAGGATTTTTGTAGGTTACAGTAACGGCAGCATTCGCGGCGTGGTAAAGGTGGAAAATGGGACGCTGCCGCCCAACGGGCGTTGGGTGATTCAACTAAGAAGAGTTGAGGGAGGTTCCCAGAGCAGTGTATCGCCGGTGGAAGCAGATTCGCGCGGGCATTTTTTGATCCAGGGATTGGCCGCCGGAAATTACGAAGTGATAGTCATGGCCTATGCGCCTGAATGGCGGCGGCGGTCGCCAATCGGCAAACAACTCGTGACCGTGACTGACGGTGCGGCCGCTGACGTTATTGTAACCATCGATCTCACGCCACCGCCTGGTCCATAACTTTCCCCGGATCGTGAGTCAGAGCATTGATGAAATTTGGTTGCGGCTTTGCCGCAGCACAGTGCGGTAAGCCTGCGGCTTACCGTCAAGAGTTGATTGGATTGGTCTGAGGCTGCGCCTTAGAAGCTTGAGGCGTAGCCTCAAGCAATAATTCAAGTGCGTCTGGCCGGAAAGGCCGAGCCTTTCCGCACTGGGCGGTGGCAAAGCCACAACGCCAAGTCTCAAGTAAGCGAACCAATGAAACCTTACCTCTACATTCTGGCCGCGCTCGTTGTGCTGATAACACTAAGTAGCGCCATAGCGGCGCAAACTCAGTCAGACGAGAATACCGCGGCGACGCGGACCGGCACGATCAGCGGCCAGGTGGTCAGCGACAGTGGGCAACCGATCGCGAACGTCCCCGTCGGTGTTCGCGGCTTCGGCGCCGGAGAGGGTCGCACCATCACCACCGAGAGCGATGGAAATTTTCAGATTAGCGGCCTGGATCCGGTCGCCTATATGGTCACGGCGTCGCTTCCCGGTTACGTCATGGCGCCGCGCGACCCCGACGTTATTCCCACCGCGTACTACCATGTGGGCGATTCGGTCAGGCTCGAGCTGATCAAAGGTGGTGTGATCACCGGAACTGTAACCAGGTCGGCGGGCGAGCCGGTCGTTGCTGTGCCCGTGCGTGCCTATACGATTCGCGATAGCAACGGACGGCCGGCACGTTACGGAGCACCTTTCAAAGAACAGACCACGGACGATCGTGGCGTATACAGAATCTACGGCTTGTCGATGGGGACTTATGTCATATCGACCGGCGGGGGGAATACTTCGGCTTATTTTGTGAGTGCATTCGGTACTGACGCGCCGACTTATGCACCGTCTTCGACGCGCGACACTGCCGCGGAGATCTTCGTTCGCGCCGGTGAAGAGATCGCCAATGTTGACATTCGTTATCGCGGCGAACCAGGTCACGTAGTTAGCGGGACCGCGAACACGACCGTAGCCGTCGATCAACCGCAGGGATTCGCTGTCACGCTGGTTTCGACCATCAATGGAGTATCGCAACCGAGTTATCAATCATTTCAACCGGCCGGCGGTCGTGGCTTTTCCATCACTGGCGTAGCGGATGGTGACTACGACGCAATGGCTCAAGCGTATTTTCCGGGAGGAGACTGGGCCGTCTCGGAACCCCGGCGAATCAAAGTCAAAGGCGCGGACATTACCGGGATCGAATTGACCGCGAAACCGCTGGGCGCGATTTCCGGACGCGTCGCGCTGGAAGAATCTAAATCACCTGACTGCAAGGGCAAGCGCCGGCCTTTGTTTAGAGAGACCGTCATCAGTTCCTGGCACAATGAGAAGAAGCCACAACCGGATCAACCGCCATTCGTTTGGGGCCTGGGCGCGCCAGTGTTACCTGACCAACAGGGCGATTTTCATCTGCGTAATCTGGCGCCGGGTCAGTACCGTTTCAACATTCCACTTACGGCAAAGTATTGGTATCTGAAATCAATCTCGTGGCCGTCGTCGGTGACCCCCGCGGCAAAAGCGCCGCCGGCAAGCAGGCCGGTTGACGCTGCGCGTAATTGGATCACCTTAAAACCCGGTGATCGATTGTCGGGAGTGATCATCACGTTGGCCGAAGGCGCGGCTTCACTTCACGGCCAAATCGACGTCGCGGAAGGTCAGAGGCTGCCGCCAAAGTCGTTCGTCTATCTGGCGCCGGCTGAGCGCGAGAAGGCTGACGACATATTGCGATTCTTCGCCGTACTGGTGTCGCCTGATGGAAGTTTTGCGCTGAACAACCTGTCGCCCGGCCGCTATTGGGTTTTGGCCCAGGCCGCCGGCGAGGGCGATACGAACATTCTTTCAAAGCTGCGCCTGCCCGATGAAACAGAAGTGCGCGCGAAACTGCTTCGTGACGCTGAAGGCGCCAGGATCGAAACCGAGCTAAAGCCTTGTCAGAACGTGACGAATTATCGATTGCCGCTGAAGCCGGTGCCGGGGCAGTAGCCGAGTGGTAGTGCCGAGCCAGGCTGCGACATTAGTATTAGGCTCGTTAGCGAGTGAGTATAGCGGCTTTGCCGCAGCACACGGCGGAAAGCCTCTGGCTTTCCGTAGAACCCAACTATTTTCTCTGGAGGCTCCGCCTCCGCTTCCATATTGGAGGCATAGCCTCCCAAATTATTCAGTACTTTCAACGGTAAGCCAGAGGCTTACCGCCATGTGCTGCGGCAAAGCCGCCCAAAGCAGTCTTGCTCCCGGTCTCGACACACTCGACCAAACCGTGATACAAGCCCCGCACTCGGGCGCCGATTTCCGACTTGATTGCCAGAGCCACAACCATCACTCATTTGAAGGAGCATTCTAATGCGTATCGCACGAAACAAAATTACGATAAGCGTGGCGCTGGTAGCCGCACTCTTACTCTCGTCCGCAACGGTGAGCGCGCAACTCTCGACTGCACCAACCAATGATTGGTCTCGACTCAACGCAGTTACTGCGGGAAGCAAGCTGTCGGTAAAACTGAAGAGCGGAAAAACCGTCGATGGAAAATTGAGCGGAGTTTCTGACACTGCTCTCTCGCTCACCGTAAAAGGCAAACCCGTCGACGTAAAG
>DATHHW010000156.1:0-17274 GCA_035317005.1 Pyrinomonadaceae bacterium | reverse complement strand
GATGAAGTGCACTTTCGGATTACCCTTCGCCAAAACCTTCGTTATCGCCGCCGTCAAGGTCGTCTTCCCGTGGTCCACGTGCCCAATCGTCCCGATGTTCACGTGCGGCTTGCTGCGATCAAATTTCTCTTTGCTCATCTTCGTCTCTTCCTCGATAGGAGCGCCGACATCCTGTCGGCGGTTCGCGGGCATCCCTGCCCGCATCCTTTACCCGCTCGCTATCGCGAGCGGTTCTGTAACTATTTCGCTACGCCCTGCACTTTCGCAATCACTTCTTCGGCAACGTGCTTGGGCGCCTGGTCATAGCGCTCAAAATGCATCGTCGAAGTAGCGCGGCCCTGAGTCGCTGAACGCAAATCAGTCGTATACCCAAACATATCCGACAACGGCACGAACGCGGTAATGACCTGCACGCCGCCCGGCCGCAGCTCAGTCTTTTCAAAGTGCCCGCGACGCCTGCTCAGGTCTCCGTTGACGGCGCCGACGTACTCCTCTGGAGTCACTACTTCAACCCGCATAATAGGCTCGAGCAGAACCGGCTTCGCCTTCTTCACCGCATCTTGAAATGCGAGCGAGCCGGCGATAATGAACGCGCGTTCGTCTGAGTCAACTTCGTGAAAGCCTCCATCGACCAGGCGCACTCTTATGTCGACCATGTCATAGCCCGCGAGATAGCCGCGTTCCATCGCATCGTGCACACCCTGTTCAGTCGGCTTGAAAAACTCGCGGGGAATCGAGCCGCCCTTGATCTCGTTCTCGAAAACAAAACCCTCGCCGGGCGCGGGCTCGATCTCCAATTCGACATGCGCGTACTGCCCACGACCGCCGGTTTGCTTCTTGAAAATCTCTTTACCAGCCGCCGCCTGTGTAATCGTCTCGCGGTAAGCGACCTGCGGCTTGCCGACGTTGGCCTCGACCCCAAACTCGCGCTTCATGCGATCGACGATAATCTCGAGGTGCAGTTCGCCCATGCCGGCGATAATCGTCTGGCCGGTTTCCTGGTCGGTCGAAACATTAAAAGAGGGATCTTCCTGCGCCAGACGTCCCAGCGCCACACCCAGCTTGTCCTGATCCGCGCGCGTCTTTGGCTCTACTGCCACCCGAATGACGGGCGCGGGAAACTCAATCTTTTCCAGGATGATCGGCTTATTATCGTCGCAAATCGTGTCACCGGTGGTTACCTGCTTCATGCCGCCGATCGCGATGATTTCGCCGGCGCTCGCCTCTTCGGTGTCTTCGCGCTTGTTCGCGTGCATGCGCATCAAACGCCCGACGCGCTCGCGCGTATCCTTGCCCGTGTTGTAAGCGTAAGAGCCTGACTTGATGGTCCCGCTGTAGATGCGGACGAACGAAAGCTGGCCGAGATGTTTGTCGGCCATGATCTTAAATACCAACCCGCTGAAAGGGGCGGATGCATCCGCAGCGCGCGTCTCTATCTGTCCGGTCTTGGGATTGGTCCCTTCAACCGGAGGAACATCGAGCGGCGAAGGCAGGTAGTCGACAACCGCATCGAGCAGTGTTTGCACACCTTTATTCTTGAAAGCGGAACCGGTAACAACAGGCACAATTCTGAGCGCGAGGGTACCCTTGCGAAGGGCTACACGAATCTCGTCTTCCGTGATTTTTTCACCTTCGACGTACTTCTGCATTAAGTGATCGTCGACGGTGGCTACGGCTTCAATCAATTTCTCGCGGGCTGCGGCGGCTTCTTCTTTCAATTCTTCAGGAATCTCGCCGGTCACATACTCTGAGCCCTTGCTCTCGTCATTCCAGATCAGGCCCTTCATCGAGATGAGATCGACGACGCCTTTGAACTGATCTTCGGTACCAATCGGAATTTGAATGGCGACCGGGTTCGCGCCAAGGCGAGTAACAATCGAATCGAACGATCGCTGAAAAGAGGCGCCGGCGCGATCGAGTTTGTTAATAAAGCAAATGCGCGGGACGCCGTACTTGTCAGCCTGGCGCCAGACGGTTTCGGACTGCGGCTCGACTCCGGCGACTCCATCGAACACCGCCACGGCGCCGTCGAGCACGCGCAGGCTGCGTTCAACTTCCATAGTGAAATCGACGTGACCGGGCGTATCGATAATATTGATGCGATGATCGACCCCATTGCGCTCCCAGAAACAAGTGGTGGCAGCGCTGGTTATCGTGATGCCGCGCTCCTGCTCCTGCTCCATCCAGTCCATGGTCGCCGTGCCCTCGTGCACTTCGCCAATCTTGTGCGAAACGCCCGTGTAATAAAGGACACGTTCGGTCGTGGTGGTCTTACCGGCATCGATGTGCGCCATGATGCCGATATTCCGAAATTTGCTGAGGTCGTACTTAGCCATTACCTAATAATGCGCAAATACCTACCACTTATAATGCGCAAACGCTTTGTTGGCATCGGCCATGCGATGCGTGTCTTCCTTCTTCTTAACCGCGTTGCCGCGATTATTCGCCGCGTCCAGCAGCTCTCCCGCCAGGCGATCGGTCATTGTTTTTTCCCCGCGGCCGCGCGCATAGGCGACGATCCATCTAATGGCCAAAGCCCCGCGGCGTTCCTGATGAACTTCGACCGGCACCTGATAGGTCGATCCGCCCACACGCCTTGATTTCACTTCGACTGTGGGTCGGACGTTTTCGATTGCGCGCTTGAAAACTTTGAGCGGCTCATCTCCCGCCTTTTCGCCAACCTGCGCCAAAGCATCGTAAAAGGTTCTCTCAGCTATTGAGCGCTTGCCGCCCCACATGATGCCGTTGATGAATTTGGTCACCAGGGCGCTGTTGTAAACGGGGTCAGGCAGCACCGCGCGGCGTTCTGCAACTCTTCTTCTCGGCATTGCTTACTTGGCGCCTCCCTTCGGACGCTTAGCGCCGTATTTCGATCGACTCTGTTTGCGATCGCTTACTCCTACTGAATCCAGCGTGCCGCGAATTACGTGATAACGAACACCCGGCAAATCTTTCACGCGGCCACCGCGAATCAGAACAATCGAGTGTTCCTGCAAATTGTGACCGACGCCTGGGATGTAAGTCGTCACCTCGATGCCGTTGGTTAAGCGAACGCGCGCGACCTTGCGCAGTGCCGAATTCGGTTTCTTCGGCGTTTGCGTGTACACGCGAGTGCAAACTCCGCGTTTCTGCGGCGAGCTTTGCAAGGCCGGACTGGCCGTCTTGTACTTGACCCGCTGGCGGCCTTTGCGAACTAGCTGATTGATCGTCGGCACTGTTAATTTCCCTCGAATAAAGCGCAGAAGGGCCGGGGCCTGCCTCTTTCCGGAACAAGTCCGGCAGTCAGCGCAGGCAACTGCCCTGCTACTAATTCTGGTTTAGGGACGTTCTGACTTCGCTTTTGGGGCGGGCGCGGATCGTGGCTTCCCTGGAGCCGAAACTTTTCTGTAGCGTCGCATGAAGGAGCGGTTTCACTTAATGCGCGCTCACCGGTACGGTCTTGCAAACCGCCAACGCGAGCTCTTACGCCACAATAATGTCAAACGGCTGACGATTTAAAACAGACAGCCGGGCAACGCCTCCGCACCGCAGAACCAGTTGCAGCGTTGCTCATGGGGAATTCAGACCTGGGTCCGAAACGAGAAACTATACGGGGCACGCGATAGTTGTGTCAAGCGCAGGTCGGGTTTCGTTGAGAGTTCAAGCGTTAGCTTGTGCCTACAATCAGCATCCTCAAGATTTAATTCTGAACGCAAAACTCCGGGTGCCAGGGGTAAGAACGTGTGGTCCGGCGCTCGTCGAATCAAAACAGCCATTTCAACAGGTACACTACGCCGACTACCACACCGCCAACGATAAGCAACAACAAAACGACCCCGCCGAATACTGCCAACTTGAATTTGCGATAACGCTTCTCGTCAGGCGGCGACAATGAACTTTGCGGGAAGTAGGGCGGAGGTGTGGATGTAGCCATTAGTATTCTCCGAACTAGGCGTCAACCAACTGGATTGGGTTTTATTTTCACTGGACTCTTGGTCGGGCTGTGCTTAGGCGCTGGCCGGGCATTAGAATTGGAATTCGCGTTTGTGTTTCCGTTCGCATTTTCATTCGCCTGTTGCTTCTTGAGCATCTCTTCCGCGTGCTTTTTCCCCTCCTTAATTCGATTCGCCCCTTCCTGGGCATTCTCGATTGCATCGGTAGCCCGATAATCATCCGGATCGAGTTCAAGCGCTTTCTTAAGAGCAGTCATTGCTTCAGGGTAATGGGCGAGCCGCGTTTCGGAAATTCCCAGTTGATAGAAAGCTTCTTCGTCGTCAGGTTTAAGGCGTGTGGCCTGACGATAGTCGCGCGCGGCCTCTTCATTCTGATGTAGAAAACTATGCGCCTCGCCCAGATTAAAGTAGGCGTCGGCATCCTTTGGATCCGACTGCACTCTCTTCTTATAGAGTTCGATGGCCTTCTTGTATGACTCGTCAGCCTCTGGCTTCCGTTCCAGCGCGGCATAAGCCATCCCTAGGCGGAGATGACCCTCAGCGTTGTTTGGATCCTGAGCGACCGCCTGCTTGAGAACCGTTGCTGCTTGCTCGTCCTGATCGTTCTTATAAAGCTCTTTGCCTTGATCGACCAGCGTCTGCGCCTCGCGTCTTGCCATCTCGGGGTCTGTGCCATAAGCAGACGAAGAGCCGCCGTTTGCGTTTGCGTTCTTGATGGCTCCTCTGCGACATGCGCAGACTCCCACCAGCAGGAACACTCCCGCAGTAACGACAAATAGTTTCCGAGCACTGGACAAGATTGCAGCCGGCGTACGCATTTAAGCAGTCATGTATCTAGCCGAAATGCAATCCTGAGTCAAATTACGAACGAAGATTTAGTGAATGAATTGGAAGATGACGGGTCTTAAAAAAGCGAATGGGCGCTGCAACGTGGGGGTCGCAGCGCCCATTCATTTTCGTGGTTACTGTCCTCACCCCAGCAACCACTTGAGACGGAGGATCCACCAACCGTCTCTCTTGCCCCACAATATACTTCGCAACACTTATGCCGCGCAATAATAATTTTCTGGTATTGGGAAACGGCGGAAAAGTGGCATTTTTGTTCGAGGTTCAGTCGATCTGCAAAGGCGAGAGTGCAGGTTTTTCACTATCAGCAAGGTAAGAATTTCTCGATCGGATCTCAGCGTGTTGTGTTGTTCGAGCATCGGCCCTCAAAGCGGACGATGGTCAGGACTGATCGCTTCCGAGTTCGGCCCTGATCGCTTCGGCCAAAGCGTTGGCCTGTGACTTGATCTCACTTTCACTCTCTCCTTCGATCATCACGCGAGCTAACGATTCAGTACCAGAGTAGCGTAGCAACAACCGCCCGCGGTCACCTAGCTGCTGCTCGATCTCATGTGCCAAACGCTGAACGGCTGGAAGTTCTTCGAAAGGTCTCTTCTCGTGGACTCGGACGTTAACCAGGACTTGAGGATAACGTTGAAAGCCGCCAACCAATTCCGCGAGAGTCTTATTGTGGTGGCGCATGGCTCGCAGCAAAATTATCGTGGTGATCATGCCATCGCCGGCCAAACTAAGACGCGGAAAAATAATGTGACCCGATTGTTCGCCGCCCATGACTGCCCCAGTGCTGATCAGTTTCTCGAGCACGTACTTATCGCCGACATCCGCGCGCGTGAGTTCAATGCCACGCGAACGCAGGGCGATCTCTAAACCGATGTTGCTCATCACGGTAGCAACCACAGCATCCCCGGTTAATTCGTTCCTCGATTTCAGATCGTCGGCCATTACCCACATAGTCGCGTCGCCGTCAACAAAGTTGCCTCGCGCGTCGACAAATAGCGCGCGATCAGCGTCACCGTCGAACGCGACCCCAAGGTCCGCCTGCTCTTCGATCACGCGGCGCTGCAAACCTTCTATGTGCAGCGACCCACATTCACGATTGATGTTGCGGCCGTCAGGCTCGTTGTTAATGGCAATCACGCGAGCCCCGAGCCGGCCGAACAGCTCCGGGGCTAACTCGTATGCCGCGCCGTTAGCACAATCAACCACCATCGTGAGCCCGCTCAGCGAAAGATCATGAGCAACGTCGTGCTCGAGATAGTTCAAATAACGCCGCCGCAACTCGGCGGCGTGCGGTTCATTCGAAGCCGGCTCCGCAGCGTGACCGTTGACCACTTCGTCCGCGTTCCCGTCCGCTGACGCGGCAATATCTTTTTCGATTCTGCGCTCCGTCGCTTCATCAAGCTTTCGCCCCGACGGATCGAAGACCTTGATGCCATTATCCTGGTAGGGATTGTGCGAGGCACTGATAACTACTCCGGCGTCCGCAGGTAAACTGCGCGCCAGAAACGCGATGCCCGGCGTAGTGATGATTTCGGCTGACTCAACCTCAGCGCCTCCTGCTCGCGCTCCGGCGATTAAGGCCTTTTCGATCCAGGAACCGGATTCACGTGTGTCGCGGCCGGTGACGATTCGCGGATCGCGCCCGGTTCTTTCGGCGAGATGGACCGCGAGCGAACGGCCGATGGTTCGCACGGTTTGCGAATCGAGAGGGAATTTTCCGGCCTCGCCGCGAATGCCATCAGTGCCGAAAAGCCTACTTATGTTTTCCGGCTTCAATTTGTGTCTCGGGATTTCGGCTTCGAATTATCGATAGCGACGATGCTCACGTGAACGTTGACTCTGTCGAGCACTCCAACCTTGGGATCGGAAACATAGATGGCCGCATGCGGCACCTCAAAGCTCTCGCGCCTTCCTTCGATGTTTATCGTTTCCGTCCGCGCGTTCTCAAGCGCGTCGACGTGACTTGCCGGCCCTGTGACCCGAACTTTCGCGGGCGTAACCAGAATTTCTTTTACTTCATAGGCCGGCGCAGGCTTTCCCTGAAGGCGCGGTTCGACAACAAGTTCGCGCACAATGTCGCGCCCTGACACTACAAACCAAAGCACCAGCGTGATTGCCAGGGCCAGCAATTTCAGACCCCAGTCTTCGATGAAGATGCGGTGCAGCCATCGCTCGGCAGAGCCAGACGTGCGGGTCGTTATCTTGCTTTCACGAAAAGGCATAAGTGAGCCAACTTCAGGCCGATGCAATTTCTTCTCTGTCTCTGTCTGACTCGGCCGTGCGCGACGAGTTAACCTTGGCCGGCGCGGCATCGCGGCCTTCAATCGTTTGGAAGATTGCGGCCCGCAGACGCGTGGCATCAAGGGCGGGTTTGATCCGCCCGGCCCGCACGAACGATATCAAGCCTGTTTCTTCTGAGACCACGATGGCCACCGCGTCTGAGTCTTCGGTGATGCCGAGTGCCGCGCGGTGTCGCGTGCCGAGATCCTTGGACAACATCGGATTCAAGGAGAGCGGCAGGAAACAAGACGCCGATGCGATCCGATCGCCCCGCACGATAATCGCACCATCATGCAAAGGCGCCGCCGGATTAAAAATGGCCACGATGAGATCGTAACTGAGCTCGGCATCGAGTCGGACACCAGCCTCCACGATTCCGCTCAACCCGACATTACGCTCGATGACTATCAGCGCTCCCGTCTTGGTCGACGCCAAAGTGGTTGCGGCCAGAACAATTTCGTCATAGATGCTTTCGCCGAACTGTCCACGATGACGGCGCGTGAAAGGCACGCGGAAGAGATTACCGAAACTGATTAACGCCTGACGTATCTCTGCCTGAAACAGAACGATGATCGCGACACCGATGTAAAGCAAAGCCCCGCGCAAAACAAATTCAAGCGTCACCAGACCACGGTTTACTGCCAGCCCATACAACAGCGCAAAGGCGCCGATCGCGGCGGCCATCGGCGCGGCGCGCGTGCCGCGTAGAAGTTTCAGCACGCCATACACAACGAGGAATACCAACGCGATGTCCGCGATTGAACGCAGCTCTGCCAATCTGATCAAGTATTCCTTCAATGGCAGCAACAGCAGTAACATGCGCTTTGTAGTAGTCGACTACCTTCTGATAATCCGAGACGAGGCGCCGCGCTATCAGTCGAGTTTCGAAACAGATTTAGTTGCCTGAAAAAGGGGCCGCGCAGACAGTCGCGCCCGGGCCGACAGTAACGGACGCTCCGCAGGGATTATCGCGGAAAAACGGGCAGGAGGCAATGGTTGTTAGTGAGTTATGAGACCGTGTGAAACTTGATTGCGTTCGCGGCTCTGCCGCCTGATGTGCGGAAAGCCTCCGGCTTTCCGGTTCATCCTGGTTTAGTTATTCCGAGGCTATGCCTCGGAATCGGAGGCATAGCCTCCAATCAATAAAAACAGCCTCCGGAAAGGCAAAGCCTTTCCGCACATCAGGCGGCATAGCCGCGAACTTAAGCTGAAGGACAAGTGAACTCCAAAAATTTCTTCAATTCTTTCGCTTGATTCGACCGCGTCGCAGAAACCCAACCAGTTCGCCCGACTCTTCGATCACCGCCAAGGCTCCAACCCCATTGCCCTGGATTAATTCATTCGCGGCATCCATATTGGTTGAGGTCTTAACGAACATCGATGAATTCACGGGCCGCATTGCGTCGCGCACGCGGCGGTTGCGCCATTGCTCGCGAGGGAGTTTTTTTAGATCTTCCAGCGTTAGAATCCCGAGGAGGCTCTTGCCCTGCGCCACCGGAAAACTCGAATAACGATGCAGCGGCAGAATCTCATCCACAAAGCGGCTGATTAATAAGTCAGGCTCAATCACCACGGCAGGAGACATTGCGTCTCCGACGGTGACTGGATCGCGGACGCTGCGCACCACGCTGGTGGCAGCTCCTAAAAGAAACACGCCAACCAGCACCGACCACAATCCCATGAAGTACGCGCGGAACGTTGGCGCCAGCGCCATGTAGAGTCCGAACGCGATCAGGACCAACGACATCAGTTGGCCGCAGAACCCGGCGATCCGGGTTGCGTCCCGGATGCTGCCGCTGCGTTTCCAGATTATGGCGCGCAGCACGCGGCCGCCATCCAGCGGGTACCCGGGAAACAAATTGAAAACGGCCAGCAGCAGATTACCGGCGCCGAGGAAAAAGAAGAATGCGGTCCCAAAGTTGAATTTCAACAGCGCGGTCAGCATCATGCCGCCAAACCCGATCAACCCGAAGATAAAACTCGCCGCCGGTCCGGCAACCGCGATCCGAAACTCCGCCCCCGGGCTTTCGGGCTGTGTGCGCAGTCGCGCCAGCCCGCCAAAGGGATGCAAAACGATCTCTTCGATCTCAATCCCTTCGGTGCGGCCCATCAAAGCGTGTGAGAGTTCATGACCAAACACCGAGAGGAAAAGCCCCAGCGTGGTAGTTATTCCCAGGACCCAGGCCGTTAATTCACCGGTGGCCGGAAGGCTGTAGCTAAACAACTGCAGGGGATGCTTGCGCACGTTCGACGCAATCAGGGCCACGCTCAACGCAAACACGATGAACCAGCGATAGTCGATGTGCACGGGGATCCCGTAAACCCGCGCGATAAGGATTTGGCGTTTGAAGATTCCTTTGAGGTTGGCCATTTAAGACAAGGTAAGAGAAAAAGGTACCAGGTCGCCGGTTATTCCTGATTCCGTTCGTGTTCTCTTTCTGCTCGGACAAGAACGATCCACGAACTCACACGAAAAGGCACGAACAAGAATTTCCTCTTCGTGGATGTTCGTGGATCGTCTTACCCGACGAGGGAAGCGCTCAATAGGACACGACTTCCCGTTTGCTTAGAAAACCGCGAAGCGAGAATTGTTCCGTTCGGTTAAGCCCTCCCTCACGGTCGGGCTACTGCCCTCACGCCATGCTGGTAGAGTGCTGCCATTCAACTTCAAACAGCGGCACGGGCTGTTCGCGATTCTTGACGCTGATGGGTTCGCGTGGCGCCAGTTGATAGCGGGAGTGCGCGGCTTTGGCGGTGACCTCGCTAACCAGAATCTCTCCGCCTTTCGCATTTGATTCCAAACGCGAGGCTGTATTGACCGCGTCGCCAATGGCCGTGTATTCCGAGCGCCGCTCAGAGCCAATGTACCCGACCGTGACTTCGCCGGTATGCAAGCCGATGCCGATACCGATTTCGGGAAAGCCCTCTTCGCGCAACTCATCGTTGATGCTGAGCATGCGCCGCTGCATCGCCACGGCCGCCGCGATGGCATTCGCCGCATCTTTGGGCGTAGCGGTGGGCGCGCCAAACAAAGCCATCAATCCATCACCGAGATATTTGTCCAGGGTTCCGCCGTGCGCAAAGATGATGTCGGTCATTGCCGAGAAATAGCGATTGAGCAACTGCACGATTTTTTCCGGCGCCGCGTGTTCTGAGATCCGAGTGAAGCCGCGGATGTCGGCGAAGAGCACGGTGATAGTCTGCAGCACGCCGCCGAGTTTGAAAGATTCGGGGTTTTCTAGCATTTGCTTCACGACATACTCCGGCAGGAACCGGCTGTAGTTGGCGCGCGCGACTTCTTCTTTCGCCAGACGTTCGTGAGCACGGACGTTTTCGACCGCGATGGCCGTCTGCGCTGCGACGGCGCTGATCAATTCCAAATCGTCAGGTTTGAAGGCGGAAAACGGGTCCAGGCGATCGGCATACAGCGCGCCGTGCACGCCCGCCTCAGTAAACAGCGGCGCGCAGATGGTCGAACGCACTCCCTGCGAGACGATCGAATCAACTCCGGCGAACTGCTCGTCGGCGGCCGCATCCTGTGACAGCAGTGCCACACGCTCCTTCATCACTTTGCGGGTGATGGTGCGGCCGATCGTCATCTTGCGGGCGTGGGCTTCCAACTTTTCATCGCGCGCGCGAGTTGCAATCGGGAACAACTTCGCCTCGTCGGCGTTTTGTTCGGTGACGATGCCCTCCGCCAGCAGAGCGATCACGCGATCGGCCGGCGTCGAACGAAAGATTATGTCGGTGGCCATCTTGAAAATTCGATCGAGATCGAACCCGGAGCCGAGCGCCTTACTCATCTCGTAAAGCTCGCTCAGGATGTTGGCCTTGCGTTGGAGCGATTCGAGTACTTTGTCGCGCGGCGCGCCAGCGGCCGTGCTGGAATCACCCTGGCGCAGCACGGTCGTCAAAACGTCTTTGGCCGACATCAAAAGCTGCGTATGGCCCAGAGGCTTATCGTCGTAGCTCAGATCGGCGGTGCGTTCTTCCTTCGGCTGTTCAAAGCGCAGCGTGCTGGCTCCGATCGTAATGCGATCGCCATCCTTCAACAGATGTTCGAACTTTTGTTCGCCGTTGACGAAGACTTTGTTGGCGCTTCGTTTGACCTGACCGTTGACGACGACACCATCGACAATCGTGAACGAACCGTCGTCAACAGACCTGACGTGCGCGTGATGCCGAGACGCACGCGGGTCGTCAAGCACAATCGTGTTGTCGGGCGCGCGCCCAATCATGCAGGAAGTTCCCGAGCTTAGTTGATGCTGCGCCTGGCGTCCGCTGGCGTCGGTGACTTTCAGTTGAGCCATACAGATTTTGAAAGCTGACTACTGCAAAGATGAATTTCCGAAAGATGACTCGGAGGGTTGATTCTACAAGGTAAATACCATTTCAACCTAGCCAAAAACCTCACCAGCGTAGACATCCTGCATGACATCCGCAGCATCTCGTCAGCGCTTCGTCTACGCGTTTTGTGTGTGCGCGTATCTTTCCCAATCGGGCTAAGAGATAACTGTTGACAGTGGCCTTTACGAGAGAGTATAACGCTTCCCAGCAAGACCGGTGCCTAGTTCCAGCATCCCATTATTTGCGCAAGAGATAACGCGCGTCGCTAGGAAAGAGGGTCCTCATGTTTTCATTCCTCAACGTCTCCCGCCCCGCGAGCAGTATCCCTAAGCAGGTTGAGCTCGTCGCCAACATCGCTATTGTAATCATTGCAATCTTACTTGGTTTTGTCCTGGTCAAACGTTTCATATTACCTCAATCCTCAAAACCTGCGGTTGAAGAGCGAGCGCAAATCGCACCCGGAACAAAGCTGTCGCTTCCAGGAGTGGATTGGAGCAAAGGCGACAAGACCCTGCTGATGGTCCTGTCCACGAACTGCCATTTCTGTACTGAGAGTGCGCCGTTTTATCAGCGTCTCGCACAGCAGAAGGCCGGACATGGAGACGTTAGAATGGTGGCCGCCCTGCCACAGAGCACCGGTGAAGCGCAAAAGTATCTCAATGACCACGCTATCTCTGTTGATGAAGTCACGCAATCTGTGCCCGGGGCGGTTTTTGCCCGGGCCACTCCCACGCTGATCCTTTTGGACCGCGCAGGCTCGGTGCTTGAGTCGTGGGTCGGCAAGTTGTCCCCTGAAAAAGAGGCCGAGGTATCGGGCCGCTTTTTTGGCGCCCCACGCCGGTAATTAGTTGGACGAGCTTTCCCATCTCGGAGTTTTCTCACGAAGGAGGAGAATCATGATCTCACCAAACCTGCAAAGGCTGTACAAAAGACTATTGGTGCTCGGTTTGCTTTCCGGGTGCCTGGCTGTTTTCGGTTTCGGGATCGAGACCCGGAGTGTTTATGCGGCAGGCTGTATTCAGGACTGTCAATCAGCGGTGGATCAATGTGACGATGAGTGCGTGCCATATTGTAGCGACCTTGGGGATGCAACCTGTGAGGCTTGCCTTGGCAGTTGCGCCTCCACATTCAACAGTTGCATGGCGCACGCGGTCTACTGTACGTATGGAGAAAGTCCATCATATTCGCCACGTTGTGAAGTGTTTATGGGACTACACTGCCCCCTAGACAACAACGGTCATCCGGATTGTAGAGATGAGGCTGGTGCCCATTATGCCTACACATTAGTCTGTCAGACTCTGGGCGGAGGCCATTGTGTCGCCTGTCCTGACGATCCGAACTATCATTGTGTGGCAGATAACGACTGGACGTCGTGTTATCCGGAATGGCCCTAATCAAGTCAGATTGTGGCGACGTAAGACTCAATTAGCTCTGAGAGGTTCATCGGATTGCGCTTGGCGATCTTAACCTTCGCGTTCCTCACTTCTATTCCCGGAGCTGTACTTGTCTGCACACAGCAACTCGAATTAACGACGCTCAAAGACGAAGTAAGACCAGTCATAGCACAGTCGTCGCCATCGCCAACTCCTGTTATCCAGCAACGTCGGGATGAGAATGATGTAATACGCGTCGACACGAACCTTATTAGTATCCCCGCAACTGTCATGGATCGTGACGGCAGGTACATTACTGACCTCAGAAAAGAAGATTTCCAGATATTCGAGGACGGAGTCGAGCAACAGGTCGTGTTATTCGAACCCGTCGAGCAGCCGTTCACCATTCTGTTTCTACTGGATGTCAGTGGCTCGATGGGTTATCGCATGGACGAACTGGCGCATGCTGCAAACGCCTTCATTAGTCAGCTTCGTCCAGATGACTGGTTAACTGCCATCTCATTCGCCGATTTTCCATGGGTTTTGTTTCATTCTACGAGAATCAGCGACTTGGGAAAAGGCATCAAGATTCAGCAGCGAAGAGATCAGACTACTACAATGGTATATGATGCGGTTGATGATGCACTCAATCGTACAAGGAAGATCAAGGGGCGTAAGGCTATTGTTCTATTCTCAGACGGGGCCGGCGGTGGAATCTTTGCTAGTGCAAAGGGTAACTTGCACAAGGCTGAGGAACAGGATGCCTTGATCTATACCGTGCAGTTCGCGCTGCCTACCGAACCTCCTCGTCACGTCGACAGAAAATATTACGTGGGGCGGATTGGACAGATTAATGCCTACATGAAAGATTTGGCGCAGAAGACTGGCGGACGACACTATAAAATAGAACAGATATCTGACTTGGAAACAACGTTCGGCCTAGTAGCGGACGAACTTCGCCGGCAATACAGCTTAGGCTATTACCCGAAGAAACGGTTAGAGGCAGGCCAGCAGCGACAGATCAAAGTAAAAGTGCGCTTACCCAATCTCGTCGTGCGAGCGCGCGACAGCTACACCGTTGACAAAGATCACTTAAAGGGAAAGTGAAAGACGGAGTTCGTGCAATTCGGGAGGTTCATCGTGGTCCGCGCATTTATTGTAGCCGTTGTGCTCCTCGCTTCTATTCCCGGCGTCGGGGGAGCGGTCCGTGCTCAGCAGCGCGAACCGCCGACACTAAGAGATGAGGTCAAAGGCTCGACCACGCGACAGTCATCGCCCCTAGCAACTACTGCTGCACGGCAGCGCCAGAATCAGGATGATGTCATACGCGTCGACACGAACCTTATCACCATCCCCGCAACTGTCATGGATCGTGACGCCAGGTACATCACCGATCTGAGAAAAGAGGATTTCGAGATCTTCGAAGACGGAGTTCAGCAACAGGTGGCGTTCTTCGCTTCCGTCGAGCAGCCCTTCACGATTCTCTTCCTGCTGGATACAAGTGGGTCAATGTCGTATCGCATAGATGACTTAATTCGCGCGGCGAACACGTTTGTTATTCAATTGCGCCCGAACGACCAGTTAATGATAGTTTCATTTGACGAGTGGTCAAAGGTTCTGGTCAAACCGACGATGGTCAGCGATTTGAAAGAAGGCATTAAACTCTCTCACACCGGCGATTTTACGTGGCTTTACGATGCCGTTGATCACGGACTTAAGCGCATGAGGAAAGTTCGAGGCCGCAAGGCAATAGTTGTATTCTCTGACGGCGTAAACACTGGATCCTCTGGCACTGCCAAGAGCACTCTGCGCACGGCTCAAGAGCAGGAGGCGCTGATATACACAGTTCAGTTTGACACTTACCGTCGCGGACCCTCTCGTTACGGCGATGATAGGGAATACTTAAAACGCGTAGAAAAAGCAAACATCTACATGAAGGATTTAGCGCAGAAGACAGGCGGGCGACATTATCAGATCGAGAACATATCCGACCTAGAGAAAACCTTCGGCCTGGTAGCGGACGAACTGCGCCGCCATTACAGTCTGGGCTATTATCCGAAAACGAAGCTGGAGCCAGGTCAGCAGCGACAGATTAAAGTAAGAGTGCGCCAGCCGAATTTAGTAGTGCGAGCTCGCGACAGCTACACCGTTAGCAAGGAGATTGCCAAGGGAAGGTGACCGCAACCTTCATCAACCCAAGAGGGAACCATGAAAGCACGAGCGGGATTCAGGAGGTTGGTGATGATCCGTTTACTTATTCCAGCGCTCATAGTCTTTGCTTCAATTCTCGGTACGCCGCCGCTGGTTTGCGGTCAGGGAAAGCAACCGCCGGCACTCAAAGGCGAAGGCAAATCCTCCCCGAACTCACGGCCGTCCCCGCCGCCGACTACGATCAACGAACAAGAGCTGGGTGAAGGTGACGCGATCCGGGTGGAGGCAAACCTGGTCACCGTGCCCGCGAGCATCATGGACAGGGACGGGAGGTACATAACCAATCTGCGGAAAGAGGATTTTCAAATCTCCGAAGACGGGGTCGAGCAGGAGATCGCGTTATTCGAGCCTGCCGAGCAGCCCTTTACGGTTCTCTTCCTTATTGATGTGAGCAGCTCGATGAGTTCTCACAAGGAGAATTTGGAGCGCGCCGTCAACGGCTTCCTCAGCCAGCTTCGCCCCGATGACCAACTGATCGCCACTTCCTTTTTTCAAATGGTTGACGTAATGATTCCAGCTACCAGAGTCAGTGAGTTGCGTGCAGGCATCAAGCCCAAGATTAAGCAAGAAGCTGATTGTCCAACGTATCTTTACGACGCGGTCGACAATGGCCTCAAACGCATGAAGAAAGTCAACGGTCGTAAGGCAATAGTTCTATTCTCCGATGGCGAGGGTACAGGGTTCACAGCTACTGCGAAGGGCACTCTGCATCACGCCGAGGAGCAGGGCGCATTGATCTATGCTGTGCAATTCGGTACTTTCCACCCAGCCGAACCGCCTCGTAATGTGAATAGAAACTATTACTTCGAGCGAATCGAAGAGAGAGATGGCTATGTGAGGGATTTGACGCGGAAGACTGGTGGACGATACTACCGAGTAGAGGACCTCTCCAACTTTGCAACGACTTTCAGGCCGGTGGCCGACGAACTTCGCCGGCAATATAGCCTGGGTTATTACCCGAAGAAACCGTTAGAGACGGGCCAGCGGCATGAGATTAAGGTAAGAGTGCGTTTACCCAATTTAGTAGTGCGCGCGCGCGACAGCTACACCGTTGACAAAGCCGTTGCCAAGCGAAAGTGACCGCCGCCCTCTTCAACTCAATCCGGCTTCTTAAAAGAACCTGCCGATAATTAAGATGAGTGACGGCTTCGTCTCCAAGGGGCTTGGTAAACCGCCGTATGCGGAATCTCGTACGCGCGGTAGGTGGAAGGACGGCGGAGCGTAACCTCGCCTCCTGGCCGACGTAACGACCGCAGTTTTTTGAAATCAGCAGGGGTTCTGCGTTATTTGTTTTTTCTTTTTCGCAATGCAATTTAGATTTCTGAAACATCGCTTAGTAGTTGTTTTATTCCTTGCTTTCGCTTCCTTGTCTTTTGGACAAACGCCATCGGCTTCACCGACGCCAGTACAGTCCGCCTCACCGGAAAAATCAAAAATCTTCGGCTCCAGTCTCGAAAAATATGAAAATACGCAGCGGCGGAATTCTCGAGGTAAGCAAGAGACCGAGGGAGCGGATGATGGCGAAATTATTCGAGTAAAAACAGATTTGGTTGTTAATGATGTTCTGGTGACCGATCAGAATAGAAAGATGATTACTGATCTTAAGAAGGATGATTTTGTTGTGGCAGAAAACGGAGTGCCGCAAACAATTGAAGTGTTCTCTCCCGGGGAAAACGCAACTGTTCCACGCTCGATTGTTTTAATAATTGATTGTGGCACAGTCCAGGCCCCTTATCTGAAGAACAGCATTCAAGCCGCAAGGGTTCTGGTTGATAAACTAGGTCCGCAAGACAAAATGGCAATTGTCACCGTTGACGTAAAACTTCGCGTGAAATTTACGCAGGACAAAACCTTGCTAAAAACAGCATTGGATTCGCTTGAAAGGAAAAATCTGAAATTTGGGGGCGGCGCGGAGTTTAATGCTTTGCTCGCCGTCTTAAACGAATTGTTCGCTGCGGAAGATCGGCAACGGATTATTATTTTCCAGGGAGACGGAAGTGAAATAATTTGGCTTAAGGCGGACAAGGATGCTCCTTACCCAGTCCCTGACATCACCAGAGAATCCGTGTTGAGATGGGTGGCGAAGGAGAAACAGATGCAGAATTTCGGATTCAGCGATGTCAAGGAAGCCATCGAAAGATCGAGAGCGACGATTTATTCAGTCGCTACGGGAATTCGATTTCTCGGCTTCTCAAAGAAAGAGCGGATGGCGCGCGGCAGAATATCGGTTGAAAATCTTGGGAAAGCTTTTGGGTGGAGAGTTGATCCGATGATAATAGGAGAGT
>DATHHW010000155.1:0-39308 GCA_035317005.1 Pyrinomonadaceae bacterium | reverse complement strand
TGGACCCAGCCTGATAGGCCCGCGGGACGGGGAAACAAACTACACCAGTCGCCTGTGAAAGAGTTTGCTGTCCAGCACAACCTTACTGTTCACCAACCTTTGAAAATCCGAGACTCCGTCGCGAAGGACTTGTTTGCGTCGCACTCAACCGACGCTGCCATCGTCGTTGCCTATGGCAGGATTTTGCCGCTCGAGTTTCTCAACGCACAGCCACACGGTTGCATCAACGTCCACTTCTCTTTGCTGCCAAAGTATCGCGGCGCGGCGCCGGTGAACTGGGCCATCGTTAACGGTGAGAAGGAAACCGGAGTCACGACAATGCGGATTGTGGAGGAGCTCGATGCCGGTCCAATCATCCGGCAACGCGCAACTCAGATTAGCGAAAGTGAGACGGCGCCGGAACTGATGAAGCGGCTAGCGGAAACCGGTGCTGACCTGCTCAGCGAAACTCTCAAGGACATTGAGCACATCGAACTGAAACCACAGCGGAAGGAAGACGCGACATTCGCGCCGATATTGAAACGCGAGGACGGCCGGATTGATTGGACGATGGACGCCGCCGCCATCGAGCGCCGCGTGCGTGGCTTTCAACCCTGGCCGAATGCTTACACGACTTTCAATTCACGTCGGCTAATTATCCGGCAAGCGAGCGTCGAAAGCCTTCCGCACCCTTCAGGCGCACCGGGTCAAATCATCGAAGCTCATGGCGATAGACTTCTGGTAGTCTGCGGCAATGAAACGTTGCTGCGGATATTGGAGCTTCAGCCGGAGGACTCGCGGCGCATGAGCGCTCGGGATTTTCTCAACGGCGTACATCTAAGAGTTGGCGAGATGCTCGGGCGCGACGCCTAATCCAAACAGCAGAAAAACATGTCAGGCAAAGTCGCAATCCCGCAGGGACAAGAATGATCCACGAAATCACACGAAGGCGCACGAAAACAACCGGCTCCCGCTTCGTGTGCTTTCGTGGATCGTTCTAATCGGCATTACGGGGCCTTGCTCTCAGGCTCTCAATCCAGCGGGCATTCTCTTCCATCGTTGGTCGAAACGCCTCGCGCGGCGCGACTGTTTCAACATGCATGTTGTCGTCGGTGTTGATGATAGAACCCGTTACGGCCGGACCAAGCTGAGTTTCATCGCACACAAACCAAGCCCGCACATCGTCGGGGCTCTTGATTCCGACCCGATCAAGATCTGCTTTAGTGCGCGGATCGTTCATTCGCTCGTTCATGCGGTCCAGGCGAATCGGCGCACGACTTCCAATTAAGATCAGATCCTTTCCTTTCGCCGCACCCTGCACACGGAACACCGCGACGTAGGGAAAGGTTTCATGAAAAGTCGCCAGCACGGATCGCAAACTCTCGGTTGAGAGTTGGTAAATCTGTAGCCATTGCACGAACACTCCATCGTCCTTCAAACGCTGGCGACCCAGGGAAAAGAATTCGCGCGTGAAGAGATTGGCTACACCGGGCACCCAGGGGTGGCTGGGCTCGCTGATGATCATGTCGTAGGTAGCCGGGTTCACGCGCAAATATGTTCGAGCGTCATCGATGATCAAATGCAGACGCCGGTCGCTCAGTGGCTTGTTGTTAACGTGTTCGAAGAATCGTGACGAAGCGACCGCCGCCGGTTCGATTTCAACGCAATCGACTGACTCGATTGGCGACTGCAAAACCGAACCGGCGGTGACGCCAGTGGCGAAGCCGACGATCAGCGCGTGGCCCGGGCGAGCAGCAGTGAGCACACCTAACTGGCCCAACATCACTTGCGTCGGCATGTCGTCGGCATCAGAAGCGTTGGTGCGGCCGTTGATCGCCACGGACGTGATGCCCCAATCGCGTCGCACTGAAACAGTCGCGGTCCGGCCCTCTTCATACATCAAGAGCTGGTGATTCCCTGCTCCCTCACTCTGATCTTCTTCCGGAACCGCGCCCCGCGAACGCGCCAGCACGCGCACATAACTATCGTAAGCCCCGGTCGAAAGCGCATTGAGATTCAGACGAGGCCAGACAAACAACGTCGCGATCACCAGCGTCACTGCTCCGCCGATTGCCAGACTGCGCGCCAGCCCGCGGTCAGACGTCGCGCGTTTTGGCTCGTACGCAATTCCGGCGACGATGATGCAAAGAGCAGCGACGCAGAGGATCGTGAACCGGGTGCTCGTGCCGGGAATAAGCAAAAACGCGACGATCACTGAGCCCGCGATAGCGCCGATCGTGTTCAGCGCATAACTATGTCCGACTAGTCTTACGCTGGAATGTCCGGACGCACGATCACCGTGCGATTTACCTCCTGCCCACATCAGCACTAAAGGCATGACCATGCCCATCAAGGTGGCCGGCAGCAGAATCAGCAGCGCGGCCGCTGCTATTTGTAAGGCGAGCAATCCGCTCCACGAGTTAACGCCGAGTCGAAATCCTGCCGAGATCAAAAAGTCAGGGGTCGCGCTGGTTATCCGCAAGCTCAGGAACAGAGTAAATGCCGTCAGAATTTCGATCACCAGAACCGCGCGGCGCAGCCACCACGCATCCGGATACTTCCTCGCGCTTACCAGGTAAGCACCCAGCGCCAGGCCCAGCAGAAACAGCGCGAGGACGATGCTGAAAGCATAAGTACTCGACCCGATGATCATTGCCAGCACGCGCGACCAGACGACCTGCATGCTGATAGTTACGAACCCCGACGTAAAGGCGCAGAACAGCCAGAACTTCGCCTGCCTATGCCCGGTCAGAACCGCCTGCGGTAGCGGGCGGTTGATCTCCACACTCCGATCCCCCGGGACCTCGTCAACACCCTCGTAAGGTGAGTCGACCGACTTTGAATCAAGCAGAAAAGCAGCTAACCCAATGGCCAGGTTGGTGCCGGCGGCAATCCAGATCGTTGCGCGAATTCCAAACTGCGGCAGCAGAAAGAAGCCTCCGGCAATTGCACCGATGATCGCACCCGTCAAGTTCCACGTGTAAATCCTCGCGACCGCGCTTGCGCTATTCCGTGAGGATCGCTGTTGCGCGGCTACCAAAACCGGAAGCGTCGCACCCATTAACGCCGTCGGGATCAAGAGGACTGTCGTTGCCAGCACAAATCGCGAGAAAGCAAAACCATAAAAGCCGGGATGAAAGTGCTGCCATAGCTGCGCGTAAACTCGATCGATTCCGCGAAATAGAAGCGGCACCGCCAAAGCGTAGAGTCCCACCGCGATCTCGATGAACGCATAGGCGCGCACCGGCCTTTTGATCTGCGCAGCGAACCTCGCGGCGAGCGCGCTCCCCAAAGCCAATCCACCCATGAAGGCCGCCAGGACAGCGCTGATCGCGACCGTAGTCGCGCCAAACACAAGCCCCAGCATCCGCGCCCACAGCACTTCATAAATCAGACCTGTAGCCCCAGAGAGTACAAAGCAGACCGCAATTAGTTTGAGAGTTCGAGGTGAATAGGTTTGAGTCAAAACGAGAGTGCGCGTGTGATTTCTCGATCCTAGTGTCGTATTTCTCAAATGACGTTGCGAAGATCTTGCTTTACGGAGATTTCTTTCGTGCCGATTCGCGTGATTTCGTGGATCCACTCTTTACGTGCGGAAAAAACCATCCACGAATTCACACGAAATATCACGAAACACCACTTCATATTATCTTGTCCGGCTTTCGTGAACTAGCTAAAGGTAGATCACGAACGCCCGGCGCCAAATGTTCGGTGGAATTGATCCGCGCGCCGCCGTCGTCAGCACCACCAGGTAGTTTGCTTCCGCTCGATGCTCTGTCCGCGTGGCGTTATCGAGCATCTCCTGAAGATGCGAAACCGGGCCTGGCGCAAGAGTTGGCTGAACCAGCGCCAAACGACGCAGGCAGGCATACAGGTGTTCCTGGCCGATCCCGAAACGACCTCGCTCCATGCCGGTGACCAGACACACTTCGGCTCGCTCATCGATGAAGTGCTGGACCAGCGAAGCCGTCTGCGTTAGACCACTCTCAAAGCGAATGCGAAAGTTTTCCTCATCGATATCGTCGGTCAGGCGCGTGTCCAGCACGATGGTGATCCGGCGCTCGTCTTCGGCAGTGAACTCGCGCACGGTCAGATGACGCGACCGCGCGGTGGCCTTCCAATCAATGTGCCGCAGATCGTCGCGCGGCTGATAGTCACGCAGCAGAAGCAAGTCCTGGCCGGCGCCGCGGCGCAACGAAGGCATTTGTCCGGTATGCAATGGCAGCAGGTTCAATTCGTCAGTGACTGGCTCAGGCTTTGGATAAACCACGATGTCTACGTCGCGCGCACCCAGACGCCGGCGGTGACGAAAGAAGCCGAACGGAAACCGGGTGGAAATCTCAAAACCATTCACCAGCACGTGTCCGCGCCGCGGGAACACTTGCTCGATACTTTGTTCGCCGGCGGCTTGATGGGGCACATAGATGAAGTAACCCAAAGTAATCTTCCGTGAACGCGTGCGCCTTTTTTTCTTCAAGCTCGGACGATCGAACGACCCTCTCATTTCCACCAGGATCGAAAAAGACGGCAGCAACCGTTTCGCATTGCGCACGGTGACGATGACCTCGGCTGTTTCTCCCGCAAAAATGTGATCGGGAAATCGCGCTGAGACGGTAAGGTCGCGCAAAGCCACCCGCGCCGCGGCCCACGAAACAAAGATCGTCGAGAGCATAATCGAGAACACCATGAAGAGGAGATTGTTTCCAGTGTTCCACGCGGCGAACGCGACGATCACCAGGATGACGACGAAGATGACGCCGCCGGTGGTTACTTCGATGGGGAGACCGCGCCCGGCAACCTCCGCAAAAGCCGAGCGCGCGAGAGGCGGAACCACCAGGACCATGATCAGCAGGACAAAAACCAGCGACGCGATCGCGCCGGTGCTGGCCAGCTCGGGCGCGCCGATACGCCGAGCCATCAGAGTCAGGATTGCGGTAGCCAACCCGGCCAACACCAGCAGCGTGCCCAGAATCGGACGCCACCAGGAAGAGAGGGGATTTCGAATTTTGGATTTCGGATTGCGAATTTCTGATGTGTGGGCGTTATCCACTGGCTTCCTTCACTTCGCAATTCGAAATTCGCAATTCGAAATTCTTTACAACGGGACGCTGATGGTTTTCATTATTTCGAGGAGCACCGCTTCGGCTTCTTCGCTGCGTCGCATCGCTGAGGAATAGCGCGAGCTGACCGTAAGGCGGTGCGCAAAGACAGGGACCACTAGCCGTTTAATATCGTCAGGGAGACAGTAGCTTCTCTCTTCAGTGAGAGCCAGCGCCTGAGCGGCGCGAAAAAGTGACAGCGTCCCCCTTGGACTGACGCCGAGATCCAACATGTCGGACGAGCGCGTCGCGGCCACAATCCGCATCAGATAGTCGACTATCGCATCGTCCACAGAAACATCGCTGACCGCGTGTTGCAACTCCAGGATGTCCTGGGCGTTCATCACCGGTTGCATTTCGTCGAGCGGTTCGGCGTGCTCACGATCGCGCAGGATCAGTTTCTCGTCAGCCACACCCGGATAACCGATTCGTAAACGCAGCATGAAACGATCCAATTGTGATTCTGGCAACGGATAAGTGCCGTGATGTTCGATTGGGTTCTGTGTAGCGAGCACCATGAACGGCTGTGGCAGGGCGTGCGTAATACCTTCGACGGTCACGTGCCGTTCGGCCATAGCTTCGAGCAGAGCTGACTGGGTTTTCGGCGTGGTGCGATTGATCTCGTCGGCCAGCACAATATTCGCGAAGATGGGACCGGGCTTCCATTCAAAAAGCGAATCATGCTGATTGTAGATAGACAGGCCGATTACGTCGGACGGCAGCAGATCTGAAGTGAACTGAATTCGCTGGAACTCACAATCCAGCGCCCGGGCCAGCGCGTGTGCCAGAGTGGTCTTGCCCACTCCGGGCACATCCTCGATCAAAAGATGACCGCCGGCCAAAAGGGTTACCAGCGCCAGTCGCACCACCTCGGGCTTGCCGCAGATCACGCGTTCGATGGCGCTTTGCAGCAGTTCGACTCTTTCCGCCGAGTTGGCTGCGACGGAGTCTGAACGAGTGCCGGCTGTACGCAAGTTTCTCATGGGTTCGCGTCGATTCTCGGCCTCATTCTACATGTACCGGGCAAAGGCCGCTACGTCAAAAGATTATGAGTGTTCGGAGTTCCGCCTTCAGGCGGTTCTATCATGAAGGAATAAGCCCGCCTGAAGGCGGTACTCTAAACATCCTTTTTGCCGGATAGCGCGGCCGGCGGTGGTGTAGTAAGATTCCACCTTAAATCAACGGCGCCGGCGGTTCTTTTCGGAACTGCGATGAGAGTACGTCGTTTAGCAATTTGAGGAAATACCTATGAAACGAACGCACCGCAACCCCCGCAACCAGCGTGGATTCACCCTTATCGAACTGATGATCGTGATCGCAATTATCGGAATCCTGATCGGCGCCGCCGTGTACGGTTGGAAGTCCGCGCAGAAGGCAGGAAATGAGGCGGCAACCATGCAGAATCTAAAGACGATTGCCGCAGTGCAGATTCAGTACTACAACACGCATGCCCGGACCTTCGGAACTTTTGAGCAAATGGTGAAGGAACAAATGCTGACGTCAAAGTTTGCCGGAAATCCACCGTCACCTGATGGCTATGTCTTCACCTTGAAGGTAGCGCCAAAGACCGCCGGCTCGCCAACGTCTTATACTTTGAATGCCGACCCTCAAACCGACAGCTCAGGCACTAACCACTTCTACATTGATTCCTCTGACAGCAGCATCCATGTGAACGCGACTCAGGCGGCCGGACCCGGCGATCCCGTATCCTAACTATCGGTGCATAGACCGACCGTGAGGGAGGGACTCCATGTTAAGCAAGAGAGCCCTCCCTGATGGTCGGGCTACTGCCCCGCTTCACTCACGCTTTACAGCTTCCTGGATTCAGCGCGGTCGATTCGAGTATCAGACAAAGGCCAGCTTTGCTGGAGCAGAAAATCCTCCACGTTTCTCAGAACAAACGTAGGCACGTTCGCGCCTCGCTGGGCCCGCAGGCGATAAAACTCGGCCCCTTTCACCTGGTTCATCCAGAACGCCGGGCGAGCGTCGTCTTTGATGTAGCTCACTTGAACGTCGTTCATGCGGAGCCCGTTCACGTGTCGAATAAAAAACCCGTACGCGGGTAGCTCACCAAACATTGTAGGTTCCGGATACGTGTCTTCCTTCTCGGGCGGGTCCAGTGCGGCCTGTTCCTTAGTTCCGCCGCCTTGACTGTAAACGCGAATGTTGCTGAGCAACACGTCCTCGATCGGATGACCGGGAATACCTGAGATGATCGACGCGTATTTTGGATCGGCGTTATAGACGACAACGTTGCTGATGATTACCCGCCGGATGGCGCCCACCGTGGTTGTCTCTTTCGGTCCGCGCCCGCGGAATCCCAAACGCAAAAAGATGGGCGCGTTGCTGATGTCGCGCATAGTAATGTTGGAAATCGTCACGTCTTCCAGTAGAGCGCCGTCAACTGCTTCGAGCGCGAGACCGCGACAGTAATCAAAGACACAGTTCGACACGGTAATGTTCTTGAACCCGCCGTTCGATTCAGTACCGAACTTGATTCGGCCGGTGGGGCTGAACGTGCCGTTCTGATTTCTAAACGCGCGTTTGTAAGTTCCGTCGAGCAGCGTTCCTTCGTCGTAACCACTAACCTGACAATTCGTGATCGTTACGTTCTCAGTCACGCGCGCGTAGCCAAGCGCGAACGAACTCTTTGGACAAATGCCATCGTCGAATGGCGAGTTGACGGTGCAATTCGAGATGCGCACGTTCTTGCATGCATCAACATCGATGCCGTCGCGGTTTGTATCTATCTTAAGATTGTCGATGGTTAGGTTATCGACGCCGGTAGCAAGAATTGCAAAGTGCCCGCCATGCAGGATCGAAATGTCCCGGATGATGACGTTTCGGCACAGTTTCAGGCTGATCGATTTATTAGCCCAGCCCGGCTCGACCGCGTCACGTGAGTTTGGATAACCGAACGACCCAGCTCTCGGATCGGACGACGTGGTGCCCAAAGCATCGTTCTGGGCTTTCGTGCGTGACTGGCTTCCACTGCGAACCAATCCCTTTCCCCAAATCATCCCCTGACCCAGGATGGAAATGTTCTCGAGATTCTCTCCCCAGATCAGACTGTTGTGCCAATGGCTGTGACCAAAGTCCTGAAACTGGTCCCATTGATTTGGTTCCGGAAGATCATACTTCCCGTCACCATCTTTCGGATCCGCGGCCAGAATAGTCGCGCCATGATCAAGATACAGAGCGATGTTGCTCTTGAGATGGATCGAGAAACAGCGATATGTGCCCGCCGAAAAGAAAACCGTACCGCCGCCCGCCGCGGCCGCCGCGTCAATCGCCCTGTTTATCGCCGGGGAGTCGAGCGCCTTGCCATCGCCTTTGGCGCCGAACCTTTTCACATCGAAGAATCCCGCATTGTTCCGAGCAGTTGGACCGGACGCGGCGGCGGTTTTCCGGCTCTTAGTTTGGCTGTGGGTGAGCGTCGATCCGCACAACGAGACAAGCAAAATAAGAAAGACAAGGACGGTTGAAAGCGCCCCATCTCTTTTCATCATCATCTCCACTCCAGGTGTTGAGCTGGCAAACCAAACCGTCTCTTCCGAGGGCGTCAGTCGTTGATTCTGTGTAATGCGATTCCCAGGCCTTTTACCAACTCGCGCTCGCGAAGGCAATCGCCGGACTTGAACCTCGGGCTTGGTGACCTCCTGCCGCAGAACCGTGGACCATCTTCGCGCTAAATCTTCCGTTGGCTTCCGGCCGGAGCTCGTTCCCGTTTGGCGGGTAGTGAAACCTTCCCATTCGAGGCATCCGACTTGGCCGCTTGCAGTTCGAACGGGCCCATGCCTGAGACCTCCTCCGAAGCGAACGCTCGCTGAGCGAGGGTGAGATGTTCACTCATAGCGACCCGAGCCTCATCCGCCTTGCGGCCGCGAATCAGGCGATAAATTTTTCGGTGCATCTCGGCAGATTCTTTCAAGTCAGTAGCGCGTTCGACGGTAGCACTCCGCCTTTCATACATCACTGCCGATACCATATCCATTAACGCCGCCAGTATTTGATTGCCGCTGCCGGCTGCGATTGCTCGATGAAACCGAATGTCGTGGATAAGGTACTGCTGCGGGTCGTCAAGCGTAGCGTACATTTCCGTTACTTCTTCCGCCATGGTCGCCAGGTGATCGTCTGTGGCATGTTCGGCCGCCAGTCCAGCCAGTCCTACCTCCAGCAATCGCCTCGCCTCAAACATTTCATCCTGCGTGAATCCGTGCAGAGCGGCCAGCATTCTTAGCGGTTCGCTGTCCAGGGCCGGTGGACCGTCGGCAATGTAGGTCCCCGATCCATGACGCGAAGTGAGCACGCCCATCGCCGCCAGAAAACGAAAACCGGGTCGTAGACTTGCCCGGCTGATCCCGAGACGCTTCGCCAATTCCCGCTCAGACGGCAGACGATCTCCAGGTCTTAGCTTACCCTGCCGGATCATATCGCGGACCTGGATGACCACCTGTTCGGCGAGCAGCCCATTCTTCTCCGGTTTGACAACACTGAACCGCCCCAACTTAATAGAGGTCATACCATCCCTGCTCATGCTAAATCACCCCGTAACTTCATCCGCCAGATGTACCATCGTCGGTAGGAAGCTGTCAAGGCCCTATTAAGGCGGTTTATTTGAAAACTCGCCCGAAAAGATTTTTTTGAGAACTAACAGAAAGTGCTTGACCATCTCTTGGGTTCCATGATACAAACTGCGCCGTTCGATAAGAGTGGTCATACCAATTCGGGAACCAAGAAAAGCTGGCCGGACTAAAAAAAGAGTTCAGGTTAGTCAGAATTGGTCGGAACTATTAGAAGGGCAACTGCTCTTTTCCCGATTCAACGAATTAGCAGATACGTTTTCACCCGCGAGGACGTTTTTCCCTGGAGCTTAATCAAAACAGTTGGGCAATTGCAGAAAGGATCACATGATGCGTACGAATACTTTTCGCCTGGGCAGCATCGCGCTGTTACTACTATTGGCGTTTGTGATAGGGAGCGCTCAGGAGTTCAGAGGATCGATTGCAGGCAAAGTGACTGATCCGAACGGTGCTGTATTGCCCGGTGCGACGGTCGTTCTCAAGAACATAGATACCAACGCGCAGACGACAACTACGACCAACAGCGACGGCAGTTATGATTTCCCCCTGCTGCTTCCTGGTAAGTACACGCTGAGCGTCACGGCTTCGGGATTCAATGTGCAGACGCGGGATGGTATTGAGATCCGCGTAGCCGACAAGGTGACGCTCGACGTGCAGATGCAGGCAGCCGGGATAACCGGCATGGTTACGATTGTCTCAGGCTCTGCGCTGGAGACAGGCTCGGTCAGTACCGGCGCCGTGATTGAAAGAAAACAAATCGCGGAGCTGCCGTTATCGGAGGGGACGGCTTATCAGTTGGCGACTCTGGCGCCCGGAGTTGTTTATACCGGCAATCCGCAGTTCACGGCGCCCATCTCAAATGGAAATCTCGCGGCCTTCCGCTCGAATGGCGCCCCGCCGCAAAACCAGATTACGCTGGATGGTTCGCCTAACTACGCGTTTGATTTCGCCGTAGGCTTTTCGCCTCCGGCCGACGCCGTTCAGGAATTCAAGATTCAAACGAACGCGTTTGATGCGCAACAGGGATACTCAGCCGGCGCCACGGTCAACGTTGCGGTGAAAAGCGGGACTAACTCTCCGCATGGTTCGATCTACTACTTCAACCGTGATCGCAGTCGAACCGCAAACAACTTTTTCTCAAATCGAAGCGGTCAGGACCGTCCACTGAGAACTTACCATCGCTTCGGCGGCGTATTGAGCGGCCCGGTGGATATACCGAAGATCTATGATGGCCACGACAAAACGTTTTTCCTTTTCTCGTACGAGCGGCTGCTCGATAATACCGCTGAGCCACAACTGTTCTCAGTTCCCACGGCGGCAATGAGAAACGGGGACTTCTCGGCTTTAATTGCCGACCGCACGAATATCGCCGCGGCGGCGAACACCGTAATCTACAATCCGTTCTCAGGCACGACCAGTGGCAGCAATGTCGTGCGTACTTCCTTTGGGTGTCCGACGTCCGGGGCCGCGACAGCTACCTGCAACATCATCCCCGCGGGCCTTTTCAATCCGGTGGCTGTTGCCCTGCTCAAGTACTATCCGCTACCAAATCTACCCGGCACCGTCAACGGAACACAGAACAATTATTTTTCGAACGTGATTCGGCACGAAAAATACCGGGCGTGGCTCACGCGACTTGACCACCGAATCAGCGAGAAGCAATCGATCTTTGGAAAGTACTATCACAGCTTCAATCCGGAAGATCGTTATGATTGGGCCGCAGACTCTCAGAGCAGTTACATAAACGGCACCTCGATTACGCAGGGCTTCGAAGACCGGACCAATGACGGCGGCAACGTCGACTACACAAACACGTTGTCAGCATCGACGGTTTTCGATCTGCGAGTCAGCTTTAACAAGTTCACCCAGGAGCGTCATCCCGCGGCCGGTATCGATCCGTCGACACTTCCCTTCTCGGCCCAGGCACTGTCCGCATTTCGCGGCTATCAGTACTTCCCGATGATTGAGATCAGAAATCTCGACGCTATTCGGCCGATTCGTGCTGACTTAGGTTCGCAGCGTTCCGATTGGAACGCCGGAAGACTGCGCCCTTTCATGATGGGTTCAATTCAGCCGACCGTGACGAAACTCTTCGGAAACCATACGACCAAGTTTGGCTGGGACCTGCGCATCGTGAGAGAGAATTTCATAAGTAACGGATATCAGGGCAGCCGCCTTTTCTTTGACGGTCTTTACACTGCGCCGGCTTCTAATTCATCGACTACTTTGCGTAACGCGTTCGGGCGCGACATCGCGGCGTTTCTGCTCGGGACGCCAACTGCCGGCTCCGGTTCTACGGCCAGCCAGCTCGACAATTCGATCAACTATTCCGTCCAATCTCTCTATAACGGATTCTTCTTTCACGACGATTGGAGAGTGACACCCAAGCTCACGCTCAACCTGGGATTGCGTTACGAGCTCGAGGGAGCGTTGTCAGAGCGTTACAACCGCATTCAGCGTGGATTCGATCTGACCACGGTCAGTCCCATCGATGCCGCAGCCCGAGCCGCTTATACCACCGCGTATAACGCCAATCCGGCAAACTTCCTGCTGACGCCGGATAAGTTCCGTGTGCTCGGCGGATATACCTATGCTGACGACAGCCACCGCGCAGCATGGACCACCGATCGTGGCAATTACGAACCACGCATTGGTATTTCCTATTCCATCAATCAAAAGACTGTCGTACGGGGTGGGTTTGGCATTTTCATGGCGCCTCACCAGAGCGAGATACAGGGTCTCGGACTGCAGCAGGGATTTGCCGGCACCACTCCGTTCGTAGCCACGAACAATAACGGTCTGACGTTCGTTGGGAGTTTGACCAATCCATTTCCGGGCGGCGCTGCGGCCTCGCCAGGCGCGAGTCAGGGTCTGCTCACCGCGACCGGAATTGATGTTGGAACGGCCGACGCGCCAGCCCTTCCTATTGATCGCAAGAATTCCAAGTTCGCGCGTATCGTCTTCGGTGTGCAACGAGAACTGCCCGCGCATTTTGTGGTCGAGGCCAATTTTGTGTCGGCCTGGGGCTACGACATGCCGGTCGGCCGGAATTTCGATTTCGTTTCCAGAAACTTTCTGGGGACGGATCCAACCACAGATACGGCAGCGAACACATTGCTGTCCGCGACGATTACGAATCCCTTCAGGAACCTGCTGCCCTCAAACAGTCCTTTCAACAGCGCGACTACTATTACGCGCGCACAGTCGTTGTTGCCTTTCCCCCAGTTTACGAATCTGTGGATTCAGGAATACAACGGCTCTAACAGGTATAACGCTCTACAGCTACAAGTATCACAGCGCTTTTCGAAAGACCTGACCTTCAGCGCTTCCTATACCCGGTCACAGTTGAAGGAAAAGGTGGACTATCTGAACCCGTCCGACACAACCTTGGAAGAGCGCATCTCTTCTGATGACCGCCCCGATCGCTTCACCTTCTCTGCTGTCTATCAACTGCCGGTGGGACGCAACCAAAGATTTGGCAAAGACGCAAACCGTCTGGTTAACGCAATCATTGGCGGCTGGCAATTCAACGGCACCTACGAATGGCAAAGCGGTGAGCCCTTCATCCTGAGCCCGACGCAAGTTTGGTATTACGGCGGCGATATTAGCCAGGTCCTGGCACGCACCGGTCAAAACGATGGCCAGGGGCACAAGTACGGAATCGATGTTTCGGCTTTCACCATTCCGCTGGTTAATGGCGCCGGCATTGTCAGGCTCAACAATTTCAACACCGGGTTGCGTAACGTGCCCACGACACTGGACGGTTTGCGCAACCAACCATTCCTGAACGTCAATCTGTCGATCTCGAAAAACTTCAAGTTTAGCGAGACCACAAAACTTCAATTTCGGGCGGAAGCAATTAACGCTCTCAACCATCCCTACTTCGGCAACGGGATTGGCCTTGATCCTGGCAACGCCGGAACATTTGGGCTCGTCACGACCCAGCGAAATAACCCCCGCGATATACAGCTTGGCGTGAAGTTTGTCTTCTGATGGCCTTGCTGGCTGGGCAGCCGGCAACTGAACTTGGGCCGTTCTCTGGTGACCTCCAGAACCGGCTCAAGTTCAAACTCTTCAGCTCAGCGATAAAAGAAAGAGTCAGGCAATCAGTGAAGGCAGCATTCTATCTGGGTGTTCTCTTTTTCGGCCTTGGCACCCCCGCGATCGAGGTGAAGGCAACTCAACCACTCGTCAACTTCGTTGACGGCTCGCGGGCTTACCTGTCCCTCGAGCAATCCAAAAGGTACACGGTCGCCACGGACGGAACTGGAGACTTCAACAGTGTTCAGCAGGCCATCGACCATATTCCTGAATTCAGCGGCCATCCCTTTGTGATCCATATCAAGCCGGGTGTTTACAAAGAACAGATCAAGATTACGCAGACCAAGCCTTTCATTACATTTCAGGGCGAGGACGCTCTCAAAACAACTTTGACATTCGATCTAAGCGCGAAGACTTCCGGAGATACCAGACTTTCGTACAGCACTTATATTGGCGCCAGTGACTTTCGCGCGGAGAACGTCACTTTTGAAAACTCTTACGGGACGGGCTCGCAGGCCGTCGCGGTTTACGTCAACACCGATCGAGTTGTCTTTCGCAACTGCAGGTTTCTTGGTTGGCAGGACACGCTCTTTGCAAACGGTGGCCGACAATATTACCAGGACTGTTACATCGAAGGTCACGTTGATTTCATCTTCGGCAACGCGACTGCTGTGTTTGAGAACTGCAAAATACACAGCAAGGGTCAGGGTTACGTCACAGCGCATTGGCGGCTGAGCGATGCTGAAACCAACGGGTTTGTATTCCTGAATTGCAGACTGACAGGCGCCGACACCGGTAAAGGCGTTTATCTCGGACGACCCTGGCGGCCTTTTGGCCGCGTGGTCTTTATCGATTGCTGGATGGGTGCACACATCAGACCGGAAGGTTGGGACAACTGGCGCGATCCAGCGCGTGAGAAAACCGCCCGATTCTCAGAACATAAATCCAGCGGGCCAGGCGCGAATCCGGCCGCCCGCGTGGCCTGGTCGAGACAACTTAACGAAGAAGAGATTCGTCCGTTCGCTACCACGACTTTCCTGCAAGGCGTCGATGGGTGGAATCCTTTGAAGCAGTTGAAATGACAAAGCTGATGAGCCGAATTGCAGTGCTAATCTTGACCGTGGTGCTTGGCGGCGGCGCTCCAGCTTTTATTCGCGTCTGCGCTGCCCAGGCTGCAAGCACCACGATCAAGTGGCACGATGCGCTGAGACAGAAGCACGAATGGTACGGTGGCGATGAAGCCGCGCGGATCGCCGACAATCTGATTGTCTATCAACGCGACAGCGGCGGATGGCCAAAAAACATCGACATGGCGGCTGCCTTGACCGGGCAGCAGCTCGCGGCCATCGCCAAAGAAAAGCTGGCCAACGATTCGACTATCGACAACGGCGCTACCTGGACCCAGTTGAATTATCTCGCCCGTGTGTACACAGCCCGGCGACTGGAACGTCATAAAGAGTCTTTTCTAAAGGGCGTGGACTTTCTCCTTAAGGCCCAGTACGACAATGGCGGTTGGCCTCAGTACTTCCCGATTAAGAAGGGTTACTATCAACACATTACCTTCAATGACGATGCGATGATTGGAGTAATGAGACTCTTTCAGGATATTGCCCGGAAAGATTCTGCTTACGCCTTCGTGGATCAAGGCCGCCGAGTTCGTGTGACAGCGGCCGTTGCGAAAGGGATCGAGTGCATTCTAAAAACTCAAGTTATCGTTCGCGGCAAACGCACAGTGTGGTGCGCCCAGCATGACGAGTCAACGCTGGCCCCGGCCGCTGCGCGAAACTTCGAGCCTGTTTCTCTAAGTGGACTGGAGAGCGTCGGCATAGTTCAATTTCTGATGGACATCGAGCATCCCGCCCCGCGCGTCGTTGACGCCGTTGAATCTGCCGTGGCCTGGTTTAAGAGTGCCCAGCTCAACGGCATCCGTTGGATTGAAACTAATGCACAGGGCACCCAGGGTTACGATCATGTCGTAGTCGCGGACCGGAACGCGCCACCACTCTGGGCCCGCTTTTATGAGATCGAAACCAACCGGCCTATCTTCAGCGGACGTGATCGAGTTATCAGGTACAAGGTCTCTGAGATTGAAGACGAGCGGCGCAATGGATATCGCTGGTACACGGATGAACCGGCGAAACTTCTCAATCGAGATTATCCGGCGTGGTTAAAGAAAGGAGTGGCACGGGCGTCCCGCCCGTGAATCACGCGCAGGTGCGCGTGCCACATTCAAAATTGCGCAATCGCAAATAGGAGACAGAGTTTCATGTCTGATCGTAGAGACTTTTTGAAAGAGTTTGTAGCCGGTTGCGCTTCCCTGCTTCTGATGCACCGGCTGGCTTACGGTCGCGCACTCGCGTCTTTCTCAGATTACGCGGCGAACGATCCCTGGGCCGAGGTGCCGGAAATTCTCGCTCGAATCAAGCCTCCTGCTTTTCCGCAGCGCGATTTCCCGATCACGCGCTTCGGCGCGCTCGGGAACGGGAGGACTGACTGCACGAGCGCTTTTCGCGGAGCCATTGACGCTTGCACCAAATCGGGAGGCGGGCGAGTGGTCGTGCCGGCCGGCGAGTTCTCAACCGGGGCCATCCAACTCAAAAGCAACGTCAATCTCCATGTGGCCAAAGGCGGCACAATCAAGTTCAGTCAGGACCCACAAAAATATCTGCCCGTCGTCTTCACCCGCTGGGAAGGCATGGAACTGATGAACTATTCGCCGTTCATTTATGCCTTTGAGCAAACGAACGTGGCCATCACGGGTGAGGGGGTAATCGACGGTAATGCCGATTGCGATCACTGGTGGCCCTGGAAAGGACGTCAGCAATGCGGTTGGAAAAAAGGCGATCCCGATCAAAGTAAAGCACGCGCGCTGCTCTACGATTACGTCGCGAAAGCGACGCCCGTGAGTGCGCGGGTCTTCGGCGACGGCAGTTACCTCCGGCCACAATTCATTCAGCCCTACAGGTGCAAGAACGTTTTGATCGAAGGTGTGACTTTCCGGAATTCGCCGATGTGGCAAATCCATCCGGTGCTCTGTACTAATGTTTCCGTCCGACGGGTGCGAGTGGAACGCGAAACCAACGCTACCTCGCAGACCGGACCCAACACCGATGGTTGCGATCCGGAATCCTGCACTGATGTGCTGATCGAAGATTGTTACTTCGCCACCGGTGACGATTGCATTGCCATCAAGGCCGGCAGAAACGACGATGGGCGTCGCGTCGCCGCACCCTCGCAGAACATCATCATACGCGGATGCCGAATGGAAGACGGACACGGCGGCATCACGGTGGGAAGTGAAATCTCCGGCGGCGTGCGTAACGTCTTTGCCATGAACTGCCAATTGAATAGCCCGCGACTCGATCATGCTCTGCGCTTTAAGAACAATGCTATGCGCGGCGGCCTGCTGGAAAATATGTTCTTCCGCGACATCACGGTTGGCGAGGTGGCGCATGCGGCCATCACTGTGGATTTCAATTATGAAGAAGGCGTTAACGGCAAATACACGCCGGTGCTGCGCAACCTTCAGGTCGAGAATCTGAAAAGCGGCAAGAGCCAGTACGCTATGGATCTCCAGGGTTTTCCGAACGCACCGATCATCAACGTTCGGCTGGAGAACTGCACCTTCGACAACACTGCCAAGCCCAGCATTGTTAAGAACGTTCAAGGCCTCGAGCTGCGCAACGTGCGGGTGAACGGCAAAGTGCTGTGACGGGAATTCTGAAAAGGGTACTGGGGATCGATGGCTTGAGCTGCTCTCCAATACTTTCCTGGGGCTGACGCCCCAGGCTTTATGCTTTCGCCTGCTCCGCAGGGTAGCGACAAGTTTAGTTAAATGTCTGCAACCTCCAAATCTCGCATTCAACGTCGCGCTGCCGGCGACAACGTTTGGCTTAGTCGATCGGAAGATAGCGCTCGGGCGAGGCTGTCTGAGCTATCAGCACACGCACTCAATTATGAGGTGCTGGATTCAGAGGAAGCTGTCGGGCGCGCAATGCTCGCGGAACTCCAAACTGTCGCTCGTGAGAAGATCGGCGATCTGACAGTGATTCTGCTCGGAGGTCGCGGCGCCCAGGCGATGCACCGGCTTGTCGGTGAGTTGGCAAAGAGCACTCAAGCCGACCGATTACTCAATCGACTTCACGTCTTCACCCAGGACGCGCTGGCGCCGATGCGCAACGAAAACAGCTTCAGTTTTGTGCGGGACTTCGAGCGATTGCTGGGAGAATGCTTTTTCAAAAAGGTGAAAAGCTTTACCTCAATGCGGACCGAAACGAACGATCTCGAAGCAGAGTTGGTTGATTACCTCGAGGCGCTTGATTCACGTGGCGAGATCGACATCCTCTTTCTCGGGCTCGGGCCCGAAGCCGGTGCTGCCTCGCACCTCGCTTACATCAAGCCGGGTTCAGGCTCAAGTGCGGCGGACCTGGCGGGAGTCATACCCGTTTCGCCCAGCATCCTCGAACATCACATTACGAAGTTCAAGGCCGGGGGTAGTCCATTTACGGAAGCGGACGAGGCTGAGTGCCGCAAGGCAACCCATATTCTAACGTTGGGTCCAGCCACGATTCTGAAGGCCGGCCGAATCGTGCAATCGATCGTCGACGCTGATACAGCGCCTGCCAAACCAGCGAGCTATCGGCGATTAATTGAGAGAGAGATTGCTGACGATCTTGAAACTCGTCAACGTCAGCTTGATGAGAATCCGGGGCTCTGGATCCGGCTTCACCCAAATGTGCGTTCGCTGATCTTGCCGAATGTTTTGGAGCAGTAGATCAAGAGGGACAAAGAATTAATGACTACAACGTTACTAGTCGCGCGGATATCTGAGTACGCGATCATCGTCGACCCGAAAGACAATGTCGCGGTCGTGAAGAACGAGACCGCGCCCGGACTGGAGTTATCCATGCCGGACGGTCGCGAGATTCGCGTGCGAGGTGTCGTGCTGCCGGGCCATCGCTTTGCAACGACGGATATTCCTGTCGGCGAGTTTGTGCTCCAGTACGGGCAACCGATCGGGACTTCGTTGGGAATTGAGTCAGGCGAGGCCATTACCCAGGAGAACATGTCCAATGAGGTTCCAGTCATTCGCGATTTGCCCATTGATCTGCATACACCGCCGCCCGATTACATTCCCGAAGACCAGCGCGCAAGCTTCAACGGATTTCGGCGTTCCGATGGTCGCGTCGGAACTCGTAACTTTGTTTTGATTGTGCCCACCAGCATGTGCGCCAGCCACGAGGCGCAACAGATCTCGATTATCGCGGAGTACACTCTCTACAACCGGCAGAAATATCCGAACGTCGATGGCGTGGTGGCTATCCCGCACAACAAAGGTTGCGGTTGCCAGGACGGCTCAACGATCGACGTCATGCTGCGCACACTCTCAAACTATGCCGATCACCCTAACGTAGGCGGTGTTGTCCTGATCGATCTGGGCTGTGAAAAGACCAACCTGAGTCAGGTTGAAAAGTATCTGCTCAAGCGCGAGCAGTCCTTCAATAAACCCGTGGCGAAGATCGGCATTCAGGAAGTTGGCGGAACCCAGGCAGCGATCGAACGCGGCCTTAAGGAAGTCGAACTAATGTTGCCGGAAGTTAATCGCGCCGCGCGTGAAAACGTTTCTGTAAGTGAATTGGTCCTGGGCGTGAAGTGTGGCGGCTCAGATGGTTTCTCAGGCATCTCCGCGAATCCTTCGCTGGGGCGCGCCGCCGATCTGCTGGTCAGATCCGGCGGCACCGTCTTGATTACTGAAGTGCCGGAGTTCTGCGGCGCTGAACACATCCTGGCTGGACGGGCCAGGGACGTAGAAACAGGCCGGGCGATTTACAGGCTGGTCGATTGGTATAAAGAGTATGCGTCAAAGTTTGGCGCGGTGCTAAATCAAAACCCAAGTACGGGAAACAAGGTAGGCGGCCTGCTCAACATCACGATCAAGTCCCTGGGTGCAATTGCCAAAGCCGGCACGACCCGCGTTGAGGGTGTCGTTGATTATGCTGAGACGCCAAAAAACCGCGGACTGAATCTGATGCAGGGCCCCGGTTACGATCAGGAATCGACACCGGGGCTGGTCGCCGCCGGCGCTACGGTAATCGTCTTTACTACCGGGCGAGGCACCACGATCGGAAACGCGATTGCTCCGGTGATTAAACTCGCGTCGAACACGCCCGTCTACAAACGCATGGGTAATGATCTGGATCTTTCCGCCGGTGGCGTGATCGATGGCACGGAGACTATCGACGCAGTCGGGGCCCGCGTCTTCGAACACATAGTGCGCGTGGCCAGCGGCGAGACCCTCGCCAAAGCCGAAGAGCACAAACATCGTGAGTTTCAGTTCTGGGCTGAGCAGACGGTTTCGCTCTGATCGAGACTCTGGCTTCACTCTCGCGGCTCTGCCGCAGCACATGGGCGGTAAGCCTCCGGCTTACCGTGGCACCCGATTGGATTTTCTTGAGGCTATGCCTCCAGCACTTGAGGCGTAGCCTCAGGTGCTTTTGTTTACGTGTCAGCCGGAAAGCCAGAGACTTTCCGCAAGGTGCTGTGGCAGAGCCACCGGAACTAGCAGCGTCCTACTTTCGTTTCGTTCTTTTTCCCGCTTGGACAAGAACGATCCACGAAATCACACGAAATAGCACGAACAACACTTTTCGCTTCGTGTGTTTTCGTGGATCGTCTTACATGGCCAAGGCATCTGCGTAATCTGTGTAATCTGCGGATAGTCCCTCTACTTACTCAACCGCAACATGATCACGCCGTGTCCGGGAACTGTCACGGTATACTCCGGCCCAGGCCATGCTACCTCCTGATGTAACCAGAGATCTCTCATGTGTCCTTTACCGCTAAGTGCAATCTCTGCCCAACGCACTGTTACCTTTGCGGGGTCAGTGGCGCGGTTGAAGATCGCCAGAGCCGTCGCTCCGTTTGAGAGTGGTCGTGCCCAGATCTCCTGATCACCCGACTTCCAGACTCGACTTCCCTGCTTTCCGTCTTTGTCCTGATTTACAGCCAGCACTTCACGGTTGGTGAGAATGTCGAGGATGGCCGGACTCATACTGCGCAGGTCGTTGCCCGCTAATAAAGGCGCGGCCAGGATCGCCCAGAGACTCATGTGCGTCTTGTATTCAGCTTCGCTCATCCCTCCGTTTCCGATCTCGAGCATGTCGGGATCGTTCCAGTGACCCGGCTTGGCCCACGGCGCCAGATCGTTTTGGCCAAATCCGATTCTCGTCATTGAATCCCAGGCGTCGCGAATATCGCCAGTCGTGCGCCAAAGATTGCCGCCGACGTCCGCGCCCCATTTCCAAACATCCAGACGGCCGTACTGGCATAGGCTATAGACGATGGGTCGCTTTTGGGCCCGCAGCGCATCGCCCATCTTTTGATAAACCGCGGGCATCTCTTCATCGGTGTAAAGCGTGCGCGCGCCGCACCAGTCATACTTCAGATAATCGATTCCCCACGCGGCATAAGTGCGCGCGTCCTGTTCTTCATGACCATAACTGCCTTCGTATCCGGCGCAGGTATCCGGTCCCGGGGTCGAGTAGATGCCCAGCTTCAAGCCTTTGCTGTGCACGTAATCCGCCAGCGCCTTCATGTCGGGAAACTTCTTATTGGTGAGAATGTTTCCCTGCGCGTCGCGTCCGGCTTCCCACGTGTCGTCAATGTTGATGTAGCGGTAACCCGCTGCCTTCATTCCGTTGGTGGTCATCGCATCCGCAATGCTGCGAACGGTAGCGTCGTCGACCCGGCCGGCGAATTTGTTCCAACTGTTCCAGCCCATGGGCGGAGTCCTTGCCAGGCCGTTGTCGGGAACTTTGTGCAGCGCGGGCAGCTCGATACGCGCGGGGAGTGCGCCTTCGCCCGCCGGCACGCGCCGCGCGATCATTTCAGGAGGTTTGTCTTCAGGACGGCGCCTTGTCAGCACATGCAATTCATCTCCAACAAGTCTCCCTTCGTACTTTACGCTGCGAACGTTCTTGCCGTCTTTCATTGAACCGGTGAGAGTAAAGCCATCGGGGCCACCAGTGCTCTCGGTGATCAAATAATAGAACTGCGTCACCCGGATCGAGCCGGTGATCTTCGATCCATCTTGCTTCAAATTGAGGTACGTCGTGCGAAAGGTGCCATCCGCGTTCGGATTCTTCACAGCCCAGTTGCCGGTGAGTTGATCGTTAGGCTGTTGGCCCGCCGCAAGGTAGATAACGACGTTCGTGAGAAGCAATAGAACGATCGTTACTCCAATCGAAGTGAATACGCGATGAAAAGTTCGTTTCGTCATTAGCTCTCTCACGGCCTAACTAAGAGTCGAATTTGTTATCGATAACATCGCACACTTTACCACATATTCAGGCGTCGAAAGATCAAAACCCTGTTAATGTCGAGGTTCCAAACAAAAAAGAAATGCCACGCTTTATGGGCGCGGCATTTCAGGTTAGATATTACTTTGTCTGTGTGCGACTAAGGTCGGCCGAGGATATTGCCGAGAATGCTTCCCGTTCGGCTGCGCGTGTTGCCGTTTCCGTAGCCCCCGTTTCCGTAGCCGGCATACTGTCGATACCCCTGGTCATAGCCACGCAGGAATCCCTGACGGAATGCCTGCGACGAAGCGTTCCGGTAGTAGTGCGATCTCTGCGGGTCGAAGCTCTGCCGGCGTTGGGCATCATTGGCGCCCGTGTTCAATCCAGCTTGATATCCCTGGTTCATCGCAACCTGGGACCCATTGTTATAGCCACCATAGCCGCCGTTGTTACCGTAGCCACCGTTGTTACCATAACGACCGTTGTTGTCGTAGCCTCGGTCGCGGCGATAGTCGCCGTTATTACGGTCATTATTGCGGACCCGACTGCTCTGATTCCGGTCGCGCCGCCAATCGCCATTTCGATCCTGGTTAGCGACCCGGTCACGATCACGACGTTGGTTTTGTGCTTCTCGATCATTTCGATCGCGTCGATTCTGCGCCTGCACCGTCGCACTGGCCGATATCCCGAAAATAAATGCGAGACTCAAAATCGCCCCGCCAATCCTGATGCTGAAAATATTCTTCATATTAGTCCACTCTCCCTTTCCCGAAGATGATAGTCAGCAAACTTGAGGCCGCTGGATCATTAAAGGCGTCGACGTTGACACCTATGTAGTTAGCGTGGAAGACAAGTAGGCCTCGCCCGCATTACGTGCAGAGACAGCGCAGATCAGTCGTTGTCATTTCTCCGCCGGCCGCTACTTCGCCGCTCATCGCGCATTTGCTGGAACTGTTTCCACTGATCCGGGGTGAGCACTTTCTGCAAACGTTCGTCGGTGTGTTGCCGAATCTCAGTCACACGCGGGTCAGACTCTTTCCTTAAAGCCTGCAACTGCTGGCGAGTCTCGCTGAAGATCTGATGAACCTGGGTTTTCTGATCGCTGTTAAGCTGCAGGCGATCAAGCATCTGATCAAATCCCTGTATGTTCGCCTGATCCCTGGTCCGCGCCCATCGATGGTAAACATTTAAGGCCAGAGCGCCCGCCGCAAATCCCAACACGAAGATAAGTATCGCCGCGATGCTAACCTGCCATTTGTTTTTGCTGGTCTTTTCCATAGTTACTTCACCACATTGTCGTCTGCATCGTAGAGCGTCGCCAGCACGTCATTGTCCGAGAGCTGATCGTCAGGCGCCGCGTTATCGTCCAGCACTACTGCTTCTGCCGAGTAAGCGTTAGCAAAAGGAGCGGCGGTTTGCGATTCTGTGGTTTGAGTTCCGGGGATGACGAAAGTCAGAATCGCCAGGATTGCGACCGTCGCTACCATTGAGGAAGCAAGTCCCGCCGCCGTGCGCCACAGCCTGCTCCACGCCCAGGTCTGATTTTCGGCTTGTTGCTCTCGCAGGGCGGCGAGAACTCGAGTCTGAAAGAAAGGCGAGGGCTCGAACGTTTCGTTGGCCCGCGCTTTCAGCAACAGCGATGAAACGTCAGCGGCTTCATACGCTTTCCGGCAGGATTCACAGATGGATGCATGAGCGCGAATCTGCGCGAAGTCGTTTTCATCCGCGGAAAGTGGCCTGCTCTCAAGCATGCTGATGATATGTTCGTCTTTCATCCTAGTTCCTCGTGCCTCCTGAAATGGGATCAAGACGCTTGCCGGTCAATAATTTCTCCACGGCTTCACGCATTCGGCGACGAGCGCGGAATGCCAGCACCTTAACTTTTGATTCCGACCATCCCGTCGCCTTAACTACATCCTTTACGGAAGCTTCTTCTCCATCGATCATGGTCAGGACCAACTGATCGTCGGCAGACAATGTCTCCAGCACGCGTCCCGCCAGATCGGCCGCCACGAAACTTCGTTCACTCGAGCGGTGACGTTCCGTTGCTGCCTGCGCAAGTTGATTCTCCATCCAGCTACTCTCACTTTCAGTCAGGTCGGAGGCTGTCAACGCGGGTCGGCGCTTCGCACTACGAAGCAGGTTGAGGCAAGTGTTAGTCGTGATCTTTGTGAGCCAGCCTTCCATTGAACCGCGGCCTTCGTAGCTGCTCAATTCCGTGAATGCCTTCATGAAAACTTCCTGCGCCGCTTCTTCAACCAGACTGCGATCGCGAAAGAAACGACTGGCTACCCGGAACACGCGCGGGCTGTAACGCCGCATGATCTCGGCAAAGGCAGACTCATCGCCTTCCCTCGCCAGACGTACCAGCTCCAGGTCGGAAGTCTGTTCGTGACTGTTCGTCAGGCAGCGCTCCAGATCGAAAGTCAGGTTGACGAACCCAGACTATTCTGGGTCCGTCATCCCGGGTGATTACTGCGTTACTCACCTTTGCGTCCGCGACGCTCGCCCTCACGGGCCTTAAACTCAGCGCGCTTCTGTTCAAGTTGAGTCTTCTGCTCTGGCGTCAACACAGAGAGTGTCTCTTGTCGCATCTTGAATTGTTCGCCCATGAGTTTTGCCTCAAGGGGGGCCAAATCCGTCAGCTTCTGAGTTGTCGACGCCTCGTCAAAAGTACCGCCCTCGTTTGCCTGATGCAACGCCTCTCGCTTCGTCTGCAGGTCCTGGCGCAACGCCTTGGTGCTTTCGCGGAAGCTTTCACTGATCTGCTTCATCTTGGCCTTTTGGTCATCGGTTAAGTTGATCCCTCTGAACATTCCGCCGCGCATTCCTTCACCGGGGCCGCCGCGACGTTCGCCACGTTCGTGCCCACCCCGCATTATGCGAGCGGTTTGAGCTACCGCGATGGGGACCGACAAAGCGACCGCCGATATAGCGGCGATGCTCAGGATCGAAACCCCCACGATAATCAGCATTCTTATCTTTCCAAGTCTTTTCATTTTCTTATCCCTCACTCCTTGTTACCTGATTGTTCGCCTGGGAAGGCCAAAATTAGCCCGTCCATGAGATCAGACACCGCACCTCGCGGAAGCGTTACAAAATGACAAACTATGGCGGCCTGGAACGACTGTTTAGCAAAACCGTTCGGAAATCCATCGATCTATGTGGATTGCCGCACAGACAAGGCCCTCTAATTCCTGTCATAAGTGCAGATTCCTTAAGTGATCGGATGATTTCGGCATATTGGCCAGCGGCTCGCGGATTGCCGTGTAACGAAAGATCGGGGTTTGGTGTCTAGTCCATTGGGGTCGTTTAACCACTTAGACAGTGGAGCATTGGTGAGTAAACAATTATGTCAGCCAAAATATTTGACGCTCAACCGCACGTGGCGGGAACAGGCGCGCTGAAAACAAAGGACCGCGTAAAGCTGAACTTGAGCAGCCTCAAGCTCAGCAAGCGGATGAAATTAATTCTGGTCGGTGCTGCCGCAGCAGTGTTGGCGATGGCCGCATTCTACTACTGGCGCAACAGCTCTACCGCGCCAGTCTACATGACGGCGCGAGTAGAGAGAGGAAACCTGCGCAACACCGTCACCGCGACGGGAACGCTCCAGGCAGTGACGACTGTGCAAGTCGGCAGCCAGGCTTCGGGAACGATTTCAGCGCTCTTCGCAGATTTCAATTCTCTGGTTAAGAAGGGCCAGGTCGTAGCTCAACTCGATCCAGCGGTTTCCAAAGCACAGGTTGACCAGTCGCGCGCGGCGCTGCAACAAGCACAAGCGAGTTTGACCCTGGCGCGGGCCGGCGTCGCGAACTCGCGCGCGGCCGTTAGCGATTCCCAGGCAAGAGCCATGGCCGCAAAGTCGACGGTACAAAATAGCCAAGCGGGAGTTTCCGGCTCTCAGGCAAACCTGGCGGTGCTGAAAGCTCAGCAAGATGACGCGATGAGTTTGCTCAAGCAACAAGAGTCCCTACTGAAGAGCGGGGTGATCCCGCAACGTGATTACGATGTAGCGAAGACCGCTTACCAGGCGGCCCAGGCCCGTTACAACCAGGCAGCCGCGCAGTTGAACCAATCCGTCTTTGCCGAGCAATCGGCGTCGGGCGCCGGCATTGCCCAATCGCAGGCGCAGGTGCAACAATCTCAGGCACAGGTGCAACAGTCGCAAGCGCAAGTGCAGCAGGCCCAGGCGCAGGTACAGCAGGCTGAAGCCGCGCTGCGCCTGGCCGAGGTAAACCTGACGCACACGACCATTGTTTCGCCGATCAACGGCATAGTTGTCTCGCGCACGGTGGATGTGGGCCAGACGGTGGCGGCGAGTTTGTCTGCGCCGACTCTGTTCACGATCGCCAACGACCTGAAGCAGATGCAGGTGATCGCCAATATCGATCAAGCGGACATTGGGCTAGTGGAACAGGCGAAGTCAGTCAAGTTTAGCGTCGATGCTTTTCCCGGCAAGGATTTCGACGGCAAGATCGAAGAGATGCGCCTCAATCCAACGAACGTGCAGAACGTCGTGACTTACAACGTCGTGATCGATGTCAGCAATCCCGAGCAGAAACTAAAACCAGGCATGACTGCGAACCTGACAATCACGATCGACGAGCGTAATAACGTGCTCAAGGTCCCCAATTCCGCGCTTCGCTTTACGCCGCTGGATGCAAACGGCCAGAGGATAAGTGGCGCCAATAGTGGCAATGGTGGATCGAGCAACGGCCAGGGTCGCCGGCAAAGCGCCAACGCCAGCCAGGGATCAGACAATGCTAATGGGGCGTCGAGTTCGACAGGACAGAACAACTCTCAGCCGGGCGGTGAGCGCAAGTTTGCTTCCTCAAGTTCGCCCGTGTTGGAAGGTCAAACCAGAATCATTTGGGTTCTCGGTGCCGATGGCAAGCCCCAGGCGCGCAGAATCAAGGTCGGTCTTACCGACGGAGCGTCAACCGAAGTAGCCGAAGGCAACACCTTGCAGGAAGGCGAGATGGTGATCATCGGGCAGACAATATCCGCGGCTAGTAAGGCACAAAGCGCCCAGAGCCCCGCGCCAGGTTTTGGTGGAGCGCCGCGAACTGGTGGCGCCGGTGGAGGCGGTCGGGGAGGTAGATAGTGACTGTGGCATAGACTTCAGTCTGTGATTGAGCTTGACGCTAGACACAGGATCACAGACTGAAGTCTATGCTACTAGGAAGAAGCAGCAGCTATGTCAACCACATTCGTAACCGAACCGCGAAATCAAGTAGTGAACGCAGCGTTACTCGCGCCGGGGCCAGAGCTTTCTCCGGTGATTCAGTTGGATCATATCCACAAGACGTACACGATGGGCGATGTCGACGTGCACGCTCTCCGCGGTATCTCACTCACGATCAACGAAGGTGAGTTCGTGGCGATCATGGGCGCGTCCGGGTCCGGCAAATCAACGACCATGAACATTATCGGGTGTCTCGACCGCCCGACACGCGGGCAGTACGTCCTCGACGGTGAGGATGTCTCTGAAATGTCGAAGGACGAACGCGCCGATATACGCTGTCAAAAGATTGGGTTCGTGTTTCAGGGGTTTAATCTCCTCGCGCGCACTTCCGCGCTCGAGAATGTCGAATTGCCGATGCTGTACGCGGGAGTCAACGGTCCCATTCGTCATCAACGTGCAATGGATGCGCTGGCGGCGGTAGGTCTCGCCGGGCGCGAGCAGAATCACTCGAATCAGTTATCCGGCGGCCAGCAGCAGCGGGTCGCAGTTGCGCGCTCTCTGGTCAATAATCCCGCGCTGATTCTGGCTGACGAGCCGACCGGCAACCTCGACTCGCGCACGTCCGTTGAAGTGATGGAGATATTCCAAAGACTCAATCGCGAACGGGGCATTACGCTCGTGCTGGTAACACACGAGCATGACATTGCTCAGTATGCGAAGCGCGTAGTTGTTTTCAAAGACGGCAAGATTAAGAAAGACTCGCTGGTTGCTGAACCTCGTGATGCTGCCGAGGAATTGCGACTGCTGCCGCCGGTGGAAGAGGATGAAGATGAACAGGCATAAAACTCCCTCTCCCTTTGGGAGAGGGTTGGGGTGAGGAGCGTAGCTGAGGGGCAACGAAAGACTTTATTACTTGTTTTGTCTCAGGTTGAGCGGCGGTGGAGACGAATAAATCAAAAAGGGATGATGTGGTTGCAGCAAAGCCCTCACCCTAGCCCTCTCCCAAAGGGAGAGGGAAATCCCCAAGAACTCTTGCCACACTGATGAGTAACTAACCAATGAACCTGCTAATGATAATTCGCGTTGCCTTCCGAGCTTTGGTGCGCAACAAGATGCGTGCGGCGTTAACTATGCTCGGCATCATCATTGGCGTATCGGCGGTGATTGCGATGGTCAGCATCGGTCAGGGAGCGCAGGCTTCCGTGCAGGCGCAAATCGAAAGTATCGGCACGAACCTTCTCTTTGTCAGCGCGGGCGCCCAGAACGTGGGCGGCGTTCGCAGTGGCACCGGCGACTCAGGCACCAACACTTTAACTGCGGAAGACCTGGACGCGATCAGACGAGAAGTGCCGAGCGTATCGATGGTGACCCCCGCGGTAAATTCCAGATCGCAATTGGTCTCAGGGAACACGAACTGGAACACATCCGTCCAGGGCGTGAGCGAGCAGTACCCGGATGTGCGCAAATGGAAGGTCCAGAGCGGAGAGTTTTTTACCGACGCTGATGTGCGGACCGCGGCGCGCGTGATCGTCATCGGACAGACGCTGGCCGACAATCTTTTCCCGGGCATGGATCCCGTCGGACAGACCCTGCGAGTTATGAACTTACCGTTCCGCGTCAACGGAGTGATGGCAAAGAAAGGCCAGGACCAGCAGGGACGCGATCAGGACGACATCGCTTTTGCGCCGTACACGACGGTGCAGAAAAAGATCCTGGGCAGCCCGCGTCTGCAAATAGCCTACGTCTCGGCAATTTCGCAGGACGCTACTTATACAGCGCAGTCCCAGATTACGGACTTGCTCAGGCAACGCCACAAACTGGGCGCCAACGAGCCTGACGACTTTACCGTACGCAATATGACGGACATAGCTGACGCCGCCAATCAGACCAACAACACCATGACACTTCTGTTGGCCTGCATTGCGAGCGTGTCGCTGCTGGTAGGTGGCATCGGGATCATGAACATCATGCTTGTTTCAGTTACTGAGCGCACGCGTGAGATTGGCATTCGCATGGCGATTGGCGCGCGCTCTTCAGCGGTAAAGACTCAGTTTCTGATCGAATCAATCGTGCTTAGCTTGACCGGCGGGTTGGTTGGCATCGTGCTGGGAGTTGTTTTCTCTTTGCTGATACCTAAGTTACTCGGCTGGCCCACACTCATTTCCACGCTGGCCATCATCGGCTCAGTGATCTTCTCGGCGGCGGTGGGAATCTTCTTCGGCTATTACCCGGCCCGCAAAGCCGCGGCCCTCGATCCCATCGAAGCGTTGCGCTACGAATAAGCCCGAGAGAACCGCTGGGACAATCTGTTGAGTGATTCCTTAGATCGAACGGCGGCCAGAGACCAGATTGAATATCAAAATGATCACGGCGATAACCAGCACGATGTGAATCAAATTCCCACCGATGTGACCGATGAATCCTAGTAACCACAAGATCAGCAATATCACTAGTATCGTCCACAACATTACTTTAACCCTCCTTCGTTAGCCTGCGACATATCATCGCAGGAATAGCCACGGGTAGCTAGATCCTCGTGCAAACCGGACGCGCCGTGACGTTCGGAATGCCTACACGCTGGACACGACAATCTTGTTGTCCACGGATTTCACGCCTCGAACCGCTTTTACCAACCGCTCAGCCTTCGCCTTGCTGGCTGATGAATTGACGCTGCCAGTCAGGACTGCTTGAGAGTCGCTGATGGTTATCGAAACCAAAGCCATGTCGGGCTCCTCGGTCAGCCTCTTGGTAGCAATCTCCTGCATATTTGCGTCAGCACTCGCGGTGTCTCTGGGGTTTGGCTGAGCAGGCTGCTGAATAATCACTGGCGCCTGCTGGCCCAGCGCCGGCTGCTGGATAATCACAGGCGCCGGCGCCGCCGGCTGCTGAACTATCGTAGTCGACGGCGGATGCTCTGCGCTTGCTTGACTGGCCGCATCCAGATTCGCGTTTCTGTTGGCTGCTTCATTAGCGTTTCTGCTGCTCACGAAATAGAAGATGGCGCCCACCACCATCACTACGAGAATCGTAATTATCGCAACCGTACCGGCAGAGATGCCGGTTTCTCTTGGAGCGCTTTGGATCCGCTCAGTGACGATCTCCCTGCGCACGCCTGGACTATCGACCACGACGCGCTTTTGTTCGGTTCTTTCATTTGGATACATAAACTTCCCTTCTGTTTCTGAAGACCACAGGTTGAGTCTTTTAGACCTGGTAAATTGAGGATCTGCGACAAGAGAGTAGCCGCCCCCAGCATTCCTATCGAAAGCAAATTCGTCTGAAGCACGATTAACCTGAGCATACAGCTCAAAACAACCGGCGGTCTGTGCGTTATGCCACATATGAAAGTATCGACCGAAGGGGGATTGCCGCAGTTCATCTATCGTAGAACGGCCTATATGTGGGTTAGGGCACAGACAAACGCGCGCGTGTGGTTTATGTTAGCCGCACTGGGAATTCACTGTGAAAGCATACCAGGCAGTCTCGAATCCGGTTGACGTACATTTGATTGCGCTCTGATGAGGCCCGCGAACGCCCTCAGGCTCGTCGCGCAGAAGAGACACAGGACAGATTGAAGAGCGGGTTTCAGCGAGATTTAAACCCACTCTTTGCAAGGTGACGAGTTGCATGTACCTGCAACAAAGGAGTTGATGATGAGAAATCAATGGCAGAACAGAATCAGAGCCACCACGCTAGCATTTTCGCTGCTGTTTGGCGCCGGAATCGTTTTAACTGCGAGAGCTCAGGCTCAGAATCCGAATGATCGTTATCCCCAGGATCGTCGCGACCGCAACTTGGAACAATACGGCAACTACGGCGGGTCTGCCGAGTTGCGCCAAACCGCTCTGAACGCGGGCTATAACGATGGCGTCAGGGAAGGCACGAATGATTCCCAAAATGGCAGGCGCGCTAACTACCAACTTTCCAACGCGTATCGCAAAGCCACGACTGGCTACAGTTCGAGTCTGGGGAATCGGGACCTGTACCGCCGGTACTTCCGTGAAGCGTTCGTGAGCGGATACAACAGCTATGGCCAGACCGGTTTCGGTCGCGATGATCGCATTGGAAACCGTGGCAACAACAACGGTAATCAAACTCGCCGCGGCCGGAATTGGGATGGTTACGGCAACTTTGGCGGTTCGTTCGAGCTTCGCCAAACAGCACTGAACGCGGGCTATAACGAAGGCATCAAGCAAGGTCGCAATGACCGCAATAAGCGCAACCACTCTGATTACCGCAGCCAAAGCAACTACCTGAAAGCCACGCAAGACTACAGCTCAAAGCTTGGCGACCGCCAACTTTACCAACGTTACTATCGTGAAGCATTCGGTAACGGCTACGACGATGGGATCAGTGGCAACTAAAAACTTACCTGGCGCAAGGCCATTCTTGTTTTAGGGAGATTCCCACCCGGCAGAGCTCAACAGCTTTGCCGGTTCTTCTCTCTTGGTAGTGGATTCGTGGATTGATTCTTAGTTGCAGAAAGGCGATCCCTGAAACCAAAAAGTAGTTCCTAAATTCATCGCTCAGGTTGGCTGATTTTCACCAACATCGCTTCCGCGTTTGGTGCTTAACATTTCACATTAGTGAAGCTATAGCGCTCTTGAGTGCCTCGATGGCCGTCGCGACAACGGTAACGGAATTAACGCGACCAGCGATGCCCTCCAACAACGATATGAGCGTAAGCTTATTGGGCTTTACTTCTGCTAGTTCTCTGGCAAGTGTTTCGGTAGAGTTGATTATTTCATCGCGATTCGAAAGTGAACTCGTATGGTCCTCTAGCACTTGCACCAGATGAACGAGTCTATCTTCGATCTCCTTCAAGCCTGCGCGTTCAAGTGTCTCTTTCGCTTGCGACAGACAGCGAATCGCCCTGGCATTTTGGCCTACTGCGATCTGATCAGCATTAATTGTGCCACCGGTCTGAAGGATGCCTTCATTCGTAGAACCCTTTGTCATACAAGCCTTCTTTCGTCGAAAGTGTGTTACGTAGATATCTTCCAGAAGATAGTGAATGTGCTAACTCAGCCCGATGAGGAAGCGCTTGAGTTCTGACCGACGGCAAGAGTCTTTGCCCTTACTGCTCCACCCGTAACGATAACGCCATTATTTAGTATCGTTGCTTGCCTGTCCCTGAGTTCTGAGGTGTCCACACCCTTTTCATCCAGGAATTCTATGACACAGTCAAGTATTAAGCGCTCAACGGTCTTGAGATACATCTCCTTGTCAAGCTTTTGAAAATAGCGACGGTATTGGTAAGAACTCACGTACTCGCGTAACGTGCCCGATGCTCCGTAATCGAATGTTGGATCCTCCGCGACTAAACGTTCACGCCGTGTCCGTTCCCCCCAATTAACGAAGAAGCGACCTACTTTGAAGGCAAGAAGGCACCACCAAAAAAACCAAATCAACGCTCCCTTAACGAGAGCAACACCCAACAACTTTAGGGTCGCTCTGAAGCCGGGTGTTGGTCGCATGGAATCTGCCTGGCGATAGCCCTCCGCGATCGGTGTTAGCAGAAAATAATTCGCTTCCGTGAAAAACGTCCCACCATTCTTAGCAAGCCTAAGAAATATGGACAGCACAAGTTCACCTTTCCAATCGGTTATTTTCACACACATGTAGTGCCGAACGGCATGGCTGGGGTTTGTCTTGAATTCGTCAATTAAGTCCGTACCAACTGTGGATTCCGGCGAGGACAGTGGAGTTAAAAGGAACCTTCGGTCGTTTCGGATGTCCTTTCCATTTACGAAAAGTCTGTCTTCGGTAATTAACCCTTCAAAGTTCAGTCCAACCATTGAATCTACCAAAGAACTGTACAGTTCTCCGATTTCAAAATCCTGAGGTTCACGCCTTTTACCCAAATCCTCGCGGCCTTTTCTTACATTCAAGCTGAAGGACCACCCTCCCATGTCCATTCCGGAGCCAACAAAGGGTGAGAACCCGCTGTAAACGACAACATTGGCGTTCTGTTTCTCCGTAATTTGCTGCAATTTGAGAGTAGTCTTGGCGTTCACTTTGATCCTTGAATAATTCGGATCATAGTTGTCCTTGAGGAAATGCTCTGAAACGATCTCGTGCCTGGTCCAGGTCTCCCAAGCGACAATCATAAATGAGAGACTGAATGAAAGGAGCCAGATTACTATCAGGTTACCGAAATCCGACAAATCCCGAGGCGCTTCGGGGAGGATAAATGCTGTCAGAAACAACGTGATCGGAAACAAGGAAACAACGAGCATATCGCGAAAAAAGACTCTTCGCCTTGCTGCCAAACAGTGCTTCACTAATATGGGAAGATCCACGCCATGACAGAGGCCTATCGCTCGGTGTCTTTCATACAGGAGGTTCTCGATAACCTTGTTCCGAAAGTCACAATTCAAGTAGGCTGTCGCGCACAAGTATCGGGTCATGTCGGGGTCCGTTTTCATTTTCGTTATCCTTTCTCTTCCGCCTATTGTGGCTGCTTAGTTTCGAGCGGATGGGGTCATGCCTGCTTTTTTCCTCACTCTCCGCTCTTCAGCGCTTTAGCAATAACGTCTTCGTCAGGTTGCAAAGCTAACTTGAGTGGTAATAGGTCTTCTCTTATGAAGCTAACTGCATTCGCGTAGGACACGCTGAACGTGGTGAGATATTTTGTCGGTCCCGATCCAGTAAAGTCTTTCAGTTCCTTGAATTCGGAAAAATCAAGATTAGACGCGTTTGTCGTCAATAGTGGCTGGTATCGTTCATATTCGGTAGATAACGCATTTAGGTACTCTTTCAAATCTTTGAATCGGCCCTTCAGTTCAACGTCTCTCGTAAAGAAACTTTGAAAGCGCTCAATTCCCAATCCTATCTTGTTGATCTCCAATTCGGCGTCGTTCAACTTGTCCATTTCCTCTTTGTAAGTCTTAACTTGGTCCTGATTCATTGTTTTCACGTTCGCACCATATTTCTCGGTCAGACCGCCCTTACGAAGCTCATGCTGTGACTTGGTAATTTTCTGAAAAACCGTCTCTAGTTCATTAAGAATCGCAACTCGAGCATCGTGTAACGCCTTGTCCCTTCTTCGGTTGCTTTCAAGATCCTTAATAAGTTTCGACACCAGGAAAGCAATCAGTAGGAGAGTGATTATTTGTAATAGGAATTTTGATACTTCCAAAAGCAGCTTGACTCGGTCTGAATCTGGAATGTTTCCAAAGATAAAAATGACCCCGGCAACTAACATAACAAAGACCAATCCAGCAGCGATCCATGTCAGAACTTTTCTTAAAGGCGTCGTAAATGTCATGATTCATCTCTCCTTATTCCTTAGCTCGTAAGTTGGCCCTCGAGGCATCAAACCGGGCCGTCGGGATGACGGTCCGCTACGCTGGAATAACCACCAGTGGCGTCAGAGTAATGACCCGCGCCGCCGGAATGAGCACGAGCGTCGCACGAATACGGCCCAGCGCCTCTGGAATATATGTCAGCGTCGTGCAGCACTATCGTTGGCGCTGTCCGAAGACGGCCACGCGCCCCTGGAAGAGTCATCAGCGCAGTTGGAATAATCGTCAGTGCTGTGCGGAGAACCACCAGCCCCGGTATTTCGCTAGCCAGCCCTTACCGATTCTGCCGCTTAAACTCTAATCCCTTGATCTGCTTAAACAGTTGGCTGTCTCGCCCGAACGCAGCCTGGACGTACGCCTTCACGAAAGCCGCACGATTCACCACGCTGTCGTCATTCAAATACAGCATTCCATCCCGCACACCGCGCGCCCGGCTGAGCGGGACGTAGGCGGCGCTGACCGCGCTGTTTTTTGCGTCAAGCTCGGACACCAGCGACTGGAGCGAAGACACTTTCAACTCATTCTCGTTCGGTTTGTACGAAGGGACGTTCGCCAGAATCGCCACGTACGCGGCCACATTCCCGCGCCGGTTATCAAAGCTCATCTGCGACGCCGAGTGTTGCTTCTCGTCTTCGGCTGCCGGCGTGTCTGAATTGGCCTTGGCTTTCGGCGACTTGCGCGCGCCGGTTACTTTGCGCAGATGCGTTTGCGCGTCGTCGAGCACGCCCTTGGCAACGCCCGACGCTTTCAACATGTTGAATGAACGCCTCATCAAACCGGACAATGGATCATAGGCCGCTTGCCGGACGCTCGTGGCGATCTTGTTGGGCGCGTTTTTGACGGCCACATCGTCAAGCGCTGCCAACGCCCCGGTGTAATGGGCGGCCAGGGCGGTCTTGGTGATGTCGGGATTTGCGGGATTGTAATTAGTGTCGGCGGAAATGAAATCGATGAGTTTGCGATAGTTGCCGAGCAGTTTCTGATCTCCTGATTCGGTTGGCATCTTCAAGTCCTCCTTAAGGAAGTGTTGAGGAGCTAAGGCTTTGGTTAGAACCAAGGCACTGGCCCAGGACGTTGACAGTTTGATTAAAGAAAGCGGGCTGAGTCGGCTGGTTGCTCAGAGGACAACACGTGGGAATCAGCCTCGAAGACTTTAATGCAAAAAACCTTGTAAGAACGGGGAAGGTATATGACAGACAACCGAGAAAGTCAACGATTTTTCGTTTCGGATAGTGTCCGCCTTTGATTAGAGGTGTTCAGAGTACCGACTTTAGTCGGGCTTTTACTGAGGCAAGAAGAGCCCAACTAAAGTTGGTACTCTATACGCCGGTGAGATTAGGGACAGAGGCGATGAGAAATCTCAATGTCTCAGCCAAGCAAACGGGCATGCTCGTCTTTGACTACCTGATAACACTCGCAGACATAGGCTAAGAGTTGCTCGCGGTCAAGAATCTGAATATGACCGCGCACATAACTGATCATTCCCATCTCTTGCAAACGCTGCGCAGCCACGGTGACGCCTTCGCGGCGAACTCCCAGCATGTTGGAGATGAACTCGTGGGTCATTTCCAACTCGTCTGATTGCGCGAGGTCGTGAGTCATCAGCAACCAACGGCAGAGGCGCTGTTCTACTGTGTGCAGGCGATTGCAAACGGCTGTTTGTGAAATTTGAGTGATCAGCGCTTGCGTGTAACGCAACATCAAGTGCTGGAATTCACCGCCCCGTTTGAACTCGTCCAGCATTGCCTTCGCCTTCATGCGATAGGCTGCACCTCCGCCTTGCACCATCGCCCGGTTGGGCGTGGTCTCGCCGCCCATAAACAGGGCGATGCCGACGACTCCCTCCTGGCCCACCAGACCCATCTCGGCGGTAGAACCGTCAATCATCGTATACAGCAAAGAGATATGCGACGTCGTTGGGAAATAAACGTACTGCATGTGTCCGCCGGATTCATAAACTACTTCGCCGAGAGAAAAGGAAATGGGCTCCAAATGAGGCCGCAATCGTTCATACGCGTCTGGTGGCAGAGCAGCGAGCAAATGGTTCCCAAGCACTTCTTTTCCGTTAGTAGTTAGAGACATGAGTCCTCCTCTTCGCTAACAGGTTGATTCAGCAAAGCCGCCATCAGGCCCGTTTTGTTTGTATTCAATCGTGGTAAGTCACCGCTTTACGGCAAGCACTACCGAGTGACTCTCAGTCCCGGGATTATACCCCTTTGTGGTCTGTGCATCAACGCACATATAGATACTTGTTGGGTATTTGTGTGCAAACGCACAGACGCCGGTAAACTCCACATTGTAGTGTGTGATCGTTAATTGTCCTTTTCGAGTTTGGATGAGGCAAGGTGCGAATAACTTCGCCATGAATTAGAACAGGAGAAAACATTGAAAAGATTTTTATCGATTCTTTTGATTGTGCTGACGCTCGCCTTCACAGTAGGGCCGATTGCGTCGGGGCAAACCAGACGTCATCGTCGTCGTCACAGTCGGACTTTCTGGCAAAAACATCGTGACAAGCTGACAGTGGCCGGGACGACGGCCGCGGGCGCGGGCATCGGCGCAATCGCCGGCAAAGGCAAAGGCGCGGCGATCGGCGCAGCGGCCGGTGCCGGCACCGGTGCGCTCTATACCTACAAGCTTCGCAAACGGCACAGGCATCGTCGGCAGTATTAAGAGCAGCATTGCGCAGTTGCAGTCCGACTGACGGCTTTACGGCTTGAGGAAGTCGGGGCGTCGCCCTGACTTCCTCAAGACAAATTGCCGGACCTTCCCGCACATCGAGCGAGAGGCAGTGTTTCAAATTTCAATCGCTCGCTAAGATAATATCCGTTGGTTTGTGCGCTAGCGCACAGACTTGGTTGGCTGCCGAGTATAGAGTACGCGCACTCGCCTAATTAGCCTTTCAATGGATCCACGTCCGCAGTGAGATTTACAGTGGGCTTTGAGTAACAGAATGCCATCACACCGACTACGTATTCTTTGCACGGAGGACGATGCTGATACGCGCGAGCTTATCACTATCGTCCTTAACCAAAACAACTGTGACGTCATCACCACTGAAACTCCGCTCCTGGCCATAGAGCTGGCCAAAACAACGCGGTTCGACCTCTATCTCCTGGATAATTGGATACCCGGCATGTCGGGAACTGAGCTCAGTGTGGCGTTGCGCCGCTTCGACTCTGAGACGCCCATTCTTTTCTGTTCAGGCGCGGCCTACCCAAAAGACAAAGCGGAAGCCTACGCCAGCGGTGCGCAGGGTTATTTGGTAAAGCCGGTGGATAACGACGAGTTGGTTGCTGAGGTTTTTCGCGTGATCTCAGAATCGCAGGCGAGGCGAGCGACCAGATTGAACGTGTTACCCACCAACGTCTCAGAGATGAACAGTTCCGTCGCCGCATCCGGTGAATATTGCTTTGCCGTCGGTTGAGAACGCGACGGCGTTAATGCTGTTCCGGCAGTCACTCCTTTGATCAGGCCGCAATCATCGGCGTTGATAATCAGCCCTTTCTGGTTTTCACTTGCTGCGAGGCGTCACTCGCAGGGCCACCTCAGAGCGTCGTCACGTGCCATTGTTTCTGTAATATGCATACCTCGGCATCCAATTAGATGCATGTCTATGAGCCAGCAACAGCGGCAATGCGCCCAGAAGGATCCTTCCAGGCAATCTCTCTTCCGACCGAAACTTTTGCCCTCTCTTAGTTTGGAAAGCTATGAGTTCACCTTCGAATTCTCGGCCGGCTCCGCAATCATCGATCTCGACACAGGAGGAAAACAAAGGACGGCAAAGGACAAGCAAGTCCGTTAAGCCTTTGCAGAATTTAGAAATGGCAGTGTAGACTGAATTCCTCCAAAACCCCTACGCCCGCTTGGCTCAGTAATCGAGCTTATTGTCTCTACATTGCGTGCCTAAAGCAGTTAGCGAAACACTGAGAAATGTATTGGCCTCTTTTTGCCCGCAGCACAAATGAAGTCCGAAGAGGCCGACCCATCAGGTAGATGGACATGAAAAATCTCCGTTGCGCAAATCATAGCTGTGGATGTCTCCCATTGTACAACCAAAAGGACGGTGGATTCAGGCCCTTAGACCAAATGCATATGGGGATTAGCAGGACGTCGCTGCTGACTCTAATCAAAAACACTGAGTTCCGAAACGGCGACCGGCGCCAGACTGAATCCGACTACGTCTTGGTCTATTCTGCCAAAAAAATGGCCCCCGTGACTGGTTTCCTTTTCTCGGCAAGGATTGGCTCGCCCAGTTGGTACTCTTCGCGACCTTTCCTTGACGCCATGATGATCGACTTGAGGAACTTCATTGACTTTGTCCAGGCCTAAGGCTTGGTTGAAGTAGTTTTGAACATGATGCGCGCCACCCACGCCAGCAGCGCGGTGTCGAATGCCGCCAGGAGGGCCAATAAGATCGGGTTTTCCTGGACGCGCTTTAAGAAATTGACAGTCTCGGGTTCTCCATTAATCGTCACCCAACCTTTCCCAGTAATGCTGAGTTGAAGTTGGTCCGAGTCAATCTTAAAATCGTTGATGCTAAGTAGCGAGCCGTCATCTGTGCTCCGGGCGCTGATGAGAGCCGGCGCAACCGGAATGGAATTGCCACCGCCGAGTGACCTGATACTGATGGCGCGCGCCTGGAAAGGTGGGGGGTCGTTTGGGTTCAGCTTCTGCGCCCCGCCCAAATCAAGCCGCAGGACGCCTCCCGCATCGGCCCAGGGGCTCGAGTCTGGCTTCAGAGGCCTGAAGTACAAACGGAGATCGGAGCCTTCACCAATGATGGATGTCAGTCCAACTTTTGTGACCGGCTCACT
>DATHHW010000154.1:0-39399 GCA_035317005.1 Pyrinomonadaceae bacterium | reverse complement strand
GTGCAGGGATCTCGGTACCTTCAGGTTCTGACTGCATCGTGAAATCCTTAGCAGCTCCCGGCACTGCAAACTCGTATGGTCCGCGATAAACTTCAGGCACGATGCCGGCAAAGTTATCGTGCGGCGGTGGCGACGGGATGTTCCATTCCAGCGTCGTTGCCTCCCATGGATTGTCGCCGGCCGGCTTGCCCTTGAACATGCTCCAGAAAAAGTTGAAATAGAAAACGATCTGGACCAGCGCCGTGATGATCGCCGCGACGGTCACAAAAAGGACCAGCCCATGCGTGTTCTTAAGGAACTCATACTCACCAAACTGCGCATAGCGGCGTGGCATGCCGACCATGCCCATCGCATGGAACGGAACAAAGATGGCATAGACGCCGATGAAGGTGATCCAGAAATGAAACTTGCCCAGGCTCTCGCTCATCATGCGGCCAAACATTTTCGGAAACCAGAAATAGGTAGCCGCGAACATGCCGAAGATCGAGGCCACGCCCATGACCAGATGGAAGTGCGCCGTCACGAAGTAAGTATCGTGAAAAAAGAAGTCCAGAGACGTCTGGCCCAGCACCAATCCGGTGATCCCGCCGGCTACGAACAGCGAAACGAATCCGATCGCGAACAGCATCGGCGTGGTGAAGCGAATCTTCGCGCCCCAGAGTGTGCCCAGCCAGTTGAACGTCTTGATCGCCGAAGGCACGCCGATCGAGAGCGTCAGGATCGAGAACGCGATGGCTGAGTAAGGACTCATGCCGCTCATGAACATGTGGTGGCCCCAGACAAAGAAGCCCAGCATGCCAATCGCAAAAATCGCAAACACCATCGCGCGATAACCGAAGATCGGCTTGCGCGCGAACGTCGAAAGAATATGTGACGTGGCGCCCATGCCCGGCAGAATTGCGATGTAAACTTCCGGATGGCCAAAGAACCAGAACAAGTGTTGCCACAGCAGCGGTGAGCCGCCGTTGTGTAGGGGAACGGTCGAACCGCTCACGTATAGTCCGCCCGGAATGAAGAAGCTCGTGCCCGCGATGCGATCCAGCAGCAAGAGGATCCCCCCGCCCAGCAGAACCGGAAACGACAACAGCGCCAGTATGGCCGTAGTAAACCAGGCCCAACACGTCAACGGCATGCGCATCAAAGTCATGCCTTTCGTGCGCATGTTGAGCAAGGTAGTGATGAAATTCAGCGCGCCCAGCAGTGATCCCACACAGAAGATGGCAATGCTGATTATCCAAAGGTTCACACCGGCGCCCTGCCCGGGTCCGGCGATCTTGCCCAGCGCGCTCAAAGGAGGATAACCGGTCCAGCCGCCGATCGGACCGACGGTTCCACTGCCCGCAGCAAAAGACTCACCTAGCTTCGAGATCCATGAGCCAACCGTCAGGTTACCCTCGGCCAAGATTGCCAGGAGCAAGACCAGGAAGCCGACGAACGTCACCCAGAACGACATCATGTTCAGCACGGGAAACGCCATGTCATCGGCGCCGATTTGAATCGGCAGGAAATAGTTGCCAAAGCCGCCCTGTGGCGCCGTAGTGAGCACGAAGAAAACCATTATGGTCCCGTGCATCGTCACCAGAGACAAATAGAACTCTGGCGTCATTACTCCGCCCGGCGCGCCGGTTGGAAACAGCGTGCCCAGGATGGGCCAATTCGTTCCCGGCCAGCTCAGGTTCATGCGCATCAACACCGACATCACCAACCCCACCACCACGGCCGTCAGCGCCAGCAGGATGTACTGAATGCCGATCACTTTGTGATCGAGACTGAAGATGTATTTGCGAATGAAGCCAGTCGGCGCTGGGTGCCGATGCACTTCGTGAATTGCTTCTGCCATCGCGGTTCTCCTCTAGCTTAAAAGAAGCAAAGATCGAAACTCAGTACTGCGGTAATTGATACTTGTTCAGCAGTTCGTCCCTGCGGGCCTGGAACTTCTCCTGCGACAAGTTGACGAGCTCGTTGAACTCGTTTTCGGGCAAAACCAGCATGTAAGATTTCATCTTGTAGTGATTCATTCCGCACAGCTCAGCGCAGGCCAGTTCATACTTGCCCGTCTTGTTGACCGTGAAGTGGACGGGAATAGCCATCCCCGGCACCAGGTCCTGTTTGAACCGGAGTTGCGGCACAAAGAAACTATGGGTTACGTCCTTGGATTTCAGGATCAACTCGATCGGGCGATTGACCGGCACCACCAGAGTTGAGACGACTGAGTCGTCCTTGGCATTGGGATCAGTCTCGTCAAGACCGACATAGTTCAAAGCCGAGTCATCGATCAACTTGGGATCGGTGCGGCCGAAGACGTTGTCCTTGCCGTGATAGTGAAAGTTCCAACTGAATTGCTGCGCGACAACTTCGACGGTGTAGGATCCCGGTGGAGCCGAATGCAGGTGAAGCGAGGCCCAGACTCTCTGTCCCATCACCGCGAGACTGATGAAGACGATCGCGGTAACTACGGTCCAGACAACTTCCAAACGGTTGTTCCCGTGCGAATACGTCGCGCGCGTCGCGGCGGACGAATCGCGGTACTTCCAGACTACCCAACCCAGGCCGATCTGCGCCGCGGCAAAGGCGATGCCGCAAACGATGATCGTGATCGTGAACTGATGATCAACCAGCGGCCCATGCTCAGTGATGGATTCGGGAAACCACCAATGTTTGGTGACAAACATCGCTACCGAAGCGATCGTTATGATCCAGATGGCAAGTCCAAGAACGCGTCCCATCGAATTCTCCTTAAGAATAAGTCGAATACATCCTATAGGTCCTATAGGACGTATTACCGATTCAAGACCATCACCCCAAACAACAACGGCAGGTACAGCACCGACGCCAGCAATAACTGACGCGCATGCTGGTTCGATTTTGAAAGCGCAGCGCGAATGCTGCTGCCCAGAAACAACAGACCCAGCACCAGCGCCGCCACGAGATAAAACCTGCCCGAGATTCCCAGGAAAGCCGGCAGCAGACTTACCGGCACCAGCATCAACGAGTACAGAATTATTTGCTGTCCCGTCACCCGGCCATCGGGTTCGACCACGGGCAACATACGAATGCCGGCCCGCCCATAGTCCTCGCGATACATCCAGGCAATCGCCAGGAAGTGCGGAAACTGCCACAGGAACAAGATCGCGAACAGCACCCAGGCTGCGACGTCGATTTCGCCGCGCGCGGCGGTCCAACCCATCAGCGGCGGCATCGCTCCCGGAAAAGCGCCCACAGCCGTCGACAGAGAAGTGCGCGTCTTTAGAGGCGTGTACATAAAAAGGTAACCGATGATGACGGTTATCCCCATCACTGCCGTTAGCACATTAACGGACAGAGCGAGATATAGTTCGGCGCCCACTGTCAGCGCGACACCAAACCAGAGCGCCTCGAACGGGAACAGCCGGCCCGAAGGCAGCGGCCGGTTCTCAGTACGACGCATCAGGCCATCGAGGTCACGCTCCATAAACTGATTGAGCGTCGCAATGCCCGATGAAAGCAGGGCGATGCCGATCATCGCATGAGTAAAGGTCAAATAGTTGACCGCGCCGCGCGAACCGAGGCAGAAGCCGGCAGCCGAAGTCAGCACGATCAGGAAAGTGATCCGTGGCTTGGTTAGTTCAAGGTAAGCGGCTGCGCGGGCCTTCGCGCTCGGCGGCGCGATAGCCCGGGCAGCGGCGTTTGAATGTAGATCTAGCGCAGCAGTCTTCATAAATATACTTACTAATTGTCGGCGGGGGTCAGTTTAGAGTTCAAGCTTTAGCTTGTCCCAATCAGCAACCTAAAGGTTGAACTCTGAACTCAAAACTGCTCCGAAACTCGAAATCTTTGGTAGTGTCCCAGTTTGAGTCTTTCTTGAGTTTTTCTCCGTGTTCTCTGTGTCTCCGTGGTGAGTCTAATTGTGGGCAAGAATTCACCACGGAGACACAGAGAACACGGAGAACAGAAAACTCTTCAAATTAGGCCACTACCAAATCTTTGAAACTCTTGAGAACATCTGCTCCGATCGTCTATGCCGGAGCGAGCACATACTCCTGGCGATCTACTCGAAGCACTCGGAATACTCTCAGTGTCAAAACGATCGTGGTTGCAAAAACCAGTGCCCCGCACGCAACGTGGGACACCGTCACCGATACCATCGGAGTCATTGGCTGTGGATCATAAGGCGATGCCACGCGCGTAATGTAAGCAGCCAGGCCCAGGAGCAACTGAATGAACAAGAGCGTCGCTGCCACCAAAGCAGGACGCGTCAAATACTTCTCAGTCCGGTGCCGCAACAACACGGTGGCCGCGGTCGCTCCCAAAATCAGGGTCACGGCTATCGCTCCTCCCACGTGTGCGAGCAACAATCCCGTCGGCAGGTCCTGGTCCCACGTCGCCGAGTGGCGCAACGTCGCACCCAAAACGAGCTGGGTGAGAATCACGGCCAACGCCGCTACGCACAAGCTGCGCAGTGAAACACCCGCACCGTTTTCCGTGACGCTGGATTCCGGAGTCACCCAGTGGCGCGAGGTAAACACCGCCAGACTGACCGTGATGAGAAAGAACAATTGTGCCAGGGTGGCGTGCGCGGCCGAAACCGCCAGGGGCAAATTCATCTTGACGGTCAGACCACCGAGTAAGCCCTGCGCAATCACCCCGCCCAGCGCGATCCAACCCAGACGCTTTACCCACGAACGCCGCTCGCGAATCTGGAGGTAAACCGCGAGCGCGATTGTCAGGATTCCGACGCCAGTGGCCACGATGCGGTGGCCGTGCTCCCAAAACAGATTGCCGACCATCTTGGGAAAGAAGGTCCCGTTGGATCGCGGCCAATCAGACGTGGCCAATCCCGCATCGTGACTGGTGACGTTGGCGCCTGCGATTATGAGAAAGAACGTCGCGCACGCTACGAGCAATGCGAAGCGATGAACACTCTTGGACATTGTCGATTTGCGATTGCCGATTGATTTCCGATTGCCACATCACCGAGCGAATCGGCAATCGACAATCGGAAATCGGCAATGTTCCTAGTGCTTGCCCATCATCGGGAATTCGATCGCCGGCAGCATCTGCAACGAACTGGGTTGTCCCAGGGCCGTCGCGCCGAACGAAAAGTCAGCCGTCGCCGCGCCTTTCGCGGGGACCGTGACTTCCATCGTCTTCTCGGTGCCGTTCGCGCCACCTTCATGCCACGCAACCACGGTGTACTTGCCCGCCGGCACTCCCTTGATCGTGAAGCTACCATCCTCGCCCGTAACGGCAAAGAACGGATGCTTCGTCACGCCCACATAAGACTTCATCCAAGGATGTTGATTACACTTCACGGGCACCAAAACTTCTGCAACGGCCAGCTTGTGAGTCATGGGCGCGGCACCGTTCACCTGAGACTGGTTCCAGTCAGGATTATTCTTTGGCGTGAAGTGAATGTTGTGCGTAGTCGGATCGCTGTTGGTAATGGTGATAGGCTCATTCACCACCACGCCCAGCACGTGCGGCTTGTAGTGACAACCGTTCTGATCGAGCGTAGCCGAAGTTGGCATGTTCGGCCAGGTTGAGTAATCAGTAACCTTCGTCCCATCGGCCAACGTGCCGCTCTTAATGTACACATATGTGTTGGCAAGCTTGCCGTCTTTTACGACCCAATCCTCGTTCGTCAGGTTCGGACTCTTTGCACTACAAGCCGCATCGGCAGACGTATCAATCTTCTTTGGCTCTGGCGCGGCGCCAGTATAGGAAACCCTGCCGGTGACCGTGCCTTCGTCGCCTTTTGACGTGTAAGCCTTTCCGCCTCCATCACCGGTGTTTGTGTTGTCGTCAGTCTTCGGGCCACCGCATGACGATGCCAGCGATAACAGGCTCAGGGCGGCAATCAACCCCAGCCACATTCGTGCGCGTTTGCTAAACATAGATTTCTTGAGTCTCCTTCAAATTGAAATGACCTTTAATTTTGCGACCCAGCATACCCCATATAGTAACGCGAGGGATAGCCGGAAGTACTTGAATTAGCGAATCGATTTGCGTTCAGAGTTCAACCTCTAGGTTGTTGATTTCAAAACACAAGCAAAAGCTTGAACTCTAAACTGAATCAGTAGTCATACTTCGATTAATACTGATTCAGAGCACGGCTCAACTGCGTCGGACGACGCGATGCGCGTGCCGCAATTGTGCGAGTGTCCGCGATTGTTGTCTGCGGCGTCCTGCGCCAGCGATTACCCGGTCGCTACCGCTCCCGGTACTGACTCCGTTGCGACCAGTTTTCTGTGGCGCGGGCGCACTGGCTGCGGGCGCGGTTGGCGCCGCGGGAGTCGCGGACAACAGGCGTCTCTGTTCATCCGGCGTCATCAGAAACATGTAACGCACCAGTAGCCGGGCGTGATCGCTGTGATAGTTGGCAACGTCCGACGGTGGATTCGGCAGGTTCACCACCCAACGATCCTGATCCCGCTTGAACAAGCCGGACGGCATGGCTGTGCCCGGTGCGATCTGGGCCGGATCGAGCAACCAACGGAAGGTCCACTCGGGTTTCAATCTCTGCGAAGCCAGCAGGAAATTCGGGGCAATTGCTTTCGCGTCGTGCGTCGGCTCTCCCGTGATGTGACACTTCAAACAAGGCGTACCCGAAACGAAAATATTTCGCGCGATCGACTTCTCAGACTCGGTCATTGGATCCAGAGGCTCTTTGATGTATGGATCGTTCTGTGAAGAGACGGCCATAAAGAACCGCACCAGCACCCGCAATTCATTCGGCGAGAAGTTGAATGTCGGCATGTGCACTTGCAGATAAGGCCGCACGCCGTTGCGATTCGCGCCCGGCTGCGGGATCAACTTGCCGCCGCTTTGATCGTTGGCGTTTCCCACGGCCGGCTTAGCACTCGCACTCGCGGGCGATGATTGTGGAGATGATGCCGGCGCGGCGGGCGGCGGCGGCGGCGGCTTCTCGCCTGACTGCATCAACGAAGGATCTTTCAGGAACTTCATCAACCAATCCGGATCGACACGGGCGCCCTCGCTGGTTAGCTGCGGCGGTAGAAACTCTTTCTGTCCCGAATAAAACGGCAGGGAGTAGAGTCCGGCGCCGGTTGTGATCGTCGGCTCGGCGGAACTGTTATAGACGCTGACCTGTTGTCCGGGTTGCAGCACATGACAACCCATGCAGTTGTATTTCTTGATTACCCACCAACCGTTTTGAATGTCCTGACGCCGCTGGTCCGGCGGATTGTAAAAGAGCGCCGCCGGCACGTTCGCGCCTTCCACGCCCATACTGCCGAGCAGAAGTGTTGTCAAACTTGACCGCCATTGCTCGGTAAGGTACGGCTTAGGCATGCGCAGACGATCCTTCGGTTCGAGGTATTGCGACTTGCCGGTGTCATAGATTTTCGGCTCGGCCAGCTTATGCTCGAAGAATCCGCGATGGTTGTACCACTCCTGTTCTTTGTCTTTCGGATGCAACTTGAGCGGGTCGCGGCCGTATTCGGCGTCCTGCGTCAACAGAGCAAAGTCCAGACGCTCGAGCGGGGTCGCGCCTTCGGTCGTCAACTCTTTGCCGATGCGCTGCTCTTCTTCGAAGCCTTTGATTTCATGGCAACCGGCGCAACCGTATTGCTTGATCTCTGCCTTCCCTTCCTCGGCCAACTTCGGATCGTCCATGTATGACGTATCGGCGCCGGACGACGGAGACGAAAGCGAGAACAGATACGACGCGATATCGCGCGCATCCTGTTCTGCGAGGCGCAGGTTCGGCATCACCGTCATGTTTTGAACCTGTAACTCAGCGCCGTCATTCGGACACTTCGAATGAAGTTCAGTATCGAAGAGGAACGGCAGACCATGCTTGGAATAATCTTCAGGAGTCAGATCGCGATGCTCCTTTGGACAGTAAGGAGCCCAGCGCTCGCGCGGGTTGTAAATCCAACGCACGATGTAATCATAATTGTCCTTCTCGCCGACCCTGGTGAGGTTCGCGGCAAACGTGCCGCCCATCCTGGCGTCTTCCTCACCGATTGAGTGGCAGGCGAGACAACCGCGCGACTCGAACAACGTCTTGCCGTTATTCTTGTCTCCCTGCTGCTGAGCGGGAACTTTACCGTCGAAGCTATTCTGCCAGAGGTAAGCCGCGACCGCTTTCAAATCGTCAGCGCCCTCTTCACCGTCTTCGACGAAGCGCCAGAACGTAGGCATCTTCGTGCCCGGACGAAATGCCTGCGGATCTTTTAGCCAAACCGGGATCCATTCCTTGCGCAATTTCAGCCGCACATCTTTGAGATTCGGCCCGACCTTCTTCTGATCCTGTTGCAGGTATCGCGTCTGCAGGTTGAGTTCGTCGATGCGCGCGGCCAACTGACTGTTCGCTACTCGCAGCGAATCCGCATGGGCCAGCAGGCGTTGCACTTCAGTATCGTCACCCGCACTGGCGCTGGCTTCAGTGTCCAGTCTTGCCTGGCGATCATTCGCCGTGATCTGGTCCTGAAGCTGTGTGATCATCTGGCGCGCGTTGGTCAGCGCATCGCCTTCGCGATCGAACGCTTCCATGCGATGACAACCGACGCAACCACGCTGGTAGAACAAATCCTTGCCCAGGTTCAGAGTGTCAGCGCCTTGCGTCACGCGGTCGTTCGCATGACACATCTGGCAGCCGGCCTCAGTGTTCTCTTTATGAAAAAGCGGATGCAGCCAGAAAGGATTCTGGCCGTGCCCTTTGACGATGCTGGTCGTCGCCCGGCCATTGCCGCCGTGACACGCCGAGCAACCAAACCGCTCAGGATTGTGAATCTGCAAAAGTTCCTTGCGCGGGTGGCTGACAAAGGCCGCGGCGAGTTCGTCCGGCTTCTTGCCGGGCCCGCCCGGCGCCATGTTCGCCGCCGTGATCGTCAAAGGCTCGCGGGTGCCGAGATGGCAAATCTCGCAGCGATCCACGATCGAAAACTGGTTGACGTTGATCTGGTGGCCCAGGATTGTGTAGTCGAAAGAGTTCTCGTTCTTCCTGATGAGGTCGTCGATGCTCTTTTGCGGCAGCCGGCTGACATGGTTCTTCAGATACTCATCGCGCCTCTTGGCTAACTCACTCGGCTCTTTCGTTAACTCGGCCTTTTCGCCGAGGACCTTGGCCTTTTCCTCGCGCAAGCTATTGAAGGTCTGCTCAAGCTGCTCATAGTTCATCTTTTGCGGAACCGGTTTGCCGCCTCCGTCCGCGGGCAGGTTAACTGTAACCACTTCCTTCTTTTTCGCGTCGAGCTGACTCGCGTAACGCTTGCGCCAGAAATCGCTGGGCGCGACCTCGAGCTTATAAGTAATGACTACGATGCGGCCGCGCTGGTTCTGAAACGGCTCAGTGACTGCGTCAAGCCTGGCCTGAATCTGGGTTACGTGACGATCTTTTTCCGCGATATCGGCTTTGACTTTGTCGAGCGCTGCCTTGGCTGCTTCATCCAGTTGCTGATATTCAGGAGTTTCTTTTACGTCGGCTTCCGACTTGCCCGCGTCTTTGCGAATGCTCTTGAGGTAGGCGGTGTAACGCTTAACGAATTCCTGCTGCATGCCGCGCCACGGACGCTGGCCAAATCCCTCGTCGTACAGGGCCCAACCCGCGGACCCGATTAACAGCAAAGTGCAGATGAGCAGGATCGCGCTGGTCGATCGACTAACGATCGGATCGCGCTGCGGCTGCGCTTCTTTCTTTACCAGGGATTCGATCGGTTCCTGAGATTCTGCCACTGTTTATGATTCCTTAAGTCGGACAAACTACTTGAGCCAAAGTCGTAGAGCCGCAACAGATCTGTTTTGAAGTCTTGCTCCCTCTCCCCTTGGGAGAGGGTTGGGGAGAGGGTCTATGCGCTTAAGCTTCGCACCCTCCCCTAACCCCTCCCAGAGGGAGGGGCATAAACCACGCCCGTTAGTTACCTTGCTCAACATTCCTTAGTTTGTCGGACATCTTCGTCAGATATTGAACCACGGAGTTACCCAGACATACTTGATGGTGAAAACCTGACGTAAGAAAAGCTTAACGGGCATCGCCAGCAGCACAGTCACGGCGAAAAACTGAAAAGTCATGTATTGCAGCAGACTGGTTTGGGCCAGCAGTTTCAGCTCGAACGGATCGGGGAACTTCGCCCACGCCAAAAACTTCTTCGGCGACACCAGGTAGCTGAACTTGAATGGGCCTCGCTTCATCAACCAATGAAAGAACAACCCGCCTAAGAGGAAAAAGCCGCTGACCACCAGGAAGCCAAAGATACCTCTCACCCACGGCAACAGGGTCAGGTGGTTCGCGAAATTCTCAGGCGTCACGCCGAGGATCTCGTGCAGATCGCGGTTGCGATCAAAGACGACCGTGTTGTGGTCCCAGGTCTCTCCGGGCCAGAACCAGATCCAGCCGGGCCCGCGAATGAATGTGCCGATGATGATCAGCAGAATCCACATTAGGAAGCCCCAGCTAAACATGTTCACCGCGAAGCGTCTCTGCCGCAGTGTGTAATAACCGTTCCCCAGCGGATTCGAATCGACATAAGGGAACACCATCAGCCCAATCATGATTACCGAGGGCATCACCACTCCCGCGATCCACGGATCAAAATAAACAAGCATCTCCTGCAACCCGAGGAAATACCACGGCGCCTTTGACGGGTTCATTGTGAGATTGGGATTAGCGGGTTCTTCGAGCGGGGCGTTTAGAGTGATCGACCAGACATACAAAACGACCGTTACAATGACGGCCGCCAAAAACTCAATCCGCACCAGGTAGGGCCAAACGTGAAGCTCCTTTGCCCAACCCGGCCGCCACGGCTCGACCTTGCGGTGATGCGTCTTGGCCAGCTTCGCGTCGCCTTCCAGTTCGCCGATCAGCTCGTCGTTAGCGTGCGCCTGCCTGATTCCGAGCCAGGTAAAGAACGGAACCAGGAAAAGCATGGCCACGATCGGGACGTTGTCAGGCGCAGAAACGATCTTCCAGATCTGGTGCCAGTCCTGGACTGAGTAGACCCAAAGCCCAACCAGAACCACGGCGACAATCAACCCGATCAGCCGATTGCGGCGGGTGTTTGGCTTTGGAGTCTCGATGGTGGCTTCAGATCTCAAGTCTTGATTCCCTTTCACTCCGAAAATCCAGCTTCAGAAGTGCTCGAACTCTGATTTGTAATTTCAATCATCGCAAGTCTCAAATTTGAGACTCAAATTATCTCAAATAAAGATCCGCCGGTTAATCTCGTTCTCAAAATTCCAAGTCAAATGTCCAATGACCAATGACCAATGAAAAATCTGAAATGGAAAATGTTCACTTCTTCTTCGGCGCCTTCATCTCAGACTCAAGCATCACCGGCGCCGGACCCGAAATGCCGCCGTCTTTGCGGATACGCCAAAAATGCACCGCCATAAAGATCGAAGCGACCAACGGAATCCCTATGCAATGCCAGATATACGCACGCAGCAGCGCATTCGCATCGACGATCGATCCACCCAACAGACCGAACCGTACATCGTTGTAAGGCGTCAGACCGAGTTGCGCGCCAAACGGTCCTTCATTACCGAACATCGGCGTCGCTCGAGCCATGTTGGTTCCCACCGTTACCGCCCAAAATCCCAACTGATCGTCCGGCAGCAGGTATCCGGTGAACGAAAGCAGCAGAGTCAGCACCAGCAGGACTACGCCGACGCACCAGTTGAATTCGCGGGGCTTCTTGTAAGAGCCGGTCAGCACCACGCGAAACATGTGCAGCCAGGTCGTAATCACCATCAAGTGCGCGGCCCAGCGGTGCATGTTGCGCAGCAGTTTGCCGAACGGCACGTCGTGCTCGAGATAGAGAATGTCGGCAAAGGCCTGCACCTTGGCGGGATGGTAATAGAACATCAGCAGCACGCCGGTGAACGTCAGCACAATGAAAAGATAGAAAGTGATCCCACCCATGCCCCAGGTGTATTGATAGCGCACCGCATCGCGATTGATCTTGGCCGGATGCAGGTGAAGAAAAACGTTGGAGAGAACCGCCAGCGAACGGTTGCGCGGATCGGAACGCTCGTGAGAAACGCGAAAGATCGATTTCCAAACCTGCGTCTGCTGCGGATCTTTGTAGTCCTTAGCTTCCTCAATCGCACGATCTTTCAGCGCCGCCGCAGTCTCTTTGGCGCGCTCAACCAAACCGACATTAGGCTTGTCGCCGGTTAGCTGCTGGGTTTCTTTTTGATCTTTAGGCTTGTCCATCTGTTATAGCGGAATGTAGGCGCCCGGGTCGTTGAATTCGTTTCTCTCTCCCTTGGGCCACTTGAACAGGCGGCTAACGTCGACTTTGATCTGTCCTTCGGCATCCAGCTCAACGTAGGCGCGATCCATCGGACGCGGCGCCGGGCCTTCAAAGTTGATCGCCTCGCTGTCGTAACCGCTGCCGTGACACGGACACTTGAACTTATTCTCGCTGGCTTTCCAGTCCGGGGTGCAGCCCAGATGAGTGCAGCGCGCGTAAACGACAAACAGCCGATCCGAAGTCTTATCTACCCAGATGCGATATTGCTGCTGGTACTTTGTGTCTACGCCGAGAGCGTAGTCGCCCGGAAAACCAACCTTAAAGGTGCTTGCCGGTTCAGTGATCGAACGCGGCAGAAAGAACCGTATGAACATCAAAAAACAGGTCGTCAGAAAGGCAGTAACGCTGAGCCAGATGATGCGGCGACGCTTCTTGTTCACCGGAGGATCGGGCACAGATTCGACTACGACTGCCGGAGGTTTTCCGGCAGGTCTTGCCACAACCTTCGGCGCTGGAGGCGCCACGGCGGTCGCCGGTGGCACGGTGACGGCTGAGCTCTCGTCCTTCAAATTGCTATCCACTCCAGAAAACCTCCGCCCCCTGCCGATCGATTTCCACGTCAGCGTTGCGCCCACACTTCAACGCCGGGGGATTGCTTTGAAAACTATACAGTTCCCCGCGACACAGGGATTGCCGTCTCTGTGAAAACCAATTTAGCCTTGATCACTAGAAGTGCGACCGTGCCCAAATTAAAATATAAACTTGCTCGGCAGAAGCCTTTTATACAACTTTCGCGATTGTGTTGGCAAGAGGATAAGTTACTGATTCCAGAGCGCCGCTTGGCCAGCGGCGTCGATGAGGAGCAGAAAAAGAAGTGGAATCGAAAGTGCAAGTAGTTCTATACACCAGGCCCGGCTGCCGGCTTTGCCAAGAAATGAAGGAAGTGATGAGCAGTTCAGGCTGCACAGAACTCTATTCGCTGGAGGAAGTCGATATCGAGAGCGAAGCCGAGTTATTCGCGAGTTATCAGTTCGAGATCCCAGTCCTCTTCATTAACGGCGTCGAAGCGTTCCGGCACCGGCTTCGCGCCGACGAGTTCAAGGCTTACGTGACCGCGTTGCTCAATCAGCAGAGGTAGACACTGCTGGGAGTGCGGACGTCCCGTCCGCACTGAGCGCGAAGCGCGAAGGAATGATGGTCTGAACGCTCTACGAAGACGAAACGGTGGCGCTTCCGACGCGGTGCGGACGGGACGTCCGCGCTCCCAGCACAATCTCTTCAGTTTTGGTCAAATTGAAATTCAATTCCCGGCTTTGCTCCTGGATCGCTTCAAACAAGTTCTCCCGATCTACTTCATCAGTCGCCCTACGATAGTTCCCTATCAGATCCTTCAGCGCTGCCAGCCCTTGGTACAGTCCCGCGTTTTCAATTGGCGGGGTCAGGTACGAGATCAATTCCGCGTACGAGCGTCGCTTGGCAATCGTGCCCTCCGACGGATTGTTCACGCTATAGATATAGACGTTGGGTAGCTCGCCGATCAGACGATCCGGCCAGCACGAACCCGATAGGCCAACCTGTTTTCCAGGCATGAATTCCATTGCGCCATGGGTTCCCACGTGAACTACCGCATCTGCCTGAAAGACTTTTTCCAGGTAAGTATAAAAAGCAGCGAAGCCGTGATGCGGCGTTCCGCCTTTCGCCATTAACAGTCGCATCGGATCATCTTCAAATCCAAACGTAGGCTGGAGCCCAATGAACACGTTCCCGATGGTGATGCCCTGAACCAACAAGTCGCCGTCGAGGGAATTGATCGCGCCGGGCGCCGATCCCCACTCATTCTCGATCTCACTAACCCATGGACAAAGTCGCCGATACTCATCCACGTTCATCCGGTAAGCGACGTTGGCGGTCGCGCCCAGTCCCTCAGAATTTCCGCCGAGCAACATCTCGCGCAGCGCGTCGGCGCTTTCAGGGACATCCACGCGATAGCCTTCATTCTCAATTCGACCAAGAATGTCGAAGAGACTGGCGAAAACATCCAGGTCGGCGGCCGTGCCGAGGTTTCCTTTATTGGGCGGGAAGCAATAAAGCGTCAGGGCCAGCTTCAATTGATCTCGCTGGCCAGTTTGCAGACGGTGCCAACGCTTGAGGCGTCGCGCAATGCGCAGGCAACGATCTTCCAGCGGCGCCGGCTCGACTCCAAGCGCCGGAATTCCGCCAAAGACGAACGGCTCGGTGGCGCCGTCAATTTCCGGAATCGCTATCTGCATCCCGGTCTGCACCGGATTCAAGCCGCTAAAGGATTCCTGCCATGATTCGATTGTTTGCGTGTCAAGACTCACCATCGATCGGAACGGAAGATTGAGTTCGCTTAAAAACTCTGCCGCTGCCTCACTGTCATTCATTGCGGGACCGCCGACGAAGCTGAAGCCGGTGAGGGAAACGATCTGGCTGACCCGAGCTTGATTTGGTCTGTCAGTGGTCAGTTGCCCTTTGTTGGTGGCTTTCGATGCGTGGCCGTCGGAGGTCTTATTCGAGAGTTTAAGCTGCGGTTCGACAAAGAAACGCCGGCACGCTTCCCGATTGTCCATCAGTGTCGAGATCGCGGGAATCACGCTCAGCCCTTCAGCTTCAATTGCTCGAATCAAACCGTCGTAGTGCTTGCGCGCGTTGCTGACGATCTGCGGCCGCATCAGCAGTAGACCGATGGTGGACGTTGGATCCAGTGATCCGGGATTGATCTTTGTATTTTGAGCTGTGAACTTTGACCTGTGCTTTTGGTACCAGATCGAGTAAGCACCAAACGATTCAAACAAAGCCGGCGCATCCGGATGATAGATAGCCACAGCGGGCATTGACTCTGGCGGAGGGATCTTGAGCTGCTTGAGCCTTTCGTCGTCGACATAGTGCTTCAACGCGTAAAGGAGCATCGACCGAATATTCGCCGGCGTGGGCTGGAGGAAGTAACAGAACATCATCAGATAGTTCTTCACATCGCGTAACGCGCCCGCGCCGGGAAGAAATCGCAGCAGAGACGGCAGACGGTTAGTAAACTTCAGGTATTGGCCCCGGCTATGGCCATTCTTTTTGTCTGCTCCGCTCCCACGAGCCTGCCGCCCGATCCATGAACCGATCGAGCCGAGCAGTGTGGTCGCCCGCGCCGCTTCCTCACCTTCTGCGTTGCCCTGCGCCTTGGCGCCTTTGCGTGAACCAATTCCTGACAGCCGCTCAAAATCCAACTTGCCCATGCGCGTGCGCTTCATCAGCTCGGGCATGCAGTTGATTACTACGACCGCCCGGTGGTTATTTCCAGATCGATCAAGCCAGCTCAGCAGACGCGTCGCGTTCTCGCTGTCCATCACGTGAATGACAAACAAAACCTCTGACTCGCGCAGATCCTTTTCAATAGCACCCCATTCATCGTCAGAGAATGCCGCGCCAAAGTTGTGCGTCGCGACGCTCAGATCAATTCCATGGCTTCGCCTAATCTCGCGCTCCGCATTCCGCAGCGGCGCGAGCAAACTTGATCCAACGTAAAGGACCGTGATCTTCATGGTGCTTTGGTTACGAACTCTCTGTGCATCTCTCAAAAGTCGTGCGACAACCCTAACAAGGTTTCGATGGTCAGGATCCACTCATGCTGGTTTACTGTTCGAGATCGCCGATCATGTCACGCAACTTTTCCAAGATCTCTTCGTCGGGATTCCAGTATCCGCGATCATGCGCTTCGAGCAGCCGTCGCGTTAGCGAACGGACGGAATGCGGATTCAGTTCCTGTAAGCGATTCAACATCGTCGCATCCAACAGAAAGGTCTTGGCAATGTCGGTGTAGATCCAGGGATCTACGGCATCGGCGGTCGCACTCCAGCCGAAGGTATTCAAAACATGATTTTCGATTTCAGCGACACCGCGGAAGCCATGTTTCAGCATTCCTTCGTACCATTTTGGATTCAGAGTTTTTGCCCGCGTCTCAAGCCGAATAGTCTCTTCCAAAGAACGAATCTTCGTTTGGGGTGAGAGCGAATCGGACAGATAGATTGCCGGACGCGCCTGGGCGCGTTTTTCAACTGCGTTGGAGATGCCGCCGAGATATTCGAAGTAGTGATCGACGTCAGTGATCCCCACTTCAAATGAATCGATGTTCTGGTAGGTTGCTTCGACGCGCGAAAGCGCATCATCCATCAGGTCAGGCGCCTCCCGGCCTTCGATCGTTCGTCCCTTTGAGTCGCGACTGTAGGCAAAGCATTTGCGCGTGACGAAGAGATCACCAAGCGTGTCACCCGTTTCCCATTCAGATTGCATCACCATGAAATTTACATTCGTGCCATAGTTGCCAGGCGCGTTTGAAAACACTCGTGTGACTGCGTCGTCAAACTCTCCACCGTCCAGGTCGATCTTTTCCAGGACGTTTCGCCGCACGTAATTCATTTCAAAAGGTTCGTCGAGCGATGCAACTCGCCGAACTGCTTTATCAAGTAATGCCATCGTCGGCGCAAACAAATCACGAAAGATGCCCGACACGGTCATCACTACGTCGATGCGCGGGCGCTTCAGTTCTTCCAGGGGAATTATTTCGACTTCAGTAGCGCGATTCAGCGCATCCCGAACAGGGCGCACACCGAGTAAATGAAGCGCCTGCGCCACGCCTTCGCCTTGCGTCTTGATGTTGTCCAGACCCCAGAGCACCAGGGCCATCGCCCGTGGATAACGGCCATGTTCGTCAAAATAACGATGAAGCAAAGCGTCGGCAGTGAGCTTTGCCCGCGCGAAAGCCATTTGAGAAGGAACCGAGTAAGGGTTGACCGCATGCGTATTGCGGCCCGTCGGCAGGACGGATGGGTTCTGCACGATATCGGCGCCGGGTCCGGGCTCGATGTACTCGCCACGCAACGCGCGCATCAGCGACTCAATTTCGTTATTGGAATCAAGTTGTTCAGCAACGTTCGCCAGCAACGAAAAAACAGGCAGTGACTCCTCGCAATCAACTGCCGCCCTGGAATTCAGCCATTTGGCAGCCGCATCAGGACCGTTCTCGCAAAACTGCCGAACTGCGTCCGAGACAATTGAGTCAATTAGCTCTCTGGTTTCACTTGCCGACTTCTCTTGCAGCAGCGCGTCATAAGAATCGATGCCCAACGCTTCCGCAACCAGTTTCGGAAGTGCGCGTACGCCTTGCTCCGGCCGGTCGAACGACGCAACCATCCGAAGCAGATCCGCCTTTTCCTGAAGCTCCGACGCGCGGCCAAATACGTGCAGGCCCGTGGGGATCAGCCGCTGCTCGATCTCAACGAGCTGCTCGTATAGACGCATCACCTGCGCGTCGCGGTCGTATTGATCCTGATTCATGAGGAAAGTCGTCTGTTGCGGCAAGGGGTTATGCGCCTGGCGCTTGAGCTCGCCGAGAGAGATCGAGCTTCGCTGACGCGAAAGGAACTATTCTCTGTATCAACTGCCATCGTTGTGATCCGGCACTTCCGTAACTCTTCGCCCGCCCCTCCAATTCTCTCTCAGCTGTCTTTGGGCGTACGCGTCCTCCTTTGAACTGGAATTCTTTTAGCTGAAAAAGGCCCGCTCAGCAAGACACCGTTACTACCCGGATATTCGGCCAAGGTTTTTGCCGAGGTGATTTACCAGGCGATGCGGCTCACATCGTGGGGCAGGAAAGGTGCATTTTGCAGCCTTACCAGAGATTGTCATCTGGTCACTATGAAAAAGTTCTACGATCACTATGCAAAAATTTACATTGACACAAACAAAGAGTCGTAATAGAGTTCGCACGACTTGCAACAACTCGCGCTGCGTGATTGTTAGAGTATTCCCGTTCCGTTAGGTCGGGGTCTCCCCGTTTTTTTCTGGCCACGGTTCACTGGCGCGATCACTCCGCTTTTTGGCCAGCCTTCTAGAGAAGATCCAGGGGTTCGAAAGGAAAGCAACTTGGGACAATTTGCCGCCCGGCAAGTTCAGTACAAGTGTGCCAACACGAAAGTACCTTCCAAACTGAAGGAGGAGAACATGGCGAAATTTCTCAGAGTCTCAGTCTTTCTTCTATTCGCGGTGGCTCTCGCGGTGCCAATCTGGACGTCCAGAACCGTCGAAGGTCAAGCTGCCACTGAAGCCCCGACGGGCTTCGATACCCTAACCAATGGCATGGTTACCCAGACGGTGCATGATGCCGATCGAGCCACGTTCGAGGAGCGAGATGACGTGGTAAAGGGTCTGGGCCCGCTTTACAATGCGCAGTCCTGCGCCGAATGCCACCAAAACCCGGTCAGCGGCGGCATCAGCCAGATCTCGGAACTTCGAGCTGGTCATCTCGACGGTAACGGTAACTTCGTACCGGCGACGGTAACGATTAACGATGGCGGCGGCTTGCCCGGCATCACGATTGCCAACCGATCACTTATCAACCAGCGGGCAACTTGTCCTGGCGTGGTAACAGACAATGATCCTACTAATGCCGTTCCCGATGGCACGATCATTTACAATCACCCGACTGATCAGGGTGAGGAACGTCTGTCAAGCGCCGATGACATTCGCACGCGCCGCGCAGCCACTAACGTTCTGGGGCTTGGTTTTGTTGAAGCTATTTCCAACACGACCCTCCAGAACATTCCCAACGGTCAGCCCTCCGGTATGAAGGGCCAGCTTGTTACCGTACCGGTTGCCGAGGCGCCAGGCCAATTTCGCATTGGCCGCTTTGGCTGGAAGAACCAGCAAGCCAGTCTGGTAAGCTTCTCGAGCGACGCTTATCTCAACGAACAGGGAATAACCAACCAGTTCAATCTGCTGGAGACTATTCCAGCCAACACCGGTATCGGCGGCAGGGCCCTCTGCGATGATGTTCCCGACAACGCTCCCTGCGCAGCTAACGCGAGCATCAACTGTGGCGAAGACCCTGATGGCGACGTCCAAATCTTCGCGCAGTTCATGAGAGCGAGCAAAGCGCCTTCCCGCGATACGAGGCTGGCGGCGACTGCGGACGCGCAAACCGGGGCTTCGTTATTTCATTCGGTTGGATGCGACATCTGTCACCTCCCAACCCTTACGACCGCGGCTCCGGGTACGCTGATCAACGGCGGGGCATTCGCCGTTCCGGCGGCTCTTGGCAACAAGATAATTCACCCCTACAGCGATTTTCTGCTGCACAACGTTGGGACCGGAGATGGGATTGTGCAAACTAACATCGCCGGCACAAACACTCTTGACCAGTCAACCAGGCTCAAGGTCCGCACGGCTCCGCTTTGGGGAGTGCGCACGCGCAACGAATTAATGCACGACCTTGAGAACTACACGCGCAACGACGCCATCCTCCGCCATGCGGGCGAGGCCAACGGCGTCATCAACAGCTATCGCGCTCTGAGCACAACGCAAAAGAACCAGCTAATCACGTTTCTTAATTCGTTGTGATTTCTACTCTCGGCAGCGTCACCGGTTGGTAAGGCGGATCTGAATTTCAAGTTCCGCCTTACCAACTTTCGCATAAATCGACCGACTCAGCGACTTCGTATTACCTATAGTCCCGGCGGAGGCTTCGTTCGATGTCAGGCAAGAGAATGAATGGCCTGGTGCTCAGCATGGCGCTGATACCGGCGGTATTTCTAATTTCGGCCTGTACGAAAACAAAAGAACAACCCAGGACCGCTGAACTCCAGCCGCGAGTCGAGCCGGTAGTAGCACCTGCCCCCGGCCTTCTCCCATTAGTGTCACCGACACCGACTCCAAGTCCGGCAAAGAAATCTCCGGCGCCGCCGGACCTTACTGAGATACGAGCCGCCGTGGCGCGCGTTTTTGAAAAGGTGGCCACTCCGGACGCGTCACGCAACGCGACTTTTGCGGTCGGGGACTTTAACGGCGACGGCTCAGAAGACCTGGCGGTCGCAGTCAGAGCCAGCGAGGGAGCGCTCGAAGACATCAACAGCGAATTGGCGAACTGGATTCTGGAAGACCCGCGGACTATCCCTATTCCCAAAGCTGGAACGTCTGCGCGAGTTCCTCCGGGCAAACAAGTGCGCGCCGAAAGAGGGGACAATCTTCTGGCGATCATTCATGGCGTCGGGCCGCAGGGATGGCGAGCACCGGAAGCTAAACAAACATTCGTACTCAAAAACGGAGCCGGGTTGAAGATCTTGTCGCAGTCCCTCGACGAACTTCGAAAGGCCACCCAGAAACTCCCGCCACTCAAAGGTGACGTCCTCAACGAAACGATTAATGGCAAGTCCGGGTTCGTTTTTTGGACAGGGGCGAAATATGCCTGGTGGGCAACGCCGTTCAACTAAACATATTGGGAAACCAAACCCGGCTCGCTTACGATAAACGCATTAGTTTTCCTCTTCGATGACAAGCTAGCTAAATCTCAGCTATTATGCACGTCCGTTCGGTGCTTATCTTCGCTGTAGATCCGCATAGACTTCAATCGACGAGCATAAACGATGCTGGAAGCTCTTAACCTTGGCTGCACTCGTGGAGATCGGCGGCTATTTAAGGACCTGAACTTCTCTATCAATTCCGGCGAGTTGATCGAGCTCCGCGGTGCGAATGGCAGTGGGAAGACCAGCTTGCTGCGCATTCTCTGCGGGTTGGCCGCGCCGGCTGAAGGTGAAGTTCGCTGGCGCGGGGAGTCGATCCGATCGCTGGGTGAGGAGTATTCCGCGTCCATAGCCTATCTTGCTCACCAGAACGGCGTGAAAGATGAATTGAGCGCCATTGAGAATCTGCGCATCGGGTGCGGCGTGGCCGGCAATCCGTTGAGCACATTCGACGCGCAAGCTACTCTCGAACGAGTGGGATTAAGTCGCCAACAGAATCTGCCGGCCCGTTCGCTGTCTGCGGGACAAAGACGAAGAGTGGCGCTGGCTCGGCTGCTGGCATCGAAAGCCACGGTTTGGATTCTGGACGAAGTTTTGACGTCGCTTGACGACGCGGCGATAAGACTTTCGCGCCGGTTTATTGGTGACCACTTGAGTAAAGGCGGTCTGGCAATCATCGCCACGCATCAGGGACTCGATTTAGTCGCGGACCGAGCTCAGCGGATCGAACTTTCCAAGTGAGCGCACATTCACTCACTTCAATGTTTGGCTGGCTCGTGTGGCGAGATTTGATCCTCGCCTGGCGTCGCCGCGCGGATGTGCTGGCCACGGTCTTCTTTTTCGTAATCGTGGTTAGTCTTTTCCCTCTGGGCATCGGTCCAGAGAGAGAAACTCTCCGCAGCATCGCGCCCGGTGTCGTTTGGGTAGCCGCTCTGCTGGCTTCAATGCTGTCGTTGGGACGGATCTTTGGCAATGATTATCAGGATGGGACTCTCGAGCAACTGCTATTGACGCCCCAGTCCACTTATCTGATCGTTTTGGGCAAGATTCTGGCGCAATGGCTGGTTTCCGAATTACCGCTGGTAATCATCGCGCCGTTGCTTGGACTTCAGTTCGGTTTGGCGCAGAATAGTCTGGCAATAGTGGTTGTGTCTCTCTTGCTGGGAACGCCGGTCCTGAGTTTGATCGGATCAATCGGCGCGGCACTCACTCTGGGGCTGCGCGCCGCAAATGTCTTAGTCGCTTTGCTCGTTTTGCCCCTTTATATTCCGGTCCTGATCTTCGGAACTGGTGCAGTCCAGGCCAGCGTTGGCGGTACGAGTCCACAACCGTACCTACTGCTGCTCGGAGCGACGCTGGTGCTGACGTTGGTGTTCGCGCCATGGGCGACCAGCGCGGCGTTGAAGATATCTGTGGAATAGAATTAGCCACAGAGTCACGGAGACACTAAGAGCAACCATGAAAGACTAAACCAGGCAATTTGAGGAAATCAATGAATCACAATACGGAATGCGTCCTGCATGTTTTGTTTTTATTCTCTGTGTCTCTGTGCCTCTGTGGCCTAAATACGCAATGTCTAACCGAAAGATAAACTGGTACAAATACGCAGCGCCTGCGAACTTCTATCCACTCGCGGGCAAGATGATCCCGTGGTTTGCAGTGCTGGCGGCTCTGCTTTTCATGATCGGACTGTACGTCGGATTTTTTGTAGCACCGACTGATTTCCAGCAGGGCGAGGCGTACCGGATCATCTTTATTCATGTGCCGGCGGCTTGGATGGGAATGTTCCTGTATGTCCTGATGGCTGTTTATGCGGGGATAGGTTGGGCGTTCAATGCGCGTTTGGCTTCGATGATGGCGACGGCGATTGCCCCGACCGGCGCAATTTTCACCTTCATCGCGCTGGTGACTGGTTCGCTCTGGGGCCGGCCGGCATGGGGAGTGTGGTGGGTTTGGGATGCGCGTCTGACTTCGACTTTGATCCTGATGTTTCTTTACATCGGATTCATCTCGCTGCAATCGTCGATTGACGATCCACGCCGCGCCGACAAAGCAGGAGCAGTCCTGGCTCTGGTCGGTGTGATCAATGTTCCGATCATTTATTTTTCGGTGCAGTGGTGGAACAGCCTGCACCAGGGCGCCACGATCCGGATCGCCAACAAGCCAACCATGGCGCCGAGCATGCTCGCGGCCATGTTGATTCTGTTGGCGGCCTGCTGGATGTATTCAATCGCCGTTGTCCTGGTGCGCGTGCGTTATATTATTCGAGAAAGAGAGCGCGAATCGCCGTGGCTCGCCGAGGCGGTGGCGTAGGTTGAGAATCCAACTAAAATTCACCGCGCTAAAGCCACGGTGCTAATGAGAGTGGCGCCGGAGACTGAATCTGTTGGTTGACTAAGTTGACAGGCTGGAGCTTGAACTCTGAACTCATAAACTTATGAACTGGTCAAAATTCTTTTCGATGGGTGGTTACGCGCTCTACGTCTGGGGATCGTACGGCGGGACCTTCGTCTTGCTTGGCGCCGAAGTACTCATGTTGCTGAAGCGGAAACGAGATCTGGCAAGAAGAGAAAACCCTCGGCAGTTTGCCGCTCGTAACTCGCAACTTGAGAGTTCATACCAGGAAATTCAATGAAAAAGCGTCACAAGAGAATTGTCTTTATCGTTACCAGCCTGGCCGCACTGGGCTTAGCCACCTGGCTCGTGCTCGGCGCATTTCGAAATAATCTTGTCTTCTTTTTCAGTCCGACGCAGGTCGTGGCAAAGGAAGCTCCGGTCGGACGCACGTTCCGCATCGGCGGTCTGGTCGAAAACGGAAGTTTGAAGCGTGATACGGATGGACTAACCATTCGCTTTGTCGTCACGGATACTGCTAACACCCTGCCGGTGGTCTACAAAGGAATCCTGCCAGATCTTTTCAAAGAAGGCCGCGGTTGCGTAGCCCAGGGCAAAGTAGGCACAGACGGAGTTTTCTACGCCGATCAAATCATGGCGAAGCACGACGAGAACTATATGCCGCCCGAAGCTGCGCGGGCCCTCGACCAGGCGAAGGATATGGAAAAGGTTAAGAACTCGGCGAACGAAGCTGGCAGGACACTGTCGAAATAACACTTTCCAGAGCGCGGAAGCTAACGGGGCTTAGAACCCTCATATCTCTGTATAATAGAAACCAACTGAATCAAGGAGCGAATCCAATGACTGCAATGACTCTGAGCGAGGCCAAGGAAAATCTGGAACGGGTAATCAATCAGGTAATAGAGGATGACGAGCCAGCCATTGTATGCACCGATTCGGGCCAGCAGGTTGTCGTGTTGCCGCTGGATGAATTTAATTCCTGGAAGGAAACAATTTACTTGTTATCCAATCCTGCTAATGCGGCGCATCTGCGAAGATCAATTCAGGAGGCACGTGAGGGACACATTCAAGAGAAGGAACTGATCGGTGAATGAAAATAACTTTCACTGAGTCGGGGTGGAACGATTACTTGTGGTTTCAGGAGTACGATCGAAAGCTGGTCAAGCGCATCAATTTGCTGATCAAGGATGCCAGACGTTCACCGTTTGAAGGAATTGGAAAGCCAGAGCCACTCAAGGGAGACTTGTCAGGCCACTGGTCGCGACGAATTACTGACGAGCACCGCTTAATCTACACCGTCACCCCCGACGAACTGATCGTCATTGCGTGCAGATTTCACTATAAATAAATGGTTCCTGAAATCGGACAAATCGCGCTCATCCTGGCGCTCATGCTGGCACTAACGCAGGCCACGCTGCCATTGATTGGCGCGGCCCGCGGTGTTCCGCAATTGATTGCGCTGGCCCGGCCCACCGCCCAGGCCCAATTTATTTTTGTGGCGGTGGCCTTCTGTTGTCTCGCCTACTCGTTCATCAGCAATGATTTCTCAGTGCTCAACGTAGCCACTAATTCCAACTCCCAACTGCCGCTTCAATATCGTCTGGCTGCGACCTGGGGATCGCACGAAGGCTCGCTGCTCCTTTGGACATTCATGCTAACGATCTGGATGGTGGCGGTTAGCTTGTTTAGCAATCATCTGCCCAAAGAAATGGTCGCCCGCGTGCTCTCGGTGATGGCGGTGATCAGCACCGGCTTTCTGCTGTTCATGTTGTTGACGTCGAATCCGTTTCAGCGGCTGATTCCGGTTCCGCCTGACGGTCGCGATTTGAATCCCCTGCTCCAGGATCCCGCGATGGTCGCGCATCCGCCGATGCTTTACATGGGTTACGTGGGAATGTGCGTGGCTTTCGCGTTTGCCATTTCGGCGCTGATTGGAGGCCGGCTCGATGCGACCTGGGCCCGCTGGTCTCGGCCATGGACCACAGTGGCGTGGATGTTCCTGACCTGCGGGATCGCTTTAGGGAGTTTCTGGGCTTACTACGAACTGGGCTGGGGTGGTTGGTGGTTCTGGGATCCAGTCGAGAACGCTTCGTTCATGCCCTGGCTGGTAGGAACGGCTTTGATTCACTCGCTCGCGGTGACTGAGAAGCGCGGTGGATTCAAGAGCTGGACCGTGCTGTTGGCAATCGCGGCTTTCTCTTTGAGTTTGCTCGGCACATTTCTGGTGCGTTCGGGCGTGCTCACGTCGGTGCATGCCTTCGCCACGGATCCCAAGCGAGGCATTTTCATTCTCGGCTTTCTGACGCTTGTCATCGGAGGCTCTCTGGCTCTTTACGCCTGGCGAGCAAGACAGGTCGGCCTTGGTTCCAAGTTCGAAGTTCTCTCCCGCGAATCGTTCCTGCTCACCAACAACGTGCTGTTGATTGTCGCCGCCGGATCGGTTTTGCTGGGAACGCTGTATCCGCTGTTCGTCGACGCTCTTAATCTCGGAAAACTTTCGGTGGGTCCACCGTATTTCAATAGCGTGTTCGTGCCTTTGATGGCGCCGGCGGCGTTCCTGATTGGCGTTGGACCAATTGCCCGCTGGAAACACGCAACGGTTCCTGAGCTCGCCGTGCGTTTGCGTCTGGCTTTCGGGCTCAGCCTGTTGACCGCTGTCCTGCTGCCTTTTGTGATTGGCGGATGGAAATGGCGCGCCAGCCTCGGCCTCCTGCTCTTCTGCTGGATCGTCGCCACGTCCTTACAGAACATCTGGAGTCGAGTGCGAGGCCAGTCTGGTGAGTCAAGTTTGCTGAGCCGATTAAGAGCTCCTTCGCGCAGCTACTACGGCATGCAACTGGCCCACGTGGGCGTGGCGGTATTCATCGCGGGCGTGACTGTGGTAACGAGTTATCAAACCGAGAAAGACGTCAAGATGAACATCGGCGACACTGTGAGCGTCGGTGGTTATGAATTCCGTCTAAATAATCTCGCTCAGTACCAGGGACCGAACTTTCGGGCAGTGCGCGCTGAGATGGCGGTCACGAAGAACGGCGCGCCGGTGACCGTCATGTATCCGGAGAAGCGCGCTTTTACCGCGTCCCAAAATGTGACGTCCGAGACGGCGATCGATCGCAGCGTCTGGCGAGATCTGTATTTATCACTCGGCGACGAAGTCCCCGGTGGCGGCTGGACCGTGCGTGTCTATCACAAACCGCTGGTCAACTGGATCTGGGGTGGCGCTTTGCTGATGGCGATTGGTGGGGGCTTCGCGGTAACTGATCGTCGGTATGCTCTGGCAAGCAAGAAACAACACCGGACTGTTGAAGTTAAGGACACTGATAAGATAGCCGCAGCCGTATCACCTGCTGCGAGCGGGGAATAATCCGGCTTTCGGCCTTACTGAAGTTTTTTCTCCCTCTCCCTTTGGGAGAGGGTCGGGGAGAGGGGCTTGTGCGCGGCAAGCTTCGCACCCTCCCCTAACCCCTCCCAAAGGGAGGGGAAAGAAACCCGCACTGGGAGCGGCAAAGCCTTCTAAGAATGAATCGACTTCTCTTAATACCGCTGGTTCTCTTCGTCGGTCTGGTCGCCTTTCTAATGGTAGGCCTACGTCGCGATCCGCATGAAATACCGTCGCCGCTAATCAACAAGCCTGCGCCCGCGTTCCAGCTAAAACAACTGCACGATCCAAACAAGACCTTCTCAGCCCAGGAGATGCGCGGCAAAGTCTGGCTGCTGAATTTTTGGGGGACCTGGTGTCCCGCCTGTCGCGACGAACATCCGTTGCTGGTCCAATATTCGAAGACCGGTGCGGTTCCAATCTACGGGGTGGACTACAAGGATGAACGCGCTACCGCGTTACAACTTCTCGAGGAAGAAGGCAATCCGTATACGGTGACAGCGTCGGATCCTGAAGGCCGCCTGTCGATCGATTACGGAGTTTATGGCGCCCCGGAAACTTTCCTGATTGATCGCGAAGGTGTGATTCGATATAAGCAGATCGGGCCGATCACTGAAGAGGCGTGGCAGAAGGAGATTCTGCCGCGGGTAAAACGATGGAATCAATGAAATACATCGTTCTAATCATTTTGCTGGTGCTCTGCTTCGGTGGCGCCCTGGTCGCGAAAGAAGCCCAGCCGAACGAAGATCCGAAAATCGAGCAGCGCATGAAAGCTCTGACCGAGCAGTTGCGTTGCCTGGTTTGTCAGAACGAAACGCTGGCCGATTCGCGGGCGGACCTGGCGGAAGATTTGCGCCGCCAGATTCGCGAACAGATGAAAGCCGGCAAGAGTGACCAGGAAATTCTGGCGTTCCTTACGCAACGCTACGGTGATTTCGTGCTCTACAATCCGCCGGTAAAATCGACGACTTACCTGCTCTGGTTCGGACCCTTTATTCTTCTAATCGCGGGCACCGGCGTGCTCTATGGTTATCTCAAACATCGTCACGAACTGATTAAAGATAAACCGCTGACCGCGGATGAGCGGAAGCGCGCCGCGGACATTCTCCAGGGATGAATTTGGAACAATGTAGTGCAAGTTGTTAACTTGCGCCCAATATTGAGAACAAGACCGTATGTTAACTTTCTGGATAGTCACTGCACTCTTCATCCTGTTCGCGTTGTGGTTTGTGCTGCCGCCGCTGCTGCAGAAGTCCGCCGACAGCAAAGGCGATGATCTGCGCGCCGCGAACGTGCTGGTGTACCAGGACCAGTTCAAGGAAATGGCATCTGATTTGAAGAACGGGCTGATCAGCGAGGAACAATATCAGCAGGACAAAGAAGAGCTTGAGCGGCGTTTGCTCGACGACGTTAAAGCGCCGAGCTCTGACTTATCACCTGCGCCGGCGGCCACGCGAAAGTTCGCTTACGGCCTGGGCATGGCCATACCAATTGGCGTAATCGCTTTTTACTTTGTGGTCGGCAACCCGCAGGGGCTCGCTCCTTCTCTTCCGCAAATGGCGTCGCCCGCAACTCAGCCGGGCGGCCCAATGAGCGAACAGCAGATCGCGGCAAATGTCGAGAAGCTTGCCAAAAAGCTCGAGCAGAACCCTAACGACGCCCAAGGCTGGTTGATGCTGGCCCGCAGTTACATGTCGATGGAGCGCTTCGCAGACGCCGCGGCCGCGTATGAGCACGCCACTGGGTTGAACGGCAACGACGCGAACATCTGGGCGGATTACGCCGAGGCGTCCGCGAGGGCGAATGGCCTGAGTCTGGTCGGTAAGCCCACCGACGCTATTAATCATGCGCTGCAAATAGACCCCCGGAATCAAAAGGCTCTGGACCTCGCCGGCAGCGCCGCGTATCAGGCAGGGGATTACAAGAAATCGATCGAGCACTGGCAAAAACTCCTAACCCAATTGCCGGCCGGGTCAGAAGAGTCAAGAGCAATCTCGGAGCAGATAACCAAAGCAAAGCAGTTGGCTGGCGATAAAGCGAAGTGAGTGTCCGACAAACTCTAGTTTGTCGCCAACGTCGATAAGCGAATGCTGCGTTGGCAGTGACAAACTGAAGTTTGTCGGACAATTAGAAAGGTATTAATCATGTCAGATAGAAAATCAATCGATTGCCGCGACTATCCAAGCGAGAGTGGCTGTACGCTGCGCGTCGAAGGCTCCGAAGAAGAAGTGCTCGACGCCGCGGTTAATCACGCCATTACCAAACATGGCCACACGGACAATCCAGAACTTCGCGAGGAGATTCGCGGGTTGCTGAAACAGGTCGACTAGCAATTGTGGCACGTGCATCTTGCACGTGGGTCACGGGCGGGACGCCCGTGCCACATCAAGTAAATTATGAATAGAGACAACCTCCTGTTTGCGATTATTGGTATCCTGATCGGCTTCATTATTGGCTTTATGCTCGCCAACTCGATCCTCACGCGAGACGCCGCCTTGCGTGCTGCGCCGCTGTCAGCCGCACAACAAGGCCAGAACCTTCCGGCCAACCATCCGCCGGTTGGCGGTGGTGATCAAAGTGCCGATCCGCAACAGATGTTCGCACAGGTTCAGGCGGCCATGAAGCAGGCCCGCGAGCAACCCGATAATTTTGACGCTCAGCTTACGGCGGCCAAGCTCGAGTATCAGATCCAACGCTTCGACCAGGCGATCGAATACCTGCTCATTGCCAACAAGATCAAGCCGAACGACTTCAATGTGCTCGGCATGCTGGGCGTGGCGAACATGGACGCCGGACATTTCGACGCCGCGGAAAAATGGTACCGCGCCGCCCTGATCAAGAAGCCAGAAGACATTCCGGTGCTCGACGGCCTCTGCGCAGTTCTGTTAAGTAAGGGAGACGCCAAGAGCGCCGAAGAAGCGATTAATAAACTTGCGAAAATAGATCCCACGAATCAGGACCTGCCGCAGTTCAAAGATAAGCTGGCGGAATTGAAGTCGGCAAAGAAGTAGGCTCGGCGCCATGCTCACAGGCGCTTAGAGTACCAACTTTAGTTGGGTTCTTCCTTCACTAAAAAGAACCCGACTGAAGTCGGTACTCTGAACACCTCTTATCACAGATCAAGGCTTCGGCGATCGTCGACGACCTAATAGCCAAGCCTTCAGGATTCCCGGATTTCTCTCTTCAATCGCAAAATATTCCTGAATGAGTCTGGCGTACAGACGGTTGCGCTCCAGCGGCGTGAGTTCGAAACCCATCGGCATCTGGCCGCCTTTCACGTAAGAGCTAATCAACGTCCGATCCATCGGCCAGTTCAGCGCGCCCAGTCCGTTCGGTTGATGACAGGCGCCACACTTAACTCCATCAATTCCCTTCTTCGCGTCAAGGTGGCCGGGAAGATCGCTCGCGCTGGTAGCGCCCAGACCGGGACCGAACTTGCTCGCATCCAGGTACTTGTCGAAACGCGGCCGGCCGTATTTGAGAAAGCGTTCGTTGACCGCGCGCACTCTGTCCTGTTCATCGCGACTCACGGTGCCGTTCACCGGAAAGATCGGCAGGATGCCGCTCTTGTGACACAGGGCGCAGTTGTCGTCACCATACCCCAGGTCCCAACGCCCCTTGATCGTGATCGAACCGTTCCGGCGAAACGTCCGGAAATAATCTTTGAAATAAGCGTTGGTGGTTCCGTCAGGGCCGGGCAGAACTGAGACGACCGAAACGTTGCGCACCGGCGCGCGGGCGCGAGGATCGGGCACGCCGAATTGCACCCATCTTTCCGGCACACCCTGCGCGGCATTTCCGGGCACGACGATCAACAGCCGCCAGAAACTGTCCGGGTTATCAGGCGTTCCCAGATGCCGGGACTGATAGCTGAAGAAGATCAGTTGATCGTCAGCCGCCCTGCCCGCATTGAGTTCCCGCAAAATGGCTTTCGCCTGTGGCAAGGTTGCAAAGCGACTGACCGCGCGCAGAAATGTCGGCGTCAAAAGGAAATCAGGAATCGTCACATAGGCGCGGGTCTCAGCAAAGTAAACACTGTCAGGAACGGTAAAGCCGAGTTCATGATCCGTTTGCCGGTCGAGAGACACAGTCGCTATGTAGCCGACGAACTCCGGATAGCGCGCGACGAAGTTCTGCTCTTGTGCCAGCCGGCACTGCTCCATCGAGCGAGTGATTCCATCAAGCACTCGCTCATAAGCAGTCTGCGCATTATCGCTCTTGTACGCGCGTTGCGCCGCGAGGACCAGAGCGTTAACCGTACCATTTACCCAGGCGTCCGGCTGAGACCTTATTTGGTCACAGGGCGCGGCTGAAACCTCGAACGCAACAAACAGCAAACACAAAACCAACGCGGCTGTGCGAAACGAAGATGGAATAGTCAGGTGAAACTCAAATCGATTCATTGCTCTCGCATCATTATCCGAGCTTTCAGAGAGCTGTCAAAGTTCTTGATGGCTTGGGGGGCTGTAGTTTGGTGCTCTCTTCAACCTTGGACAAGAACGATCCACGAAATTACACGAAATCGCACGAACAAGACTCGCGCCGATTCGTGTGACTTCGTGGATCGCTTTTTTGGCAAGGGAGTGTAACGGTTTTTTTCTAAACTTGGTGGTGCTCTGTTCGTGATATCCTCGGTCGCGTTTTGTCGGGACGGCAGGCTTTGGGGATGTGACAGCGATGGCAGCAGACAAATCCCGCGCATTGCGCGCAATTCTTCCGGGTGGTTTGATCGCCGGCAGCCTGGATATCAGCTACGCCTGCATCTACAGCTACCTGATGCGCCGCACCAGTCCGGTTAGAATTCTGCAATCGGTCGCCAGCGGCGTGCTGGGCGCGAGCGCTTTTACGGGTGGGAATAAGACGGCGGCCGTCGGTCTGGCCTTCCACTTCCTGATTGCGACTATCGCCGCGGCTGTTTATTACCTGGCGAGCCGCCCGCTCCGCTTGCTGGTGAATCAGGCGAGCATCTGTGGCGTGCTTTATGGGGTGTGCGTTTATCTCTTCATGAATTTCGTAGTGCTGCCGCTTTCAGCGATTCCATTCAAAATGTCATATCCGTGGCCTGCGCTGATCGGCGGATTGTTGATTCACATGTTCGGAATCGGATTACCGATCGCCCTGGTGACGCGCAAGTACTCAAAGTAAAAATCTATGGAGATGAAAGAAGTCACTTTAGAGACTGAACGTCTTTTGCTGCGATGGCTGCGTGAAGATGACTTCGAACAGTACGCCGGGATGTGCCGCGACCCCGAGGTAATGCGTTTTCTTGGCGGACAGGTAATGACTGACATTGAAGTGTGGCGTCAGATGACTTCCTTTATGGGGCACTGGTACTTTCGCGGATACGGAATCTGGGCCGTCGAAGAAAAAAGCACCGGCAATTTGATCGGAAGGATTGGATTCCTTTACCCGATCGGTTGGCCGGCGTTTGAGCTGGGCTGGACTCTCGCCCGCAAAAGCTGGGGCAAGGGTTACGCGACCGAAGGTGCACAACGGGCGTTGGCTTACGCCTTTACCGAGCTGGGTCGCGATCACGTTATCAGCTTGATCGCTCCCGCGAATGTCGCCTCAGCGAAGGTAGCAGAGCGTCTCGGCGAGAAGGTTGAGGGTAAAACTGAACTGTTCGGGAATGAAGTTCTCCTTTACGGCATCGGACGCGAGCAGTGGGCCGAGTCGCAAAAGTAAGTAACCATTCGTTAGAAGAGCAAGATTCGAGAGTCAGCCCGCGAGCCTCTAGAGAATGGTCGAGGGCACGATCCACTAAATCACACGAAATATCACGAACAGCGCAAACGCGATCTTCGTGTCATTTCGTGTGAGTTCGTGGATCAGTCTCTTGTCTTCGTTTCTTAGCACGCTGCTAAGGCTCGATCGCCATCCTCGCGACGGTAGACATGGGGATGCGTTCGATCTTTCCCGTCTTGAGAACAATTACGATCATGCCGCCTTCGACTACCACACGCCGCACGGTCGACATCGGGCGATCTATTTTGGTTCCATCCTTCGACTCAATTATCAGGTGAGCGCCCGGCAGCGGTAATTCCTGAGCAGCAGGTTTCGCCGACTCTGATTTCTCCGGAGTGGCCGCTGCGGGCTTCTCTTCCGCGCTGGTTTCCTTCTTAACCTCTTCCGGCTTCGCTTCTTCGGCCTTCGCTGGGCTGGTCTTTGCCGCTTCCGTCTTGGCAGGTGCGGGCTTTGGTTTCGCGGGACGCGCCCGGCCGCGGGAATTGCGAGCTGTAGTAGAAGGTCGGACAGGCCTTGTCCTTGCTGATTTTGGCGCCGTTACTTTCTTATCCGTCGCGGTTTCTTCCGCAGGCTTCTCGGTCGCGGCGGGTGGTTTTGGCTCAACAGTCGGCGGCGGTGTTTCGACCACCGGCTCGGCTATGGTCGCGCCCACGGAAGACAATCTCTTGCCGCTTCCACCCGGGCGATCTTCCGGCGCTTCGCTATTTTCGGCGACGGGGATGCCGCCACTGAAAGGCGCGAAACTTCCGCCAAACCGAACGTGATACGAGCCCGCTTCGTCGTTCGGTGTGCGCGCTTCGACCCGCAGGATCAGAATCTGACGCGTGCGCAGGTAGAGTCCCTTAGTCACCTCGGCAGACTGCGAACTCGCGTAGAGCGTAGTCTTCATCAGCGGTCTGAACGTGACCGCAGTGAAGACGTCCATGTCGCCGTTCAGGTTCTTGCTGTCGATCGTGATCAGGAGATCGCCCGGCGTGCCTTCGAAGGCATAGAAGTGACGCGTCGAACGCGGATCACCGAGATCGAGGGCCGAAATCTTTCCATTGATTTCGTTCGCGAGTACCGGCGTGGGCAGACTCGCGTCAGAAGACTGGCCGAAAGCGGCCGAGGCAATCGTGCACAAGAGACCCGGCAGGATGAGCGCAAGAAATAACTGTTTGCGGAAACTCACGATCAATCACCTGAGGCAAGAACTGAAGTGACGGCTTGCGAGTTAAGATTCTGCCGGAGAATCCCTAAACGCTCTCTGGCGCTGGCAAGCCGAGTCGGTCGACGCGGATTAGATTAACAGATTTGCGCTCAGGATCGAACTTCGAAGATAGAGGTGGGACATACGAGTTTTCAAACGACATGAACCACAGCCGCCGAGCGGCAAAAGATCTGTAGCCTACGGCGCGAGCCGTGGGTATGGTGCGACCGACGAGATAGCCGCAGAGCGGCGAAACAATAACGGGCGCATTCTTTCGCCGCTCTGCGGCTGATCTGGATCCTCTATTCCCGCTTGATTGCTATAGAGCCATTAACGTTACTGAGACGAATCCGCGGCCCGCCCGCACCAATCTGGCCGCTGAGATCGTGCCCGACGTACTCTCCATCGTTAACTCGCAAGCCAAAATCATTAGTAATGCCGCCATGTATCGTGCTGGCCCTGACTTGCGCATTGGAATTCGCCGGAATGATTAGCACTATGCTGCCGTTGACCGAATTAAGAGAGGTCGCTTTCGCCTCATCAAGCCGAACGATACTTGCCTCAACTCCACCATTAACGGTTGAGAGCTTCACTTCTCCGGTCAAACCCCTGGCCTTCAATTCACCATTGACACAGGCTGCCTTGACGTCACCTTCGGCGCCTTCGATCTCGAGGGAGCCGTTGACCAGGTCCGCTGAATCAATGCGCGCCTTGCGCGGAATCGTCACCGAGTACTCGACAGTTGCCGGATTGTTACTGCGTCTGGGCTCCCGGTCGCTGAATGTCTGATTCCCCTCGGGATATTGGGTTTTGATTCTGACACTGTCCGCGGTCGCGGTAACCTCGACCCTGGCTTCGTCCAGTCTTTCTCGCTTGTAGGCTCGTTTTACCGCATCGACCTTGACTGTGTTCTGGTCCCAGACCGAGATGCGAACGTCGCCGTTGATATTCTCGATACTTACTCGGCCCGTCGCGTTGAGGGGATAGATCTGATGAAACTCTTCAGTCAATTCCTGGCCTTGAGGCTCGTCCAGCGCGCCGACTCGATTGTCCGCTAACCGGCTTTTGTTATCGGCCCGCGCTAATCTTCCGCGATCGCCCTCAATTGTCAGAAGCGCAAACGCCAAAACCATGATTGCGAGTATTGTTCTCTTCATCTTTCGATCCTTTCGATCTATCTAGTTTGGGAGCCCTCCCTTACGGTCGGGCTAATCATCTGCTTACGCCGATCCTGGATGCCGTTCTTATGGTTAGAACACCGTTGGGTATCGCTTTGTGGCAAGAAAGTTAATGGCAGGACCACTCGCACTACCGAGCGTGTCAGAAGCCCGACCGTGAGGGAGGGCCACGCTACCAGCGCGCGTGAAAAAGAAATCGGAGGCCAACGTTTTGTAAGATTCCGATAGCCGACTGACCGATCGTTGCCCTTGCTTACGCGCGGGCTTCTGACACGCCTTCACGAGGTTATTTCCTCCGTAAGTAGATCGAACCGCTGAACGATGAAACGGTTATCGAAGCATCACCGGTCCCGAAGACTCCGTTGATATGCTTCCAGCCGTAGGCCGATCCTTTGACAAAATCGCCTGGCTCGACCGTTCCGTCTCTTTTTCTCGATGATCCGCTCCGCCGCGAAGGTTGAGATGATGGTTCATTCGCTTCGTTAGTCAGGTTGAGGGAAAAGTCCGTAACCAGCCCGGCACTTCGCGAGAATTTCGCGTCCAGGCGAAACGATGAATCCGCCGGCAGTGCCAGTGCGAGATCACCCGAGATAGACTTGAATTCATAACGACCACCACGAGCCAACGGTCCGCTAAAGTTTAAGTCGCCATCAATCGTGCTCGTCTTCAATTCCATGTAGCTGATCCTATCCAGCGTGATATCGCCGCCCACAGTGCCGGCTTCAAAGACGTCACTCGCGGCAGCGCGCGTCGCGGCGTGAGCTTCGATTCCTCCGCCAATGGAATGAAGCTTGACGGAGCCGCTCGAATTTCTGAGCGAGATATCCCCGCCGATGGTGCTCGCTTCGACGGACCGCTTCACACCTTCCAGATCCACATCACCGCCCACAGTTTCGGCGTGGACTATTGCTACATCGGCCACGTAGATATGGCCGTCCCGAGTCTGCAGTCGCACGCTGGCCCCGCGTGGCACGTCGAGTTCAATGTCCCCATCGAAAAGACATGAACCAGTATGTCGGCGCATCTGATTCGCGGTCAGCACCGTAATCTCTTTTGCCGGATCAGAATCGCGCACGGCGGTAGGACGTGCAAATTCAATTACGTCAGTGTCATTCGAGCGAGCTCGCACCTGGTTCCGATCCCAACCACGAATGCTTATGTCGCCCGAGGCCACACAAATCGAAACAGCCACATTTGGATCGGCGGCGATGGCCCGCTCGACCTGCGGTCCGGGAGTCTTCTGCGCGTGCTTGTCCGAGTGAGCGAATGAGGCAGACCAGCAAAACATAATTAAGTACCCGATGAGTAGTTTCTTAATTTGGTTTCGTGCTTTTTCCCTGACTAGATAAGAACGATCCACGAAATCACACGAAATCGCACGAACAAAGCGATTTCCGTTTCGTGTGTCTTCGTGGATCGTTCTGCCTATTGGGCCGCAATCACGCGCCGACTGATTGATGAATGCTTTGGAATACGTCATTGCTGTTAATAGGGGTTGGTGCTTATCTGCGTTGCGTATTGAAGAGCCGAGCGTCGGCTACCTGAGTCAGAAGATCCACCTTGCTTTGATAAGCTGAAAACATGAACTGCGCCGCGTCGGGATCATTGGGATTCCTCTGTGCGACGACGCGCGTGGCCGCAATAGCTTGATTCAGTACGGCAAGATTGTGCTCGTACTCAACCTGCAGTCCCGGTCGCATCGGCCGAACGTCTGATTTGATCGTCGCATTCAGGGCGGCGATCGTCTTGATATAGGCTTGTTCACCCGGGAAGAGTTTCGCGGTTCTGTCAGTCTCCCGCGTTGAATGGCGTTGTCGAATCTTCTTTGGCGCATTCACAACTGTCGCAACCACGCTGGGTGTCTTAGTAGAAGTTGCCGTGGAAAGTTCCGGCGAGGATTGTGGATTCGCGGTTTTAGGCGGCACGTCCTTCCGGGCAATCTCAACACCGCTAGTAACCCGTCCACGCTTCAAATAGATAACACCCAAAGAGAAAGTCACAGCGACTATGGCTGCCAGAGCGGCGTAACCCAATGCACGTGGCGAAAGCAAATCACCCACCGAACGCAACCACGAGCGATCCGAAGACGAAGCAGAGTAACGGAGAGCAGCCTTCTCAACTTGCGATTCGGCGATAGCGCCTTCGATCCGGCGGCGAAGACGTTCGGTGGGAACGCCGACGTCAAACTCCGTTTGGAGAGCAGTGGAAAGCAAAGACATTTCGCTTTGCATTTCGCGCGCTGCTTCGGCGCAAGTCACACACGCGGCCAAATGAGCCGCCGCCCGCTCAGCCGCTGCACCCGGAAGTTCGCCATCAAAATAACCCTGGAGGGTCGCTTCATCTAAACATTCCTTCATCGGCTTCCTCCGATCTTTCCGTACACTCTCGCAAACTCTTTGCGCCCTCTGGCGACCAGGCTGCCAACGCTGGTCTCTCTCACCGATAAGGTTTCGGCAATCTCGCGATACGAAAGACCCTGCTGCTTGAGCAGGAGACAGCTTCGCATTGGCTCCTTTATCTTATCCAACGCGCGGCGCGCTTGTTCCAGGTCCATCCGGCGCTGATAGTCTTGTTCGGGAGCAAGCCAACCCGCCCCATGCGAATCCTTCTGATAAGCGGTGTCGCGATTGATCGAGCGGTTCTGTCCGCGGATAGTGTTTCGTGCCAGATTGATCGTTACGCGCAATAACCAGGGGCGCAAGAGCTCGCCGCGGCGCGCCGAGTCAAAGTTGCGATAGAGTCTGAGAAACACTTCCTGCGTAACGTCTTCGGCCAGCGCAGAATCGCGCACCAGGGCGCACGCCGCCCGAAAAACGGCGCGGTGGTGGAGCGTGAAGGCTTCGTCGAAACTGATCGAAGCGCCCGCGTTAGCGATTTGGTTTGGCGTGGAGTCGATCAAGGCTTGTGCTTGTTCGCTCATTGCTTTCACTGGTAAGAACACCGCCTCAGACGGGTTTGTGGCAAGTTTGATTTTGGTAACGGGACAGTTTTCCCGAGAGCTATTCTATAACAATGCAGCCGTATCAGCAGCCGAGCGTTGGGGAACACCGATCCTACCCCTGAATTGTTGGCTATTGTCATTTGTCCGCAGCGCGGAGCCGCAAGAAGCATTACTAGACACTGCTGTTAATATTCCTCAAGCTCCAAATGAAACTCCGAACCGGCGAAGACTTTGCAGTGACTGGCACGATCGAACGGATCGAAATAATCGCCGTAGGCCCCAGATACGCGAGATAGTTCGCTTGCGCAAGGCTTTCGGCCCCGGACGTTGGCGCAAACTCAAAGGCATTGCGAACGTTCGCTTTGGAGATGGTACAATTCAGCCCGTCGAGCCCCACTGGTATGAGGCACATGGAATACGGCGCAAGAAATTGAAGATTAAGGAGTACCTGGACTAGGGAATATGGACTCACCAGCTTCAGTCGATTCTTACGTTTTGTGCACTGATAACGGCGGTTATCCCGAGTCTCTCGAGGTGCGGAAGGTTTACGCGATGTTGCCCGACGAGCGCGCAGCCGCTAATGATTTCATTCGCGTTATCGATGAAACCGGCGAGGACTATCTTTACCCGTCGAAGTACTTCGTTCCAATTCAACTACCAGCCGAAGCAGTCCGGATTTTGCCTGCCGGAAATACCTTACGCAACGGTCGTCCAAGATAGATTCAAGGCTCCTGGGATCGCCCTATGTTCCCCGATTGGTAGCTGCTTTGGTCTGCTCTGCGATCAGATCGAGATTGTACGCCGTCCTATTGAGTTCCAAACCGCGTTCGGTATTCGGATGAGGTAATGAATGCCTTGACCATCTCGGCCTGGACAAAGTTGCCGTTGAACTGGTTAAGCTTGCCGAGCCAGAAGTCATAGCCGCTAAAGTCGGTGTCCGGCGCTGCTGTCGGGTGGCGCCGCGTATATCCGAAATACTCCATCAACACGAACGCTCGATTGAACTGCGCAGCACGAAAATCCGAATCATCGGCGATCTTTCGCAACACCGTAGCCCGCGTCTCGGTCGCATTCTGTAGTCCGGTGACGAGCGCGTCGCGCTCAGCAACTGACAGTGCGCCGCCGGTGTTCGTGTTAAGCGCGTCGACGTACTGCGTGGCCGTCAGGTTTGCGGGATAGCGAAGTTTGAATTCGGACCGCTCAACAAACTCGTTGGCCGCAACCTGCTTATTGGTGTCGAGCTGAGCCTGCCAATTGCCCACGCCGACAACCACACCGCGTCCGATGTCCTGTGTGTCATGGAAAAACTCGCGATAAGAGGGGAAGCCGCGAGGCCGCGACACGTTGTCCGGATAAGAGGCTTTGAAGAGACGGTAGACGAGAAAGCCAGTCTCCTGGAACTCGATCGAAAGATAGAACGCTGCTGAGACGTTAATACGTTTGACCGCCGTGCACTGCGTATCAGTACCGCAACTGTCGATTTGATTCGTCCAGAAGTTCAGACCGGAAACATCCGGGTCGCGCCCCAGGAAGTCTGCGTATTGCTGGGTGACAAAGAAGTTGGTCGAGTCGATCGGATTTGGGCCCGAGACCAAACTGTCATTGTCCAAAATTCCCACTGTCATGGTGCTGCGTGCACCGAGAGCGACCGGCCCGGTTGGGCTTCCAAGACGCACGACCAGGGTCTGAACCCCGTCAAGGTAAGCATCGTCAGTGATCACTATGCGAAAGCTCTTGCGTGTATCTCCCGGCGCAAATCGCAACGTACCGAGCGCAGTTGTATAGTCCGCGCGGTCGGTAGCTTTACCAGCCTGCCTGTTTGGTTGATTGCTGACTGTCCCGTACTGAACAGTCGCGGCTGTCGCGGTGCTGCCTGAACGCGTGACGAAGACCTCAACGCTTCCCTGCCCCTCGAGTGCGTCTACGTGACCGACTTCAAACTGAATGGCATTCGTCGCGGACACCGGCGTGCACGCTTGCGGGGTTGTAAATTCGTTCCGCGGCGTGGGTCCACCGGTAATGAAATCGGCGGCGTTATTATCGGTGTCGCCGCAGCCGCCAAATTGTCTTAAGAGCGCAACGTTCGCCGTCGACGGAGCTGGCGCCGGA
>DATHHW010000153.1:0-7763 GCA_035317005.1 Pyrinomonadaceae bacterium | reverse complement strand
CGCTTTTGCTCCAGTGCACTAACAGCAAATGCCAGGGATTTATTAAGCCGGCCACAAGAAAGCGGCGACAACTCGCCGCACTCCAAAAAAGACGACTCTCCCAAACTAGTTTTTCAGCAGTCCGCTAGAAATCAAATCTATCTGTGCGGTCCCCGCTGTACAACCACTTCTCGGCATACGCGGATGGGGTTCCGACGTAGATCTTGAAGTAATTGCCTGGTGGTATCATCGACGGACTTAGCATGTAGGCTTTGCCGACGCAGTTGTTACAGACCAGCACTCCGTTCCGTCTGACATCCCACAATCCGTCAATGCCATCGGCAGTGCTCCCGGTGGTTCTGACTAATGTGAATTCGTATCTCAAGTTCGACGTTATTACAGCTCTGGCATGCGCATACGCCCTGACGGTGGACTCCGTCCAGGCAAATGCCGCGTTGCCTTTGACGAAGGTATTGTATTCGACGTTGGTTTGACCGTCCTTCACCAGGAGCGGTTTCTTCGACCAAACGCTATGCGTGTCCTGCGCCAATGCCGTGGCCGAGAAAACCGTTACCAGCGTGAAACTGACCAGGATGCGGAAAGCAAATTTACCCATTCGATCCTCCTGAAAGGTTGGTATTGCGGGTTAGTGGAAAACATGACTTATGCGGTCCAAATCGCGAGTAAAGTCTATCCTCCCCGTCACGTCAAAGCAATTCACTCCCCGGCCAGCTCTTGGGCTGAAATTAGATCGCCAAAAGCGGATAGATTTTGTGGCAGTTTGCGAGCTAAAATAATTCCCACTTTCGCGAACTGTGCGAGCGACTAGAGCGTATGACTAATAGCTGGTTTGTGTCTCCATCACTTAAGGTTCGTGTCAGACCAACTGGTCGATTATCCGAGGGGGAAAAGAATGAGCGCCGCCATCCAAGCCACAACTCCTGATCTCCGCACTGAACTCATCAACTGGAGAGAACGTCTCGAAGCCAGCGCCAATGGTTCCGCGGACACATTTCAACTGAGCGGACTTTTGCGCGAAGTCAAAGCGGCGATCGAGAGCCTGAGCCATGAAGGTTACGGTGTTTGCCAGGTGTGCCACGACCTAATCGGCCAGGCCGCGATGAATCTCGATCCGCTGGCTAAAACCTGTCTTTCCTGCTTCACGCCCGAACAACTGAGCGAACTGGAAAAAGATCTCGATCGTGCCTGGCTGATTCAGGGTGAACTCCTGCCGAAACAGAACCTGAAGTTTAATGGTTGGGAAGTCTCATATCATTACGAGCCGGCCGGACCGGTCAGCGGCGATTACTGCGACCTGGTAAGCCTGGACAACGGCGAACTCTATTTTCTAATCGGTGATGTCTCGGGAAAGGGTGTGGCTGCTTCGTTGTTGATGAGTCGCTTGCACGCCATCTTTCGCAGTTTGATTGGCGCAGGTTTGGGTGTGAGCGAACTGGTTGAACGCGCCAATCAACTTTTTGCCGAAAGCACGATGCGACCCTACTACGCGACGCTCGTCTGTGGTAAAGCCGCCACTAACGGCGAGATGGAGATTTGCAACGCAGGTCACGTGGCGCCATTGATTCTTCATGACGGGAGTGTGTCCGCAATAGCCGCCACGGGTTTGCCGATCGGAATGTTCTGCCAGGAGCGTTACTCATCGACGCAGATCAAACTCGGCAAGGGTGATCGGTTGTTGCTTTACACCGACGGTTTGTCAGAAGCTCGCAACCACAACGACTGTGAATATGGCGACGACCGGCTGCCGGCGCTTCTTGGCGAATGCCAGAAGCTTCCGGCAGTCGCATTGGTCAAGAGGCTGCTGGAAGATGTCAGTGAGTTTTCATTGACGCGACCAAGGTCAGATGACCTTACCGTAATGGCGATTGAAATGGTCGGACACTAGCCTTCACGAGGATCGAATCAGTTCAACCTTCTCTTTCGGCAGAATGAATCGCATTCTAAAGCGATCATCGGCAAAGCGCCGGACGACCACAGGCTCGGATCGAACCCCGGTCGTGAGTGCCGCGGCTTCGCCGAAGGGACGACCGAGGCGCATCGCCCTGAAAGCAGCGACCACGGTTGTTTCCACCGCAGTAGTCGTTTCGGTTCTGTTGGGCGCTGATCTTTATCTTCATCGTAAGCACGGCATAAACCTCTGGGGATACCGAGGACCGGCCGTCGGCCAAAAGCAGCCTGGGGAGAAACGGATAGTAGTCTTGGGCGGCAGCACGGCGTGGGGGTTTGGCCTCAGCGTTGGACAGGACTTCCCAAGTCAGTTGCAGCAGCGATTAGCCAAGCGTTCGCAACCGCCCGGAGGCCCGTCGATCAAGGTCTTGAATCTGGCTTTCAATAATGAGGGAGCTTATTCATTCAAATACACGCTGAAGGATTACGATTATCTTGATTATGACGCAGTCGTCCTCTACAGCGGATACAACGATACCAGCGAAAATCGCCTGGTCTTTCGGCACCGATCCCCAGTTTTTATCTGGACAGGTTATCTCCCGCTCCTACCCACTTTGACCATGGATCGAATCAGTGCCTGGAGAAGGCGACCCGGCAAAGAAAGTGAACCAATTGTGTTTGCTCCTCCCGGCCGGAATGACTCAGAGACCAGTAAGCAAAGATCGAAGTCGTTGCAAAAGCAGTTGGGGCCGCTCACTGATTCCGGCCAGACTGCGGCGACCATATCGGAGGGCGCCTGTCCCGCAGAGTGGCAGTTCTATTGCCAACAGATTTACGACGTAACCGATTCGGCGCTCAAACACGGCAAACGAGTCCTGGTTGTAACCGAACCTTACATCAGCGATAAGCACGTCGAGCAACAACGAGCGTTGGAGGCCATGCTCAAACAACGCTTTGAGGGTCAGGCACATCTTCGTTACCTTAACCTGGGCCGCGCGGTCGATTTGCAGGATAGAGCGCTCTGCTGGGACGGCATGCATCTGACCGAGGAAGGCAACCGCAGGATCGCCGAAGCTCTGATTCAACCGGTGCTCGAAATCCTTCAAAGATAGCGTTGGCTGTTAGGAGTCGCTGGTCACATGGAAACTCGCAGCGGTGTGATAAACTCAGCCTCCATTCTCGCTCGTAGGTTGATTGAGTTAAGATAGGACTCGTTCGCGGAACTGCTGGGCCCCTGAAGACAATCAAATGGATCGACTGCCAAATGCCTGTGACCAGCGCGTAAGCGTTTTGCCAACTGACGATTACGTCGTCGTCTCGCCCTTCACGCCGCTGTCGCAAGCCATTGAGGCGATGAAGAACGACGAGGGCGGATGTGTGATCATTTCCGACGATGGCCGCGTGGCCGGCATTTTTACCGAGCGAGATCTGCTCACGAAGATTCTGGGTGAAGAGGTGGATTTAGAGTCACCCATCAGTCAATGGATGCAGCCGGCAGTCGAGACGCTTTCATCAGAGGCAACGATCGGCGATGCAGTGCGTCTGATGAATGAGAAGAGCTTTCGAAACATTCCGCTGGTGAAGCAAGGTGAGTTGGTGGGATCGATTTCAGTTTTTGACATCATCACCTATCTGGCAGAGTGCTATCCAAAGGAAACTATGAATCTGCCGCCGCTGCCTAAGCAGGTGATGGACACTGTGGACGGCGGATGACGATTGAAATTTCCGATCTGAAATTTGAGATTTCAGATTTGAGATTTGAGATTTGAAATCGATTCTTGATTGGCGATTTCCGATTGAAAGACCGCCGGCATAGAATCGACATCGGCAATCGGAAATGGGCAGTTGGCGATTAACTCGCGGAAGAGGCATGAACAAATAATTATGAGCGCAGTCATAGAACCACCGGTCGAAACCATCGACAAACATCTTGAAGAGCTGGACACGGTCACCATTCGCTTCGCCGGAGACTCTGGCGACGGCATGCAGTTAACCGGCACGCAATTTACGAACACCTCGGCGATCATGGGCAATGACATCTCGACCTTGCCGGATTTCCCGGCCGAGATTCGCGCCCCAGCCGGCAGTCTACCGGGAGTCAGTGGATTCCAGTTGAACTTTTCCAATCACGACATTCGCACGCCCGGCGATCAACCGAACGTGCTGGTGGCGATGAACCCGGCGGCGCTGAAGGTAAATCTTCCGGACCTGGAAGAAGGCGGCACTCTGATCATCAATACCGACGAGTTTACGAAAGAGAATCTGGAGCACGCCGCTTACCAATCGAACCCGCTCGATGACGGATCGCTCGTCGGTTATCGCGTGCATCAACTGCCGATTTCGACACTCAACCGGAATGCCCTGAAGGGCAACGTGCAGCTTTCACGCAAAGAGATCGATCGCAGCAAGAACTTTTTTGCTCTGGGCGTTTTGTACTGGCTCTACGATCGCCCTCTCGATTCAACTCTGAACTGGATCAACGACAAGTTCAAAAAGAACCCCGAACTGGTCAAGGCGAATGAAGTTGCCTTGAAGACCGGTTACAACTTTGCCGAGACTACCGAAGTCTTCACGACGCATTACACCGTTAAGAAGGCCGTTATCGCACCGGGGCGTTATCGCAAGATCACCGGGAACGAAGCCACCGCCATCGGATTTGTGACGGCATCGCAGTTGGCGGGGCGGCCGCTTTTTTATGGTTCGTATCCCATCACGCCGGCGTCCGACATCCTGCACGAACTGGCGCGTCACAAAAACTATGGCGTCAAAACTTTTCAGGCCGAAGACGAGATCGCGGCCGTGTGCGCCGCTATCGGCGCCAGCTTTGCCGGCCACATCGGACTGACCGGGACCTCCGGACCGGGCGTCGCTCTCAAACAGGAAGCGATTGGTCTGGCGGTGATGACTGAACTGCCTCTGGTGATTATCAACGTACAGCGCGGCGGACCTTCGACCGGTCTACCGACCAAGACTGAACAAGCCGATCTGTTTCAGGCCGTTTGGGGACGCAACGGCGAGTGCCCGGCGATCGTCATAGCTCCGTCGACGCCCGCCGATTGCTTCGACATGGCGATCGAGGCAGTGCGACTGGCCTTCAAATACATGGTGCCCGTCTTCTATCTCTCGGACGGTTATCTCGCCAACGGCGCCGAGCCGTGGAGAGTGCCTGACATTGATAAGCTTCCGAAAATCGACGTCCAGTTCGTCAGCGATCCGACTAACTTCATGCCTTATGCGCGCGACGAGGCAACGCTCGCGCGGCCGTGGGCGCTGCCCGGAACGCCGGGACTGGAGCATCGTATCGGCGGCATTGAGAAGCAGCACATCACCGGCAACGTCAACTATGATCCGGAGAACCACCATTTGATGGTGCTGCTGCGTCAGGAAAAGGTCGACCGCGCGGTTGCTGATATTCCGTCCGTGGAAGTCTTTGGCGAAAAGACCGGGAAGGTGCTGGTCCTCGGTTGGGGATCGACGTACGGATCGATCACTTCAGCAGTCGAGAAGATGCAAAACGAGGGCAAGTCCGTTTCCAGCGCGCATCTGCGCCACTTGAATCCTTTCCCCAAGAACCTGGGTGAAGTCCTTTCAGGATTTGAAACCGTTATTATCCCGGAGATGAATCTCGGCCAACTCGCCACGATGATTCGAGCTAAGTACATGGTTCCTGCAATTCCCTTTTCGAAAGTGAAAGGCCGGCCGTTCCAGATTCGCGAGATTGTCCGCAAAGTAGAGGAGTATCTCTAAACGGAGCGCGGGCATCTTGCCCGCATTGAGCGCGCAGCGCGAAAACATATGAGCGCCACTCTTACAAAACCCATAACCGCCGATGAGCTGCTGGAGATGCCGGACGATGGCCATTGCTATGAACTTGTGAAGGGAGAACTCCGCATGTCCCCTCCTCCCGGATTTGAACACGGCGAGATTGCAATGAAGTTGGCCGGCCCGCTATACCAACATGTAAAGACTAACGATTTGGGCGTTGTATTCGCGGCGGAAACTGGTTTCAAGCTCGAGTCGAATCCTGATACGGTTCGGGCTCCGGACGTTGCGTTTATGCGAAAAGAGCGCGTGCTAGAGACTGGCAGACTGACTGGTTATAGCTCTGGTGCTCCCGATCTGGCCGTTGAAGTTTTGAGTCCGAGCGACAGAGTAACCAGTGTCGAAGAGAAGGTAGCCGAATGGTTGGAAGCGGGTGCGCGGATGGTTTGGGTTGTGAGTCCGAAGCTGCATACCGTAACGGTCTATCGATCGCTCACGGACATCGTAACGCTTACTGTGAACGACACTCTTGACGGCGCTGAAGTCGTGCCGGGTTTTCAGATTAAGGTCGCCGAAATTTTCACATCATGATAGTTGGGGTCCAGGAGCAATTATGAGCACACAAGGTAATGGTTCAAGCGGCAACGGAAACCAGGCGCACGTCGACGCGAGCGTTTCGGCAGAGAGCGAAGGCGGCGCGACAGTTTTCGGCGCGGCCCCGCCGCCGGGACAGTTGACGAAGAAAGACTTCGTCTCGAATCAGGAAGTGCGCTGGTGTCCGGGCTGTGGCGACTACGCCATCCTGAACAACGTGCAAAAGGTCATGCCGGAACTCGGCATCCCGCGCGAGAAGATGGTTTTCGTTTCCGGCATCGGCTGCTCTTCCCGCTTTCCGTATTACATGAACACCTACGGTTTTCACAGCATTCACGGGCGGGCGCCGGCGATTGCGACGGGAATCAAATCCGCTAACCCCGACTTAAGCGTGTGGGTGATCACCGGCGACGGCGACGCGCTGTCGATCGGCGGCAATCATTTCATGCACGTGCTGCGGCGCAACCTGGACATCAACTACATTCTGTTCAATAACCGCATCTATGGATTGACCAAAGGCCAGTACAGCCCGACCAGCGTGTTTGGCCAGCGCACCAAGTCAACGCCGATGGGCGTGATCGACTATCCGATTAATCCCCTGTCGCTGGCGATCGCGAGTGAAGCCACATTTGTCGCGCGCTCCATCGACATTGACGTAAAGCACCTGGGCGTGATGGTCGAATCGGCTGCGCGGCACACGGGCGTGTCGTTCCTCGAGGTCTATCAAAACTGCAACATCTTCAACGACCACGCCTTCGATTATTTTGCCGAACGCAGCGTGCGCCAGGATAAGGTGCTCTACCTCGAACATGGCAAGCCGATGATCTTTGGCAAGGACCGAAACCAGGGGATTCGCATGAATGGGGCGCATCCCGAAGTTGTCATCATTGGCGAGAATGGCATCACCGAAGCCGACCTGTTGGTTCACGACATTCATCTCGAGGATCCTTCCGTCGCTTTTATGCTGGCGCGTATGGAACAACCGGACTTTCCCCAGCCCGTCGGCATCTTTCGCGCGGTTGAGCGGCCCAGCTACGATCAGATGCTGTCTGATCAGATCGAAACTGCAATTGCCAAGTCCGGACCCGGCACTTTGGAGAAACTGATTTACAGCGGCGATATGTGGACGGTGGAATAAGGCATTGCCGATTTTTGATTGCCGATTGCCGATTGAAACCAGAATCTTAACCTGGCGTTTGGGTTTCGGGTTTGAAATGGCCAAGGCAATACAAGCAATCTCAAATCGGCAATCAACAATTGGAAATCGACAATGATTTGTCCCTCCTGTGGCTATGACAACGTCGAAGGCGCCGACCGCTGTGAAGAGTGCGTGACCTCTCTGCTCAAAATCGACCCCGAAGCCGAGCAGGAAGGCATGGCGAGTTCCGTCATGGAGAATGATATCAGGGAGCTCGAGCAGGAGTTTCTCGGCGTCTCACCTGAGACCTCCGCGGTCGAGGTGATCAAGAAAATGAAAGCGGCCGGCCTGGGTTGCGCGCTGGTGCTGGAAGACGGAAACC
>DATHHW010000152.1:0-25109 GCA_035317005.1 Pyrinomonadaceae bacterium | reverse complement strand
TGGAAAAGTCACGCCAAAAAGCGGCCTGACTTTCCCACAGTTCCACAGTCACTACTAAGCGATAAACGGTTTTATGAGGAAAAACTAAATCGGACACTTCACTTGCTATTAAAACCGGACATTTTAATTTGCTAACAACATCCGCGCCGCTGAGTCTAACTGATCCGATGGTGCGTAATGCAAAGTATGAATCACGGCTTAACCGCGATCTTTTCGAATTCCTGAATCGGCTTGCTCATGTCAATCACCGGCCAAAGGTCAACATTGTCCGCCGCAGGATTGTTCATCGCGTTAAGGCCAACACCTTGCGGTGGAGCCTTAAACAATACTGCAGCTACAACAGGGTCGGCGGCCTTAACCGCGTACGTTCCCGTGCCTGTACTGCTTACTCCAACCTTGAAACCTACGCCTTCACCTAGTTTCTCGGTCAGTTTCGTCTTACCGTCAAGTTGCGCATTTAGCGCGGTGTTTCGCGTTGCGTTGATGTTGATGGTGTAACCGGTGAGAACGATATCCGCGGCGCACATTACGAAATTTTTCGAACTGATGACTTCCGCAACCGACTTTCGTATGACGTTGGCCTTAATGGCCTCCTTGAACGCAGTCCAGTCAATCTTTCGGCTGGTAGCTCGATCTGCCGATAGCGTGACCTTCACGTTTCTGGTCAAATCGACGTTCGCGTTTATACCTATCACTTGAAGGATGTTGGGGAGGATCGCGCCGACATTAATCTTTTTTGTCTTGTCTGTCGTAAGAGTCACCGATCCAAAGTCCCCGTCCACAATGATACGTTTCGTCCACTTGTCTCTGTCTTCCTTACTCACGGAGTCTTCGTACCAAGTATCAGGACGCCCAAGTAACCACCGGCTCTCAATCGCAACAGCTGGATCATCCTCATAGATTGTACCGACCCCAAAGGTTCCAACAGGTGTTCCGCGAAACGTGTAACCTGGAAACTCCTTCTTGTTAAAGGCGCCAATTAATGCCTTCTTTGTTTCTTCTGAGTAAGATGCGGCATGTGTATCAGTTGGAGCTAGGAGAAGGACCAACGAAATAATAATGGTCCAAGTCGACAACCCCTTCACTATGTTTCTCATTTTCACAATTCCCTCCATATGAGCTAGTAGATCTTGTAACTGAGTCCAAATTAGTACGTCTTTTCGTTCAACACTATTAGCGTCCCTTCTTCATCCGCTGTTGGCGGACGGCTTGAATGATGACAGGAAGCCGAGGTAAGCACGACTCCCAAAGAACATCGATGTTCGAAATTAAGCCCATCCCGATCCGCGAAAAGTCTTTGGTTTCTTGGTCGATGCTCTCTCGTTTCAAATAATCATCCAAAGCCTTCCTAACTCGCTCTAAGCGGAGCCACGCTGGCGGGTGATCCTCCAACTTAAGGCTATCGTACTTCTTATGCTGGTCGGCAGTTACGCGTCCGTCCGCTACTGCTCGTATATATTCTTCCTCTGCGGGCGATCGCAGAGGCATGGCCTGCCCTTGGTCTCGTATGTATTTGGCGTTGTCAATCATGTCCATACATTTGAAGAAGAAGAGTGCGCCATATACGGAGTACAGCCAGCGTTTGTTCGTAACGGGATCACCATCCGCAGGGTGCCTTAATGCTTGAATAACGAGTTGCAGTCCGACTTGGTCCGCTTCCAATTCCTGCTGCCAGGAGCGCAGGACCACTGTTGCACTGGCAGGCGTGTCGGTGACTTCTTCCGAAAAAAGTTGCATCTGTTTTGTCCGAACGATGGAATGTGCTTTGATCACATGACCGTATTCATGTGCCACAGCAAACATCTCCATTCCTTCGGTGAAATTGATCAGCACTGCGTCATAAGCTTGGTCAAGTGGCTCGGTGGACGGATCGACGAGAAGTAGAAACTCCAAAAGGGCCATCGCAAAATTCGTTTTTAGATCGCCATTCCGTTCGATAGAACGCTTGGCACCGTCCAAGGACAAGTCAACTTCAACTCTTTTCGTTCTTGTGTCATTACTTACCGATATGGTTGGCATGGTGACCTTTGTCATCTGGTAAGCAAACATGAACAACTGCGTATTGAAAGCGATTACACTGTCTCTGACGGTCGTTGCAGGATATGTATAGGCATTTATATCGGCCGTAGGCAGTGAACCGAATTTGGGCGGAAGATTTAAAGAGAAACCGAGTTGTTTCCTCGCAAGCTCTATCCGCTTAACGTACTCGTTAAGCATGTAATAGATAAGAGGATTCTCATAGCAAGTAGGCAGCTTCTGAGATAGAACGGCATTTGTAATTCGATCAGAATCCTTGTCCGTTACGGGTGACCCTGAACCTAAAGAGTTAGGTCTCTGTCTAAGTTCTTTGTCGTTTTCCTTGAGACTTCTCTTCAGTGCTTCAACGTTCTGCCACATCTCGCGAGTGATAGGGCTCGACTGATATGCAGTGCGTTGTATGGCTTCGAAGTATTTGTAGGTTGGGTCCGTCGCACAATCGACACGCAGTTGATCTACCTTTTCGTTGAGTAACGTAAGTTCCGCTTGTAGTTGTCTCTTTCCCGCTGGAACTGTTCGCCCGGCCAAGACGAACCAGGATGTTTGACTCAGTATTGAAAGCGCCAACGCGCCAATAGCCAATATTCGAAATGAACGCCTAGTCCGCCCAGATGTCCGCTTTGTGATTTGAGTAGCCGTAGAGTGAGAGCCTATTTTGCGAGCCATGCAGCCTCCCCTGTTCAAGCGTGGTTTATTAAGATCATTCGAATGGCTAGAGTAATACCCCATCTCTTATGACAATGACCATAGAAAGATTTCACATGATCTTCTTCGTAAAGACCTTTGGGTCCACATTGACTCGGCCTAGTTTTGTGGAAGCGACAAGGCATTCCAAGAAGGTGCGATCCGTGCACCGTCATTGTGAAGCTTTAACAACTTAGGCTTGATTCGATCCCATAGAATACCTGCGATGGTATCTAGGTTTTCCGACCCGTCAATTAAGTCGTTAAAATCGTTCAAAGATTCCGGTTCAACATTCCAGAAGTCACGGAGAGACGCCAGCACATACCGAGCGATTCGTTCGGCGCGTCGATTAGCCGGCGGATGATCCGTTTGTGCTCGGTAGATATCCTCTCCAGTTTGGATCATCGAAATCCCTCTTTCAATAAGGTCAAAACACAAGAAGAGAAACCTCGCGCCCAAAACAGTCAATTCAAGGTTAGTGTGGGATCCTGCTGCCATGAGCGATAACGTGACGCCCCAACCATCGGCGAAGAACTCTTGATGCCATCCCTTAGGCCAGTGCGGATCAATCGTCAAGTCTTTCTGACTGAAGATCACGTGTCCGTACTCATGACCCATGGCAAAGACCAAGGTCGACCGATAGAGAAGGGCTGAGAAGCTTGCGTAGGGCTCGGCCAACTCTCTAGTTTCGTAGGTTGCTGACAAGTAAGGGCCGCCCTTTAGCACATAAGCGGTCACAGCATCATAAAAGTCACGGGTGATATCAGGATTTAGATCAAGTCGTTTTTCGACCGCCGTTCTATCCGTATTAAGAGTTAGAAAATTTCCTTGTGCATCCGATTGCGGCAGTGCCCGCACCATAATGTCACTCAGAATTTCAGCGAATGGCATGAGTCCGCTCTCAAAAGTGACCAGGAAGACCCGTTTAGACTTGTCCTTTTCGACGGGATTAACCAGGTACGTAACCGCTTCAACATTGCCTGACGGTAAAGTGCCGAAGACAATTTGGGATCTCGAAGGGACCGGACTTGGCAATTGCGGATGTGACCGGCGGAATTCGGCGACTTTCACCTCGATTTGATTGGCGATGATGAGCATCATCTCGTACGCAAAGCGATCCTCGTATTTGGTGGGCAGGGGTGGGCGACCAAGAGATTGTCTGGCTATGGCAAGATCTCTTCGAGCTTTATCGATGTCGTTCTTCGTGGCCCCGGGAAACTTTGACATGGCTTCGAGGAGTCGTTCGTCACTTCGGCGGCGAGTTATCTCCAGCTCTTTTTCGCTATATTGTTTAGGTAAGCTACCAATTTGCGAATAGGCCTTTAGCTGAAGTCCTTCCAATAGCTTCTGGGCGCTCGCAATTGCCGGGTTCGGCGGTGAGCTATTTGATTGAGGCGAAGATGTTACGCTGGACAAGCCTAACATCGCGAGACAAAACAACATCACCATCTGCGCGCGTATTTTTCCCGCGAATGACGACCGACGAGCATTGTTAGCACGGACGTGCATCGCTCACCCCGAGTCCGCCGGCGTTGAAAGTATTTGCGAATCGATCACAGCAATTTGGAAATTCATAAAGCTTTACTCGACAGTCAGTTTTTCCGTCACCAAATAGACGGTGTCACCAACGGCTCCCGTATATCGGAATTGATTAGGGCTCTCGAAGAAAAGCCGGTTCGGCCAAATGCTGTCGAAGGCTTTTCCTTCAATCCCATCTACAACGACGAAGCGGTCTTGTCCCTTTCGAGCACCGTAAGCTATGTGTTTGCTATCCGGACTAAAGACGGGAACCAGAATCATGGTCTCATATGATTTGCCTTCTACTTCGTTGACAACTAAACGCCATCCGGTATCTGTTTCGACAAGATAAGCGAGCCGATTGCCATCAGGACTATAAACAATCGTATTTGATCCAACCGATGCATACGATTTACCTCGCTTTCCATCTGTTACCACAAGCCAGCTGTTGCCCTCTTTAACGCCGCAGGCTACGTGTTGGGAGTTAGGGTTGAAAACGGGCGACCCTTCCAGAATCTCGTCGAACTCTTCACCCTCTCGCCCGTCAACGACAATGAACACCTTTTCGCCCCGTCTGCCCCCAAACACGACTCTCTTACCATCCGGACTAAAAGCAAGAGTATTGTCTACAATGCTGTCGTAGTACTTCCCCTCCTTACCATCCACGACTACGAAATCTTTCTTACCCACAGAGGCAGGGTAGGCGACGTGCTGGCTATTGGAGCTAAAGATGATCGCGCCAACACCCTCGTATGTCCGTTGTTCCTTTCCGTCGACTACAACCATAAACCTCTGATTCACACCCACCGTATAGGCAATACGTCGGCTGTCTGGGCTGAACACGAGACTCTCGGCGATTCCGTCGTAGGACTTTCCTTCGCGGCCATCCAGAACAACCACCCACTTGTCCGCCATTTTTGCGCCATACGCGACATGTTTCCCGTCGTTGCTGAATACAGGGCTACCATTCAAGATGCCCTCAAATACACGACCCTCTTCTCCGTCAACCACGACTCTTTGCTGTCTTCCCGTCTGAACTCCGTAGCCCGTTCGCAGACCATCCGGGCTGAAGATTGGCGCACCCCTCGCCACTCCGTCATATGGCTGGCCTTCCCTACCATCCACGACCACAAACTGCTTTCCATTACGCCCAGCGACATAAGCCACGTGTTGACCGTCCGGACTGAAGACGGGAGCGCTATCTACAATCTCATCGTATTGACTCTGTTCTTTGCCATCGATGATCACACTGTACCGACCTCTCGCGTTGGCTATATAAGCCAAGTGTCTTCCGTCAGGACTTACTACCGTACTTCCCGGCACTTTCGAAAAGGTAAGAAATCTGGCCAGTCGTTTTTCCGAAACCACCTGCCTGGAAACTCTTGACTGGGAAATTGCCGAGGAAACCAACAGCCCGATGATTAATATTGCAAAGAATCTCTTTAACATCTCGCTTCCGCCAATGAATTTTCCGCCTCTCATGGTTAACCCAACGAGTCTCTTGTGCGCGAAGCAAGAAAGGATCATTTCGCGCCGGTGCAATCTTTTTGACTCCTAAATAGAGCCAGTCTTTCCTGGAAAGCACTATTACGCTGGTCTTTAGCAACTGCCTCGCTCTGGTAAACAATTGCATGTTGAAAGTCACCGCTAAGCGCATATACACAGGCCAGTGTGTCCAAGTAATTAGCCTTTCGTGCGATTGTCACAGCGTGGTTCGCAGCAGCGACCGCGTCAGCCTGGAGTGTCTTTCTATCGCTCACTTCTTTTGTCGCAATCATCCAGGCGAAGTTGTTATACGACACGGGAGCTTGTGGGTAGAGCTTCATAGCATGGCGATAGTCAGAGACAGCGGAATCCCAAAGCCCACGAGATTCCCACTGGCTTGCGCGAAGAGTCAAAGCATAGCCAAGGGTCTCCTGCCGAGTCATGCTACGTCCTTCGTAACTGGCAAGGTTGCCAGGCGTACGGCACTCAGACTGGCCATTCAAATCCCAATCTAACGAGGTGTGATCGTCAATTTGCCATCGGACGTAGTTATGCCCGTTTCCACTGGGCAAAGTGATATCGACCATCGATACCGGAGCGCCAAGATTTTCGGCAACGGTTAAAAAATGAGACTCCCGGTATCGCAATCGAAGATGTGGCGTTCGGATTGTCCGGGAAGATTCCTATCGATGAGAGCATCGCTTAAGGCTTCAGTCGGTATGTAGAGTGCAAATCCACGCCCCGTTAGAGTATTGCTGATCGTCTTGCTAATTTGTTGAGCCTGGTCGAGCCTAGCCTGCTTATCTATTAGCATCGGATCATACTTAACGCTTTTCATCACGGCATCGATGATTTCATCGAGAAGTTTGTATTCTTGATCAGGTACAAAGCACGCTTTCGATTCAGAATCTAGAATCTCAAAACCCAGCCCTTTGTGTCGTGGTCCGTAACTGCGTGGCGCGGGTACCCCACACTTCCGAGGTCCAGCGTCACTTGCTCGGGCGAAGGGAGGCGCGTACATGTCGCCGCATTGTGAAAGCGATAGTCTGGTCTGCAAGACACCACCTTGCTCACTTGCGCACAAACCAATCAGAAGTCCGGTAAGAATCAGGAAGAAGCGAATTCGAGAGAACATCGGGTGCCTCCTGTGGCTGAGCGGCCCCGCGCGGGCAGGATTCGTAATTGCTTACGTGAGACTTTTTAGAACTGCCGGCGCGGTGAGTCGCACGTTATTACTGCTGTGCGACCGAGAGTACACCGATCCCGTTGTCGGCGCAACGGTTTGTTCGGTCAACAAGCCAGCCCTTTCAAGAGATGGTTCGTTCCTCCACTAGGAGGCAAATGATCCAGGTGAGATTTCACAACTGCGTCGGTCTGAAACCCTCGGTGGGCGACGTGCGCTTCCAAGAAAGATAACGCCCACTCTAACCTTTGGACAACTCGCTTTCAAACTCCTTGGCCTACACCGAAGGTAATATCCGAACAAAAGCAGTGGTTCGAAAAGGCCGACCACCATTCTGTCGTACGGCACAGAAAATGCTTTTGGGCAATCGTGGGGGATTTCCTCGACGAAATCTCATAATAATGGGATTTAAGCCACATAATGGGATTTAAGCCACGATGGGAAGCGAACAAGCTATTTTCCGACTTTAATTCCGCCCGATCGGCACAAGTGGGGCTTAGCGCAGAGGTTCATTTTCCGACTTTAGTTGGAGGCCGATCACTAGGCGGGACGAAGAATCAACAACTTACGAGGCTCTTATTTTCCGACTTTAATTAGCCAGGACATCTTCTGTCTTCTTCTTCTTCTGCTTCTAAGCGAAGTAAATGCCATCAACTGGCTGCTTTGCTGAAGCGACTGCTGGTCCACCAGTCAATCGTCAAGCGCAGTCCTTCCTCGAGGGCAACTTGCGGATCGTATGCCAGCAGCGAGCGCGCGAGGCTTAGATCTGCCAGGCTATCGCGGACGTCTCCGGTTCGGAGTGGGGCATACTCAGCCTGCACATCCGGGTGACCTGTCAGCTTCTTGACCGTCTCAAACACTTCATTGATCGTCACGCGCTCCCCGTTGGCGATATTGATTACCTGCCCGACTGCCGAGGCAGATTCGGCAGCACTCAGATTCGCGGCCACTACATTTGAGATGTAGGTAAAGTCGCGAGACTGCTCACCGTCTCCATAGATGGTTGCCTGTTTCCCGTTCAGGAGGGCATCGATAAATCGGGAGATGACTCCGGAGTATTGCGAGCCTGGATCCTGCCGCGGACCGAATACATTAAAGTAGCGCAGCGAGACAGTCTCGAGCCCGTACACTCGACTGAACACCTGGCAGTAGTACTCTCCCACCAATTTAGCGACCGCGTAAGGCGACAACGGATCTGGCCGCATGTTCTCACGCTTGGGCAGCTCGGGCTGATCACCATAGGCCGAGCTCGAAGCGGCATAGACCAGGCGACGAACCTTTTGATCCCGGGCAGCAAGCAACAATGAAAAGGTAGCGTTGACGCTGGCTTCGTGCGTTTCTGTCGGCTTCTCTACTGAGCGGGGGACGGAAGGAATCGCGGCTTCGTGGAACACCAACTCGACATCCTGGAGCGCACGACTCAATGCCTGGTGATCCGTGAGACTCGCTTGAATGAAATCAATATCGCCGCCAATTTCGGCAACATTCTCGCGATACCCGGTTGAGAGGTCGTCGATAATGCGAACGCGAGCGCCGGCGGAGACGAGGGCAGCCGCAAGGTGAGACCCGCTGAAGCCCGCGCCTCCTGTAATCAAAGCTATTCCGGACAGTGACATCGTCCCTTTATCGTCCTACACCAACATATTGAAAGCCCATTTCGCGCATGTCCGACGGCTCATAAATATTACGCAGGTCGGCAATCCTGGGAACCTTCATCAGCCCACGAATGCGCTCCATATCCAAAGCGCGGAATTGGTTCCACTCCGTCATAAAGACAAGCACCTCAGCGCCGGTAGCCGCCTCATACTCATCATTCGCATATTCGATTTCTGGTAAGAACTTGCGTGCTTCCTTCGCCGCTACTGGATCATACGCACTCACAATCGCGCCGCGCTCGAGCAAACCGCGCACTATTTCAACCGATGGTGCATCTCGCATGTCATCGGTTTCGGGCTTGAAGGCCAGGCCTAGCACGGCAATTCTCTTTCCGCTCAAACCTTCCGCCAGACTTTCGATTTTTGGCACCATCGAGAGTCGTTGCTGATAATTGACCTCAATCACTGCATCAACTATTCGAGTTGGAGACGAGAACTGACGCGCAATCGCAGAGAGCGCGCGGATGTCTTTGGGAAAACAGGAGCCCCCGAACCCAGGTCCGGCGTGGAGAAACTTGCCGCCGATTCGACGATCCATTCCAATCGCCCGCGCGACTTCGTGAACGTCACAACCCACCTTCTCGCAGAGATTGGCAATCTCGTTAATGAAAGAGATCTTCGTCGCGAGAAAAGCATTGGCAGCGTACTTAATCAGTTCCGCCCCTTCAAGCGAAGTAATCACAAAGGGAGTTTCGATCAGGTAGAGCGGGCGGTAGAGATCACGCATTATGGCGATCGCGTCCTGATCGCCACTACCAATCACAACGCGATCGGGGCGCATGAAGTCACTGATGGCAGCACCCTCGCGCAAAAATTCCGGATTTGAGACCACGCTGAATTCGACGGGTTTCGGTTGATGGTTGCGGATCAGAGACGCCAGACGCTTGCCGGTTCCCACCGGGACGGTGGACTTGGTTGCCACAACTTTGTAGCTGTCCATGTGTTCCGCGATTTTTCGCGCGGCGTCTTCGACATAGGAAAGATCGGCTGAACCGTCGGCTGCAGGTGGAGTGCCGACCGCGAGGAAGATCACCAGGGATTGTTCAATCGCTGATTGGCTGTCGGTCGTGAAGCGAAGCCGTCCGGCCTGCAGATTCTTTTTGACGAGCTGATCAAGGCCTGGTTCGTAAATTATTGACTTGCCGAGACTGAGTTGGGTTATTTTCTCGGCATCCACGTCGACGCAAGTAACATCAACGCCGAACTCGGCAAAGCATGCTCCAGTAACAAGGCCCACATAACCGGAGCCAATGACGGCAATGTGCATTCGCTTGCTCTTACCCGATTGGGATCCTGTCCGTAGACCAAAATTTACGGGTCACGCGCGTCATTGACGCGTGACCCGCAAAATTGTACTCAAATGCCAGGCGACCTGCGCGCCATTAGATAAATTGGGCTTTGGTTATTTGGTCGGACTGACTACGGTAACTGTGCCACCAAAGTTCAGATCGTTGTTATGCGTTGTCGCGAAAATTGCCGCTGCAACAGCACCGCCCGCCGCGAGTAACAGAGCAGCCAAAGCACCACCGCTCAGCTTACCGAAGCTATCCGCTTTAGTCAGACGCGTGCAGCGAGTTCCTGGCTGCGGAGTGCCGGCTGATTCCGAAGTTCCGGCCGCAACCGCCTTTGTGTTTCCTGCCGCGCGCAACTCAACAAGTCCGCCCTGAGAAGCGACGATCATGTTGCCGCATTCGACGTCGACCATAAACGTAGCCGCCTGTTGAGCGTCGGCCACTGCGGCGCCGTCCTTCGCGGTAACGATCGCCGCGGTACCCGCCAGCGTCGCAACCTGAACTCGGCCCGCCTCCAGCGAAGCTGAGATATTCGCCGCACCAAAACTCAGTTTGAGGCTCGTGTTCGGGAACAACTCGACACGTCCAAGCTTTCCAAGGCTAATGGTTGCGCTACTATTCGCGCCTGTTGCAATTACGCTGTCAGAGAAAACAGTGGCACCCGAAATAGCGGCCTGACCGTTAACGGTGACTTGCCCGGAAACCGAAAGCTCGCCCGACGCTGCTTTCTGCCCCGGCGTTGCCAGTGCCACCATTGAATAAACGCTTAACACGGCAACCGCGGCAAAGAATGCGATGGACTTACGGCTCCAAGTTCTGCTAATCATCATTTCCTCCCGTACAAGTGAACAAGTTTTGTGGAAGCGCGCTAAGATTACTAATAAGTTTCGCAGCAGACGGAAACTACTATTCCGTCTCGACTCAACAACCTCGCACGCGCGAGACACCAAAAAGAAAGCGTACCGGACTAGTTAAGGCATATCTAGCCTTGCCTTTTTTACTCGAACTCCGGCCTTATGTCAACATTAAACCCTTGATCCCAAAGACCAAAGCCACAGTGTTAGCTAGCTTTCGGGGAAGATAACACGCGGTCGGGTCGCTGTAAAGGGCTTTTTTCCCAAATGCTGTCAAGAATTTGTGTTTTCTGAGTCCGCCCGACCATCCAGGGGCTGGGCTTGAAGCTACTACAAACAAAGAGGAAAGGCCAACTGGTCGACGTTTGGAACACACGAACGTGATTACTACTTCGGAGCGGCCCGCCGGGGCCGTGAGGTGGTCTGTCCCACACGCTGGCCGTTCGCCCCTCCAACTCCCGAACCGGCCGAAAGAGCGACGGGATCTTTTTTCTGCCGCTGAATCAGCTCCGCCTGCTCATAAGGATCCAGACGAGCAAAGAGATAGAAGACCTCTCCCGTGTGAACGGCCGCCAGGAACCTGAATTTGTTGGCGACTATTTCGTTGGCCCGAAAGGTGGCAGCCTTAGGAGGTATCTCGAACAGAGTGCCAAGCTCGTCCTGGGTCACCGCTTCGAGCTCCGGGACATAGTCGTTGCCACTCTGTCGCACCAATTGAGTCGCCATTTGTCGCAGCGCGCGAATCCGACTCAAATTCCGACGATAGTAGGTAGACGTAATTTCTCGGCGGCTGGCTCGATCGTCGACGACCTCCTGCTCGTTGCTGAGATATCCCAGATAAGCGCGCATGACTGGCCCAAACTCCGAGCCCGAGCCGCCACTTTCGGACGGGCTCGAACGCTGGGCAATCGCCGCCCCACTCAGCAGCGATAGGATCGAAAGCGAGATGAAAAGACGCCGCAAACTAATTAGTTTAGACATGGAACATACCTCAGTATGGTCTGGGTTCATCCGGCCGCCAGTCGCATTGAACCAGTTCGACGGATTACTTTATCTCACTAAGGCGATTGCGGGCCAGTTGTAATGGGTCGAGATTGTACTCCCAGCCCGATCTCGCCAGATTGCACCCATAATTCAGCGGTGTTACATTTCAATTTCAAGATGAGTGACAAGCAGGCGGAGCCAGAATTCTCAGGACGGCGTGTAGCGCTCGGCATCACCGGCGGGATCGCCGCATATAAAGCCATCGAAGTGTTGCGCGGTTTGCAGCGCGCAGGGTGCGAAGTACGTGTCACCATGACGAAGCACGCCTGCGAGTTCATTCAGCCCCTCACCTTTCGCGCACTCTCAGGATCCTACGTGCTCGTTGACGATTACGCACCAGACAATCCCGACCCGATCGCCCACATTACTTTTTCCCAGACAATAGATTTGTTCATTATCGCGCCGGCGACGGCGAACACGCTGGCCAAACTCGCCAACGGAGTTGCCGATGACTTTCTTAGCTCGACCTACCTCGCGTGTACCGCGCCCGTTCTGATAGCGCCCGCGATGAATACGGTGATGTGGGAACACCCGGCAACCCAGCGAAATTTGCAAAGGCTGCGCGATGACGGAGTCCATCTCATCGACCCTGACGAAGGCGAGATGGCCTGCGGCACATTTGGACCCGGGAGGCTCAACCAGCCCGAAATGATTGTGTCAGCCGCGCTAGACTTGCTAAGACACCCGGGAACAAAGGAGTCGCCGAAGATGGGCGGGAGCGTTGACCGGAGAGCGCAAACCGGAAGCCGACCCGAGGATCTGAAGGGTGAGCACTTTCTGATCACGGCCGGGGCCACGCGCGAACCCATCGATCCGGTTCGCTTCATTTCAAATCGTTCGTCAGGAAGGATGGGGTTTGCTCTCGCTGAAGCCGCGCGCGACAGAGGCGCCGAGGTTACGATCGTCGCCGGCGTAACCAGCGTTGACCCGCCTGGCGGCGTCCGCGTGGTCCGCGTTAGCTCCGCTGAAGACATGCGCATGGCAGTCAACCATGAAGCGGGCGCGGCGTCGATCTTCATGGCCGCCGCGGCAGTATCTGATTATCGAACTAAGGAGAGAGCCGCGTCCAAGATCAAAAAGTCGGAAGCAGAGATGGAATTGAAACTCGAGCGCACGGCCGACATCCTGGGCGAAGTTGCGCAGGGGCGAACCAATGGCCAGCTACTGATCGGCTTCGCGGCGGAGACAGACGATTTGCTGAAACACGCGCGGGCAAAACTGGTCGCCAAGGGTCTGGATGCAATTATCGCCAACGACGTCTCCCGCGAGGACTCTGGCTTTGATTCCGAGAACAACGCAGTGGTCATTCTGCTTCGCGACGACCCGCAGCCTATCGAGCTGCCGCTGATGTCCAAGCTTGAAACCGCGCATCGCATTCTGGATGAAGTGGTAAAGTTACGCCTCGCGAGTGCAACCAACAAGGCCGCTGCTATCGAGAGTGCTTGAAACTGATGAAAGCTGATCCAACCACGAACGAACTGCTCGAATTATTGAAACAGTCGCGTGAGTACACACAGTATTTCGCCGAGCTTGGCGTTGAGACAATCGCATTATCAAGCGAACCCGTAGCCACGGAACCGTCCGGGCCAACGTCTGCCTCCTCGCCGGTGGTATATTCAACGCGCAGGGCGCCATCCGGATCAGAACTCCGTCAGTCAGCAATGAAAGTGCCGGGTGTGTCGCATCTGCCACCTGCGGCTTCCCTTTTCGGCGAACTGGCTGCGCCCCAATTCCAATCCACGGAACGCCTGGAGGACGTGTGGCGCGATATCGGCGATTGCACCCGATGCGGTTTGTGCGAAGGACGCACACAGGTCGTCAACACTTTTGGAAATCACAAGGCTCGTTTGATGTTTGTGGGAGAAGCCCCGGGCGCCGATGAAGACGCGCAGGGCAAACCGTTTGTCGGTCGCGCCGGACAACTGCTTACCAAGATCATTGAAGCGATCGGCATGAAACGCGAAGACGTTCTGATCGGCAACGTCAATCGCTGTCGCCCGCCGGGCAATCGCCAGCCGACTCTCGAAGAAGCTGCAATCTGCCGGCCCTTTCTATTTCGCGAGATCGCTGCCGTGCAACCCGACGTAATCGTCGTGATGGGAAATACCGCGCTGCGGAATCTGCTGGAAGTACGCGAAGGCATTACCCGCGTGCGCGGAAAGTTTCAGGACTTTCGCGGCATCAAAGTGATGCCGACGTTCCACCCGGCCTATTTGCTGCGCGACCCGTCAAAGAAGCGAGAGACCTGGGAAGACTTGAAGAAAGTCCGGGATTATCTCGACAATCTTCCACCTCGAACTCAGTAATCCTGGCCTTCGACTTTTATCGTGCGGCGGTTCGCGCTAACCTTCGCTCGCGAACCAAATCACGCTTCATTGATGACACCTGCTGTCCCAACTTCGAATCAAACTGTTCCGCTGTACGCTCAGGTGGCGTTTCCGGTCCATCTCAGCAAGACCTTCACCTATCGGCTGCCGCAGTCCATCCGGCAGGTCGCCCGCGTGGGCTCGCGCGTCGTGGCGCAGCTCGGCGCCAAACCTCTAACTGGCTATATCGTGGCGCTGCTTCAACGCCTGCGCGCCGGTACCAGTCTGGTTGAGTCAGAGCTTAAGGAAATTCAGGAGTTGCTCGACGTCGATCCGCCACTGACCTCTGAGGTGCTGGAGATCACGCGTTGGGTCGCGGATTACTATGCCGCGCCGTGGGGCGAAGTAATGCGCGCGGCGCTCCCCGCCGGAATTAACGCCACCGTCGAACAGATAATTGCGATCACGGCGCTTGGACGCGAGGCGCTTTCGGATCTCGAAATAGGCAGCGCCGCAAAAGTCAGAACCAGCGCGCTAAGACTTCTCGCAACCGAAGGTGAATTCGAGTTGAACGCCTTTTGCTTACGAATCGGCGCCGCGAAAACTCCACAGTGGCTGCGAGAACTCGAGGCGGACGCCTTGATTGACCGCTCTTATCGCACCCGCTCAACCGTAACCCGAGCCAAACGACGCAAGGCCGTTCGCCTCATCAACTCTGAAGGTGACTCGGACAACAAACGGGTAACGCAAGCACAGCAACGCTCGATAGAAGTTCTTCGCGCCCATCAAAGTGCGATGGCGGTTAGCGATTTGATTAAAGCTGCCGACGTGAGCGAGTCCGTCGTCCGTACTCTGGTAAAGAGAGGCGTCGTTCAGGAGTTTGAAGAAGATGTGCGGCGCGATCCCTTGTCGCGAGCAGAACTACCGGACACGGAAGTATTCAAGCTGACCAATGCCCAAAATGACGCCCTGAGATCGATTGAAAGACGATTAGGCGAAAAAGTTTTCGCGACGTTGTTGCTGCATGGCGTCACCGGCAGTGGCAAAACCGAAGTTTACATTCGCTCCATGCAAGCGGCGCTCGACCTCGGTCGCGGCGCGATGATGCTGGTTCCTGAGATTGCTTTGACGCCGATCCTATCGCGACGTTTGCGCGCTCACTTTGGCGGGCGCATCGCGATTTTTCATTCTTCGCTATCCAAGGGTGAGCGCTTCGATGAATGGTCGCGTCTGCGCAGCGGCGAAGCGCGCGTCGTGCTGGGCACACGCTCGGCCGTGTTCGCGCCGGTCCAGAATCTCGGCATCATCGTCGTTGACGAAGAGCAGGATTCTTCTTACCGGCAGGAGGAATCTCCTTTCTATCACGCCCGCGATACCGCAATCGTGCGGGCGCAGAAAGAGTCCGCGGTCGTGGTGCTGGGTTCGGCCACCCCTTCACTGGAATCGTTTCATAACGCCCAAACCGGCAAGTACGAATATCTGTATTTGCCCGAGCGCGTCGCGAATCGTCCCATGGCCCGAGCTGAGATGATTGACATGCGTGAGGTCTTTGCCCGTCGCAAGAAGCCGGCGGTCTTTTCGGAGGAATTACTGAGAGAGATCGCCGCGACTCACGCGCGCGGTGAGCAGACGATCATCCTCTTGAATCGTCGTGGCTATTCAAGCTTTATTCTTTGTCGCTCGTGTGGCGAGTCGATCAACTGTCCGAATTGCGACGTCACGCTCACCTATCATCAAACTGATCGCACCCTGGTTTGCCACTACTGCAATCATCATCAGCGGGCGCCGTCGCAGTGTCCGGCTTGTGCCAGCAGGTACATTTATTACGTCGGGGAGGGCACCGAGCAGATTGAGGAACTTCTGCGGAAGCGTTTTCCCACCATGCGCATAGGGCGAATCGATCGCGACACCAAATCACGCCGACACCAGTTCGAAAAAACTCTGATTGACTTTGATAAGGGCGAACTGGATTTGCTGGTCGGCACGCAGATGCTGGCGAAGGGTCATGACTTTCCGAACGTGACCCTGGTTGGCGTAGTCTCAGTCGATGCAGGGTTGGCTTTGCCGGACTTTCGCGCCGCTGAACGGACCTTCCAACTAATCACGCAGGTTGCCGGACGCGCCGGACGTGGCGATCTGCCGGGGCGCGTTCTGATTCAAACCTATCATCCGCATCATTACGCCCTGCGACATGCCTGCGCCCAGGACTATCGCGGATTCTATGATGAAGAGATTCGCCATCGGCGCAATCACGGCTATCCACCGTTCGTCGCGCTTGCTTTACTGCTGATTCGACATAAGGATCCGGCGCGAGCGAGAACCATCGCGCAACAGCTACGTCAGGCATTGGTTGAAGCGAACCGCGATCACGCTTGTCGCATACTCGGCCCCGCCCCTGCGCCGTTGGCGCGCCTGCGCGGAGAGCATCGCGTCCAGTTGCTGATAAAGTCGCGCAGCCGAAAGCAAATGCGTGCTGTGATCGACGCAGCGCTGCAAAACCTGGAAAAGGCCGGGAATGATTTACGCTCGGTCACCGTTGAGATCGATCCGGTGAGCATGATGTAGAGTAGTTTGGTTCCGTCCTGTTAGTGAGCACGCCGCAAACAATTCGATCTGCTTGACAGACCATCTTTGGCATAGCCAGAATGCCGCATATGGCGTATTGAGGAGCACCGCCGAGTGGACAAGCAACTCGATGGAATACCTCAAGAGATATTGAAGCGCTACGAGAAGTGGAAGGACATCGCGACGATTTCGGATCCAGTTGGACTGAGGAGAATCAAGGGATTCCACGACGAATCCCTGGCCGGCCAGGGGAAGGGACATCGTTCTTCGCGACTTGGGCTGCAATATCGAATCATTTACCGAACCGTACCTGCGCATCAAACATTTGAGGTAGTTTCAATTACAGCGCACGATTATCGGAGGCGATAGAGTATGAAGGAGTTTCGTCCGGCAAAAAAGCGCATTGAGGTATCAGTCGGCGAGTCGGTGCGCATCATTCGTGAGTTGCAAGGGCTGAATCAAAAGCAGCTTGCAGAACTCACGGGAATTCCGCAAACAACGATCTCCGCCATTGAGAACGATCGGGTCGGTTTGAGCGTGGAGCGAGCAAAGGTCCTCGCTCGAGCTCTCAAGTGTCATCCGGCAGTATTGGTGTTTCCGGGCTGGGAGAGCGCAGTTGAGTCGGCGGCTTAGCCTGCCTTGAATCCGGCACAGGTTCTAAACTAACCCACATGAAACTTTCCGAACTCGCTGCCCAAACCGGCGCGCGTTGTAACGCAAGCGACGCCGACATAGAAATAGAAGGAGCCGCCGGACTCGATCAGGCCCAACCGGCCCAGGTAACGTTTCTGTCCAACCCACGCTATACCTCGCGCGTGAACACAACCGGCGCTTCGGCGATCTACGTCGGCGAAGATACGGAAGTCCCCCGCACAGACATTGCCGTTTTGCGCGCCAAGGATCCCTATCTCGCTTTCACGCGTGCGTTGGTTCTTTTTCATCCTACGCCGGCGTTCATACAAACAATTCATCCTTCAGCGGTCATCGATCCAACGGCAAATGTTGCTCACGATGTCTTCATTGGCGCCCACGTCGTAGTTGGGCCGGACGCAATTATTGGAGATCGAGTCCAGATCCATCCCAACGTCACCATCGCCAACAACGTAACTATTGGAAGTGATTCAGTGATTCATTCCGGCGTGGCGATCCGCGAGAACTCCGTCGTAGGCCGGCGCGTGATTGTTCACAACAACGCGGTCATCGGCAGCGACGGTTTTGGCTTTGCTAAAGACGAAGAACGCCGTTGGGTGAAAATCCCGCAGACGGGCCGCGTAGTGATTGAAGACGACGTCGAGATTGGCGCCGGCACGACCATCGATCGGGCTTCGACCGGAGAGACACGCATCAAGCGCGGGGCCAAGCTCGACAATCTGATTCAGATCGGGCACTCGTGCACTGTCGGCGAAGATGCTTTACTATGTGCGCAGGTTGGAATGGCCGGCAGCTCGCGCGTGGGTGATCGCGTTATTCTCACCGGACAGGTGGGCATCGGGGGCCATATCACAGTTGGCGACGATGCGGTCCTTTATCCACAAAGCGGCGTGCCGAACGATGTCGCGGCCGGCGAAGTTCTGGTCGGCACTCCGGCATTTGAAGTGAGCGCTTTCTGGCGAGCGATCGCGGTCTTCAAGAAATTGGGAGACCTTCCGAAACGAATCCGGGCTTTGGAGAAGAGACTGGATGAGATCGAGAAACCAAAATCAGAGTGAGGCTCCGCGGATGTCGCGAGAAGAGACCAGAACGGCCTTTTTGTTCTGGCTTTTCTGGTCAGCTTACCTTTGCTTATCAGTGATCCTGGTCGCCGCCCTGCTGACCGACTGGCCTGAATTCCTTCACAGCCCGAATCCTTATTTCTTCAAGTAATCGCCCCGCCGTCAACAATCACGACTTCGCCAGTCATGAACGAGTTGCGATCGCTGACCATGAACGCTGCGTACTCCGCCAATTCCGCGGGACGACCGAGGCGGCCACTCGAGGCCCAGAAGTCATGCATCTGTAAAAGCCTCTCAGGTAGTTGTTGCGCCAGATCGGTGTCGAAGATTCCCGCGGCAATCGCGTTCACACTCACGCCGAAGGTTCCCGCCTCTCGCGACAAACATTTGGTGAAGCCAATCATCGCGGCTTTGGAAGTTGCATAGTGCACCGCGGTCGGGAGCGCGCGCATGGCGCCGATCGAAGTGATATTCAGGATCTTTCCTTTGCGCTGCCGGATCATCTGTTTGTACATCGGCTTGGTTACCGCAAACAGGCTGCCGACATTAACGCCAATCACTTCATCCCAGGCGCGGTCGGTTGTGGTAGCGAAATTGTCGCCGCGATTGATGGCCGCGTTGTTTACCAGGATATCGATGCCGCCCCATTCAGTGACCAGTTCCCTGGTCAGATGTTTCATGCCGAAACGATCGGTCACGGACACTTTGAACGAGCGGGCCCGGCGCCCATGCGCTTCGATTTTCTGCCGCACTTCGTCCGCCAGATCGTCGCGTGAATTATAATTGAAGGCCACGTCGGCGCCTTCGCGCGCGAATACTTCGCAAAGCGCGGCCCCGATGCCGCGCGTGCCACCGGTTATAAAGGCCCGCTTTCCTTCGAGTAAGAGGCTCACTCTTTGCAATCTCCTGTGCGACCGGCTACATGCCCTGCCGCAAAACTCTGCTCGGAAGTAAGAGCTGGGATAAAACGGGGATTAGAACGCGAAGCGAGGGCGACAGTCAAGACGGGCAAGCCAAGGGTGCTGGTTGGCAGTTTGAATTTAGACGGCCTTTCTCATTAGCACCGTGGCTTTAGCCCGGCGATTAGTAATTGGCCTCGGAGGGAAACCGTTTAAACCGCTTATGTCGGATACACAGATTCACCGGGCTAAAGCGAGGGTGCTAATGAAACTGGCGGGACAGAATGCCCCCAGTTTCAAGCCGGCGCAGTCTCGACCAGTTGCTCCGGGGCAGGCAGGTTTTGTTCGGCGTTCGGCGGAGATGGAATCAGCGCGGTGATCTCTTCGACGATGCGCCTGGTGGCGTTGGGAATGGCCAGGCTGATGGTTGCCGCGCGCATGGCTGCGTAGTGCTTCGAATCGTCAATCATGCGACGCACCACGGGCACCACATCCGACGCGCGCTGCAACAGAACAGCCGCGCCGCTCTTGACGATCAAGTTGACCGTGCTTGCTTCCTGCGGCATCGGTTGGGTAGTGCCGTCCGCGATGATTGGCACCCGGCAACTCAACGCTTCAAAGGTGCTCAAACCGCCCAGCTTCGAAATCATTACGTTGGCGGCGCCCAGCAGTTTTTCCACTTCGTCAGAGTAGCCGATCACTTTGATCGGAAACTTCGCTTCGGCAGCGAGGGTTTCGACCTCGCTTCTCAAGGCCTCGTTCTTGCCGGCGAGAAAGATCGCCTGCATGTCCAATTCGCCGCGCACTAACTCTCGAAAAATATGCGGAATGTTGCCGCCGCCTTCCCAGCCGGCGTTGACGAAGACGGTGAACTTGTCGGCATCCAGACCAAGCGCGGTGCGCGCGAGTTGGGCCGCCTGATCGCCCGGAAAGGAAAACTTCGGATGCACCGGCATGCCGGAGATCTTGATCCGCTCTGGCGCAATGCCATAGTCGATCAACTGCCGGCGGGCCTCCTCAGTCGCGCAGAGGTAGAGCCGCACGTCATCGCAGGCCCAACCCTTCCAAAAACCATAGTAGGGATCCGTCACCACGGTAACCAGTGGGATTCGATCGGCCAGACCCAATTCCTTCAGCACGCGCGCGAAAAGGTGTTGCGTCAACGGATGCACGCTGACAACGATATGCGGGCACCAGCGTTCGAAGAGTTCCCGGACAAAGCCGATGCAGCGCGAATGAAAGAACTCACGGGTTTCGGGACGAAAACGGTTCACGGCCCAGTAAAGATATTTCATCCAGTGCTGTCTGTTGCGCAGCACCCAGTTATAAAGTGCGACCATCTTCGCGGTGATGTGATGTGATTCTTCAACCGCTCGCACGACGCGAATCGCGTAAGAGTCGCCCTCGACGATACTCTGTATTCCAGCCACGATTGCTGCCGCCGCCGAGCGATGGCCCCCGCCGGTATCGGAAGAGATGATCAGGATTTTCGGTTTGTTATCTGACATCGAACCTTGAGCCGGCTTCACGGGGTGACCTTCTCACAGCTATACCCCAACCCTGACGCCGTCCGGGGCCGGCTGAGCCCGGTCAAGCTCTTTTCGCGCCTTCTTCATTTCGCGCTCGAGCTTCTTGATTTGAATCAAGTGCTTCGGGTTGAAAGGCAGCGACGGGTAATAGCAATTCGATTCGTGAGTGCAGAAGCAGCCATCGGCCGCCTGCTTCCGGCGAGCTTTCATCGCCTCGGATAACCAGATGCCCTGGAAGTTCCAGTCGTGATCGCGCAGGTTTCCAATGGGCGCCAGGTTCTCGCATGACGACAAAGTGCCTTCGTCGTAAATCACCGCGCCGGCGGTGCCCGCATAACAGGTCAACTGCGCCTGTTGGGTTTCCTGCGTCTTCGTGATCAGCCCGTGCATGTAGATATCGATCGCTGCTTTGAAATAGCCGGCATTCCCACCGTAATTGTTTTTGATCGCTGCATGACGCGAATCGTCATCGATCATCTGGGCGAGTTTGGCATAGCGGGTATGATCGATGTCCAACTCGATTGGATCGGCTGACGGCGGCCGAATGTAATTAAAGTTAACTTTGTCCGGTCTTAGATCGTGCTTCAGAAAATCGTACCACTCAAAGATCGTGTCCTGATTCGAATGCATGAAGCAGGTGCACGTTTGCAGATCCAGACGCGGGTACTGCTTTTTCATTGCCTTTAGTTCGCGCGCCGTCTCGATGGCGATGTTCCAGGACCCGGGCTTCTGTCGAATCTTGTCGTGCTGATCCGGCAAACCGTCGATGCCCATCGCGACCGTGACGTTAAGATTCGGGCACTCCTCCAGGATGCGGGTCACATCGGGAAAGATCCGCTTCTGAATCTGTCCGTTCGACATCAGGTAAACCGATTCGAGATTGTTGTGCCGATAGAACGAGCTGACGATCTCGGGGAGGTCCTTGCGAGTGAATGGTTCGCCACCTGCGAGTATCAGCACGCCGAGATTTCCACCGAGAGTTTCCGCAATTCGATCGATCTCGTGCGCCTTCATCTGGAGTTTCTTGCGCGGCCGGTCATCAAGCTCGTCCGTGAAGAAACAATGCGTGCAACGCATGTCGCATACGGAGGTCACCAAAATATTCAGCAAGACAGGGGCGAACGGCTGCCCCGTCGCCAGCTTGGCGTAACGCTTCAGTAATTCCCTGGTTGTGTAATCCATTATTGCCTCTTACTAATAAAAGCCAACCGCCGCTTAACGGCGGGAAATCAATCTACGAAGAGATCGTCAACTGCAATCGACCATCCGGGCACTGCCAGCTCGGCGGTGGCTAAATCACCACGCCGATAGATGCTCGAACTGTTAGGATCGTTGGCGCTATATGATTTGACGACCTCGTCGCCGAGCAAATCCACATCCCATACCACCAACGTGCCCGCGGCAAAATAATCAATACGCTTGCGGGCGATCGCTTGTTCGGCTGAGGGGCCGTAATCTCCTTCACTCCGCACTTCCACCGCAAAAACCGGCGCACCATCAAAGAACTTCATCCCCGTCCACTTGCCCAGGTAAAACCCAGCATTGGGACTGAACGATTTGCGATTTGGCAAGTCGACTCTAAACGCGGCATTGTCAGTAAAGGCCAAGCCCTTCTTCGTCCGGCGCGAATACGCTCGCAGGCTGACAAAGATCTCGCTGGCGGCGTAACTTGGAGCGGCTCCAGTGGGAGACATAAGCACCATCTCTCCGTCGACGATTTCAGCCTTCTGCTCACCCGGCAGTGCGTACAGATCGTCGATTGTTGCTTCTAAGTTCGCGACCATTGTCACCCTCAAGCGGATTGTAGCACATGGGCAGTTTCCGACTTTAATTGCGAGTGCAAATCATTCCCAAAAGAAAAAGGCGGCTGATTGGCCAATGGCCATCCGGGCTTCTAAAAGGAAGCCCTATCAGTCGCACATTGATCTTACTGACGACACTCAGTCTGTCAAGACAAATTCATTTGACGCCTAAGCTGTAACACGGCAAGCAATTCTAAAACTTAGCAAACCTATAGCATCCTCATTTACCCCCTCGCGCTAAGCCCCAACGCCCGCATCCGCCGGTACAAATGACTGCGATCGATGCCCATCAACTCAGCCGCGCGCGAAACGTTGCCGCCGGCTTCGTCGAGCTTGCGCTGGATGAATTCGCGATGATAGGCATCGCTGGCTTCTTTGAAGGATGGAAAACGATAAGACGACGCCGGCGGTTCTGCGTCGCCGAATGCCGGCAAATCCTTAACGCCGACGCGGTGACTCTGGTGCATGATCATTACGCGTTCGACCGTGTTTCTCAACTCGCGTACATTGCCCGGCCAGGAGTGTCTCTGCATCGCTTCAATTGCTTTGGCGTCGAACCGCTTCGGCTTTTTGCCGTGGGCTTTCGCGAAGCGTTGATTGAAGTGATCGATGAGCAAAGGCACGTCTTCCAAACGCTCGCGCAGCGGCGGCACTTCGAACGGAATTACGTTCAGCCGGAAGAAAAGATCGCTGCGGAAAGTTCCCTTCTCGATCTCTTCGTCCAAGCGTTTGTTGGTCGCTGCGATCACGCGCACATCCACACTGACCGGCGTGTTACTGCCGACCGGTTCAAAGCGTTGCTCTTCCAGCACGCGCAGGACTTTCGCTTGCACGTTCGCGCTCATGTCCGACACTTCGTCAAGGAACAACGTTGCCCCGTCGGCAATCTCGAACTTGCCTTTCTTCGCCGCGGTCGCGCCCGTGAATGAGCCTTTTACGTGACCGAAGAGTTCCGACTCGATCAGTTCTTCGGGGATTGCGGCCGAGTTCACCTCAATAAAAGGAGCGGCAGCACGACGAGACTGCGCATGAATTGCGCGCGCGACAAGTTCCTTTCCGGCGCCCGATTCTCCCGAGATCAAAACACGGCCGTCAGTCGGAGCCACCACGGTGATCTGCTGGCGCAGCGCGCGCATCGCGACCGACTCGCCGACCATTTCATACTCGGCCTTCAACTCGGCGGACATCTCTTCATTGGCCCGCTCGAGTTGTCTTTGCCGCAGAGCGTTCCTAACGGTGAGCACGGTCTTCTCGATCGACAGCGGCTTCTCAATAAAGTCGAAAGCGCCGAGTTTTGTGGCGCGCACCGCGGTTTCGACGTTGCCATGACCCGAGATGATCACCACGGCGGCGTCGCAGTTCAGCTCGCGCATCTGACTCAGAGTTTCCAGCCCGTTGATTCCCGGCAACCACACATCGAGCAACACACAGCCATAGCCGCGGCGGGCAATCGCCTTCAGACAGTCTTCCCCGGTCGCGACTGCATCGGCGTTGAAACCCTCGTCGCGCAGGACGGCACTCAAGGTTTCGCGAATGCCGCGCTCGTCGTCAACTATTAAGATCGATTCAGACATTGGAGAGTAATAGGTCGAATAGGTCCTATATGACCTATTGACCACTAACGGGCAGTTCAATTACAAATCTCGCGCCGTGCGGCACGTTGGCTTCGGCATAAACCCGACCGCCATGCTCGGTGATGATGCGCGCGACGATGGCCAGACCCAGCCCGGTGCCCCGTCCGCGCGTCGAAAAATAAGGTTGGAACAGTCGCTTGAAATCTCCGGCAGGAATTCCTTCACCCGTATCTTCGACTGTGGCTACCAATAGATCACGGGCCGAGTCATGTCTGGTCTTGATCGTCAGGCCACGCTCATCCGGCATGTCGGCCAGCGCCTCCAGCGCATTGTCGGTCAAATTCACGAACACTCGCTTCAGTTGTTCCGTGTCCAGCATCGCCGGCGGTAACTGTTCCGCCAGGAGCAACTGCAGTTCGACGCCATCCAAACGGTCGGCGTAAAGCTGCACGGTCTGGGTAATGACTTCATTCAGATCACCGGGCTCCATTCGCGGCGTGGGCATCCGCGCAAAACGAGAGAACTCGTCCACCAGGGCTTTCAAGCCGGCCACTTCCCGTGTGATTGAGGTAGTACATTCCTCAACCACTCGCGTCAGTTCTTCGCGATTCTCCTCAGTGAGGGCGAAGCCATTATCGCCATTGGTTGAGGCTGACTCGGACATCTCACTTGAGTTGTTGTACCCGGTCGCATCCACCACCCCACGCGGGCTGCCCGCGTGGGGACCCCGGTCCGCTCCCGGTTCTGACCCGTTGATGCGCACGCGGAAGTTACGCGCGATCCGTTCTGCCGAAAGCTGAATCGGTGTCAACGGATTCTTTATCTCATGCGCGATCCGTCGCGCCACTTCGCTCCAGGCGGCGGCGCGTTGTGCGGCCAGCAATTCCGAAAGGTCTTCGATCACGAGCACCACTCCGCGACCGTCGCCCGCAGGTCCTCTCAACGCAGTCGCCGTGAGCGCCACGGGTAT
>DATHHW010000151.1:0-77576 GCA_035317005.1 Pyrinomonadaceae bacterium | reverse complement strand
CTAACCAAAGGATCGCTAATCTCCTTCGATCAGATCGCGGCGAAGAACAAGTCAGTAACACAGCCCGAGTTGCTCGCCGAGTTGTGGTATCGCGGCGGAATCGATTCGTTGTGGCTGGGAAATTATGACAGCGCGCTCAACTATTTCGAAACCGCCGCCAATCGTAATCCTCGCCGGCCTGAAACGTGGATCCAGATTGGTTATTGCAAAGTGAAACAGGGCCGGAACGATGAAGCGATTCGCGCCTACAAGCGAGCGCTGCAACTGAAGCCTACGTCCGCCGACACCTACAACAAGATGGGCGATGCTTATTTTTTCGGGGCGCATTTTAGTGAAGCCATCGATGCTTACCGGCAAGCCGTCCGTTTGCGGCCGGACCAACCCGAAGCCTATTACAACCTCGGCCTCGCCTATCTTGAAATAGGCGATCGCGAGTCGGCGCTGGCGCAAAGCCGCCTGCTTGAGACGATTGATCCTGAACTGAATAAGAAGCTGCTGGCTGAGTTGCAGCGCTAGACCAGCGTGGCACAGACTTCATTCTGTGATTGAATCTTGGTCTCTGTTGAATCACAGACTGAAGTCCATGCCACCCATCTTCCCCGACGACCAGGGGCACGGCCCGACGGGAAAAGGCTTGAAGTTGGGGAAAAACCCCAGCAAAAACGCTTTTGACCATCGGGCCATTGCCTTAAAAACAAAACTGTAGCGCCTGTCGTCCTGATTTCGGTAGAATGGCTTTGGCGCGCAGGGTTTCGCCCTCCTCCTTCTCGCCACCTTCTTCGGAAGTAACCCACCTTCACGGACACCAAAAATGAGCTCAAGCGTTGGACTGGCAATTCAGTGTGTTGGCATCCTCCTCGTAGCACTGCTTTCGATGTCGATGCGTGGTTCGATCAAGAGTGCGTCTTTGAAATGTTGGACGCGCGCGTGGCTGAGTCTGTCTATAGCCCTCCTGAGTTTGTTCGCGGGCTTCCACATCGTGCCCGGCCACACGCTGTTTTACTCAGTCTACTTTTTTGGCGAGTACGCCTTTGGCTTGATGTTCATCGGTGGCTGTCGTTTTCTCGCCAGCGGCGCGAGCATGACTCATCGCTGCTATGCGATGTTGATTCCCGCGGCCCTGCTGGCCATTGTGCTGCCGTGGCTCTCCGCCGACTTCAATGATCTCTTCATGGTGCAGGCATCTGTCATGGCGGCACTCTTTGCGGTTTCCTTCATCGCTCTTTGGCCGGCGTTGCGACAAAGGGAAACGAGTCCGGGCCTGCGCATCATGTCCGCGGCTTTGATCTTGTTGACGATCGATTTCCTGCATTACCTGCCGGTCTTTGGAGCGCGCAAAGGGCTTTGGGGAATAACTATTCCGGGCGCGTATTTGCAGTACACGTCAATCTTCGACCTGATTCTCGAGATTCTGCTCGGCTTTGGGACGATTATGGTCTTACTGGAAGGGGTGCGGACTGAAGTTGAGGCCACCAATCGCGAGTTGACCAGCGCCCGCGACAAACTCGAACTGATGGCCCGCATGGATCCGCTGACTGAAGCGCTCAACCGGCACGCATTCCATTCCTTGTTGAGCCGCGACGCCGCCAGCCCAGGTTCCGAAGTCGACGGCTGCGTAGCGATCATCGACATTGATAACCTGAAACCGATCAACGACACATTGGGCCATAACGTAGGTGATAAGGCGATCCGCGCCGTTGCTCGCGCCGTTCGTTCGTTGATTCGGGCCGATGACATGCTGTTCAGGTGGGGCGGCGACGAGTTTCTGGTCCTGATGTTCAAGCTGCGCAAAGAGGAAGCCAGCCGTCGCATGCAATCGCTGAATGAGATTCTGGAAGAGAATGGTGAGCAATGGACTTCGGCGCCGGTAAAAATCACAGTCTCTTCCGGGGTTTGCGGGTTCGAGTCGTTGAAAGATCTCGGGCAGGCCATCGAAACAGCGGACCAGGCGATGTACGGCAGCCGGCATCAGACCCGCACTCTTGGCAAGCCCATGGGAACATTCACCGTGCCGGCCCCACTTCTTTCACAATAAGTTACATTACCCGCCGGATTCCGGCGTCAATCTGACCGGCTGTGTTCCCCGATCAGACGTACTCATCCTTCAGAGTGTAGTTCTCACATTGATTTTTGATTCGCTGGACTCATTCGGGTCACTTCAATTCACGTTGATGCGTTATCACGAAACGGTCACATTGGTTGTTGTTCGCACTGCTCTCGGAAGGTAGAATCGATTTGCTCCCGCCCTCACGCGTAGGATTTGAGCAAGAAGAAAAAAGCTGAATAGGAGATTAAGAAACCCCTTTGAATACTCGTATACTGTTCCCCCGCTTGCTCATCGTCTGCTTCGCTTTTTGTGTGACCGCGAGCGTAAGTGCCCAGAGTAGTGAAGCTGATTCAACTCAAACCCGCACCACCATGGATCGAAACGGCGCCTCGCGTCTCGAGACGGATATGTCAGTGCCGTCATTGGGCGAAGAGCGAAGGCCGAGGATAGTTGGTTCGCTCCCGAAGGTTCCGATGCCGCCCGCCTCGGTGCCCCTGGTGGTTGGTCGTTTTGATCGACTCTTGATGTCAGCCATCCAGTCTCATTTGGGATCGCCTTATCACTATGCCGGAACCGGTCCGGACTCGTTCGATTGCTCAGGTCTGGTGTGGCGTACTTTTCAGGAAGCTGGTTTTGAGTTCAGCCGCGGTCCGGCGAGTTCATACTGGGCGACCTTCGCGCCGCCGAGCAAGAATGATCAATATAAGTTTGGCACGCTGGTCTTCTTCAGCGGACTGTCGCATGTAGGGATCGTTTCAGACGAGCATGGGTTCTATCACTCTTCGCGGCACCACGGCGTTGTCTATTCGCCTTTCAACGATTACTGGCTGTCGCGCATCGACGGTTTTCGCCGGGTGCCGATCGAGTCGATGCCTCTGGCTGCTACGAATGCAAAGCCGCGCCCTGTCAAACCCGCCACTGGTACGCAGGCCATTGAGGAAAGATAAATAGCCGTAAGAGTGTGGTTCGGGAAATAACAAAGGCCGCCGCGGATGATTCCGCTGCGGCCTTTTCTAGTTTTGGCGTAACGAAGTAGTTAACGGGTGGCGTCCTGCCGGGACACCACCACGGTGCCGGCCAGCGAATCACCAATACGTTGTTTTCGCGCGGAGGAAAAAATCGCGATGCCCGCCGGAATCCCGCCGAGCAGGATAGGATTTGCTTCCAAAAGACGCGCTAAGGTTCGAATCAGATGAGCCTTCAGATTACAGCGAGTGCCGTCGATATTGCGGACGACCAGACCCTGCATGAACTTCCCGGGAGTGCGCGACCAGAGCACTTCAAAGATGAAGAAGTAACCCAGATAGGTGAAGCACAGGACCGCGCCGCCGATAATCGAACTATCGGTGTGAACGAGGCCCACTGTCAATATTGAGATTAGACACGCGAGCAGGTTGTCGATTATGAAGGCGATGATCCTCGCCTTGCTGGCATCGCCGATCAAATCCATTTGTACGACCAGAGCAATTGACTGAGGCAGCTAACTCTTGGATAGAAATCCGGAGTGACGTTCTTTGTCGGGCTTTTCCCACACGGCAATGATCTTGTCGATGGCTATGTAGCAGACTGCGCCCTCATCATCCTTCAAGTGGAGGATTCCGTTTTCTACTTTGGCCACGTCACCCCGCATGCTCGAAGTGGCGCCACAAAAGACGTCGATTCTGCGTCCGGTTAATGTTTTCAGAAATTCTTCCATCGCGTTGGATAATTAGCGCAAGTTGTTAACTTGCGAATTGTTCTTCTAACCGATCACGCAAGTTAGCAACTGGCGCTACAGGGAAGTTACTTGTCGCCGTTGCGAAATGTGATCTGCACCAGTGGCACGACGGTATCGTCGCCCTGTTGGATTCTTTCAAATTGCAGCAGGTCATAGTAAGCGCAACGCACTCGGGCTGGAAATTCGCGGCAGACCAGCGGCCGCGCATGATAAATCGTGCAACGGCGCGTAGCCGGATCAAGGAACTTGCAGGCCTTGCCGAAAATCGGATCGGCTTTGCGCCGGAGTATCTGCTCGCCCTGCCAGGTAGTAGTGAACTGTTTCTGCGCCGTCTCAACCTCGACACCAAAATACTTCGCCAGCCGTTTGATGTCGCGTGGCGTAACCTGCACTCGATCGTAGATCGAGCAACAGTATGCTGGACACTTGTTACAATCGTAATAGCTTCGTTCGGTTTCGGTAGTTAGCATCCCTGGTTTGTTCGTTATCGCCTGCTTGATTTCTGATACTCACTCAAGAGCAGCTTCATGAACTCTTCGCGTCGTTGGTAAAGCCGCCGGGGCTGTCGGCGTTTGTGTCTCGCTAGAGCATACGCCGTGATGATGGGCAGCGCCACCGTCGAGTCGAGATAACACACCACCGCATCGGGTAGGCGATCGGGATCGACCTTGCCCCACGACACGGCTTCCCCCGGAGTGGCGCCCGACAAACCACCGGTGTCGGGTCTCGCATCGGTGACTTGCAGAAAGTAATCGTGGCCGCGCTCGTCGATGCCGAGGACTTCCTGAATCTGCGGTTCGGTTTGCAGCGCGAAATTCTTCGGCGAGCCGCCGCCGAGAATGAAAATCGCCGACTTGCCGCCTTTCTTTCGCCGGGAACGCTTGACCCGGTCGCTACCGCTCCCGGTACTGACATCGTCGTGAATCAAGCCGCGTTTGGCGGCCAGCACAATCGACGCTGTCTCGTTCACGTCGAGCGAAGGGTCGAAAGCCAACTTGTTGCCCTGTAAAGCCTTGGCCGCGACGTTCATGCCGATCGAAGAATCGCCTGGTGAAGAAGTGTAAAGCGGGACCGAGTGCTCGTGCGCCGCGGCCAACAGAGACTTGTTCTTCAATCCCAGTTTGCGTTCGCGTTCCCAGACGTATCGTCCGGCGAGGTAATGAAACTCGGCCGTCGACATGGTCCGTTGAAATTCCGGTGCTTCAATCACACGACGAAAGAACGCGTCGGTGTCGAGCAGCACTGAGTAATCGAAAAAGATGTCATAGATACGCACGACCTCTTCATCGCGCAGAACTATGTCGGAGGTCTGCGCGTTGCCTTCGTGCATCTTGAGGCCGATGCCGAAATGCGTGTCGTGGTAAAAATTGGCCCCGGTCGAAATGATCCAATCGATGAAGCCGGCCTGGATCAGCGGAATCAACGCCGACATGCCGAGGCCCGCTGGCGTCAGCGCGCCAGTCAAGGTAACCCCGACAGTCACGTCGGGTTCGAGCATTTTCTGTGAGAATAGCCAGCAGGCTTCGCGCAGACGCGCAGCGTTGTAAGCCAGGAAAGCGTTGTCGACCAAATCGACAAGATTGGTCTTGCCGGTGATAGGCTTCGGATCAATCCGCCGGCCGCGCAGAAATTTACTTTGCTTTTTTGCCAAGACTTATAGAGTTGAGTTTTGAATTATCGAAACTTGAAGAAAGATAGTCGGCGAGTCATCGTGTGTTGTCAACCGTGGAAGCGTCAATCGAAATATCTCATTATCACCGCACTTCAGTGCGGTGATCGGCAATCGCGATATGAGAGCAAACCGTTTCAACGGTAATTACATACTTGACCAACCATGCCAGACGAAGGTTTCTATTGTGGGATGTTTGAGCAGGAGAGGTTTGTGTTAGGAACGGCAAGAGGTTTACCTTCCTCCCAAGCGCCATTTTTCTTGGTGAAATATATGCGTTCCAAACTTGCCCACAACTCGCTATCTCCCCACGGCCCCCAACCGGATTGATTGTGGGTACGAAAGAGTTTGTAGTCAAAATAACTTATGAAGCGCCGCTCAATACCGTTGAGCTTGTCAGCTTCGGTGACTTTCAACTCCTGGTAGTGAATCAACACGTCTCGATGTTCCGTGAGTCCAAACCCTCCATAGTCGAGATAATAAGATTCGCCGCACTTAACGTAATACCGGCTCCACGCCTTCGACTCGATATCCGAGGCTTCATCCTTAACGGGCGACTTAACACTTGGCTTTGATGGAGTCTTTGTTCGAGGTCGCCTTTTTTGGGCAAGTAACATTGGGGCGCAGACGACCATGAGTACCAAACCAAAGCAAAATCTTTTCATGCTTGCCTCCTCCTGTTCAAGCTAATCAGGCTGCTTTTCGTTTCTTAGCGGCCTTCCGAGCCTACTTCTACTACGCGTGCCGGTTCGCGTTCAGCAACCTTCTCCAGACACTGACGACACAAACAACCGCTGTAACGTGACTTCAACTCAGCGCGCGTCTCGTCACTCAACTTAATTTCTGAGCACCAGCACCCGCTGAGTTTCGCGCCACAGGTAAAGGGAGCGCCGCATGCCTCGCACACCGAAGGTTCACGCAGCACAGGCGAAACGATTCCGGCCAGGTTTCTGAGTTTCATCTTCACCTGTTGACCGCCGCCTCACCGGTTTTCTGGGCCCGCTTTATTTTCAAACGCTCAATACGTTTTTCGTCGGTGGCCAGAACTTCAACGTCCAGACCGCGAAAACTCAGTTGCTCGCCCGGACGGGGCACGCTGCCTTTGTGTGCGATCACCAGGCCGGCGATGGTGGTGAAATCGTCGGCTTCGATCTCCATGTCGAACAGGCGCTCAATTTTTCCAATCTCAGTGCTGCCCAGCACTTCGTAAACGCCGTCGCCGGCCGCCACGATATCTTCCGGCTCTTCGCCGCTCTTGTCTTCGTCTTCGATTTCGCCGACGATTTCTTCCAGGATATCTTCGACAGTCACCAGACCGGCGATGCCGCCGTACTCGTCGATCACCATCGCCAGATACGCATGCGCCTTTTGCATCTCTTCGAGCAACCGGGCCAGAGGCTTTGTTTCCGGAATGAAATAGACCGGCCGCACGAAAGGCGCGATGGGCGAGTCGGCTTTGTCGCCGGCCCAGCAATGAAGCAGGTCGCGCACATAGATCAGGCCTTCGACGTTGTCGATTTGATCGCGAAAGACCGGCAGCCGTGAATGCTTCGTTTCGAGCATCACATCGCAGGCCTCGCGAGCAGTCGCGGTGTTGGGCAGCGCGACGATCGCCGTGCGCGGCGTCATGACTTCGCCCACCGATTTGTCTCCGAACTCAAAAACCGAATGGATTAATTCGCGCTCCTCTTCTTCAATGATGCCTTCAGCTTCGCCGACGTCGATTAGCGCCTGATAGTCCTCGTCGTTGTCCTCGTCTTCTTCCTCACCGTTCGCTTCTTCCATCTCTTCCTGCTGTCGCAGACGATCGAACGAGCGGTGCCAGGGCTCAGCCGCGAAAGCGAGCAGGCGATAGAACGGCCTGAGCACCGGCAGGAGCCGCAGCAGTTTTCCTTCTGGATTGCGCAGAGACAGCACGCGCGGGATGAACTGGCGAAAGATTCCCGCCAGCACCAGACCTAAAGCGAGTGAAATGAACAGGGCCAGACTGTTGGCCGAAAACCATTGCAGAGAGATGTAAGTGACCAGGACCGAAAAAGCGACCAGCAGAATCTGGATCGCGGCCGAGATGGTGAAGCTGAACCGGGCGCGATTTTCCAGGACCTCTTTGAGGAGTGGTGCGTAGCGGGCGTTCGGATGCTCTTCGGCTTCGGTAGCCAGGCGTCTGAGTCCGACGTCGCTCAATTGGCCGAACGCCATGTCCACGGTGGCGAGAAAAGTCAGCGCCAAAAGCAGGAAAAAACTGATGCCTAATTCAATGTCCATAGAGGCGAGTTAGATGGTAAACCGTGTACGGCAAATAGACAAAAGCTTTACGTCGTCTCCGAAGGTGTTTCGTTCATTTTGAGTCAGGCGAACGGGCGATCCGCGAAGTTACACGAAAGTGTAGTAATCCATCGGCTCCGCTTCGTGTTACTTCGTGGCTCGGTCTGAATGTTCTTTCAAAAATGGACCATTGATGATGTTTCAGACGTCAATCCCCAATCGCTTTCGCAGCTTCAACTCCAATCGGTTCATTTCGCCGCTGTCGGTTTCATGATCATAGCCGCTCAAATGCAGTAGCCCGTGTAGAATCAATTGCTTGACCTCACCAGAGAAGGTCAAACCATGCTCCTTTGCCTGCACCCTCGCGCGATGAACCGAAATGACAACCTCGCCAAGCTGAGATTGATGCCCAATCTCGAAAGCCTCTACCTGACTGGGAAATGAAAGCACATCGGTGGCGTAATTCTTACCGCGGAAACGTCTATTCAGTTCCTTGATGGCGTTATCGGAGACGAACACAATGGTTGCGTCCTTTTTGTCCTTGCGGATCGCCCGCACGGTCTTTTCGCCAAACTCACGCCACTGCTTTCCGGATATCTCGCGCCGGCGCTGACGATTAATAACTTCGATCATTGTAAAAATGTCACCGGCACTACCCGTTAGGGAACGTTCATCAAAGTACCTTAGGGAGGATTTCGGTTGCAGTCGGGTCTTGCGCCTCTCCATCGGCAGGCGGTGAATATAAACTGTTCAGAATCGCCTCCTTCTCCTCAGGTGGCATGAAAGCCAAGCCAAGACAGTCCTGCAATAGGCGATTGGCGTTGAGATAATCGGCCAGTATTGCTTCTTCTTGTTTCGACAAGTTCCAGTCGTGTCCGATATCCCTATGTTTCATAATCAAACGACATAAGCTATCCGTTAACTCTTGCCACTTAGTATCACTACCTTCGCCGAATGGGATTGAGAGCGCGGTCAGTTCCTCGTCAAGCTTGACGAGACCAAAGTCCCTCGCATGATCCTTGATTCGTTGGATGGTGTCCTTGGTGTTTTCGGGGTGGGCGCTATCGATCGTGAACCTAATATCAAGGGGCAGCGGAGCGAAGGCGTTGCTATAGACATCTGAAATTAAGGCTGGAGCAAGGGCGCGGTCGAGGGCACCGCTTATGCCTTTGCGGTAGGTTCCAACTAGTAAATAAGCAGGTCGCACCAACCAACTATCAACCTGAATTGAAGCTGATTTTTCATTTACCCATGTCAATATTCTCCGTAGTTTTTGATGGCCGACAACCAAATCATCAACGCGCTGCCGGAAAGTACTGATAAAATGGCTCGCATCGGATAACATACTAGTTGTCAGCAAGAATACTTCACGCCAGCGCCCGTCTGAACAATGCTCGTTGATCAAGTTCTCTAACGTCCATTTTGCTCCATTGGCGACGATGTATTTCGCCGTAAAGTATTCTTGAAAAGTTAAGTGAGAAAATGAATAGACTCTGCGAGCCCGCTCTACGAAAATACCATGCTGTGCTTCAATTGCATTGAGAATAGCCTCTCCGTCCGTCGTTTCGTTTGTGTCGTGCGGAGGAACATTCTTCACGTAATTCGTGATGAGGCCTTCCAACTCCAGCTGAGGGATGAAATATTCATTTCGCTCAAACGTCTCTGCCGCGATGCGCGCAAGCATATTTTCCTTATGCCCCAGTGACAGCTTGCGATAGACTTCGTCACGTTTGATCCGACGTGAAGCGTCCCATTTCTTTAATAACGCATCCAATGCCTCTTGATAAATCTCAACTCGTCGTTGTGGAAAGGTGAGCGTTTCGTTGAAGGCCAGACACAATAACGTCAGCAGCAATGGCGTGCGTGCCAGATCACGCAAGCCCTTGTTGTCGTCTCTCGCAAACTCAGCCAGAAACCTCTTGCTGGTTTCTGGGTCTTTTTCTCTTTTCTCATCACGGAACCAATTTCCCACAAATATGTCGATCTGTTTCTCCGTGAAGTCGGCAATCTCAATGTAAGTGAATGGCTTGAAGGAATAGTCGCTGGCAGCAATGCGGCAAGTGATTAGGCATTGGGTTCGGTCATACTTCTCCACAAAGTCACTTATGGCGCGCGTTTGTTTGTCCCTTTGTCCGCTCTCTTGATTGACTTCGTCTAGGCCGTCGAAAAGGACGATCGAATTTCCTGACTTCAACAGTTCTTCAACAAACGGTCCGGCCGCGGGAAAGTCGCAAATGTCGAAACGTCCCGCGATAAACGGCATTAGCTCCAAACCTGAGTCAGACCAGTGCTTGAGAGAAATAAAGATCGGAACCTTATCGATGACTTGCTCGGCTCCTTTTAGTGCGATGTATTTGAGGAATGTGGTCTTTCCTGCGCCCGGCTTTCCCAAGATAAATAGATTACCTTTTTCAACGACAAGTCTTAATCCGTTAGTCCGCTGTGCGTCAGGAGCGGCATCGCGGTCGGCGGATAGCAACTTCAATTGCTCAATGTCGAAACGACTGAAGGCGGTAGGCTTGTCCAGCATGTACGCATCCGTAAAGATGTCATCGAGCGGTACGGGCTCTGCCATTCCCATGATCTGCATCGTGCCATAAAGCTTCTTAATCTTGGCGCGGTAAGCTTCCGCCGCATCATGCCATCTGAACTTGTCCCATTGGCTCTTAATCGCTCCGGCAGTCTTATCCGTTACTGACTTACCGTACGCGCTCCAGAGCCAGGCTCCGACAGGAATGAGTGCTGATACCGCCATATTAGATCTCGCTCTTCTTCGTATGCGATTCGTAAGCCTTGATGATCATCTGCACCAGCTTGTGTCTGACCACGTCTTTGTCGCTGAAATAAACGAAGTCGATGCCGTCGATGCCGGCCAGGACGCGCTCGGCCTCAACTAATCCGCTGCGTTTGCCGTGAGGCAAATCGATCTGGGTGACGTCGCCGGTGATCACCGCCTTCGAGCCGAACCCAATCCGCGTCAGAAACATCTTCATCTGTTCGCTGGTAGTGTTCTGCGCTTCGTCGAGGATCACGAACGCATCCGCCAACGTCCGCCCGCGCATAAACGCTAGCGGCGCGATTTCGATCACGCGCTTCTCAAGTAATCTTGTCACCCGTTCATAATCGACCAGGTCGAACAAAGCATCGTAAAGCGGCCGCAGGTAAGGATCGACTTTCTCCTGCAAATCTCCGGGAAGAAAACCGAGCTTCTCTCCGGCTTCCACCGCGGGCCGAGCCAGCACGATCCGATTCACTTGCTTCTGCATCAACGCCTGCACGGCCATCGCTACGCCGAGATACGTCTTGCCGGTACCCGCCGGCCCGATGCCAAACACGATGTCCTTCTGCTGAATTGTCTCAAGATATTTTCGCTGCATCGCCGATTTCGGCGCGACCTGTTTCTTGCCGGCCGGACTGAAACGCGAGCGCGTGAAGTAATCGCGCAAGCTGTAGGCGCGGTCTTCGGCGATTTGCGCGAAAGCTTCGCGGAGTTCTTTGTCGGTGAATTGCCGGCCTTCGGCAAACAGGGCGGCGAAGTCTTCCAGGATGCGCTCGACGGTCTCGACATCCTTCGGATCGCCGTCGACATTAAGGCTATGACCGCGCCCGTTGATTTGGACATCGAGCAGCGACTCGAGGTACTTGATGTTCTGGTCGTGAACGCCGAAAAGCGTTTCCAGCCCGCGTGGTGGAAGCTCGATTTGCTTCAACTGATCAAACTTTCTCCTGCGTATGATTTCGGTGGATTGAGGGTGTGAGTCTGCGGAAACTTCTTTTGCATAAGTGCGTAATGGACGCTACTACACGGTAGGTAGGTTGTCAATTCTGGCTGCGGAATCGTAGTGGGTTGAGTTCGAAAATAGACGAAGTCTCATTAGCACCTCACTTCATTGAGGTGGCTACGAGAGGATCGTTTTGTCAGGTAACCATTTCAGCGGTTTCTCTCGGAAAGCCGTCAAAACGGCTGGTAGTTCATGGCGCCGGCTGTGGTCACCTCACTGAAGTGAGGTGCGAATGAGATCCAGAGCGAGCCGTACGCGCCCGAGTCTCGGCCCGGTCGGCGACTTCCGGGCCGGGGGAAGGTTGAGGCCGCAAACAGCCTGCGTTATAGTCTTCGAGAGCGATTCCTGCGGAGGGGTCGCATAATGGTAGTGCAGCGGTCTTGAAAACCGCCGTCCGAAAGGATATGCAGGTTCGAGTCCTGTCCCCTCCGCCAAATAAGTTTCCGCTGGCGATATTCTTGTTAAAATCCACTTTAATTGACGCCGACAAGAGAGTATTGAACTTCCTTGGGTAGTTTGACGCCGGCGCATCGCCTTCCTGGACCTTTGCGTTTACCAGTAGTCTCGACTTCAGTTGCGCGATTCTCTTCTGGCAATCAGCGCGTAGAATTAGTGCTTCTGCCAGCTTCATTTTCCTTCACCTCCAAATAGAAATTGCTTCTGATGTAATAAATCGAAGTACCTTGGAGTTTGAGTTAGATAATTGGCTGGGGGAGAAGGAGTCGAACCTTCATCTTCGAGTTCAAAGCCCGACGTGTTGCCGGTTACACCATCCCGCAAGAAAGTCAAAGTATTTCGGGGCACTGGGATTCGAACCCAGAACCTCGCGCTGATCTGGCGCTAAAACCGCTTATAAGGCGGGTGCTCTACCGTTTGAGCTATGCCCCGTTTTGAAGTTGGTCGCGGCGGAAGGAGTTGAACCGACATCGCTCGATTATCAATCGAGTGCTCTGGCCGTTGAGCTACACCGCGAAAAAGTAGCATAGACTTTAGTCTGTGATTTTTCTTTCTGAGTTGAATCCGAAGAAACACAGACTGAAAAAGTCTATGCTACGAAAGTGGTTGACCCGACGGGGCTCAAACCCGCACCTCACGGCTTAAAAGGCCGCCGCTCTGTCACTCGAGCTCCGGGTCAGCAACATTGCCGATTTCAGATTGCCGATTGCCGATTGGCCTTTGAGTCAAAGGTTTGTCTGTGCCGAAAGCGAATCGGCAATTGGCAATCGGAAATCTACAATGATTTGGCTGTGGCGGAAGGATTCGAACCTTCGATAGCCGGATTAACAATCCGGTGCCTTACCAACTTGGCTACGCCACAGTACGATTGGCATGGTGGAGGTGTGCTAAAGCAAAACCATTTTCCATATCTCATCTTCCATTTTTCATTTGCCATTTAAGAGAATCGCTTAGGGCGCGTCCGTTCTTAAGGAGTTCCAATGGAAATGAAATATGGAAAATGTGAATGGAAAACCGTTTTTTCTTCTCGTCCCACTCAGTCGTCATCTTTCTTGGAGGCGATGAAGGGAGTCGAACCCTTATCGTTCGGTTTACAAGACCGACGCTCTGTCATCCAGTTGAGCTACATCGCCAAGAGAGTTTTGGTGGACTGGGAGGGATTCAAACCCTCACAAGAAGTTTGCAGGACTTCTATGCTGTCGTTACATCACCAGCCCGGAACATGTGTCATTTGTCATCGGACATTTTTCATTGGTCATTGATTCGCGCGTGCACGCTGCACTGATCGAATCAGCCGATCGGTGGCAGGGTTTGAAAATGACCAAATGGCAAATTTCAAATGACAAATGGAAAATGATCTGGTGGCTGTGGGTGGAGTCGAACCACCAACCTCGCGCTTATGAGACGCTTGCTCTAATCCCGCTTGAGCTACACAGCCGTTTTCGAATTTTGGAAGCCCGCGGAGGAGTTGAACCTCGTGCCTTTCCACCCAGCTCTTGCAGGTTCGGTTTAGAAGACCGACGCCGGGAACGCGGGCCAGGACATCGCCGATTTTCGATCGCCAATTGCCGATTGGTACGGTTAATCAATAGTGCATTGATGCGAATCGCGGAAAACGACAAAGGCTCTGGGATTCAAGACCAATAGGCAATCGCAAATCGGCAATCGGCAATGTTTCGTGGTCGGGCGTGAGGTCGACACGCCTCTGCGAACTCCACGCTCCCTGACAGTCACCGTTCTGCCGAGATGAGTCACGCCCCGATAACTCATTACTTAGATTTCGTGCCCAAGGAAGGATTCAAACCTTCAACCTCTGGTTTGTAGGACCAGCGCTCCGTCAGTTGAGCTACTCGGGCGGGAGATGGTGGTCGGAGTTGGAATCGAACCAACCTTTCGGGCTTTTCAGACCCGCGCTAATCCGTCTCAGCTATCCGACCCAGGACATTGCCGATTGCCGATTTTCGATTTCCGATTGGTGCGACAGCGAGATTCATCTTTCAATCGGCAATTGGCATTCGACAATCGGCAATGCTGTTAGGCCCTCCGCTTTTGCTCATTGTGCACCTTTTCCATGACGGCCCGATCATCGTGCACATCCATGAACAGGTACTTGCGCCACTCGGAACGTGCTTCTGCATAGTGACAAAGCACTACACGTTCAAGCTTCACGCGCAGTGCCGTCTGCGAAGTCAGCAAAGGCATGCGTGCTTCCTCCGGTGTGCGGTTGCTCTTGCGATTATTACAATGCACGCAAGCCGTAACTACGTTCACCGGCGAGTTATCTCCGCCACGCGAACGCGGCAGGATGTGATCGAGCGTTAGCTCAGCCGCGCCCTTCTTCTCGCCGCAGTACTGGCAGCGGAATTTGTCACGCATGTAAATTCGCAGGCGCTTCATGCCCGACTGCTGGCGACGTCGGCGAACGTTGATGTAAGTGCGGCGGCGAATTACCGACGGCACTGGCCATTCATCATGCGCTGAACGCAACACGCGATCGCCGTCGAACTCTTCGACGAAGACCGTGTTCTTGAAAGTCATGATGATGGCGCGCGCGACACTGACGGTGCCGAGCGGCTCGTAGGTTTGATTGAGTAGCAGAACTCTGCCGTTGAGTGCCATTGCTCGGCACCTCCTTTCTTTTGAAGTAGCACAGACTTCAGTCTGTGATTTTGATTGGTTAGCTGATTCATTACACAGACTGAAGTCTGTGCTACTTTGATTTGGAGCGCGCGGTGAGATTCGAACTCACGTATACCGGATTTGCAATCCGGCGCCTGGCCGCTTGGCGACGCGCGCAAATTGGAGCGGAAGGAGAGATTCGAACTCTCGATTCGAGTTTGGAAGACTCGCAGGTTTCCAGCTACCGACACTTCCGCGAGGGGATTTCGATTTTTTGATTGGTGATTTTTGATTGCCACTTGGCTGCGCCGTGATTTACGTGGAATCGCGGTTTAGTGGCAATCGCAAATCGAAAATCTGAAATCAAAAATGTGTTGGAACTCCTGGCAGGACTTGAACCCGCAACCTCGACGTTCGAAGCGTCGCGCTCTTCCATTTGAGCTACAGGAGCCAAGGCATTGACGATTTCCGATTGTTGATTGCCGATTTGATTCTGCGTAAAGGGCCAATCGGCAATCGCAAATTGGCAATTGGCAATGTCTTTGGTCGAGGAGGACAGAGTTGAACTGTCACCACGAGTTCCCAGGACTCGGATGCTTGCGTTACACCACACCCCGAAAGAATTGCGGATTGCGAATTGCGAATTTCGGATTTGAGAACCTGTGTGGAGGAGGTCTGGTGAAAAGCTAAACTCAACTTCGAACTAACGAAATCCGCAATTCGAATTTCGCAATTCGAAATCCTTCTCAGCCCTTCACGCAGACCACTTGCTTGATCTCAGCGACGATTTCGACCAGGTCTTCCTGATTCTTCATCACCGCCTCGATTGATTTGTAAGCGCCGGGAATTTCATCCAGCACGCCTACGTCTTTACGACATTCAACGCCCGAAGTCTGGCGCGCCAGATCATCCTGGGTGAAGGCTCGCTTGGCTGCTCCGCGTGACATCTTCCTCCCGGCGCCGTGAGAGCAAGAGTTGAAACTCTCTGCCAGGCCACGTCCTTTGATGATGAACGATTTCGCGCCCATCGATCCGGGAATGATGCCATACGCGTCTTTGTCGGCATTGATTGCGCCCTTGCGCGTGACGAAAACTTTTTCGCCGTAATGCTCTTCGAGCGCAACGTAGTTGTGATGGCAATTGACCTGAAGCTCAGGCCGAAACGGCTGGCGATGATTGAACATCTTGTTAAAGACCTTCAACAGACGCGCCATCATGATCTCGCGGTTCTTCATCGCGTAAGTTTGCGCCCACTTCAGGTCTTTCCAGTACGCCGCGAATTCCGGCGTGCCCTGGATGAAGTAAGCTAGATCGGGAGCTGGAAGTTCCGAGAGTCTCCACAGCGACTTTGCTGTTGAGATATGGCGCTCGGCTAACTCCTTCCCGATATTGCGCGAGCCCGAGTGCAGCATTAACCAGACGCAGTTTTCTGTGTCCAGACAAACTTCGATGAAGTGGTTGCCGCCACCCAACGTGCCTAGTTGCTTCATCGCTTTCGCTTTGCGATCGTGGACACCCTCGTGCAGATCGCTGAAATCTTTCCAGCCGTCCCAGTACGAGGATTCATCAACTGATTCCTTGTATGCGTTAAAGCCAACCGGAATTGCTTCTTCGATTGCCAAGCGCAAGTCTTTCAACTTGCCATCTAGAATTCCGCTCTTGAATGGCGTCTCGACGGCCATCATGCCGCAGCCGATGTCAACGCCGACCGTTGCCGGGATCACCGCATCCTTTGTCGCGATGACCGAACCGACCATGCTGCCTGTGCCCAAGTGTGCGTCGGGCATCAGTGCGACGTGTTTGAACAGACATGGCAAGCGCGAAACGTTGCGCAGCATCGATTGTTCTTCAATGCTGAAATCGTGGTTGGCCCACGAAAGAATCTGGCTGTGGGCGCCACCTATTGGTAGCTTTTCGTAAGGCATTTGTTATCTCCTTTCTCTTATAGTTGATAATCAAATTCTGCCACAGAGGCACGGAGACACAGAGAGCAATCAGATAAGAATTGAATAATATTTCTATTTCTTCTCCGTGACTCTGTGACTCTGTGGCAGTTTGAATTGGTGCGCCAGGTGAGACTCGAACTCACAATCCCCTGCTTAAGAGGCAGGTGCCTTGATCCGATTTGGCTACTGACGCATGGCGGAACTGAACGGACTCGAACCGTCATCGACCTGATCGACAATCAGGTGCCTCACCTCTCGGCCACAGTTCCGAACATTGATGATTGCCGATTGTCGATTTGTGCTTTGGTCTTGGGCCTTTGGGCTTCGGTCTTTGTCGCTTGCATCAATCGGAAATCGGCAATCAAAAATCCGCAATGCTTTGGGGTGACCTGCGGAGTCGAACCGTCATCTCTGCATTCACAGTGCAGTGTGTTAACCAATTACACCAAGGCCACAGCAAGATTGTTGGTGGCGTCGGAGAGACTCGAACTCTCTAAGGTTAGTTTGAAAAACTAACTGCGCGACTCTTTGCATTCGACGCCCCGGAAATGTTGGTGCGCGTGGAGAGATTCGAACTCATCACAAAGCTGGTCTTAAGTCAGCCGCCTCTTCCAATTGGGCTACACGCGCAAATTGATTTGAATTGGTACTCGCGAGAGGATTCGAACCTCTAAGACGGAAGGTTTGAGCTTCCGATGTCTGCCGGATTGCATCACGCGAGCAAAGCCATTGCCGATTTTCGATTGCCAATTGCCAATTTATTCTTTTGACCAAGCGTCTCTGCTGAAAACACATCAATCGGCAATCCGCAATTGGCAATCGGCAATGTTGATTGGTACCGGCGGAGGGATTCGAACCCACACTGTCTAGTTCCTAAGACTAGCGCCTCCTCACGATTGGGCTACGCCGGCATGGTGAACCCGGCAGGACTTGAACCTGCGACCTGTCGTTTAGGAAACGACTGTTCTTATTCCGCTGAACTACGGGTCCTAAGATTGGTTGCGGAGACAGGATTTGAACCTGTGTCGACGGAATATGGGTCCGTCCCTGGCGGCTCTACGACTCCAGTGTACTCCGCGTCAAACTTTTCAAACTGGCTACGGAGGTAGGATTCGAACCTACGTAAACGAGTTTCAGAAACTCGCGCCTTTCCAGCTCGGCCACTCCGTAAGATTTTTGAATTGGTGGACCTGGCACGATTTGAACGTGCGACCTCGACCTTCGCAGAGTCGCGCTCTGATTCCCCTGAGCTACAGGTCCGTGATTTGGCGGAGGCGACAGGACTCGAACCTGCAGACGCAAAGCGCGGCGATTTAGCAAACCGCTGCCATACCGTTAGGCGACGCCTCCATCGTCTCTTCTTTCGATCGCTGAAAGGTTCAGTTAGACGCAGGCTCGCGCGGCGATGACCTAATGTCCGGGACGACTCAGGGCAAATGAGCACTAAGCTTCCCAATCAATGCGCTATCCTTGACAACTACGTTTTCTTGTTAGACACTCGCAACAATTCTTGTGTCTCTATCCTGGTCGAACTCCCTCGCACTCATCGTCCAAAGACTGAGACATTCCTAAAGTGAGAATTGGGCCGCATCCGAAAACGGAGGTGGGCGGTCGTAGTTCTCAGCTTTGACACCGCTAATTGACAACGAAAGGAACTCACCATGACAACACCAATCCAACTAGCCTCAGGCCTCGGGGGTGCAATCGGCTCTGATTACGTGCAGAGCAAAAATCAACTCTATTTCGTAGAATTCAACGGCAAGGTTTCAGTCTTAGACTTAGTGAGACCTCTGGTCGGCATCGTGTCGCAAGGCACGATCGTGATCAAAGGCACGTGGCTTTTTGACTGTGAGTCGGGCACTCTTCCGCCGCTCGGCACTACGACCGGAGACATCTGGTGGGAGCAGATCGACACTGTTCGGCGGCAGATGGTTCCGCAGAACAGCGCGAAGATTATCAATCTGGGTCCAGTCGATTTCGACGCTCTAACCCACGTCGAGTTACAAAATCTGCCTTACGGCACGACACCGATTCCAGGTAATAACGACGCCTCCAACAAACTGGTCAACGGTGACGTCTTTGCCGTCCAGACCAACGCCGGAAACTATGCGAAGATCAAGGTTCTCAATTACGACTACAACATGAAAGTTCAATGGGTGAACTACAGGGTCGCACCGCGTTACCGCGTCCTCGGCACGGGTTACACGCAGCCGGAAGACATCAAAGTGACTTCCGGCGGGCGTTATGCCTACGTTACCGAACGATCGGGTGATTTCCTGCGCGTCGACTTGACGAACGCGAATCGGGCGGCGGCAACCTTTGTCGTCTCTGGACTCACCGCGCCGCACCAGATTGCACTGGATGAGAATCACGGCCAGGCGTACGTGCCGGAGTTTACCGGCACGGCGACCGGCAAGATCTGGCGGATCGACTTGTCGAGCGGGGCGAAGACCGCAGTTTACACGGGCTTGCAGGGCTGCACCGGTCTCTTACTTTCAAACGACCTGCGTTATGCCTATGTCGCCGAACAGGTCAGCGGCGCTAATCGAGTCGCGCGAATCAATCTGGCAACGGCCCAACGCGACGTCCTCGTCGCCGGCCTGGAAGGGCCTTTCTTCATGGAGTGGGCTGACGAGAGCGAAAGCCGCATCATTTTACCGGAACGCGACCCAGCCAATCGCGTCATCATGCTTGACCTCACGGCCACGCCCGTCACCGTCACGAAGGTCCTGACCGGAGTGGCTAGTCGCCCCTCCAGCATCGTACTGACCAACCCGGGGACAATGATCGTATGCAGCGATTCAGAGATTAACCAGTACGACCTGTCCAGTTCGCTTTTCTCTCTGGCGGGGCCGGTGTTCATGGGGATCGGCCTGGTTCCGGTTGACCACATCATCAACACGGGCAACAACAACACCGACGGCTACGCCGACACTACAGACAATCCCGGCTACATCCTGCAAGTGAAGGACGCACCGTTCGGAGGCACGCTGGCGATCATGATAAATCACAACGCCGCGTTCCTGGCCGGAGCGACTTATTACAAGCTGTTCGTCAGTCAGGTAACACCCGTTGCCAGCCCCCCGACAGAGCCGCGACAGAGTTTTAGCGACTACCTTTGGAACGCCGCGAGCAGTAGCTTCATCCCGAGGGCTACTGGCCCGGACGCCAGCGGCTTCTATCCCGTGCGTCTGCCGTTTCAAATCTGGTACAACCCGCTGCTCGGCTACATGCTCGACACCAGCATTCTGCCAAACGGTCTCTGCGTCATCGACATCAAGCTTTACAACGCTGCCAAGGTCGAGATACCCGTAGGAAGTATTCACAGCCGCCGCGTCAAGATCGATAACCAGTGGCCCGTGGCGAACATCGAGAAGATTTTCCACGATGGCGTTGAAGTCCCGGTCTGTCAGATCGTCAACAGCGGCACTGACCAGTTCACGTTCCGCATCACCGCTAGCGACCCGCAGGGACATCTGCTCAGTTGGAATTTGTCGGCGGTTTGGGGCGACAACCAGTCGGGCAACGTCGGCGGAGACAGCTACAGCAGTCATGTCTCGCCAACACGCCAGTGGGCCGGCGTGGTTTCCGGCGACGTGCCGACTCCCGCGTGGCATGCAACAGTCGGCGGAGATAGTACGTCCACGCGCTGCGCGCACACGTTTTATCTCGGCGTGTGGGATCGCGTGATCAATGGCTATGGTTACCTTCACTATCAGACTTACCACAAGTCAATTACCATCTGGCTGTAAGCCTCTGGCGAAAGACCGAAGAGATCATGAAGGGCGGGCGCGCTTGAAATGAAGCGCCCGCCTTTCTAAGTACTCACTGACCGAATTTTTGGCGGAAGGGGCAGGACTCGAACCCGCAAGCGACAAATGCGCGGTAGTTTTCAAGACTACTGCCTTACCAGTTAGGCTACCCTTCCAAAGAATTTCGGATTGTGAATTTTGGATTTGTGCTTAGCTCTCTTGCTCTTCGTTCTTTGCACTATGTTGGCAGGGACGCTCGGATTTGAACCGAGAATCTCGATTTTGGAGACCGATGGTTTGCCGGTTAGCCTACATCCCTAAATAATTTTGGTGCATGCGGTAGGACTCGCACCTACGAAGTCGTTGGACGCCTGATTTACAGTCAGGTGCTTTTGCTGCTCAGCCACACATGCGAAATGGAATTCAGGTTTCAAATCTCGCGTGCGAGACTTCAAGTCTGAGATCCATCTGTGCTAAAAAATAGATGAAGGCAGAGAGAGCAGTACCGCGAACACACTTCGGGGCACACTTCTCCTGAGGATGGCGACGCTCGGGACTCTCGACAAGCAACGGCGTTGTCATCCGCTGAAGGCTCCCTGCCTTCATCTCTCGCAAATAGGTACTTCGATTGTCAAAAAACTAAAGGAGCGGGCTTTAAGCCTCCCAGGGAAGCTGCCCGCTCCTTCAATTCTCGCGATTTTTGCTTTGAGATTTGGGAGCGGGAGGCCGCTCCCGCGAATTATTGCCTGATGTAACGGCTATCTATGGACGTCTCTTGTCCGAGTCTGCCGCCAAAAATATTGCTCCGCAATGAGACCGACGCCGAGCTCAGACCTAATGAACAGACGACCGCATACATGGCGGCGCACGGCTGCCATTTGTCGACCGGTTTCTGGTATGTCCTGCTCGTCATCATTGAAAGTTTTTCCTCGCAGTGCGCATCTCAGGTGAGCGCGCAGCCTTTCTTGTATAAGACAGGACTGTCGATCCTGTCAAGAACTTTCTCTGAGAAACCTGCGAACACGTATCCGCGCTCGCTTGGATTAACTCTTTCGATAGGTAGTTGCCTGAGGTCTAAGGATTCGGATGGGATAGACATGTCCTTTACAGCATTATGTCTTTCAATACATGCTTTGAGTTGTGAAGCGGGAGGTATCGTTTCATGACGACTTCGAGGCGGAGTTTGACGCCCTGAACGAGGCGGTGCAGGACGAAATTGTTGGAACAGTTTGGGGCCCGCGTGTAAGCTAACGCAATGCGTTGACTTAGGGCTGCGGTTGCCGTAGGTTTCTATCCTCAACAGGCTGGACGCAAAAAGCTCCTGCTGTCTGCTTAGACCGCGCTAGTCTCTCTGCCATCTTGTCCTGATCTAAAGTGGAAGGACATTCATCATGAAGGTATCACCACCTTCATTTAGGAGAATTCAATGGTTCGCACTAGCCGGTCAACAAGCAACCACTCTAGTGATAAGCGTGTAGTCTCGAACGGCTCACTTTTATCAATGCGCCGGCGGCGGCAAATATCAGTGTTCATACTTTTGCTGTCGGTAATCTGCGCGCCCGTCCGCGGCACAGCGCAATCGAAAGAACAGGAGAAGAGAGGGCTCGGAATTCAGCCAAGTCCTACGCCAACACCCGCGTCCGTGACCCCCAACGTAGCGGGCGATAAACCGGAGTTGATTCTGCAAACGGGACACACGAGATCCGCGAACGCAGTAGCCTTCAGCCCCGATAGTCGTTGGCTGGCCTCGGGCGGCAAAGACAACGTCATCAAAATTTGGGACCTGGCGACGGGAAACATACTACGGACACTGTACGGTCACACGGGCAACGTTAATGCACTCGCCGTCAGCCCCGATGGAAAACTGTTAGCCTCGGGGAGCGGGGATATTAATGACAAGCGAGATTTGGGGGCCTTCACTCAGGGAGGCGTGGTCGGCGGGGCGGAAGATAACACAGTAAGGATCTGGAGCGTTCAGACGGGACAACAGTTGCAGGTTCTACGCGGGCACGAACTGCCCGTCGGCGCCGTCGCTTTCAGCAACGACGGCCACTCGCTAACGAGTGTGGGCGGGGATGCAGTCAAAGTCTGGGACGTTTCGGCAGGTACCGAGTCGCGTTCGCAAAAAACAAAGTATGGATCAACCGGCATGGAGAAGCTCAACTCAATGCCCTCATTTTCGCTTTTCGGTGGCGGAGACAAGCAACAGAAACAAGAGGCACAGCGCTTAAAGAATTTCAAACTGTCGGCGTCGAAAATGGCCGTTAGTTCGAACGGCCAAGTCGCCGCGGTCGGGCAACCTGATAAAGCAGTAAAGATCTACGATGCCCAAAGCGGGCGCGAGCTGCGCGATCTGCCATTCAAAGCGATCCCCGAAGCGGAAAACTCGAGCTTGGCGTTTAGCGCCGATGCGCGCCTCGTCGCCTTCGCCAAAACGAGCGAGACCGTCGGCGTCCAGGAGGCGGCCACGGGCCGTGAGCTCTACAGCATCAATACAGGGTTCAGCAAAACGCCGCAGCGCGTGCAGTTCAGCGACGACAGCCGATTCCTCGTTACGGCTACCGATAACAACGCCGCGATGAAGTTGTGGGATGCTGCGACGGGTCAACTTATCCGTGAGGTAAAGACAAGTGGAGACGCTCTCGTGGGCGTCCGAGTGATTAGCTTCAATCGCGACGGCAGCCTGATTGCGGCGGTCGCGGCGGGAGCTAAAGCAATCAGAATCTTTGAGACCGCAACGGGGCGCGAATCTCGCACTCTGCAAACGGGCACGACGGACGAAGTGTCGCGAGCCGAGCAAGCGGCGTTCATCAAGGCCATCGATCCTAAAACGATGGAGACACTTCAGAAACGGGATATCACCACGCCCGAACAAATCATCGAGGCCGTCGAAGCGATGGGAACTATCTCCAGCGAAAAGCTTCAGTCTGGTGGCGCCGTAAGTTTCAGCCCCGACGGTCACTTCCTGATTTCGAGTCACGTGCTCTTGAAAAATCTGGCGACCGAAATGTGGGATACCGCTGCGGGCACGCTCGTGCGTGGTAACGACGACGCATCGCTTCGGGATCGTGGCAAGCCTTTCTTTAGTCCGGACGGACGTTTCAGGTCAGCCCCTTTCTACCCGATGAAGGATTTCTACACTACCTCCGCCGGCATGCTCAATCCGTTTAGCGATGTCTATAAAGATGTCTACAAACAGAAGATAGATCTCTACGACGGCACATCCGACAAACGTCTGCGAGAGTTGGACGGGGGTAAGGCGCCCATCATGGGCATCGTTCCGGCGGCGGGTTTTAGTTTCGACAGCAAACTCATCGCGATGACGGGCTTCGAAAAGAAAGAGCGTTCCGTACTCGTTTACGAAACAGAAAGCGGGCGCAAGGTCAACAGCTTTCAGATCAACGATGACGAGCAAAGCGGAGCGGTGACAACTCTTTGCCTGAGCGCGGACGCGCGTCTGCTGGCCGCGGGATACGCTACTAAAATCGACATATTTGAAGTTGCCTCAGGCAAGACAATGCGCACCTTGCCACATGCTGGACGGATAGTCTCTCTGAGCTTCAGTCCTGACGGCCGTTTTCTCGTAGCGCTCGGTGAAAACAATGACAAGTATATTTGGGACGCTTCGTCTGGCGAGAAACTCGCGACCCTCGTGAATCTCGGCGGCGCGCTGAACAGCCGCGGCAGCGATTGGTTAGTTGTCACTCCCGACGGCTTATTCGACGGCTCACCCGCTGCATGGAAGCAAATCCTTTGGCGGTTTGGCGGCAACACCTTCGATGTGACGCCTGCCGAAACCTTCTTCAACGAGTTCTACTATCCCGGGCTGCTCGCTGAAGTGATGGCCGGGAAAAAACCTCGCGCGCCGAAAAACATTTCGCAGCTTGACCGCCGCCAACCCGAATTAAAATTGACAACTCAGGGCGGACAGGCCGGCGCCGGAAGTACGTCAGAACGCAACCTGGCGGTAAAGATCGAAGTAGCTGAAAAGCCGGCCGACAAAGATCACGCGGCGGGAAGCGGAGCGCGCGATGTGCGGCTATTCCGCAACGGTTCGCTCGTAAAAGTCTGGCGCGGCGATGTGCTGAAAGGCCAAACGGCGACAACCCTGGAAACCAACATAACCATCGTCGCCGGAGAGAACCGTCTGGCGGCTTACGCGTTCAATCGTGATAACGTCAAGAGCAAGGATGCGAGCTTCAGTCTCACGGGAGCGGATAGCCTCAAGCGGCCCGGTACCGCGTACATTCTGGCCGTAGGTGTCAACGCCTATTCCAACACTCAATACAATCTCAAGTACGCGGTCGCGGACGCCACGGCGTTTGGCGATGAGGTGCGACGCCAACAGCAGCAGATTGCGAACTACGAGCACGTTGAAGTCGCGCCACTGCTGGACGATCAGGCCACGAAAGTAAATATCTTAAGGGCACTGAAACGGCTCGCCGGGACCGAAGGAGCCGCGGCCCCGGATGCGCCCCCTGTCCCTTCGTCGCTCGAAAAGCTGAAGGCCACTCAGCCTGAAGATGCAGTCTTCATCTACTTCGCTGGGCACGGAACCGCCCAAGGGCAGCGGTTTTATTTGTTACCGCACGACCTGGGCTACGCGGGGGAGCGAACGAAGCTTGACGCGGTGGGTTTGCAAATAATTCTCGAACATAGCATTTCGGATGAAGAGTTGGAGCGGGCGGTTGAAGGAATCGATGCGGACAAATTTCTGATGGTCATCGATGCTTGTAATTCCGGACAGGCACTCGAAGCCGAGGAGCAGCGGCGCGGTCCGATGAACTCGAAGGGTTTGGCCCAACTCGCTTACGAGAAGGGGATGTACATTCTGACCGCGGCGCAAAGCTATCAGGCGGCCCAGGAGGCATCAACATTGGGGCATGGGCTGTTGACTTACGCGCTCGTCGAGGAAGGATTGAAGCAGACGGCGGCAGATAGTGATCCCAAAGACGGTCAGGTATGGGTGCGTGAATGGTTCGACTATGCGAGCACGCGCGTGCCCAACATGCAACTCGAGAAAATGAAGCAGGCACGCGGCGTGGGCCTCAATCTTTCCTTCGTCGCAGGCGAGGAACGCGTTCCAGAGGTGGAGCGGCGCGCCGTACAGACGCCGCGAGTCTTTTACCGGCGCGAATCAGAAGGACGGCCATTAATCGTCGCCAAACGATGAGAAGATGAGTTCCTTGCCAGGTAACTGTGCGAGCGAGTTTTTTGTTCGTGCCATTTCGTGTGATTTCGTGGATCGTTCTTATCCAGGCTGGGGTATTGTTAACCTTTGCTCACATGGATAGGCTGGAGAGAACAGGGCCGAGAAGACAAACCCAAAACTTGAGTCAGCCTGCTCTGTGGCTCCGCCACTCTGATGCGCGGCAAGTCTCCGACTTGCCGGAGACCCGTCTCTAAATATGCCGCTCTATGACCGGGTCGGAGACCCTTGAGCGAAAGAAAAGTTCGCCGCCGGCAAGTCAGAGACTTGCCGCGCATCGGCGTGGCAGAGCCATTGGGTTTGTCAGCTTCTCTCCGTATCTGGAGAACCCTTCTATCAATCTGGAACAGGCGCGCTCATTAGTTGCAGCATCTGCTCCCGATTCTCGACCAGGTCGGAGAGTTCGCGGAACATATCCGGATTTACGGGTTCGGCATAGGGCAGGATGTGGTCACGGGTCTCGCGCAAATATTTCTTTACAAACTTAATATCATGAACGAATCCCAGAGCAAAGATGTTGCTGATCCGATCCGCGAGCTTTAGGACCTTCGCCCGCTCACTGCCGCTCTGCATAATCCGCAGCAGGTATTCAGACTTGGGTTCCCTGATTCCTTTTACCATCCGAATGGTCACCTCCATTACCAGTTCATAAACCGCGGGGCCATCTGAGTCGATTTGTTTGATCCCTTCTTCAGTAACACCCGGCATTGTCGCAGCGTCCTCAAAAAGGTCATGAATAACGGCGGCCTTGAGCAACACCGGATCGATGATTTTGTAATCGAGGAGAATGGCCATCGTACTGATCTGGTGGCGGAACATATTGCTGCCCGATCGGCGCTTCACCCCGATCAAGGCCATCGCCTTGACGATGTAAGGCGCCAGAGTAATGTTCGCCAGTTGTTGTTCAAGGTCGTCCATGCCGGGATTCGCAGTCCCGGGTCTTATAGCTCGCGGCGCGCTCTCGGTGCAAGGAAAATCTACGCCGACTTCGGGGTCAGGGTTTCGTGTTTTTCCAGTCGATAAGAGCGATCCACGAAATCACACGAAACGGCACGAACAAAACTGTTTCCGCAAGAGTTTCGTTCACCTCTACTTCGATTTGTATTGAAACGTGATCCTGGTTTCCTCTTCCAACACCAATGGCCGGACGAAGCGGTAAGACTTGCCGTTGCGCGGAACGTCCACTCGAACCGGGAGAATGCCCGCTGCGCGCCGCTGTAGACTAAAGACATTAGACGATGGCGCGTTTAGTTGCGCGGCTTGTTGTTTCTTAACCTGTTCCTCGAGATGAGTTGGCCCAGCTCGGCGGCCTCGGCTTCTTCCAGACCGTTTGCCTGCCGGTCTTTGATCTCGCCTGCGCCCAGCACCTCCACGGCTACGCCGCCGGTTTCGCGCTCTGCTGCCGGAATCCGAATCAAGGGCACATCAAGTTTGCCCGAGCCGCGATGCCCCGCTCTCCTCTTCGGTGGTGTCTAGTTTGAGAGATCACAGCTCTCCACAGTAAAACAATCCACGAAATCACACGAAGCGAAATTCGTTTCGTTCGTGTAACTTCGTGTGATTTTGTGGATCGTTCTGGTCCGAGCGAAAAAAGTGTGAGACGAAATTAAGACAGTACCTTTTTTTCAGCTCGCTTTGAGTGTCGCGAGAATCGAGTCTATAGTTAGACCGAATTCAGCCATAGTCGTGCGCCTGTTCCCAAAGGCATTAGCGGCTTTGGCCCGGCAAAAATCTTCTCGAAGGGACAGGGCCAGGAATACTCCGCGATTATGCTTTCGTTATTGCCGACACAGAATTCAAAATCAGTTCCAGCCACCATCTTCCTGGAAAGCTGGCGCGAGTTCTTTGGTCGAATCTGGCACTACCTGAATGATCCACACTACATTGGGAACATACCGTTTTCGTTTACCGCGATCGTCGAAGGAGCACTGATCTTTGCGCTGGCTGTGTTGGCGTCGCGGACGCTGAGCAAGCTGCTCCAGCGTCGGATCGCGAAAAGAGCTTACCTCGATCCGGGACTGCGCTACACGATGGGCAGGTTGACGCAATATCTGATAATTGCGGTCGGCTTGCTGCTCTCTGTGAAGGCGGCGTTCAATCTTGATCTTACTTCGATTGCGGTTCTCTTCACGGCGCTATCGGTGGGTATTGGTTTTGGCCTGCAATACATCGCGGCCGATATCGCCTCAGGTTTCATTCTCCTGTTCGAGCGTCCCGTGCGGGTGGGCGATCGCATCACTATCGGCGAGGACGAAGGCGACGTGCAGAGCATTAACCTGCGGACCACGGTCGTGGCGACGAACGATCGCATTTCGATCATCGTGCCGAATTCAAAACTCGTCAGCCAGCGCCTCATCAACTGGTCGTACGGAGATCCGCGGGCGCGAATTTCGATACCCGTCAGTGTGGCCTATGGTTCGGATATTGAATTAGTCACGAACACTCTGCTGAAGGCCTCTGAAGACGTGGACAACGTATTGCGCGATCCGGCGCCTAAAGTCCAATTTCTGAAGTTTGGCGACTGGTCGCTCGATTTTCGTCTGCTGGTTTGGACTAACCGGCCACGCATCCACACTCAGATTCGCAGCGACATCAACTATCGCATCGAGAGGTTGTTTCGCCAGGCCGGGATCGAGATTCCTTTTCCCCAAACGGAGTTGCGCCTGCGCGGCGGCGGGTCGTTGCAGCTTGATAGCGGAGACGGGCTGGTTGCCGGCGAGAAGTCAGAGGACCTGGACCCTCATTGAGCAAATAATCAGTTCCAATCCAGGCAGTTGTCGATCGCTGGAGTCGGTTCTGTAAGCCGCGGCTGTGCCGCCCGATTTGCGGAAAGGCTCTGCCTTTCCGGAAGTCACTCAGCTGATTTGAGGCTATGCCTTCTTCATTCGAGGCGCAGCCTCGAATGATTTTCCTAAATAGCAGTTTACGGAAAAGGCAAAGCCTTTCCGCACATCAGGTGGCACAGCCACAAAGCGAATACGCGCGGAAGAATTGCTTCGAAGCTGAAGGGCCGCGAGTGATCGCCGCTCCCTCCTCAGTCAGGACTCTTTTTCTTACCCGGCAAAGTAAATCCCGGACACGCGCTCTTCGGATCGTCGGTTGTGGCTTTGCACTTTTCCGTGGGACTCACCGAAGCCAGTCCCAGTCGCGACTTAAGTTTGCTAAAAGGAAACCAGGCGCTCGGATCAGAGACGCGACACTGCGACTTATCCGTGTGCTTACAAACATCGATGGCATAGATCGGATGGATCTCCCACAAGGCGAGCCGTTCGAAATCGGCATGTTTGGTGATTGGATTGAAGCCCGCCTTGCCGCCAGCCATGCAAGCCACGTGACTGCCGTCAAAAAACAACTGACCTGAGATTTTCACCGGATGTGTTTTGAGGAAGGTGGTGTAGTCAGGCGAGTCGAATAGATCCCACGCTGCAGGCCGGTAATGCGGAATGATCTCAGCGACGATCGTTTTGCATAAAGCGGTTTCATTCGGGTCCTCAGCCAGGGTGATATGAATATCGTTGTAGGCGCAACCGAGCAAATTGCACTGAACGCTCTCACCATTTCCTTTCGTGAGCGGATCGTCCTTATCCACATTCGAGTGTCGAGCATCGAGGACATATCCGACAAACGTGACTGTCTTGCCTTCACCAAGTTTTGTCCCGTCGCCGAGCGTAATGATGTCGGTGAGTTTCGCTCGGCTCGGCGGTGGCTCGCCCTTCGGAATGGTCGGCGCGTTGTTACTGGCGTTGCCCAGGTCGCCGAACGTACTCAGCGTCACGGCCATAAGTCTTGTTACCGGCGCGCAGAAATTGTTCTTCATCGCATTCTGCTCGTCGTTCGATGAGCCCTGACCCTTGTGACAACCGGTGTTACCACACAGAAAATCAATTCGTTGTGGTTTATGGGTGAAGGGTTTTAGTTGGAGCGGCAGAGGCTTGCTGCACGTCTTGAATTTCAATCCCTGTGCATAAACAGATGCGGGTAGCAGCAACCCTGCCAGAATTAACCAGGCGAAATGAAGTAGTAGTTGTGGTGGCATTTCTCGTTACCTGTAATTATTTTTGCGGTCGAATGCTATACCGATTCCTGGCGACAGGGCAAGAGTTTCGTCATGCGGCGTTTAGACTATCGACGTCAGTCGGAGTTTTTATTTTGTTGACGAAGAAGCCAACTAAAGTTGGTATTCTGAACACCTGTTAGCGGCGTTAGAGTACCGACTTCAGTTGGGTTTTACGTTGATCTGGAAGTACCAACATAAGTTTGGACCGCCGAAGACTTGCGATGGACTCGGGTACAGGCTAGGCTAGGGCCGCAACTGAGTGATGATTCATTCAGTCAAGCGAGATGGCCCGAAAAACGTCACGCAACGGAACCTCAGGCAAACGCGAATCAATATTGCGCGCGGCCACGCGCGTTTTTGCGCGCAGCGGCTATTTCAATTCGAAGGTCGCGGACATCGCGCGCGAAGCCGACGTCGCCGATGGCACCGTGTACCTTTACTTCAAGAGCAAAGAAGAAATTCTGCATTCCATCTTTGATCAGAACATGGCCGAAGCGATCGCCTCCGGCCGCGTGTTGATCGAAAAAGTGCACGATCCCGGCGAGAAGCTGCGCCGCATTGCCATGCTTCATCTCGAGCGCCTGGGCGCCGATCGCGATCTCGCCGTCGTCTTCCAGGTTGAGTTGCGCGGTTCGACCAAGTTCATGCGAGAGTTTTCTGCCGCCGGATTTGCTGAGTACCTCGGACTGCTGCGCCAGACATTTGAAGAAGGCCAACGCTCCGGCTTGTTCCGCAAAGATCTGAATGCGAAGTTAGTTTCGAAGATTCTTTTCGGCGCCCTTGATGAAATGGCCACCAACTGGATCATCTCAAAGCGCAAATACAAACTCGAGCCGATGGCTGAGGTCGTTATGGATGTTTTCCTGAACGGAGTCAGCGCATCGTGAGCAGCGTAACCCAGGCCCCAATTCCGGCCGCGCCGCGTCGCGTCCCACTCAGTGACGACGAACCCCAAACCCTGGTCGAAGTCTATGAGCGCGCCGTGCGTCGTCATCCCAAGCCCGACACGCTCAACTACAAAAGCAATGGCGCCTGGCAAACCATCTCCGCGGACGAGATGCAGAAGCGCGCTCGCTGGATTGCACTGGGTTTGTATTCGTTAGGGGTGCGCCGTGGCGATCGGGTGGCGCTCCTTTCTGAAAGCAGCGTCGAGTGGGTGCTCGCCGATCAAGGCTGCATCTTTGCCGGAGCGGTTTCGGTTCCGGTCTATCCCACGCTGACACCGCCGCAAGTCGGATACATCCTCAACGATTGCGGCGCACGGACATTGCTTGTTTCGACTCGGGCGAAGTTTGAAGAAACCGCAGCGGTCGTGCGCGACTGTGCGGCGATCGAGAAGGTCGTGATCTTCGAACCGGATGGATTGAGCGCGCCAAATGCTCTCAGCCTCGCCGAACTCGAAAAGCGCGGGCGCGCGCTTGAAACTGAAAAGCCCGAATTGTCTGAAGAACTAGGGCGAGCAGCGAGTCCCGAAGACCTGGCCACGATCATTTACACGTCCGGGACCACGGGCGAGCCGAAGGGCGTGATGCTGACACACGCGAACATGGTTTCGAACCTGATCGATTCATCAAAGCATCTGGAGTTCGGCGAGCAGGATTCGGCGCTGTCAGTGCTGCCGCTGTCGCATATCTTTGAGCGGCAGGCAATGAACATGTATCTGCATCACGGCATGAGTGTTTACTTTGGCGAAGCGCTGGAAAAGATTGGCGACAATTTGCGCGAAGTTCATCCGACTGTCTTCGTCGGCGTGCCGCGGATCTATGAAAAAATTGTGGCGCGCGTGCAGGAGCGCGCTTTGGCTAAGGGAAAGTTGAACGGCGCGGTATGCGATTGGGCGATCGAGATCGGCAAGCGATGGGCGCAACTGAAGGCGAGGTCTGAGCCGATCCCGTTTTGGCTGGCGCTGCGGCACAAGCTCGCCGACGCGCCGGTGTATGCGAAGTGGCGCAAAGCGATGGGCGGCCGCATTCGCATTTTTGTTTCCGGCGGGGCGTCGCTATCAAACGATGTCGCGCTGGCTTTCGCGGGCGCGGGTTTGCCGATCGTGCAGGGTTATGGATTAACGGAAACCTCGCCGGTGATCACCGCCGGGCGGCTGGATGACAATCGGATTGGGACCGCGGGCCGGCCGATCAGAAATGTCGAAGTGCGGCTGGCGGCAGACGGCGAGATCGAAACGCGTGGCCCGCACGTGATGCGCGGCTACTGGAACAAACCCGAAGCCACGCGGGCAGTCTTTACTGAAGATGGTTGGTTCAAGACGGGCGACATCGGCACCCTGGATGCGGACGGCTATTTGACCATCACCGATCGCAAAAAAGAGTTGTTGAAGACTTCCGGCGGCAAGTACATCGCGCCGCAACCGATCGAGCAGTTGATCAAAAGCTCGCGTTTCGTCAATCAGGTGGTGGTAATCGGCAACGATCGCAAGTTCGCGTCGGCTTTAATCGTACCTGATTGGGAGCAGCTCGAGGCCTACGCCAAGCTCAAAGGATTGAACCTGAAAACTCGCGCAGAATTCTGCCGCCACTCGCGGATTATCGATTTGTTCGAGCGGCAGATAGCAGCGCGAACCCAGAACCTGCCGCAGTTCGAAAAAATCAAACGCATTGCGTTACTGGATCAGGAACTGACGGTTGAAGGCGGCGAGATGACGCCGACGCTGAAAGTGAAACGCAGGATAGTTGATCAGAAGTATCGTGACGTGATTGATCGGATTTATTCGGAAGCGGAAATGTCGGGCAAGGTTTAGGAGAGTTTTCTCCCTTCCCTTTGGGAGGGGGTTTGTCGGCACCATGCTTCGCACCCTCCCCTAACCCCTCCCAGGGGGAGGGGAAGAGGACTTAATGCATGATGCGATCGTCGTTCAGCTTAATCTCGAAAGCTGCCAGGATTCGCTCAGCCGTTTCGCGCGCGGCTTGCTTCAAAGCGTATTCGGAATAGAGTGGGCTGTTCTTGTTCGGCGTCGAGACGCCCCCTCGTCCGGTCTGATAGATCTGGTGATGACTGCGGCCTGTCTGTTTGAATTTCGCCGTGCCGGGTTCGAAGATGGTGTAGCTCACGTACAACTCATCCACTGTGTTACTCGATGGTTTCCGGCCTGCGTCTGCCAACTCGCTTCCGATTTGTAACAACACTACGTATCTGACAGTTTCTTCTTTGGCTCGCTTGATCGCTTCGCCGCGATTCATCCCAGTCCCGGCCGAAGTGACCATGACATCCGGCGCATCACCCAAACGGCGCACACAATTATCAATCACTGTATCGGTAATGTAGTAGGGAATGTTTGACACCGGATCGCGGTTATCGATACCAACCAACAACTGCAGCCGGGGAGGCTTCTCGGGTTTCTTCTCAACTGTCTTAGAACCCGAAACCGAAGGCGCGCTGGTCGGCGTGGTTCCGCCGTTTGAACGGCGACCTGATTGGGCCTGGTTGACGATGGCGCCTGCGAAAAGAATCGCTATTAAGACGATCGTCCGGCGATGGTAAAACGCGTTCATTTTCAGTCTTGGCATTCTAGCATTGGAAGTATTGGATTGCATGAAAGGTTGGCCCGTCCATACTGTCTCAGTTTGCAGCTAACAGCGTATAGAGTACCAACTTTAGTTGGGCCCTTTCTTGCTTAGAAAAAGCCCGACTAAAGTCGGTACTCTGAACACCGCTTATCAAAGTCTGACCTCCCACGATTGCGAACCTTGGATGCCTTGAACTGGAAAATGGTTAGCAGCTTTTTATTTCCGCGGCCGAATAAATTAGACTTCTGACTGTCTCCATAGTCGCAGCCCATGACAGAACAGCAAACGCGCCCCTTAATCATCACCAGAGTCCGTCCTCAAGGGCCCAATATTCGGTCGTTCGAGCTGATGCCCGAAGACGTGCGTGACGCGCACGGTGTTGCCTTCATTTCCGGCCAGGTGGCGGTGCTCCGCGTGGGCGAGGAAGATCCGGCGTACTTTGCTTTCGCCGGCGCCCCGGCAGATCGCAACCTGGAAATCCTGGTGAAGCGGACCATTGGCGCCAGCGTGGCTCTGTTTGATATGAAGCAAGGCGAGCGCATCGATTTGCTTAGCGTGGTGGGCCACGGTTTTGATCTCGATCGACAGAAAGGACGAGATCTCGTTTTCATTGCCATGGGAACCGGAGTGGCGCCGTTGCGTTCCGCGCTGCGGCACGTCTTGAATCGTAAAGAAGATTTTGGACAGCTGGTCGTGCTTTACGGCGCGCGCACGCCGGACGATTTTTGTTATCGCGATGAAACGCAGGGTTGGGAAGATGTCGGCGTCGAACTGCGTCAGGTTATCTCGCGACCCGATGGACATGACTGGTCCGGGCCCACCGGCTATGTGCAGACGCTTTTGGATCATGTGCTGCCTGATTTGAATTCTCCGGTGGCTTTGGTTTGCGGCTCACGCGAGATGATCGAGCAGACCAGAGATCGTCTGCAGCAGATGGGCTTTGCGCCGGAGGGCATCCTGACGAACTATTAGTAACACATCCGCAGATTACGCCGATTACAGAGCAGAGAAAGTATGAAGGGAAGGTTTTGATCCGCGAAATCTGTGTAATCTGCGGATTCACGATTGAACTACTAATCCAAAGCGGTGTCGCGCTGCGCTTGCCACCGCACTCCAAATTGCGCGCTTTCTCTTCCGACACTAGTCTGGAATCCCCTGCATCTGGAGCAAAATCCTACAACGGAAACTCCCATTCTTAGCTCCTAAGCGAGGAGAATCACCTAAAACAGGGGTCTTGAAGGATTTGGCTTGCCTGGCATGGTCATTGCCGTATTTGCCAGGGGAATTGTGATCTTTGGACCGCTAGAGACTGGGTTATCGCACAGACCAATATCTTAACGTGTGTTCAAGTCACTCTTTACGAAATTAAATGAAATTCCGTTACCCAGATTCAATCCGGACAATACTCATCGCGTCGATCGTCACGGTAATAGTGGCCACGCTCTTCATAAGAACGCGGACCAGCACGGCCGCGGCTGACGGGGATCTCGACGCTACGTTCGGATCAGGTGGGAAAGTAGTCACCGACTTCTTCGGGCGCACCAATGGCGCGAACGCGATTGCCATGCGGTCTGATGGGAAGATTGTGGTAACTGGTGACGCGGCGAGCGCGCAGGGTCCAGGCGACATTTCAGTGGCGCGCTACAACAGTGACGGCTCGCTCGACACTACCTTCGGCACAGGTGGGCGCGTCACTACCGATTTCGCAGGTCGGAGCGACTCTGGCGCTGCCATTACCGTCCAACCTGACGGGAAGATCCTGGCAGCCGGTGGAGCTGACCTGGCAGCTACGCAATTCGATTTCGCGCTCGTGCGCTATAACTTGGACGGCTCTCTCGATTCAACCTTTGGCACCGGCGGGAAAGTAACGACCGACTTCAACGGTGGCCTTGATGCAGCGGACGCGATCGCGCTGCAAACGGACGGCAAGATCGTGCTGGCGGGGTTCGCCACGGCGGGCGATCCGCACATGGCCCTGGCGCGCTATAACTCGAACGGTACGCTGGATACAACATTCGGCACGGGCGGAAAACTAATCACCAACATTAACGGAACCCGAGATTTCGCGAATGCCCTTGCGATTCAATCTGACGGCAAGATCCTCGCGGGGGGATCCACGCTTGACTCGATCACTTCATTCGTAATATTCGCGCTGGCACGGTACAACGCCGACGGCTCGCTAGATACGACCTTTGGCAGCGGCGGCAAAGTTACTACGCAGGTCGTATTTGGCGATGGCGAAGACGACGAGATATTTGGGCTGGCCATTCAACCTGACGGCAGAATCCTGGCTGCCGGTAGAGCAAACTTCGCCCAGGACTTTGGAATGGTGCGATATCAGACCAACGGATCGGTTGATACCTCATTCGGTACCAGCGGAGTAGTGACGACCGATTTCAACGGTCATATCGACCGCGCGACGGGCATCGCCCTTCAGGTTGATGGGAAAATTGTTTTGGCTGGAGCTGCAAACCTGACCACTGGCTCTACCGGCGACTTTGGCCTGGCTCGTTACAATCCGAGTGGCGCGCTTGACTCAACCTTTGGCGCGGGCGGCAAGGTAATTACTGATTTTGGTGGCAACGTCGACATCGCCAGGGGTGTGGTAATCCAATCAGACAACAGAATTGTCGCGGCCGGCTCAACTATCAATGGTCCCGGCACAGGGGACTTTGCCCTGGCCCGTTATCTGGCCACGGCACAGCCCAGCGATGTCGGCGGCCGCATCTTGGACACTAACGGAAAACCGGTCGAAGGCGTGGCGATTAGAATGACCGGCACGCAGAATCGTCTGACCATCACCGATTCTCAGGGAAACTATCGCTTTGACAACGTCACGATCAATGGCAACTACACCGTGACGCCGAGCCGCGCAAACTTCTCTTTCAGTCCAGTGTCTCGGAGCTTCGTGCATCCCGGGTCGCACACGGACGCTTCCTTCACGGCAACGTTCACTGCGGCTGGCTTGAATCCGTTGGACACCTCTGAATATTTTGTGCGGCAGCACTACGTCGATTTCCTGAGTCGCGAGCCCGATGAATCAGGCTTTAACTTCTGGGTCAATCAGATCGAGAGTTGCGGCGCTGACGCCAACTGTCGCGAGGTCAGACGCATTAATGTCTCCGCCGCGTTTTTCCTCTCGATTGAATTTCAGCAGACTGGTTATCTCGTCTATCGCACTTATAAGACGGCTTACGGAAATATTTCCGGCACACCAGTGCCGGTGCGGTTCGCCGAGTTCCTGCCTGACACGCAACAAATTGGACAAGGTGTAATCGTAGGCCAGACCGGCTGGGAAGCAACTCTGGAAAACAACAAACGAACTTTTATGGAAGCCTTCGTGCGCCGTTCGCGGTTTGCGACGGCGTTTCCACCGGGGACGTCGGCGGGTCAATATGTCGACACGCTCAACACAAACGCGGGTGGAGTGCTGACTCCCACTGAACGAGATCAGTTGGTTAGCGATCTCATCGCGGAGACGAAGACCGCGGGCCAGGTGCTCAGGGTGGTGGCGGAAGATCAGGATCTAGTCAACAGCGAGTTCAACAAGGCATTTGTATTAATGGAGTACTTCGGATACCTGCGGCGTAACCCGAACGATCCGCCGGAACAGACGCTCGATTTTCAGGGTTACAACTTCTGGCTGGGCAAGCTCAATCAGTTCAACGGCAACTTCGTGAACGCCGAGATGGTGAAGGCCTTCCTCACGTCAAGTGAGTATCGCGGGCGCTTTCCAAGGTAAGGGAGCGCAGGCATCCTTGCCTGCGGTTCGCCGGCATCTTGCCGGGCTTTCGCCGCTAAAAGCGCGGGCAGGGATGCCCGCGAACCGCACGCAGGATGCGTGCGCTCCCTCAATTCGTATGACCAAACCCGTGCTTCTGTTTACAGAGCCTGCAGTAGGTCGGCGGTTCGGTGTTGTCCAGTTGATGCTTGACCGGCTTTACCGTTTGCAGAAATGCGAACACCGATTTCAGATCGTCGTCAGTCATCTTGCCATAGAAGTACCACGGCATCGACGCATGCAACGGTCGCGCGCCCACTTTGCCGGTGCGCATCACTTGCACAAACGATGTGTCGTTGTAATAGCCGATGCCGGACGCGGCGGGGGTGATGTTCGCTGACACCACATCGCCCTTCGGCTCATGCAATAGGAAGCCGCCGGCGAAATCCATTCCCGGAAAGGGCTGGCCTTTCTCTTGTGGCGTATGACATTCGGCGCACGCTGCCATCTTCACCAGATACGAGCCCCGAGCAACCGCAGTTGATTGATCGGGAGCAGGCACGGCCGCGGCTAAAGGTTGCGGCACATTCTGGATGAAGAAGTTGAGCGGGAAAGGCATCTTAGTTGTCGGCAACTGATTGGATACTGCGGGAACCGTCCGCACGTACACGATTACTGAGGCGAGATCCTCATCCGACATATTGCGATAACTCGGGTAAGGCATGATGGGAAACAACGCGCGGCCGTCGTGCCCGATGCCTTCGCGAATCGCGCGCGCGAACGTGTCGTCGCTCCAGTTACCAGCGCCGGTTTCCTTGTCGGGAGTAATGTTAGAGGCGACGAGCCACGGCATGTTCTGATCAGACCAGACGTGTCCCGATCCTTCTTTCCCTGCGACTGGCGGCGCGCCGGGCTTTGACCAATCCGCGTCCGTATGACAACCAAAGCAGCCCATGACGCCGTCGACCAGGTACTTGCCGCGCGCCAGGCGTTGCGGCGTTGCTTCGAACTTCCGTTCGGTGAGCGCGCGCTGCTTCGCGCCGATGAAAGGACGCCAGCCGATCGTGAAGGTGATGCCTACCATTATTAACGTAACGATTATGACGAGCGTGATGCCGGCAAATTTCTCCCAACGGCGAAGCGGCATTTGTTTGAAGTCTCCTGTTGGATGCGAAGGTGGATTTTTAGAACGACGAGACGGTTTTTATGTCAGGAGCGAGAGAGAAGTCAACTGTGGACTAATCCGCGCGCGCAATTTGGAGTGCGGCGACTTGTCGCCGCTTTTGTCTTGTGCAGCAAGAGCCCGCAAAGGCGAGGGATTTGGGAAGCAAATACTAAAGCGGCGACAACTCGCCGCACTCCAAAAAGGATGGTCCTCTCAAAGTTGCTACGAACGCTGGCCCAGGAAACTCAAGACAGCACGAGCCGCTCGGCGCGACGCCCCGGGATCGCCAATCTTTCCGGCTACTTCTTTCAATTCGGCGCGCATCGTTGCGTTGCGGTCCGGTTTGAGCAGCTCCAATAACTCGCGCGCGAGTGACTCGCCGTTAAGCTGATCCTGAATCAGTTCCGTCGCCAGCCGGCGCCCGGCGATCAGATTCACCAGACCGTAATGCTCGGCGGTAATCAAGCTGCCCAACGTGTGCCAGTTGAGCGCAGTTTCCTTATAAACAACGACCAGCGGCGTGGCTAACAAGGCAGCTTCCAGCGTAGCGGTGCCGCTGGCGACGGCCGCGGCGTCGGCGGCCGCCAGGGCTTCGCGCGTCTCATGATGGATGATGCGCACTGAATCTTTGAACGACGAATTATGATCGCCGGCGGCTATGATCTCCCGCGCTTCCCGGGGATCGCGATTCGCTGCGACCACCACGACGAACTGAACGTTCCGGTGTGCCTTCGCAATTACCGCAGCCGCATCGAGCATGGGCGGCAGAATTCGCACCAGTTCTTTGTGACGACTGCCCGGCAGCAGCGCGACCACGGGCCGCGATGGATCGAGATCGTTTCGGCGACAAAATTCTTCACGATCATAACGGGGACGTACTTCGCCCGTCAGCGGGTGGCCGACGTACTCGACCTGCGTCATGCCGCGCGCCGCGTACCACTCCTTCTCGAACGGCAGAATCGAGAGCAGCAGATCGACATCGCGTTGCACGCCGTGAGCGCGATACGAACGCCAGGCCCACAGTTGCGGACTGATGTAGTAGATGACGCGCACTCCGCGTCGATGAAGCCAACGCGCGAGCCGCAAATTAAAGTCGGGCCAGTCAACCAGAACTACGGCGTCGGGTTTTCTGTCAGTGGCTGCGCGTTTCAGCTCGCCGAAAGCACGCCAGAATTTGGGTAACGCCTGACCGATTTCCCACAATCCGAGGATGGCCAGCTTGTCCGCATCGACTATTGAATCAACTCCGGCGGCGCGCATCTGGGCGCCGGTCGCGCCAAAAAAGTCGATTTGTTTTTCGGGCGCCGCTTCCCGCAGCGCGCGCACCAGCGCCGCGGCATGCGCGTCGCCGGACGCTTCGCCGGCGACGATCATCAGGCGCGTTGTTGACGGTGCAACCATTCCCGCTTTTATCTCCCTCTCCCTCTGGGAGAGGGTTGGGGTGAGGGGCTGTGAGGCGGCGCCAGGCCCTCGCCCTCTTTTCTTTGTTTGGGCGCGGGGAGATATTTAACGATCTCTTCCAAGACGCTTACTGTGTCATCCAATATCCGTTCGTTTGGAATTCTCAGAACCCGGACGCCCTGCCCGATCATGTAGGCATCACGGCTCCGATCATGGTGCCATTGTTCATTTCGTTCGTGCACTGCACCGTCGCACTCAATTGCTAAGCCGGCCTCGCGACAATAGAAATCCGTCACGTAATCACCGAATTGATGTTGTCGTCTGAATTTGAAGCCCAGCAGTCGACGATCTCGAAGAAGCTGCCAAAGGAGAGCCTCCGCCGACGTTTGTTTTTTTCGTAGTTCCCGCGCGAGCTCTACTAACCCCGCCAACTGATAGCCACCGCGATACTGTCGCTGTTTGATCATGTCGATCCTCTCGGTGCGGATCCTCCGGTAAGACGAAATCTTGCGGCGGGGGCTTTACTCTCCTAAGACCTCACCCCCGCCCCTCTCCCAGCGGGAGAGGGGAGAATTGCGCGCTAGCGTTTCCTAGTCACCCGTCGCGCATGTTAGCATCGGCGCATTCCGTTAGTGAAAACGGCGCGCCTGCTGCGGGTCTCTCCTCTTCGCAGAAGGCGCGATTGACTATGGCCCTGGCGCGGAGGTCGGGCAGCTTTCAAGCGTGCGTTGCATTGCTTCTAAAATCAGGTTGCGAATGACGCGCGTTTTGCCGCTGATGGCATGCGTCGCGCTCGCCTGTGTCTTCGCCGCACCCACTCGCGCACAGCAAACCAATCCCGTCGATCGCAAGGTCGATAATCCGATTACGGACACTCCGAACGTCAATCCGCTGCAACAGGATCAACCGGTGCGGCCGACATCGCCGGCAAAGCCGCCTCCGATACAACCGGGGGACACCCTGTCCATTGATGCCACTAAGAAAACGTACACGGGAACCAAGGGCGCGGTGGTTGCCTTTTATGAGGGTAACGTCGACGCGCGCATTGGCACGTATCGTTTGCAAGCTGACACGATAACCGTGTACGAAGCGACCAACAAAGTGATCGCCGACGGCAACGTAATCTTTGATCAGGGCGACCAGAGTCGCATCACGGGCAGCCACGCGGAATGGAACTACAAAACCAAGACGGGCTTCTTTCTCAACTCGACTGGTTACAGCAATCAGACCAACGACGGCACGAGAATGTACTTCATCGCTGATCGAGTGGAGAAGATCAGTCTCACTACGATCGTGGTAATCAACGGCGAGATTACCGCGTGTGATGAAGAAGTACCGAAGTGGAGTTTCCATGCAAAGAGAGCCAGGATCAAGACCGGCGATAAGGTGAAAATCTCCTCGCCTACTTTCCGTATCAAGAATGTGCCGGTCATTTACCTGCCTTATGCTTCGCTGTCGCTCAAGCATGACGATCGCCAGTCCGGTTTCCTGACGCCGACCTTCAGCGCATCCGGAGAAAAAGGCTTTCGCATTTCGGACGCTTACTACATGACGCTCGGCCGTTCGGCTGACTTCACTCTTCGTGGCGATCTGTTTTCACAGCGCGGCCTTGGCATTGGCGGCGATCTGCGAACGCGCGCCAACTCGCGTTCGTTTTTCAATATGGGTTTTTATGCCGTCAAGGATCGCATCTTCGGACCCAGGGAAGACGCGACACATGCCAACCAGGGTGGCTCCAGCTTTTATATTGATGCAGTCCATTATTTTCCGAATGGGTTCCTGACGGCCGTCGACGTGAACGTCACTTCCAATCTGGCTTTCCGGCAGGTTTTCTCTGACAAGATTCAGCAGGCGATTTCACCGGAAGAGCGCTCGCAGGTTTTCGTCAACAAGAACTATCACGCCTACAGTTTTAACTTCCGCATGAACAGCCAGGCGACATCTTTGCAGAACTCGCAGATACGCATTCGCGAGCTGCCCAGTGTGTCGCTCGATCGGCGCCCGTCGCCCCTGCACTGGTTCAAAAACTTTCCGCTTTACTATTCGTTTGAAAGCGCGGTGGAAGGCGTCAGCCGCAAAGAAACGCCCGGTGACACAACGGCTTTTCGCCTTGCGGTAGGCGGCGAGCCCATCATCACGCCTTCGATCGTGCAGCGTTTCGACTTTCATCCGAGCCTCGCGCTGCCGCTGAACTTCTCGGGCTGGTCATTGACCGCGACGGGAGGTGTGCGCGCGACTTATTACTCGAACTCCATTGACCCGAAAACGCGGCTGGTGCTCGCGCGAGATGTGGTGCGCGGTTATGGCGAGCTTGAACTGGACTTGCGGCCGCCCGCTTTGGCGCGGAACTTCCGTCGCAGTGACGGTTCGGTTTGGTTCCGACACGTGATCGAGCCTTACATTACTTATCGGCGCATAGCCGGCATCGACAACATTGACCGCATCATACGCTTTGATTACGTCGACGCGATCGCCGACACCAACGAGATTGAATTCGGCATTTCGAATCGTTTCTATACGCGCCGATCTACTGAGACCGTAGGCAAGAAGGCCGAGCGCGTGGCCCGGGAAAAGAAATCTCCGCTGGCCACCCAGCCTTACGAAGCGCTAACCATTACCGTGCGTGGTAAGTATTTCTTTGATCCTTATTTTGGCGGGGCACTGGTTCCCGGAAGGCGCAACCAGTTCTATCCGATCGATACTTTTTCCGGATTTGGTTATGGCGCGGTGCCGCGCCGGTTCTCACCTCTGAACATCGACGTCCGTTATCGTCCGACAGAGCGCTTGTTTGCTGATTTTCGCACGGACCTCGATACGCGCGGCGATGGGCTGCGCTCGATGGCTGCCACCTTTGGCCTCAACCGCGCGCTGGTCCAGGCGTTTTCGACTTTTTACTACACTCGGGCCGTCGATCTGGTGCCGTCGCTGAAACAATTCGCTGACGCGAACGGGAAAGAGCCGGGCACGTTGCGTGGATCGCAGTGGAGCCCTTCGGTTTTTCTGGGCAATCGTGACAAAGGATTGTTCGGCGGTCTTTCGTTGTTCTTCGATTTTCAGAAGCACCCGTTTGCCGGCAGCAATCGTTCACTCATCAGCTCGACCGCGACCATCGGCTATACCTGGAAATGTTGTTCGGTCACGGTGCAGGACTATACCTTTAACGTGGGTCTGCGTAACGAGAATCGATTCGTCTTCGCCTTTCGGCTGAACGGCATCGGCACGTTCGGTACCGAGAAGATTGGGCAATGGTTGAAGTAGTCTCCCGCTGTCCTAAATCTGCCGACCCGCTTCACTCCGTCAGGAGTGAAATGTTTATAGCCTCGGACGTACTCTCACGACTCGCTCCGTTCGAAGGAGCGGAAAGCAAACATACCCTTTATCACTCGAGAATCATTCCGCTCCTTCGAACGGAGCTACTGGAGGGTTGCGCTACGTTCTATAAACATCTCACCCCTGACGGCGTGAAACGGTAGTCCGTGATCTAGCGCACCCACCTCGTCTGATAGTGCTCTCCTCCTGCCTACTACTCTCTTTCGTTGACATCCCATCGGCTGGATAATAAAGTTGCTTTGCTCCGGATAGGCGTCCAGCCGGGATCATTTGATAACTCGACAGCGCTTATTCCTGCCAGGCCGGAAACGGATAACGCCCGATATCTTTCTCCTGGACGGCAAACCTAAACCTCTTGAAGTAAATCAAACCAGGGAGCCCGGTCCGCAATGATAGGCAACGCATGAAGTTCTTCGGATACTCTGGCCTTTACAAATTTCCACGACCTGACAACTGCTCTAAATAGAAAGTATTTGAAATGAAACACAGAACCATAGCGATCGGTTTAGTAACGGCATTGCTCCTGTTCTTGATGGCCTGGAGCTTCGTTTCCTCAGCGGCCAGTGGCAGCAACCCCGCGATAAATGCCTCCAGCGAGGCAAACGAATCGGGCGCAATGGTGCAGAGCGAGGAAGAGGAGGCCGTCGATCCCGATCTGGGAAAGTGGGGTTCTCGAATCGATCGCGATGAGTATCTGCGCCGGCGCGATGAGTACATCGGTCGCAAGCGGGGCATCGAGCCGGGCCGGCCATTCGATCCCGAGATGCGCTCCCGGGCGATCGATCAAATGGATCGCCAGGAGAGTGGCCGTCGGATTGATTCAATAGTTAATGGCAGCTTGACCCCGGCGGCGGGCGGTGCGTGGACTGCGCTGGGGCCATTGACGATTCCGAATGGTGTGGGAAGTAACAGCGGACCTGTCAGTGGAAGAGTTACGGCTGTAGTTGTCGATCCTACTAACTCAAGCAAAGTTTATCTGGGCACGGCGCAGGGAGGCGTTTGGCGTTCGCTTGACGGTGGTACGACCTGGGTTTCGATTTTCGATAACGCCGACTCACTGGCGATTGGCGCTTTGGCGGTCGCACCCTCAAGCCCAAGCACTCTGTATGTGGGGACCGGAGAGTTTAATTCCTGCGGTGACTGCTTTTTCGGAGTTGGCCTGTACCGCATTGATAACGCGGACGCGGCAGCAACCCTGGTGGGACCAATCAATCCGCAGGTAACGATTTCAAATTTTACTTACAAAGTTTTCAATGGCCGTGCGATCACAAAGATTCTGGTCCATCCCACCGACCCCGCCACGATCTTTGTGGCGACGGCCCGCGGTATCGGCGGCAGCGGCGCGAATGCGCTTGGCCTGGTTCCGACCCTCGCAACGCGCGGTGTGTATCGCTCGATGAATGCCAATGCAGCACTCGCAAGTTCGGTGGCGTTTCAGAAGCTGGCCGTAACCACCGACAACAGCGCGGATAATCCGGCCACTGGGAACGAGGACAGTCCGGACATGGTGATGGAGCCGGGCAATCCAAGCAACATACTCGTCACTACCATCGGGCCGTCAGGCACATCGTTGTCTTCGGCAATTTACCGCACCACGACCGCTACGGGAGCGGCTCCGACGTTCACGAACGTGCTTACGCTGCCCAACAACACCCGGGTGAGCCTGGCTATCAACAAAGTCGCGGGAGTCGTGACGGCCTATGCGGCGACCAGCGAGACACCCGCCAACACGACCGGGTGTGCAGCTCCGACTGCTAACTCTGGGGCCGTGCGCAAGGTGGCCGATCCTTTTGGTGCGGGCACCTGGTCAAGTCAATTGACAGGAGGCCAGGGATTCTGCTCGGGACAATGCTTTTATGACATGCCGATCGCCGTCGATCCCAATGATGCAAAGGTTGTTTATGTCGGCGGTCAGAGCACCTCACCTCCGCCGGCAACCTGTGGTGGAGTGGTCAGAAAATCTATTGACGGAGGGAACACTTTCGCTAACGACAGTTCCGGCTTGCATGCCGACGATCACACGCTGTTCATCGATCCTATCACCAACACTATTTTTACGGGCAACGACGGAGGCATTTGGAAACGCTCCTCGGGCGCAGCCGCGGGAAGCGCGTGGACAAATCTTAATACCGCACCGCTGAATACGTTGCAATTTGAAAGTATCGCCGTGCATCCGACGGATCGATTCCTGATGATCGGGGGGACGCAGGACAATGGAACTGAGTACCAGCAGACTTCTGCCGGGAATTGGCGGCGCGCTGAAAGCGGCGACGGCGGATACGCTCTGATCGATCAGAGCGCGACAGACACGACTGACGTAACGATGTATCACACTTTGTACAATGTGATGGGAGAGCAGATCGGCTTTGATCGGATCTTTAAGACGGCGTGTCTTCCGGTATTTGATTCATGGCCAGTGCGTGGAGTCGGGTTCGGACCAAACGATTCGAGGCCGGTGGCGTGCGATGGGGGCACACTGCTGGTCGTTCCAAACGGGCTCCAGCTTACTGACAACGTGCTGTTCTATGCGCCCATGGCTCTGGGACCCGGATCGCCGAATACCGTCTACTTCGGGACTGAAAGGCTCTATCGGTCTACTGATCGAGGCGACACCATGACGGTTGTTAGTCAAGCGCCTATCAATTCATCCGACTGCAATACAAACCCGGCAGGGCCGTGCCCGATTAGCACGATTTCCATCTCGCCGCAGGGCGATAACAGCCGCATGGTTGGATTGCAGAATGGACAGGTATGGGCGACCTCAACCGGGTCGTCGACGCTCGTTAACCTGACGGCATCGTTTTCGTTCCCGCTCAATCCGACCCAAACCACCAACAAGTTCATCGGCCGCGCCGTAATCGATCCTAATAACAAGAACGTCGCTTACGTGACTCTGTCATACTTCGCACCGGCGGGTCAGGGAATTTGGAAGATCACCAATCTTGACGCGGCGGCGGGCGCCTCGCCCGCGACCCCGGTTTGGACCGCGGCCGGGAATGGCATCCCGAGCATTCCCATCAATGCCCTGGTGATCGATCCAATCAACTCGAACAGTATGTATGCCGGAACCGACATCGGGGTTTACATGTCGAGTGATGGCGGCGCGAATTGGGCTCCTTATGGAACTGGGCTGCCGCGATCGGCCGTGTTCGATCTGCAAATCCAGCCGAGCAACAGACTGCTGCGCGCCGCCACTCATGGCCGCGGTGTTTGGGAAACAGCTTTGATTGGCGCCGGCCCCAGCACGTTGCAGTTCCAAACGGGTGCTGATTCCGTGGCTGAAGGCCCGGTAAGCAAATCAATTACGATCACGCGCACCGGTGACTTATCGACCCCGGCGTCAGTCAATTACGCGACCAGCGACACATCGGGTGCGAATAATTGCAACGTCATTGGGGCAGCAGCTTCTGCGCGTTGCGACTATATCGCCACCTCAGGAACGCTTAACTTTGCCGCGGGCGAGCCTTCGAAGAACATTCTGGTACCGATTATCGACGATTCTTATAAGGAGAACGCCGAGACTTTCACCGTGACCCTTAGTGGTGCGAGCGGCAGCAATGTGTCGCTCGGCTCGCCCTCGACAACCACGATCACGATTACCGACAGCGACCCGCCTGGCGGTGTGAATCCGATCGATACGTCGAGTTTCTTTGTGCGACAGCACTACATCGACTTTCTGAATCGTGAGCCGGACACGAGTGGGCTGAACTTCTGGATCAACAATATCGATGGCTGCTCGCCGAAACCTTCGTGCACTGAACTCGCGCGCATCAACACTTCGGCCGCGTTCTTCCTGTCGATCGAATTTCAGGACACCGGCTATTTCGTTTATCGCGCTTACAAAGCCGCCTATGGTGACGCGACTGGTACGTCAGGAACCGGCGGCGTGCATAATCTTTCGGTTCCAGTGATCCGACTGAATGAGTTCTTGCCCGATACGCAAAGGATCGGGCTGGGAGTAATCGTCGGCCAGGGGAACTGGCAACAACAAATCGACGCTAACAAGACGGCGTTCGCTGAAGAGTTTGTGCAGCGCACGCGCTTTCTGACAGCTTATCCCTTGAGTCTGACGCCGTCAGCGTTTGTTGATAACTTGAATTCACAAGCGGCCACGCCTGCCGTGACAGGCGTCAAACCTTTGTCACCGTCGGAACGCGATGCACTGGTGAAAGCTCTTACCGAAGGGACTATGACGCGAGGCCAGGTCTTGCGGGCCGTGGCTGAAGATCAAACTCTATCGAACGCGGAGTTCAATCGCGCGTTCGTATTAATGCAGTTCTTTGGCTACTTGCGGCGCAATCCGAACGATCCCCAGGACACGGACTATGCGGGATACGAATTCTGGCTGGGCAAACTAAACCAGTTCAACAATTTCGTAAACGCGGAAATGGTTAAGGCTTTCCTTACCTCGGGTGAATACCGCGCGCGCTTTGGAACAGGGTGATTGTATTGAAAGCTCGGCATTAGCTAACGTGGCGCGATTTGAAGAGTTTTTGATCTCTGTGTTCTCCGTGTCTCCGTGGTGAGTCTAAATTGTAGGGAGGAATTCACCACGGAGACACAGAGAACACGGAGAAGAACCAACCAGGACTACCGTGTAGTTTGTCTCAAATTTTGCCCAGGGTCTTTCGTGCGGCTTCGTGTGATTTCGTGGATCAAGTTTTTGGGCACAGCAAGCGATCCACTAATCCACGGCGAAAAGTCACGAAAAATCAAACAAGCCGCACGGGATCCGGCACCTATTTACAGGTTCTGAGCAACCAGCGGCGGGTCACTTGAAACTAAGCGGAGTGCAGCGGTCGGAGTTCAGGCTTTAGCTTGCGCGTTAAATTAGCAACCTGAAGGTTGAACTCTGAACCGAACCAGCACTAAGTGGAGTGACGGCTTGCGGTTACTGTAGCCCAACGCTTACAATGTCCGGCCTGACTGCTTAATATTTATGGTAGTCGTTCTTGCTGGATTGGGCTCAAATCCCCAGTGAGCACTTTGATCGTTCGTTCATATTCTTAATGATAAGATTGGTTATTGCCTTTTTGTGCGCCGCAGCAGCGTGTATGCTCGTCGCCGGCGCGCTTTCTTCGGCTCAGGCACCGGCCAGCGCCACTCCTGATGCTTTTGTCACCCAGGTCAGCAATTCGGCTCGCAATTCTTTCGCCGGAGATACCTCGGCAAACGGACGTTTTGTCGTCATTCAATCAGACGGTGATATCGCTACTGAGAAGACTGCCGCCCGCAACAATCAGGATGGCAATCTCGAGCTCTTCTTATACGACTATGCGCAACGGCGAATTTTTCAGCTTACTAATACCAAGAGCGTACTGAATCCTCCTGGCAGTCCTTCGCCAACGCCGAGCCCGAGTCCCAGTCCAAGTCCATCGGTCAGCCCGTCGCCCACGGCGAGTCCCACGCCGACGCCGGTAGATCAGTTCAATGTTAAGATTGAAATCAGCAACACCCGTCCCATGATCAGTCTCGAGGGAACGATGCCCGTTGCCGGACAGCACACCTATACGATTGTCTTTAGCTCGAACGCGCCCACTTTGGGATCTTTTGATGGGACTGATCCGAATGCACCCGGAGCCGGCACACTGGCAACCGATGGTAACCAGGAGATTTGGACCTATCAGTTCACCGTTGCCGACGTTGCGAATCTCTCCAGCGGAGCGGAGGTGGGACCTATAGATCTGACGACCGGTGCGTTCAAGCAAATTACCACGACTCCGGCCAGCGCCGCGCCCGTCCCCGGGTCGCCGGCCAACGGCCCTGCACGCGTCGCCGACGATAATCGCGATGCCGGCATCAGTGATGACGGAAAGGTCATAGCGTTCAGCTCGAACCGGGATATTGTGGCGGGCGGTAACGTGGATGCGGGGGCAATTCCGAATCCCGAGATCTTTCTTTATAACGGCACGACATTTACTCAGGTCACGAATACGAAGACAGCGTCACTTAACAATCCTATCTTTAGCGCCAATCCGTGTCTTTCCAGCAATGGTTCGGTGCTCGCTTTTGTTTCCAACGCGAACCTAACCGCCAACAACGACGACTTGAACTCGGAGATCTACTTAGCCAATTACAACAGCGCCACCAGTGTGGTTAGCGGCCTGAGACAGGTAACAAAAACCAAGAATGACGCGACGACGGCAGCGACCGCGACTATCTTTAGCTTTGGGCGCCGCCTTAGTCGGGACGGCAATTTCATCGCCTTTGAGTCCACGGCAGCCGATCCAAAAGCGAACGCAGCGCCGACCCAGTTTGCCGCCGCTTTTGTTTACAACGTGCAGATGGACACTTTCGCTCAGCTCGGGCCGCGGGCGACGCAAATTCCCGGCGACGTATTTCACTATCCAACGTTCACTGACTATAACGGCGCGCTGAGTCCGGGATCCGTGGTGTTCACTTCGGCGCTGAACTTTAAGACGGACGGGACCTTCCCGACGATCGATCTGGACAGCACCGGCCTGAATGCGCAGCGTGCTGAGCAGCTTTTTCTGGCGGCGCTGCCGGTGCAATCAACAGGGCCGTTTGCGCGTCTGACAAATACTCCGTTTCTTGCCGCCCTGCGCGGGCTTCCTGATAGTGGGGTCAATCTGCCCGGTAAGACCAGCCGGCGGATCGCCTTCAGTACGACACTCGAACTTGGCGGCGGCAACACCGATGGCTCATACGAAGTCTTCTATCAGTTGACGCCGAATGCTGTCACTGAGTCGTCCGGGACGTTGGCGGCATTCACCGGCGCAAGTCGGATCATGGTGCCGGTGGCCAGCCCGACGGCGACTCCGACGGTCAGTCCGACACCTAGTCCGTCGCCTACGCCGACCGGTAGCCCAACACCACCGACGCCTCTCGGTCTCGCACCCGGCGAGCTGGCTTTCATTCAGCCCAGCGTTAGCCTGGCCCCCGCGAGCGCGACGGTCAGCAATAGCAATGCGTCCTATGCGGGGCGCGCACCGGCGCTGCCAATCGAGTTGGGCGGGGTCTCGGTTTCAATAAAGAGCGCGGCCTGCGGTTTGTACGCGGTCAGTTCATCCGAGATCAAATTCGTCGTGCCTGTCGGACTCGCATCCGGTACTTATCCAATTGTGATCAACGCCAATGGCACGGTCCTCAGAGGTTCGATCGCAATTGTGACCGCCCAGCCCGACATATTTACGACTACGAACGGGCCGTTGGGCCGGGCGTCAGTCTGCAACATAACCAATCCGGCAGTGTGCTCGCCTGAGCCGTTCTTCGTAACTACCAATGATGGTACGGGCACACAGGTGCCGACAGTTCTGCGGGCCTCGCTCACGGGTGTGCGCAACGTGGGAGCCAGCTCAATTATCATTACTGTGGGCACGACGCCGATAACGGGTGGGGCGGCGAGGTCGCTTGATTTGCCGGGCAGCGATCAGGTCGACTTTATCTTGCCGGCCATGGTCGATACCGGAGATCTGCCTATCGTAATAGCGGCTGTTGGAGCGGCCAGCCGTGCGACGGACACTGCGCCGCACATCACCATCAATGCGGGCGCTTCACCTAATCCGAATCCGATTGCCACCACGGATTTCTTCGTGAAGCAGCAATACCTCGATTTTCTAAACCGGCAGGCAGATCCGGCCGGGCTGGCTTTTTGGACCAACCAGATCAATTCATGTGGCGCGGATCAGCAGTGCATCGAGGTGAAGCAGATCAACGTTTCGGCCGCGTTCTTCCTCTCGATTGAGTTCCAGCAGACGGGCTATCTGGTTTATCGGACTTACAAAGCCGCCTATGGAAATATCTCAAGTAGCATTCCGGTGCCGATTCGGCTGAGTGAGTTTCAACCTGATACCAGGCTGATTGGAAAAGACGTAATCGTCAATGAGAGCGGCTGGGAGAATAAGCTGGAAGTCAATAAGCAAAGTTTCTTCAGTGACTTTGTGCAGCGTTCCCGCTTCACGACGGCTTTTTCAGCTCCAACCATGACCGCGCAGCAGTTTGTTGACAAGCTCTACTCGAACGCGGGTTTGGCGCCGGGCTCTGGCGCAAATCGCGCTAAGGCGATTGATGAGTTCATCTCAACAACGCCCGCCGACACAGCGGCCCGTGCGCGTGCGCTGCGTTTGGTCGCAGAGGATCCAATGCTGGCGCAGCAGGAATTCAATCGAGCGTTTGTGCTGATGGAGTACTTTGGTTATTTGCAGCGCAACCCGAATGACCCGCCCGAAGCGACGCTCGACTTCCAGGGCTACAACTTCTGGCTGAACAAGCTGAACCAGTTCGACGGCAACTTCGTTAACGCTGAAATGGTCAAGGCGTTTATCACCTCATCCGAGTACAGACAGCGTTTCGGACCGTGACCCCCGTAGCGCAAGTTGTTAACTTGCGCACGCAACTAAACCGGTTATGAATGCGTGTAGGAATTGATGGGTATCCGCTGGCTGAACCCAGAACGGGCGTAGGCCATTACACGCTGGAACTCGCCCGCGCCCTGGCGCTCATCTCGCCATCAGATCATTTCGAATTAGTTTCACCCGCTCCTTTTGATTCGGCCGCGCTGGACGAAATTGAGCGCGCCCAAATGCCGAATCTTCACACTACAAACCCGAGAGCATCTTCAATTCGTGGCCACTGGTGGTCCATCGGCCTGCCGCTTTACGCCCGGCGAGCGCGTTTCGACTTATTTCATGGCACCAACTTTGACGTGCCGCTCTGGAAAAAGCGGCGCAGCGTCGTCACGATTCACGATCTATCGGCGCTCTTGCATCCCGAAAAACACCGGTCTCGTCTGGTGCGGCGCGCGCGTCTGCGTCTGCCGCTGGTGGTTCGAGTCGCGGACATGATCATCACGCCCACCGAAAGTGTAAAGCGAGAAGTCTGTCACCATCTCAGCGTCAAAGCTGACAAGATCACCGCAATTCCTTCCGCCGCGCGACGTAGTTTTCAACCCCTCCCATTTGCGCAGACTGCCGAGACTAGAAAACGACTCGGTGTGGAAGATAACTTCCTGCTCTTTGTCGGAACCCTTGAACCGCGCAAGAACCTGCTGACCCTGCTGAAAGCTTTCGCACAGATTCTCAGTCAAAGCTCTCTCAATCCTCAGCTTGTCATTGCCGGCGGCGAAGGCTGGTTGATGGATGACTCGTTCGCCTTTATCAAAAGAGCAGCCCTCAGTGAACGCTTGCGCTTCACCGGATACCTGAGTGACGACGATCTGCGCGCTCTGTATTCTTCGTGCAGGGTTTTCATCTACCCGTCAGTCTATGAAGGATTCGGACTGCCGCCCCTGGAAGCGATGGCGTGTGGCGCTCCGGTGATTGCCGGCCGGATTTCAAGTTTGCAGGAAACGCTCGGCAGCGTCGCGCGTCTGGTAGAGCCTTTGGATGTGGATGCCCTGGCCAAAAGCATTACTGAAGTGCTCGAGGACGATAACCAGCGCGAGATGATGGTGGCGGCGGGCCCAACGCAAGCGGGAAAGTTTTCGTGGGAGCAGACGGCGCGCTTGACGTTGGATGTTTACCGCCAACTGGCTTAGTTCGGGGCTCGAGTTTTGGCTTGCTCGGCTAGTGCTACTCTAACTAACGGTGTTCAGAGTACCGACTTCAGTCGGCTCTTATTAACTGAGAAAGCACCCGACTGAAGTTGGTACTCTGAACGCCGTTAGGTTGGGGCGCACCTTTGCTTTATCAGTCGGCAGGTTGAAGCCTAAACTCTGAACGCAGACTGAACACGAAAAAAGGCCCGCATCGAAACGCGGGCCTTTGATACTACTTAAGGTGTTTGGTCCGGACTAGAACCTGCCCTTGTATTCACCCGACACGATGAACGACTTGACCATATCCGCGTTCTGAAAGTTGCCGTTGAACTGGTTCAGTTTGCTCAACCAGAAATCATAGCCGGTATAGTCCGTATCATTTCCACTGTTCGGATCGCGTCGCAGGTAACCGAAGAACTGCATCAGCACGAACGCGCGATTGAATTCCTGGCTCGACAATGCCGGGTTCTCAGCCACGTCCCGCAAGGCCTTCGAACGCGCCGTCGCGTTGCTGATGTCGGTCGCAATGCCAAACTCACCAATGGCAGTCGCGAGCTCTTGCGCCGAAGGTGTGACACCCGCATTCGCGAAGAGAGCATTAACAAAAGCATCGGGCTTCATAGTCGACGGGTAGGGAGTCGTAAACCTTGACCGCCCCACAAAATCCAGGGCAAAGGCCTGTTTGTTTGCTTCCAGCACCGCCTCCCAGCCAGTCTGTCCGACGATCAGGTTCTTACCGATCTGTTTGGTGTCAGGGAGAAACTCGCTCAGTCTAACGATGGGTACCGGCAGGTTATGCGCCCCGCCAAAGGTCGACGCTCCATTCGTACTTCCGTAGGCTGCCTTATACATCTTCTCTACCAGATACCCGGTCGTTTGAAATTCGATCGAGAGGTAGAAGGCGGCCGACGTGTTTACGCGCGCGACGTCGATGCAGGCTGCGTTCGCGCCGCACTGGTTGATGTTACTGTTCCAGAAACCGAAGCCACTCGGATCGGGCATGCGATTGAGAAAGTCGACGTACTGTTGCTGCACAAAGAAATCGGTGTCGTCAATCGTAATGATCTGCGGGGGATTGGTTCCGGGTCGCACGCGCAACGGTTTGACCTTCACATTTCCATAGAAAAGCTCAGACGGCAGGTTCGGGTCGTCAGTGACTACCCGCAGAGTGGGACTCTGCCCAAACACACTCACGCCAGCCAGCGCGACTACTAGAAGGGTAACAGCGATTTTCATCTTTGTGCTCCTGGTCCTTGATGCGAAAAACAACCAGAAATGGGGCCGGTGTCTGGTACGAATGAGAGGCAGTTGGAAGTGTAGCGACCCGAAACTGGGCTGTCAATCATTAAGTTCGACCGTCATTTTGACGGCTCAGAGAGCGGAAATGTCGAGTTTTCTCAGGGGCCGACCCTTTGGCGATATTCAGCGGAAGTAATGAAGGCTTTCACCATTTCGGCTCTCTGTGCCCGAATCAGCGGATCGTCCCCCGGCACAGTGAAGCTGTTCAGCTTCGTCAGCCAGAAATCATAGCCGGAGTAGTCCGTATCCTGCGGGTCATTCGGATTGCGCCGCAGATAGCCAAAGAACTGCATGAGAACAAACGCCCGATTGAACTCGGCGTTAGTGAAATTCTGACTCTCGGCCACGGCACGCAAGACCTGGCCCCGCGTGAGCCTCCCCGCTGAGAGATCGCTGATAAGCTGGCCGTGTTGGGACGGTGTCAACATCCCGCCCGCCTTTCCATCTAACCCTTCAACAAATTGCGTGGGTGTCAGGTTGAACGGATAAGCTGCTATGAAGCGTGAACGCTGCACAAACTCTTCAGTGAAGGTGTTCTTGTTGTCATTCAACTGCTGTTGCCAGTTTCCCTGTCCGACGATCACACCTTGACCAATCTTTTGTGTGTCGGCCAGGAACTCGTTAAGCCGGATGATCGGCACCGGAAGCTGATGTGGCTGCGGGTTCGTGCCGAAAGTTGACGAACCCGATCCATCACCGTAGGCAGCCTTGTAGATACGCTCTACCAGATAGCCCGTATCCTGAAATTCGATGGACAGGAAGAACGCCGCCGAAGTGTTGATGCGCTGGATTTCAGTGCATGACGGCTTTGGTGAACAGTTACTGATGTTGTTGGACCAGAACGCCAGGCCGCTCGCGTCAGGTTCGCGATTCAGAAAATCAAGGTAATGCTGTCGCACAAAGAAAGTGGCGTCGCTGTCGTCCAGAGGATTTGCGGCGGTGGAAGTGTCGTTGTCGATGATCGTAATTGTCGCTCGATCGTTTCCCCCGAGTAAGGCTTGAGTCGCGCTGGTTAAGGTGAGCGTGAAGATCTCATTTCCTTCGCTAAACGAATCATCAATGATGGGAATCTGAATAGTCTTTGAGGTTTCATTGACAGCGAAATTTAGCCTCCCCGTGGTGGGGACGTAATCGCAGCGCGAAGAAGCTACAGACGTATTCTTAGCGCTACAACTCGCGGCGCCCGCCAAGTCGCTGGTTTCGTACTCAACCGTGGTCTCGGCCGTCACATCGCCGCTTCGGTTGACGACCACGGTGGCATGGCCGCCACTCTCAGCTATGTTGTAGTTATTCGCGCCCACTTGAATCAATGGTCGCGTTCGACGCGCGAAAACCACGCTCGGCGCGTTGGTCAGACTTATCGGACTGATCTCAGAAGTGTGGGAATCAACCACGTACGCGTCCGGAACGCCGCCGGCAATTCCAACTACCGGAAAGAGGTTTGTGTTTCCGGCCCCGTAGCGTGTGGTTATGGTCCCGTTTCGATTGAGTTCGATCTCGAAATTTATGGGATCGCCTTTGGTACCGTCGCCGAATTGAACTCCCTGCCAACGGAAGATGATTCGCTCAGGATGCGCGGCGTCAGGTGAGACCACGTAAACGTCGGCATCAGATCTCCTGGAGGTGCTCAAATCAAGGTCGTCCCACATTCCCGAGATCATTTGAAACTGCGAGAGCTGATTCTTCGAGCTCGGCACATCGTCCGCATCTCCGTTGGGGCGCGTCGGCGGCGACGGGCCGACCGCGTTGTCAAAGAAAAAGAGATTGCCGTTGGTTGAAATCGTCACGCTGGAGAAAGTCCGAGAGCCTAAGGTGCGCGTGAAAAACGGAATATCGAAAGGCAGGCTATACGTCAGGTAGCGATCGTCGTAAGTCAGCCCCAGCGGCGTGCCGCCGGTGGAAAGCGGCGCCGGCGCAACCAGCGTCACCTCGTATGGATCCGCAGTCATGGCTTCCGTGGTTACCGGGATTATTGCGGGCAGGCCCTCGTTCCCGAAGTTATCAAATTCACGCACCTTGATGGAGCCGTTGATGTGCCGATACGGTAGCAGGACCTTATCATTCTGCTGCGCGCCCGACAGCGCCGGCTTGGCATTTAATAGTTGAGTCTCGGCGCCAGTGATCTTGTCAATGAAAGTGAACTTATATAACGAGGCCTGGCCAGTTAATCCATCGTCACCGGAAGCGGTCCACGCCAAATCCGCGGAGAGATTCAATCGCGACGTGACCCGCAAATTGGTGACGCTTCCGGGCGGTGTCGTGTCGTTCTCACTAAGCGCCTGAAGCGATTTAAAGACGTTCAGACGACGGCCGCTGGTTGTCAGGGCGGGCGTAAAACTGGTATTGGCGTCGCCATTGAAGGCCAGCAGCGCACGAAGTTGGTTGGTGCTCAAATTGGGATTCGCCGCGCAGAGCAAGGCGGCTGCCCCTGACACATGCGGCGCGGCCATGGATGTCCCGCTGAGCAGCGAGTAAGTGTTATTCGGAGTGGTGCTGAGAATGTTTTCCCCGGGCGCGCCCATCAAAACCGTCTGCTCTCCGTAGTTTGAGAAAATCGCGACCTGATCCGATTGATTCGAAGCCGCTACTGAAACCACATTTGGTAAGTTGTAGTTGGAGGGGTAGTGAGGAGTAGTGTCGTTATTCTGTCTTTCGTTTCCGGCAGAGGCGACGAAGAGGATGCCCGAGAGACCCAGCGCATTAATCGCATCGGCGGTTGCCTGTGAATATCCGCCACTGCCATAGCTCGCATTCAAAACGCGAATATTGGCTCCCTTGGTTCCACCCGTGCTCACCCAAAGATCGCGCATTTGTTTGGCGTAGACGTAGGCCTTGATCGCATCGGCGTCCGTGCCGCTGTTGGTCGTCTGGTCAATGAATCTAAGCGTCATCAAGCTAACTTGCCAATTGACGCCAACGACTCCTTCATTGTTATTGCCGACCGCGCCGATTATTCCGGCAACGTGGGTAGCGTGCAGTTCAGGAGGAATCGTTCCAATGTTGTCGCGAAAGTTGTAGCCATGGAGATCGTCCGTGATGCCGGCAATCGATCCTGGGCTGGGATTCTTCCAAATATTCGCGAGTAGATCCGGATGGTTAACGTCGATGCCTTCGTCGATCACTCCGACTACGACGCTGCGGTTTCCAGTGGTGATGTCCCAGGCTTGCGGGCCGCCGATCCTGGTTAGCCCGTACAACTCGTTGGATACAAATCGGGGATCGTTGGGAGTCACATCGCCGTGAAGAATGTAATTCGGCTCAGCATAGAGCACGTCGTCACGAGCCTCGAACGCGTCCACGGCTTTAAGAGTATCGTCCGGGGCCATGCGAGCGATCCTTAAGCCGTCGATTAAATCTGATCCTTCAAAACGCTCGACGTTCACTAGAACCTGCTCTGTCGACGGGGCCGAACCTCGTGAACCTGTCTCCGGATAGGCTTGAACTGAAGCATTGTTATTCGGCACCTCTAAGTATTCCACACCCTCAAACGCCCGGTTCCTTTTGAACCTCACCAGGGCCTCGCCGGGTACAAATTCAGGGTGCCGGCGTTTCTCGCTCGCTCCAGCCTGATTCTCGGAGTTATTCTCAGCATTCACTTGCCGCGTCGCTTCCGACCGCGGAGCGAACAGGATCGACGTAACCAGAAGCAGCAGGAGAAAACCTAACGCCACGGGCTTTGAAGCGAGCTTGCCGTGGGTGGATGGATCGGATTGCATGTGGGGAATGATTACTCCTGAAAATCTGATGTGCTGTTGCGTCCGTCTTGGATAATCGCGAAGTGGATGCTAAGTGACTGGTAGGTCGCACCTTCGACCCTCCTTACGAAATGCGGCGATCAATATACAACAGGCCGCGTTGAGATTACAGGGCCTTCCAGCCCAAATTGGGTCAATGAGGGACAGTTCCTAAGAAAGGCAACGAATCTCCTTCGGCGACGTGGGATCAGGCGTGATAAGATTGGCCGCGCCGCCGCCGTCCCCCGGCCGCTATCAGTAGTCAATTGCGAATCGTCGCCGTTCAATGGATCTGAAAAGATGAGTCGAAAGGGACTCAGTTCCATCATTGCCCTGTTCGTGCTCTTGAGCGCGCAGGCGCAGGTGTGCGCGTACACGCTGCAATACCGTGACGGCTCAGGGCTGGTTGCGCGACGCTGGCTCACTCGACCCATCATCGTTGCCTTCTCGAGTTCGCTCAGTTCGCCGCCGCCGAATATCAAAACCGGAAGCGACGTGATCGGCGCGGCGCGGCGCGCGCTGGAAAGCTGGGCGAGCGTTGCCGACATTCAATTCCTGGAAACCAGATCCAGCGCGCAGACGATCAGCCCGCCTAATGCCGGCGATCGGATTAATTTGATCACAGTCTCGGCGGACAATGGCGCTCTGTTCGGCTCGTCCGAAAGCCCGGGCCGCACGCGGGTCTTCTCAGATTCCGGCGGCGCGATCGTGGAAGCCGACATCGCCCTGAATCCTAATGAACTTTTTTCGAGCGATGGCACGCCCGGCACCTACGATCTCGAAGCAACGTTTGCGCATGAAGTCGGGCATCTGCTCGGGCTGGAACACTCTGCCGTCATCGGCGCGACCATGCAGCCGCGCCAGGCCCAAAACGGGCTGTATGGATTGCCGGCCTTTACCCAGCGGACGCTTTCGGAAGACGATTCCGCCGGCGCGCGGGCTCTTTATGGATCGCTGGCCGGGACTGGTTCGATTTCCGGCAAGTTGATCGCGACTGCTGTTGCGGGTTCATCGAGACCGATCTTTGGCGGACACGTGTTTGCGGAAGATGCTTTGACCGGCAGGTTAATCGCCGGCAGCATCACGCTGGCGTCGGGAGAATACCGGATCGACTCTCTCGAACCCGGCAGATATCGTTTGATCGGACAGAGCCTGGATGGTCCAGTCTCAGCGGCGGACATCGCCGGCGCCGGCGGATCGTATGCCGGCCTCCTGGATACAATTCCTCCGTTCCGAAGTCTCCTCCGCGCTGGGCTGTCACCGTCCCGCTCGATTGCCGTCACTTCCGATGCCACGACTTCGATCGGCTTTTTTGTATCTTCGAATACGGCGCCGACCGTCAAGCCGCGGCTGATCGGAATGAATGGCGAGCTATCGACAACAGTCTTACCAGTGGCAGCCGGCGGCACGTTCACCATCTATGTGGCGGGCGAGGGTCTGGAACAGATTCCGGCGACCGGAATTTCCATCAGCTCGCCTTTCATTACGGTGAATCAGACCACCGTAACCGACGAGCAATTCGACGCGCCTTACCCGGTCATTAGTTTCGAAATCACCATCGACCCGTACGCACCCCCGGGTGAATACAGCATTCGTCTGCAGACCAGCGATGGCGAATTCGTTTACCTCCCCGGCGCGCTGACGATTGAACCTTGATGCTGAGGTCAGTACCGAGAGCGGCAGCGACCGGGTCTCAATCTACGCGACGGTCGAGATTGCCAGGACTGTAATCCGGTCGCTACGGTCTCGGTACTGACTTGATGTAAGCCTTAGTAGTAGGGAAGACACTCATCGGTGCAGGCGTAGTAGTGATAGCTCAATTGGTTCTCACAAGTCTCTACTACTGCCCTCTGGGCACACACGCAACACGACTCATACCAGATTCCATCGTCCGAAGTTTGGCAAATATAACGAAGCTCCGGATCACATGTACTCAATGCCGCGTTCGCGCTGTGTTTGCCCGTCACCGTGACCAGGCAAACCAATAACGCGCCCAGGACAAATAATCTTGCTCCCAGTCTTCGGAAATTGGTCTGTAACATTTCTTCCTCCCTATCTGAGTGAAAGTCGAATTAAGCCAATCGATTGGCCTTCGACTGAACGGTGGATCGGACACCCATGCTTCAGTTCCGAGTTGCAAGAGTTGACGGTTTCCGATTGAAGACCGCCGTCGAAAAGGGGGATGTCGGCCCTTATATCATCGATTGAAGACCGAAGCAATAGCAATATCCATGGTTCAAATCATCTACATTTGACGGGGTTGTCGATCGGATTGAGGGATCACAAAGCAAACAAACAAGTACCGTCAGGGCTAACGGAAAATTGTGTACCCCAATCAAGGGGCTTGCCTTATCCGCGTTGCTGGCGTTAACATGCAGCCGTCTCAAAAAGGTTTATTCATATAGCGGGATTGGCCCGGTGGCTTTATCTGTAACCTTCATTTGAAGAGCTTAGCGAACGCCGGAGGTTGATTATGGTTGACTTTCTGCTGTCAATTGTAGGCTTGGCTTCTCTGGGTGGTGCGATTTATGAATTCTATAGGTTCGTGACTGACCCCAACCCAGGCGGCGGGCACATGAACGGCTGGATTGCGCTTGTGCTGGCCGTAGTCTTCTGCGCCTGCGCGTTGTTGTTGTTCCTGCGCCACGTGAACAAGGAAGAAGAAATTCACATCACCCAGTAGAAGGGCTGCAAGTATCACTGCGCGATACGGATGATTGCTTGCGACAGACTGTTAAAGGCCCACAGCACTGATCGCCGGCATGAGCTTCTTGCTCGGGACTGGCGACCAGGAGATCACAAAGCGACGCCGTTTGCGTCTGCGGCAATCGCCCGCGCAAACGGCCTTTTTTGTTTTTAGAGCTCGTTCGATTTCCGGTGAATTGGCGGATTTTCTTAGACGCCTCGTCGAGGAGAGACTCAATAATGTTGCCATCTTTAGCGCTACTGTTTCTGCAAACCGAGATGAGCGCCAAAAAGCCCGGCTACTTTGCTGTGGTCCTGGTAGGCTCTCTCATCGCCGGCGGTGTCGCCTGGCTGATTGCCGCGGTGCTGGGATTCGCGCGCGCCAGAGCGTTTGGCGCTTCGGCGCGCTGGTTTAGCATGGCTGCGGTGTGTCTGCTCATCTATCACATCCAGTTCCTGTTGCTGGGATTCGTAGCTATCCTCGGCGCTCAACAAAATGATTTCGATGCGGTGCTGGACTTTGGCGCCTTTTTGAACATCTTTGTGGTGATGGGCGCGATTTGCTCCATTATGGGATTTGTGCGGCTGACCAGTCCGCGATAACTAGTGGCACAGACTTTAGTTTGTGGATCCGTGCACGAACATCACAGACTGAAGTCTGTGCCACTTTAATCGGTTTTCATGTCCAGGAAACAATTGCTTTTCGCCGTGTTCGCGTTGATTGCGGGCGCGGCAGTTTTGTTTGCGATCTCAAACTGGCGCGGCAGCGCGCGCCGAGGTCGCCCTGCGTTCGTTCAGACTGACGGCCCACGTCTGGTGATCGACGGCAGGCCCTTTCGTTTTGTAGGAGCAAACGTCGCCGTAATGTATCGGGACGACGATCGCGCGCGCATGCCTGAGACTCTGCAGCGAGCGGCGCGGATTGGAATCAAGGTCGTGCGAGTCTGGGCGTCCGGTGAAGGCGGCCCTGATGACGTCAAACCAATTGCCGATCTGAACGATTGGCCGCGTACGCATTCGTTTCGATCCAAACCCGATCGATGGAACGAAGAAGAGCTGGTCTTCCTTGATCGTGTGCTGGTCGAAGCCGCTCGTAATGGCCTGCGCGTGCAATTGTGCCTGGTGAACTGGTGGCGCGACACCGGCGGCGTCACGCAGTACTTGCGCTGGGCCGGCGTTGCCGGCGCCGACGACGACAAGTATCCGTTCGGCATCAACAATGAAAAGGCGATGCTGTTCTATTCGAACGAGACCGCGCGCCGACTCTATCGCGAGCACCTCGAGAAAATTGCCACCCGGCGCAACAGCGTCAGCGGCGTCATGTACCGGGACGATCCGACGATCTTCGGTTACGAGTTGATGAACGAAGCGCAGTGTCTGACCGGACGCTGGAGCGAGCGCCGGGCCTGGATGTCTGAGATGAGCGCCTATTTGAAATCACTCGATCCGGATCACCTGATCGCACCGGGCGAGTGGGGTTATCGCTCAGCCGCCGAGCGGCGTGAATGGTTGATTGATCACTCCCTGCCCAACATCGACATTTGCGACGTGCACAATTATCCGCGCGATGACCACGATCTCGTTGTCGACTCGCCAAGAGTGCTGGGTGAGTTTATCGACAATCGCGTGGCCGCTGCTTTCTCGATCAAGAAACCTCTGGTGCTGGGCGAGTTTGGCATGTCCGGTGATGGCTACAAGGGTTTTACTCAGGTTGATTGGTATCGCGCGTATTTCGAGCACACGGCGCGCGCGGGCGCGAGCGGCGCGATGTTCTGGATCCTTACGCCCGATCCGCAGAGAGGTTATGGCGTGACTTACTCGTCGCCACGCGATGCGTCAGTACTCGCCGAAGTCACGGGCGCCGCACATCTGTTTGCGTCGCTCGCGAATGCTTTCCCGCCACCGGCTTTGCTCGATCCGGGAAAGCATCTGGTGCCGCGACAGTTTGCTTTCGAGCGTGTCGAAAATGATTCCGCCACACAGCCGCAGCTTATCTTCTCGCCGGACGGAACGCTGCTTTATCGATTCCGTCCGAACATGGCTGTGCGCAGCAAATTTGAAAAGTTAGGCGGCGGTGACGGCTACATCTGGGGCGGAGGAGTCGGTTACTTTGAATATCTTGTGCCGGAACGGAAAGACCGTCGCCGGGTCGGGCAAATTGTGGTGCGGGCACACATCCAACCGGTCCTGCCAGAGGACGCCAAGCCTGACTGGATTCGCACCCGCGTGACTCTATTCGTGAATGGAAAGGATTGGGGCTCGCGCCTGGTTCCGGTCGAAGATCCGAAAGCTCCTTTGATTCAGGAGTGGAAGATCGATTCGTGGTCACTGCGTTTGGCCGCCGCGCGTGGACTACAGCTAAGGATTCGTTTTGCGGTCACGCCGGTTTCAGACTGGCTCTATGGCATAAACATTTCGAACTGGCCCGAAGGCTACGTCTCGCATGACGCCACGCCGGTGGAGGTTGAGATTAGGTGAGTTGTTGAATCAATTTTCGATTTGTTGCGTATATTCCTTCAGGACCCATCCCATCTTTGGAAGACCTTCAACATAATCGAAGTATTCTACATAGATCCACTTGTCATTGCCGCGAATCAGCTTGATTCTCTGATTGACGGAAAGTATCTCAATACTCCGTTGATTCAGATTTGGCTCGGTTCTTAGCTTTGCCTTTCGCAAAACTACGAAATAGACGTCGTTTGGCTCAACAGGTCGTAAGGTTTTTATTTCTCTTGTGATCTCGGTCCGCGTTCGATTCACTGCCTCTATGATTCGTCTTTCGCTCTCGTGTGTATCATGTAACGAATACACAAACAGAGAGATGGTCAGAGCAAAGTTGAACATTGCGTGATAGCTAATCGAATTTGGAGCTAATTCTTTGCATTTTGCTACCAAAAGAGCAACGAGTTCCTCAAGCTTGGCAATGAACCTCTCTCGAGTTTGCCGATCAACTGGCTCCTCTATTGTTGACAAGGTTAGCAGAACCTCATCGGCGAAAGAGCGTGGAAAGAACTCAACATATTTGTTGTGGTTTAAGAATTGAGTAACTTCAGAAATTGCTCTAACCGTCTGATTCATTCTGCCAAACAGACTTTGGTTTCGTTCTTCTGACCGAAGCATCGCCTCCCAACCTGGAGATGCTACCATCCGAAGAGCCCGGTCGTTCTGCATCATCAAGTCTCGGCCACGAAGGAATGCCGAGGATGAAAAGAAGGAATTCATAGCCATTACGCGAGCCGAAGGTTCCCAATAAGAATGGCGCCGCAGAGAATCAAGAATTCCATTGATCGTGGGATTATTGGACTCCTCAATTGCCCGCCGTTCGGTCTCAGTCAAAGCAAGTCTCTCGATGTTTAGCGCCCGTTCTCTCATCACTGGTGTATTCATGAGCTGAGCTTGTCGTGAAGCTTCTCTCATGGCTGGCGTATCCATGAGTTGAGCTTGTCGTGAAGCTTCTCTCATAGCCGGGGTGTCCATAAGCTCTGCCTGCCTTAAGGCATTTCTCATGGCTGGTGTGTCCATCTCTTGCGCGTGCCGAAGAGCTTCCCTCATTGCAAAGGTATCTAAGAGATTCATATCGAATACCTTCCTTTCGTGAAGCCGACAAACGTTTCGTTAGGTCTCATTCTAACCCGTGTTCGCTGAAATTTCATTTCAGGCCGTCGGTCTGCGGCTGTTCCAGGTTTAGTAGTTCTTTACTTGATCCCGTAAAGCTTCACAGCATTATCATGCAGAACCATGCGCGCCAGATCCATAGCTCGCTCTCGATTAATGTCGCCGTCGTTCATCATTCCCGTTAGCGCCAACGCGAGCGCCTGCCGCGCAGTCCTATTTGAAAGCCAGGCCACTTCACCCCAATCGACTTCCGGGCCGAAAGAAAAAGCGTCCGTCCCAAATAGGATTTTGTCGGGATACGATTCCAGCCAGTTGCGCAGGATCTCGCTCAGCTCGCGCGGATAGGTGAAGAAGGTTTGCGCGGAAAAGTCTGCGTAGACATTCGGCTTGCTCATCAGCGATCCCATCTCTTTGGTGAAGGGATAGCCGCCGTGGACGACGACGAAGTTCGTCTTGCGCAACGCCGGATCGTTGAAGACTGATTCCAGCAACAGAGGGTTGCTGCCGCTTTGCCGATAGAAACCGCCGGCGCCTGAGATGCAGTGAATGTGCACCGCCATTCCCAGGCGGCCCGCTTCGCGCGCGATGTAATAGAAAAGAAAATCCTGGAGCGCTTTGTACCCACTGGCCGGAGGCTCGCCGCCTTTCACGTAACGAGCATAGGTGAGGCGGGCCCTCGCTTCGTCGGGATCGTCGAAGTCGAGTTTGCGTAAGTATGCGGCTTCAAACTTAATTGCCACCGCGCCGTTTCTCTTTTGCCGTTCGAGCGTCGGCGTGACGATTCTCTTTAGATATTCATCCAGCGATGGCGGCAGTGCCTTAAGTCTTAAGTCGCCGAGGTAACGTTTGAGCAGGCGCTCTTCAGCCGGAAAGAAACCGCGATAATCAGGATTGGATCTCTTTGCTGCTTCGTTGTTGAGCGGAAAGATCAGCGCGTCGTCAAACGCCACCCAGCGAAAGCGCGGCGCGGCCAATCCCCGGCCCATCGCCACGCGGTTGGCGAACATGGTTTCGATGTTGAGTTGATCCAGAACCCACGCCGGGAACGAGTCGCCGCGTTCATTGAGCACACGTTGTTTAGCGGCCATCAACTCACGCATGTGCGCTTCGCTCATATCGTTGTGAGAATAGCGATAGAGATCGTGCCAGGCCCGGATGAATTCCGGATTCGTCGGACTGAGTCTGGTGGGCAAGGGAAAAGGTACGATGGCATCCAGCGGCAGCGCATCGAATTCATCGTCGGGTTTCTCGCCGAGGGCCACGTACTTCAATGGATGAGCGTGATTGTCGATGGCTTTGATCTTAAAGATTTCGTTGAGCAGATCAAGATCAACGCCGGATTGACCATGCGCAGGCATTAGCCCGACTGTTACCAATAGAGCCGCCATTACGACTGCGAGAATATTCATGCGGTTTTTAAGGCTGATCTCAGAATAGACGAGGTGGAAAGCTAGCCGCCGCGAGCAGGTTTCTTACGATCTCAACCGACCAAGGCTCTTCGATCTTGTGGTCGATTACATCATTTGCCAGGTCTTCGACGGTTACGAAGCTACCACTCAATGCGGTTCCGCCGCGCTCGAAGAACTCTGCACTACTGAGAACAACTGTTACATCATCCGTGTCTGCTTGCCATTCATAGACCAAAGCTGCGTGTTTGGATGTTCGTTCGCCGTTTTGAATATAGACAGATCCTAGGATCTTGAGTTCACTTGCTTCTACACTAAGACGCAGTTCCTCTTGGAGTTCCCTTAAAGCCGCCGTGAGAATAGCCTCTCCTTTGTCACCATCTTCACTCCGAACATGGCCGCCAGCCCAGATGACTATTTTTCGATCAAGGGGATTGGAATCACTTGCTTCTTTGCGCCTGAGGCGGAGGACATCACCGCTCTTCGTGCGTACGACGACGACCGGTAACGCCTGCACCAGATCGGCGCGTTGCTCCGCGCTTTCACGCGGAACAAACACTCCTTCTCTTGCGAAGCAATTCATCGCCGACAATGCGGAGGCGCCCCGCAGACAACTGGACTGTGTGAAAAAGCTCGCTAGAGACTCAGTTGGGACACAGAGAATGTCTTCTCGAAGTTGCTCGTCGATGACATTGAGAACCATATCGGCTACGAGTTCCGCCGTTTCTTGGGGCTTACCTCGCAAGGCTTTTGACGACGTATCAACAGTGTGAATACGAAAGTCCTTCTTAAGCTTCCTAGCCGTGGCCAAGGTAGTCTTTAGCATCTGTTTGAGAACCTCCGGGTTCATGATTGAGCCTCCACCAACTACAGGCAAATATCCCTTTTCGCGTTCAAGAGAATCCTCAGCGCTAGCGGTCATAACAATGACCGCTGAGATTCTCTGTCTCCAGTCGTCAACTCTGAGAAACCTGCTGAGGGTTTCTAGATCGACAGCCCGAATTCTCGATAAACGTTCCATTAGCGTTAGCCAAACTATCGAGTCAAAGAGGCCGCGATCTAGAATGAGGATGTCAGGATCATCAGGGCGAGGAGGACTCTGAGTCTTCTCTAGGATTTGTGACAACGTCGTACAAGCAGTCCACACATTAAATTAAAGTGTCTTTTATCGCGTATCGGGCAAATTGAAGCGCGCTCTACAACAACTTCAACGCGAAAGCCACATCTTTTCAGAAAGGCATGAATTTGTCCGAGAGTTGTTGTCTTCCCAGCTTTCGGAACGCCAGCAAATTCCAGCACGATAGGTTTCCTGCCGCGCGTCTGAAACCGCTCTGCCAACGACTCTGCCCGTATTTGTAGATCTGACCGGTTATCCATTTAGCGGTACGACTAGAGGATTGCAAAGGTAGCGCATTATACACGACGAGCGCCAATTGTCCCGAGCATTCAAATCCAATCGAAGCTTCAAGTGGCGAGACCCTCAGTTGCACGAATTCTTATCCTTCGCAGCATCAACCCGCTTGATACGTCCGTCAATCTTCGGCGCAATTGCCGGCACAGAAGTGATGGCCTTCAGCAGAATATCGGTTTCTGACGGCGCCTGTTCTGGACGAATCACGAGCGTGCCTTTGCGAAACATGTCATAGCCGTCACCGGCATCGATGGCGACATAACTTGTGGTCGCCAGGGCATAGGTCCTTTTATCCTCGAGCGGCTTTCCATTAATCGTAATACTCGTAACTCGTTGGCCCGGCGGCCGGCTGGTGTCGAACACAAAGCGAATGCCTGAGACCTGTGGAAAGCGACCGGGCTGGGCTTCCACTCCAATGGAAGCTACGCCGTGTTCCAGCGCGGCGCGAATTATCGCACCGGTCAACTGCAACTTCACCACTTTATTATTGAAGGGCAGGATCGAAAGCACATCGCGCTTTGTCAGGACGCCCGGCTCAATGATCGTGTCGGCTCGAATCGAACCGCCGTTGGCCAGCGCCACATCTGATCCCGTAGCTTGCCGGAAAGCGTCGGCTATAAAGTCACCCATGTTTGTTTCCTGCGTGCGGATGTCCGCGCTCTTCAAATCCAACTCAACCTCGGTGCGTCCGACCGTCTGTTCCAGGTTCTTCAAGAGCGGTCCGTACTTTTGATTGAGCGCTGCGAAGGAGGGATCGTCCTTGACCTTGTCAGTGACTGGAATCACTTGCCAGTCGATGCTTTCGAGTTTGCCGGTTGATTTCGAGATGTTGAGATCGATGCGGCCCAGCTCACGTGCGTCAGAAGTCATCTTGAAAATCGGCGCGTGGCCGGACATTGATTCCAGCAGAGTATGTTCGTGGCCTCCAATTATCAGATCGACACCGGAACAGCGCGCGAGTTGTTTGTCTTCGCCCATGGACAGATGCGTCAGCGCGACAATTACCTGCGCACCGGCGGCGTGGATTTTGGGAATTACGCGCGCGGCGGTCGCACAGGGATCCTGTATGTCTACGTCCGGACCGGGCCGTGAAGTCTGTAGAGTCTCCGGCAAAAGGATGCCGAAGATGCCAATCTTCACGCCTTCGAATTCGCGCACGATGAACTCAGGCGTGTCGGCAAATGTCTTCCCGGTCTTTTTGTCGATGACGTTGGCGGCCAGCCATTGGAAATGCGATTCGCGCATTCGCTCTCGCAGCACGTCGGGGCCGAAATCGAACTCATGATTGCCAAAGGTGGCATAGTCGAGCCCGCTCGCGTCCCACGCTTCGATCATCTGCTTGCCTTTGTAAGTATTTGACTCGATCGAAGGCGAGAGCGTATCGCCGGCCAGAAAAAAGAGCGTGTGCGGCGACTCACTCATGATCTGTTTTCTTAGCGTCAGCACGCGCGCCAATCCACCGCGCGTGCCGCCATCAACCGGCGCGAATTGATAAACGTCGTTCACCTGTAAGAGTGTCACGCGCACCGGACACTCGCGTTGCGCCTGCGCCGCGGCGTGTCTGAATTCTGATGTGCCGAAGCCAACGCCAACAATCAGCGCGAGCAAGAGGATAGGGGCGAGCGCAATTCGCCGTGATGAAATTCGATTAAGAATCATGTTCGACACCTTTCAGGGTTGAGCGTCCCGCAATTGACCGGAACGTGTTGGATCAAAACGATTGGATTATACTTGAGCGGAAAGAAATGTCCGACAAACTTCAGTTTGTCGTTTCTCGGACGGAACCAATTATGAAGTCCCGGGAACGAGCGGGAGTTCAATCTGAACCTGATCAGAGGATCCTTGAATTTGTCGACGACGAGCTAAAGCTTATCGGACATTTTCCTAACATGCCTTTCAACGAAACAATATTCGTTACCGGGTTTCCGGGATTCATCGCCACCCGTTTGGTTAAGCGTCTGGCGGCAGAAGGCGCGCGGTTCATCCTGCTGAGCCAGCCCGCGTTGCTCGCGACAGCGCAAGGCGCAGCAACAAACATCGCGAGTGAAACGGGGATCGACATCGAGAGATTTCGAATCGTCGAGGGCGATATCACGAAACCCAACCTTGGACTCTCTGAAGCAGAACTGGCAGAGGCGCGCCGGGAAACTATGACCGTCTTTCATCTGGCTGCGATTTACGATCTCGAGGTGGCTGAGGACGTCGCCACGCGCGTGAATGTTGCCGGGACGCGCAACGTCAACGACTTCGTCAAATCAATTGAGCAACTGAAGCGGTACCATTATGTCTCGACATGTTACGTGGCGGGCAAGCGAGAGGGTCTGATCAAAGAAAACGAGCTGGCTCACCACGCGGGGTTTCGCAATCACTATGAAGAAACAAAGTACGCCGCGGAAACGACAGTCGAAGCGCTGAAGTCGGAACTACCCGTGACCATCCACCGGCCCGCGGTGGTTTGCGGAGATTCGCATACGGGAGAGACTGCAAAGTACGACGGCATCTATTATTTGATTCACTACTTGCGCAAGTGGCCCGCGGGATTGACGCTGCTGAACATTGGAAATAGCGAAGTGCGCCTGAATCTGGTGCCCGTTGATTTTGTGATCGACGCCATGGTGGCGCTGGCCAAAGACGACCGCGCGATTGGCGCGACGGTTCAGCTTGCCGATCCGGCGCCATTGACGACGCATCAACTATTTAACGAGATCTCGAAGGCGATCCGCGGACGCGATTCGTTTGCGACGGTGCCGGCGGGAATCGTCTATCCAGTGCTGAGGCTGCCTTTGGCGCCGAAGCTTACCGGGCTGCCGCATTCGGCCGTGCCGTACTTTTTTCTCGAGCAAACCTATGACACGACGCGAGCGCGCGAGTTACTGGAACCTCACGGCATTCGTTGTCCGGGTTTTCCCGAGTACGTGGGAGCGTTGGTGAATTTTGTGGCGGAACATCCGCGGCTGCGGTAGTAGCAGAATTGGAGGGGGGATCAGCGGATCATTTTCCATTTGATATTTTTCATTGGCCATTGTGTGGAAGGAAGACGTGTGCTTCTGAAGCGATCAATGAGAAATGATAAATGGAAAATGACGAATGGAAAATGATCAAGGTCCCAGCCGTTCGATCGACCAACTACCATCTTCTTCAAGCCGATAACGCAGCCGATCATGCAGCCGGTTATCGCGGCCTTGCCAGAACTCGATTGAGTTTGGTTTCAGACGATAGCCACCCCAATGCAGTGGTCTGGGTACGTCCTCGCCAAAACGTTCCTGGAATTCGGCAAAGCGCGCTTCCAAAGATTCGCGGCTGTTGATGACTATGCTCTGGTTGGAAGCCCACGCGCCCAGCTTGCTTCCCAACGGCCGGCTCTGGAAATACTCTTCAGACTCTGCCGCCGAAACTTTCTCAACAGTGCCTTCAATCCGCACCTGTCGCCAAAAGCTGGACCAGTAGAAAAGCAGACAGGCCTGCGGGTTTTCATCCAGCTCGTTTGCTTTGCGACTGAGGTAATTCGTGTAGAAGACGAAACCGCGATCGTCAAAACCTTTCAGCAGCACGATGCGCGCCGACGGACGGCCATCTATGGTCGCGGTGGCCAGCGTCATCGAAGTCGCGTCCTGCTCTGACACTCCGCTCGCGCGCAGTTCGTCGTACCAGGTCTGGAATTGCCGGATCGGATTCGCGTCGACGTTATCTTTGATTAGCGCGGAGAGTTGATCAGTCATGAGAAGTAAACGGTTCAGAGTTCAGGTTTCAGGTTGCAACTCCAATTGAGGTTGAACCAGTTCGTTAGGTGGTATCTCAAGAGTTCCTAACCACAAATCCTATCCTGACCGCAGAGCGGTCAAATGTTCATAGCTCATGCGGACTAGATACAACTCTCCAGCTCCAGAGGAGCGCAATGTGTTCCTCTTTGTAAAGCCAAGTATTTCGCTCCTCCGGAGCTTCAAGGTTCTTGGGGATTCTGGTTCTATAAACATTTGGTCCCTCCGGGACTGAAGACTGGAGAAACCCGGGAATAGACGGCACGTCAAGCCCCTTCGGCGTCTTCTTTTTTCTTGGTCCACATGCCGCAGATGTTTTGGGCTTCGGCGAACGTCAGATTGTCATAGATGTCCGCGTTGTTTTTGACCACGCCATTTTCCAACTCGGCAACTTCCCAATCCGGCGCTTCGGGATCGGTGCCGGCGCGACCTTCCGACACCCGGATCTCCCAGGTTAGGTTTGCGTTTTCTTCAGTCATCAAGAGTCACCTTCGTGTGCAGTTTGGCTTCAACAGGGAAAGCCTGGTTGTTTCGGAGCACGTGATTATGACTTACTGAGTAACGACTCGCAACCGTTTGCGATATCATCATCGCGCTCCACGTTGACAGGTATGGAATCTCAGGCTCAGAAGAGTACGAGCGCGGGCGAATTGCCGCTGGTCGCGATCGTCGGCCGGCCCAATGTCGGCAAGTCGACGCTTTTTAATCGTCTGATTGGCGAGCGGCGCTCGATTGTCGGCGACGAGCCGGGCATTACCCGCGATCGGATTTATGCGGAAGCGAACTGGCGGACGAAACGATTTGCGATTGTGGATACGGGCGGCATCGTGCCCGACGACGACGCGGTGATTCCGGCAAATATTTTGAAGCAGGCCGGTTTCGCGATTGACGCAGCGGAAGCGATCGTCTGGGTGGTCGATGCGCGCAAAGGAATTACGCCGCTCGATCAGGAACTGGCGCAGTTGTTGCGGTCGACTGGAAAGCGCGTGCTGGTGGCGGCCAACAAAGCGGACGCGGTGGTGCTGGAAAGCGACGCCGGCGAGTTTCACAGCTTTGGTTTCACCGACGTGTTTGCGATCTCAGCGGAGCACGGAAATGGTATTGGAGATTTGCTCGACACTCTGGTGACGGGATTTCCTCCGGGAAGCGCCGAGGTCGACAAGACTGCGGATGAATCGAACCGGGCGCATGGGCAAACAGCACGCGAGCTGCGCCTGGCCATCGTGGGCCGGCCTAACGTGGGCAAATCATCTTTGCTTAATCGCTTGCTCGGCGAAGAGCGCACAATTGTCTCGCCGGTGGCCGGGACCACGCGCGACACGGTCGATACTTTGCTTGAGACTGAAGGCCAAAGTTTTCGCATCATTGACACCGCCGGCATTCGCCGTAAAGGCAAGACCGAAGCGATGGCCGAAAAGCTTTCGGTGGTGATGGCGCGCAAAAGTCTGGAGCGCGCCGACGTGGCGATCGTCGTGCTTGATGCCGAGCAGGGAATTGCCGCGCTCGACGCAGCCATTGCTGGTTACGCAGTCGAGGCGGGTTGTTCAATTATCCTGGTGCTGAACAAGTGGGACACGATCGAAAACAAAGACACACACACCGGCTCGGCCTTTGAACGCAAGGTGCGAGAGCAGATGAAGTTTCTTAGTTGGGCGTCGGTGGTTACCATTTCGGCCCTAACCGGACAGCGCGTGCCAAGGCTTTTGCCGCTCGCCGTCCAAGCCAACAAGGCCCGCAACGTGCGCATTTCAACTTCGCGTTTGAATGAATTCTTTGACCGGGAGATCACGCAAGGGTCGGGTATCATGCCGGCCCGGCCGCACGGCGGCTCGCGCTTGCACGTCCAGTACATCACGCAGATAGGCATTCGCCCGCCGACCTTTGTCGTTTTCACCTCGGGTGGAAAGGCAGGTCTCCATTTCTCGTTCGTGCGGCACCTCGAGAACCGTATGCGCGAGGAGTTTGGATTCCTGGCTACGCCGATCAGGTTTGTCGAGCGGCACAAGTCGAAACGCCGACGTTGATTTGCATTAAAGGATATAGCTAAGGGAGATTCTGGATGGAAGCAAAAAGACGATCCACGAAGTCACACGAACCAAAGCCATATTTCGTGTTATTTCGTGGATGGTGTTTGCCTTCGCATCACCATCTCAGCCCGCCGTCTCCAATCATACCCGCATTTCCCTCCTAACTAATGACTGAGCAAGCCCTCGATTTCGAAATTGAATCTCGTGACGGCGAAGCGCGTGCCGGAATACTCAAGACCCGTCGGGGCGTAATCGAAACGCCCGTGTTCATGCCCGTCGGCACTGCCGGCACGGTGAAGGGAATTCGTTTTGAAGAACTCGAGTCGCCGGAACTCGACGCGCGGATCATCTTGGGGAATACCTATCATCTTTGGCTGCGACCGGGAATCGAAACGATTAAGGCATGTGGCGGGCTGCACAAATTTATCGGTTGGGAGCGCGCCATGTTGACGGACTCTGGTGGCTTCCAGGTTTGGAGCTTGGGCGCCCTGCGCAAGATCAGCGAGGAGGGGACCGAGTTCCGTTCGCACATCGACGGTGCGCTCTGTTTTCTTTCGCCGGAAATTTCGATGGAGGTGCAAGCTGCGCTGGGCGCTGAAATAGCGATGGCCTTTGATGAGTGCGCGCCGGGGGAAGCAACCCTTAATGAGGCGCGGCGCAGTATGGAACTGACGCTGCGATGGGCGAAACGATCGCGGGAGGCTTTTGATCGGGTAGTGCCCGGCAAGGATTCCGGTGAACCGCAGGCAGGGATGCCTGCGCTGCCTGGGAGGCAGGCGCTGTTTGGAATTGTGCAGGGCGCAGCGCATCTCGATCTTCGTCGCGAAAGTCTGGAGCGCACGGTAGAGATCGGCTTTGATGGATACGCCATCGGCGGACTCAGCGTCGGTGAAGAGAAGCCGGTGATGCTGGAAGTGATCGAAGAGATTGCGCCGCGCATGCCGGACGACAAACCGCGCTATCTAATGGGCGTGGGCACACCGGAAGACCTGATTGAAGCCGTCGCCCGCGGCATAGACATGTTTGATTGCGTGTTACCGACGCGCAACGGCCGCAACGGACAGGCTTTTACTTCGCGCGGCCGGCTGAATATCAAGAATGCGCGCTATTCTGATGACCAGTTGCCTCTGGACGAAGGGTGCAAGTGTTCGGTCTGCCGCCGCCACACACGTGCGTTTCTCAGGCATCTTTATCTGTCCGGAGAAATGCTCGCGAGCATCCTTTTGACCCACCACAATCTGGCGTTCTTCCTTGACACCATGCGACGTGTCAGGCAAGCTATCCGTTCTGGCCAATACGCGAAATTTCGGCGAGAGTACACTGAGCAACTAAGCTTCGGGTTGGGATGAGCGCGAGCCTGGATTGAGCCCGCTACGCCCGCGACCGCGGGCATTACCAACAAAACCAATCACTATATGACCTTATTTCTTTTTCAGGGTGGCGTCGGCGGGTTGGGCGGCGCGCTCGTTCCGATGCTGTTGATCTTCGGGGTATTCTATCTTTTGCTGATTAGACCTCAACAGAAGAAACAAAGACAGTTGCAGGCGACGATTGCCGAGCTGAAAGCAGGCGACAAAGTGATTACCACCGGTGGGGTTATCGGGACGATCACCGCCGTGCGGGACACGAGTTTCTTTATCCGCAGCGCCGATAAAACGATTTTGGAGATTGCGCGCTCAGCCGTGGCGGGAGTTGACTCAGAAGAAGAAAAGAAGTAGTGGCACAGACTTTAGTCTGTGACTAATGCCAAAATTTGAAAGACCACAGGCTAAAGCCTGTGCCACAGGCGTTCATGAAGAAAAGGAATTTACTCCAGCGGTCAATTATTATCGCGATCGTTACCCTGGTCGGCTTTTACATAGTCATTGGACCTCACGGGCGCCGCCCGCACGCCAGGGACTTTACCCCCTCGGGCATCAAAGAAAATCTCGCGCAGAACATTCATCTCGGGTTGGATCTCAAAGGTGGATCGCACCTGGTCATGCGAGTGAAGGTCGAAGAATTCTTTAAGAAGCTAAGCGAAGAAAGCGCGATCGCTGCGCAAAATGCTGCCAAAGAGGCGGGCTTCGACGTCAAGGAAGCGCGCGCCGAAACTGCCGGAGGAAATTATCGAGTCATCGTGACCGTGGGCGATGCGTCCAAGTTACAGGAACTGCGGGACGCGATTGAGAAGAAAGCCGATCTCAGCGATCGGGTGGGCTGGTCGTTTTCTTCATCAGGCAACACGCTGACCTGGACGTTGACGGGCACGGCGCAACGCACTCTGGCGGAATCGGCCACGGACCAGGCGATGAAGATCATCGACACTCGCATCAATGCGGTCGGCGTGGCCGAACCGACTCTGGCACGTCATGGAGGTCAAAACTCTCACGAAATCCTTTTACAGATGCCTGGCATCCAGGATCCTGAGCGGCTCAAGCAGTTGCTGAAAGGCCAGTCGCATCTCGAACTCGTTCATGTGGTCAGTCCGCCGGCGACTCAGGGCTCGGTCCAGACGTATCCGAGCGAGGCGGAAGCGATCGCCTCTCTTAACAGCGGCGGCAAAATTCCACCGAACCGCCGTGTGCTTCCCTACGCGGAGCGTCCGGAACTGGCGGGTCAGGATGCGAACGCGAACACTAATGCACAGGCGCCAAAGAAATGGGTGGTCGTAGAATCCCCGGCGATTATCGACGGCGCTCAACTGCGAAGCGCAACCGCAAATCAATCTCGGGCCGGGGCCGATGAATACGAGATCGATTTCGCGTTGAAGCAGATTGGTTCGCAGAAATTCGGCGAATGGACCGGCGCTAATATTAACGAATACATGGGCGTGGTGCTCGATAATCAGGTGAAGTCGATCGCCTTTATTAAAGGCCAGATTTTCGATCAGGGACAAATCACCGGCAGATTCTCGAAGCAGTCGGCCGACGATCTGGCGCTGACGCTTCGTTCCGGCGCCCTGCCGGCGCCAATTGAGTATCAGGAAGAGCGCACGGTCGGACCCAGTCTGGGTGCTGACTCGATTCGTTCCGGAGTGCGCGCCTCGTTGCTTGGTTTGACGCTGGTCGTGCTATTCATGCTGATTTACTACCGCGGATCGGGCGTCAACGCAGTTATCGCTTTGTTGCTGAATATGATCCTGATGCTGGCGGGACTGATCATCTTTGGCGCCACCCTGACCTTGCCTGGTATCGCCGGAATAATCCTGACGATCGGTATGGCCGTAGACTCGAATGTGCTTATTTTTGAGCGCATCCGGGAAGAACTCCGTTCAGGGAAAACGATACCTTCGGCGGTTGAGCAGGGTTTCGGTCACGCCTTTGTGACGATCATCGACACGCACGTGACGACGATTGTTTCGTCCTTGTTTCTTTATGCATTTGGCGCTGGCCCGATTCGCGGCTTTGCCGTAACACTGGTGCTGGGATTGCTGGTTAACTTGTTCTCGGCCGTTTACGTTTCACGCACGATCTTCATCTGGCTTCTCAGCCGGAAGGGAAAGCGGGTCCAGTCGCTCAGCATTTGAGTCCTTAGCGGTCACGATTAACGAAGTTCATGTTGCAAATATTTCACGACCTTAACATTGACTGGCTCGGCAAGCGCCGGTTCTTTATCGGCATCTCGATAGTCTTAATGCTGGCCGGCATGGGCACAGCGTTTTACCGGCACAAGTTCCATCCTAACGGCACGGAAGCCTTCAACCTGGGGGTTGATTTCAAAGGCGGCACGGTGTTAATTGTGCGGTTCAAGCAACCCCCTCCCGCTGACACGCTGCGCGCTGCAATCAATCAAGCGGGTATCAAAGATGCCGTCATTCAACCGGTACTGGATAAGAAGGGCGAGTTTCTCGTCAAAGTAGCGCACCAGGGATTTGAGGAATCACCGAATGGTGAAACTCAGGCCGGCGTAGACGCGGCGCGCGCAAAGATCAAGCAGGCGCTCAATACCTTCGGGGCGGAAGCCGATACGAACGTTAAGACGCTGGAAGACGATCCCAGAGCAGCTTATAAGATTGAGGGCACCGAAGCCGTGGGACAAGTGGCGAGCAAGCAATTGCGTAATCAGGCGATAGCCGTCACGATTGCCGCCCTCATCGGGATGTTGCTCTTCATTGCCTTTCGATTCGAGTGGACTTATGGCGCGGCCGCGGTGATTGCCGTCTTCCACACCGTGCTGGTAACGCTGGGATTGTTTTCGATCTTTCAGATCGAGATCAATTTGACAGTTATTGCCGCTCTCTTGACGCTGGTCGGTTTCGACGTCAACGATTCGATCGTTATCTTCGATCGCATTCGCGAGAATCGAAAGCTGTATCGACGGATGAATCTGTATGATGTCACCAACTTGTCGATCAACCAGACGCTCTCGCGCACGGTGATTACATCCGGGCTCGTATTTCTTTCGGTAGTCGCGATGGTGCTTCTCGGCGGCGAAACGCTAAGACCGTTTTCACTGGCTTTATTGATGGGCATCATTTTTGGCACTTACGACACGATTGCAGTTGCCGGTCCAATCATGGTCTGGTGGGAAAAGAAGATCGCGGCAGCAAACAAGGTGCCCGCGACTAATGCGCGCGACGCCAACCTTAAATCAACACGCGGCCCAGCGCGGGGCGAGCGAACGCGCGACGGTGTCGGAAAGCCATCTCAAGCGGCATAAAGCGGGAACCGACGCCGCATCTGCGGGGTCTAATCCGGCGTGTTTGTTTTCCGGCAACGTGCGTGGTTAGCAGGCCCAAAGATGCTGTTTCGCACTTGGATTTGTTCTTGACTTTGCGAGCAATTGCGGCATAGACTGCAACCGTTGCTGGCCAATTGAATACGCTCGTTATCGTGCCCTGGCTTCAGAGGGTAGGATGCACGGTGGTTTGTACGTTGAGATGGCCAGTTTCTTTGTGTCTCGCATAGTGGCTGGGCTCAGAGTGTCGGCGAAGATGCGACAGGCCTTTCCGCTGCAATTCCTCTTCTAGTTGTCATCAAGCGGACTTCGAGCGATGGGATAATGATCGCAACTTTCAAGGATTATTGTAATCCCTGACCCATTTGGCACCGATTTGGGAGGACAGAAGATGTTCGAAAATCTGGTTGAGTCTGGATCGCACAGTCAGGATGTAGCGCGAAAAGGCTCCTTCATCTTAGTAACCTTTGCCATTTATGCCGTGCTGCTCCTTGCGGCCTTTGTTGCCGGCATCTGGTGGGCCGCCGCAAATATCGATCAGCAGACTCTTGAGCTGACTGCCTTAATCGCACCGGTTCCGGTCCCACAGCAACAACAAAAACAGGAAGCGCCAAAACCGGAAAAGATGGAAATCAGCAAGAATGTTGACGTGCGGAAAGAATTAATTGCTGACGTGACGCGGACGGATTTGGTGCCTAAAGAAATCTCGGCCAAGGCCAGCGACGTGCCGCCGGTGCGCAAGGGCGTGGTGACGATGATGGGCAGCGGCAACTCGAATGCGGTCGCGCCGATGGCCCCGGGAGCCGGCACCGGCCAGATCATTTCCAAT
>DATHHW010000150.1:0-2432 GCA_035317005.1 Pyrinomonadaceae bacterium | reverse complement strand
CTGTCTGCATAAAACTTAAAGGTTAAAACTTAAACTAAGACTTATCGTGCTGCCGCCCGAAGTGCCTCCGCCCTATCCGTCCGTTCCCAAGTAATGGCATCGAGATCATCAACTCGACCGAAGTGTCCGTAGTTGGTAGTTTTCCGATAGATTGGGCGCAGTAAGTTGAGCTGTTTGATAATCTCAGCCGGTTTGAAATTGAAGACTTCACAAACCGCGCGTTCCAACTTTTCGTCATCCACTTTGCCAGTGCAAAATGTGTCGATGCTAACACTAACGGGTTCTGGATGACCAATCGCGTAGGCAAATTGCACTTCGCAGCGGTCAGCTAACCCTGAGGCGACAACATTTTTCGCGACCCATCGGCCCATGTAAGCCGCGCTGCGATCTACCTTACTTGGATCCTTTCCCGAAAACGCGCCGCCGCCATGCCGACCCATCCCACCATAGCTATCAACAATGATCTTGCGACCGGTTATTCCCGCATCGCCTTCCGGGCCGCCTACCACAAAACGGCCGGTCGGATTAATTAGGTACGTCGTCTTTTTATCAAGCCACTCCCCCGGAATTACTTTTTTGATCAGTAGCTCGATTAGGGTTTCTCGAATTTCTTTTTGCTTAACGTCCGCGGCGTGCTGTGTGGAAACGACTATGGCCGAAGCACGCACCGGCTTGTGGCCGTGGTATTCAATCGAGACCTGTGTCTTGGCGTCGGGCCGAAGCCAGGGGATCTCGCCTTCCTTACGCAATCGCGTCAGCTCGCGCCCGAGCTTGTGCGCGAAGGAAATAGGGGCCGGCATCAGCTCGGGCGTTTCGTTGCAGGCAAATCCGAACATCAATCCCTGATCGCCCGCGCCTTGTTCTGCCGTGCCTTTGCCTTCAGCCGCAGCTTCATCGACCCCCTGCTTGATATCACGCGATTGCTCCGTCATCTCGCAGATCACGCGGCAGGTATCGGCGTGGAAAATACAATCGCCGTTTACGTACCCAATGCTGCGCACGGCATTGCGTACCTCTTCAGTGAAATCGAACCGGGCGTTGCTGGTGATCTCGCCCGCCAACACTACCAGATTGCCTTTGGCCAGCGTTTCGCAGGCTACTCGACTCAGTGGGTCCTGTTCGAGACAGGCGTCGAGAATGTAATCGCTAATCGTGTCGCAAACCTTATCGGGGTGGCCTTCAGTAACGGACTCGGAAGAAAAAATGTAACGGCGAGACATGGTGGTAAACGTAATTCGTTAAAGCGATGAAGCGTTAAAGCGGTCAGAACCTCGGCCAATCGCTGGAACGGTTCAACGCTTTAACGCGTCAACGTTCGGAACATATTGACCAATCATGATACGTAGATATATCGTTCTTTTGCCCGATGCCGTCAACGATTAATTTCCTGCGTCTGATCGCTGATCCCACCCGCCTGCGCGTCCTTCTCGTCCTCGAGCAGGAAGAGCTTTCCGTGGCGGAGTTACAGGAAATTCTCGGGATGGGTCAGTCGCGCATTTCCAGTCACCTCGCACAGCTAAAACGAGCCGGAGCGGTCGTCGATCGGCGAGCTGGCAAGAATGTGTATTACGGTTTAAAGAGTTTTTCGCGCAACGGCGCACGCGGCCGGGTGCAGGAGTTGGTCCAAACTGTGGCCCGCGAGATTCCGGAAACGGCGCGCGACCGCACTGCGCTGAAGCTGACTCTGCGCAAGCGCCAGGACAAAGCGCGCGAATATTTCGACGAACTGGCAGGAAAGTTTGGTCGAAGCTATCTCCCGGGGCGTTCCTGGGAGGCGCTGGCGCACGTTTTGATAACATTGTTGCCGCCACTAACCGTGGCGGATCTGGGCGCAGGCGAAGGCACTCTGGCGCAACTGCTTGCCAAAAACGCGCGCAAAGTCATCGCGGTCGATAATTCGCCGAAGATGGTCGAGTTCGCGTCGCAGCTGGCGAAGAAACATGGCTTTCGCAACATCGAGTATCGACTCGGCGACATGCAGGAACCGCCCATTGCCAGGAACAACGTCGATCTGGCGATTTTCAGTCAGGCTTTGCACCATGCTTCGCGGCCGGAACGCGCGATCAAGAGCGCGCATTCCATCCTAAGAAAGAATGGGCGCATTGTGATTCTCGATTTGTTGAACCATTCCTTCGAGCGAGCGCGCGAACTTTACGCTGATCACTGGCTCGGTTTCAGCGAAGTGCAATTGCACCAATTTCTGGAAGACTCTGGCTTCAAGAACATCGATGTCCGCGTTGTCGCGCGGGAAAAACAGAGTCCGAATTTTCAGACCGTATTCGCGACTGGAGCGAAGTGATTCGTGAGCTGAGAATCTAATAGCAGGACCGCGCCTCCTTTCTGTCATCCCGAGCGCAGTCGAGGGATCTCTAACCATTCGCCGGAAAAATCAGAGATGCCTCGCCTTCCGTTCGACATGACAAGAGCGGCGG
>DATHHW010000149.1:0-37095 GCA_035317005.1 Pyrinomonadaceae bacterium | reverse complement strand
AAGGCCGGTCTTATTTGTACTACGGCCAAGGTCTCACCGGTATTGATTGCAATTTCATCTATGTTCAATGGTCCATTCAATGTCCGACAGGCGGTGGTAATCTTTGGCCCCTGCCGACTGGCCTCGCGCCGGGCGTAACTGTGGTTGGCAGCGGCGTTAATTATCAGTTTGGAGCCAGCGGTAAGGCGACCGACATCGCTCACACCATCTTCTTTCAGGATAAATGGCAAGCAACCAGCCGGCTAACTTTGAATCTGGGAGTTCGCCTGGAAGACGAAGGAATTCCTGCTTTCAACGCCACGCACATCGATCTTAAGTGGGGTTGGAAAGACAAGATTGCGCCGCGGATTGGTGCTGCCTACGCGCTTACGGCTGACGGTAAAACCAAAATTGCGGGCTTCTATGGGCGGTTCTTCGATCGCTTGAAGTTCTCTTTGCCGCAAGGTTCGTTCGGCGGTCAATACTATCACGTCAGCTATTTCTATATTACGTCGGACCATCCGTACAACTTCTATTCGGTAGCGAATTTGCACGGTAGCTACAACTTCCCGAATGGCGGAGCATGTCCGATAGCGGTGGCTGGCCCAAACAGCTATCGTTGTGATCAGGACTACCGGATCGCGTCGAACATCCCGGGCGCCGATGTTTTTACCAATGGCGCAGTTGACCCGAATGTGAAGCCGTATCGCCAAAGCGAATACACGTTCGAGTTTCAACGGGAGATTAGACGGGCGACAGTTCTTACCGCCCGGTATTTGCACCGCAATCTGGACCAGGCAATTGAAGATGCCGGTATTCCGACGGCCGCGGGTGAGGCGTACGTAATCGGCAACCCGGGTCAGGGGTTGGCCCTTAAAGTTCTTCAGCAATTGGGCTACGCCAAAGCAGCAGTTCCGGAACGCAAATACACGGCTTTTCAGGCTGAGCTTGATACTCGCTACATCAGGAATTTCAGCTTCAACCTGAACTATACGCTGAGCCGTTTGAAGGGAAATTACTCCGGTCTGGCGAATCCGGATGAGTTGGGTGCCGGCGGCGGCCCCCGTCTCGATCCCAACGTCTCTCGCGGTTTTGATGAACCCTGGGTTGGCTATTCCGCCAATGGAAGGCCGGATAACGGCATTCTTCCGTTAGACCGTACGCACGTCTTCAAGGCTTCAGGAACCTATACCCGTGACTGGACGCGTGGCAAGTCGCAGTCGACCGACCTTTCGTTCTTTACGACGGCCGAGTCGGGAACGCCCAGAACGACTTTTGTAAATATCTTTGGTATACCGATTCCTGAAACAAAGCGTGGTGATCTTGGACGCACCCCGATGTTTTCGCAAACCGACCTGAACATCACTCACCGAATCCGATTTGGTAATGAAAACAGGTTTACGCTGGCGCTTGATTTCAACGTCATCAATGCTTTTAACCAGGACACCATACTTGCATTCAACCAGAATAAGACCAGTGCTTACTGGAATTTGAAGCAAGTGGATATCGTTGCCAGTGGGGATACAGTTGCCGCTACGAACATACTTACCAGTGCCGGTGTACTGGCTCAGTATGCCGCAAGGGAAGCAACGATTTGTACGACAGCAACCTCGGGAATCTGTGGAACCAGTGTTGCTAGAAATCTGGCTTTCAAGCAGCCGATTGCCTGGCAAGACCCGCGGTCAATTCGTTTCGGTTTCCGATTCATCTTCTAACCTTGGTGATTTAGCTAGACGCATAAAAGCCCATCCTCGGATGGGCTTTTTGCTTTATATGCATGCCATTTCAAGATGCACTTCGCGACCACAACTTCTTCCTCAGGCAATTTTGAAAAGGGGAAGGCAAGGCACGGTTGAGGATATTCTTGGCGCTCGGCCTCTTTTCGTGGCGGCGAACTCGGCTTTCGCACTCAGAATGAGTTAATCTCTAGTCAAAGGTAGTTTGAAAACAATGAAACCAGTTCGTCCTACTCTACTTATCTTCTCGCTTCTGCTTTTTCCAATCCAGGCCTCTTTGCAAATCCGAACTCAACGTCCAAAAACGGCTGAGGACGATGTAGTAAGGATCTCGACCACTTTAATTCAAGTTGACGCCACTGTTCTGGACAAGAGCGGCAAAATCGTCACCGGACTAACAAGGGATGATTTCGAGATCTACGAAAATAACAAGCAGCAGCAAATAACAAATTTTTCCTTCGTCGAGCTCGCTCCGGATAAGCCAAAGGAGCCAATAACGGTAAAGCCTGGCAAGAATTCAATTCCAATTCCGCCCGTGCCAATTAGGTTACGGCCGGAAAATCTGCATCGAACGCTGGCCCTCGTGGTTGACGATCTGGGTTTATCGTTCGGCAGCATAGATGTGGTTAAGTCTGCCCTGAAGAAGTTTGTAGATGAGCAGATGCAGCCCAGTGACCTCGTGGCCATTATTCGCACGGGCAGCGGCGCTGGAGTATTACAGCAATTCACCTCTGACAAGCGACTGCTCTATGCCGCGATTAAGAAAGTTCGTTGGAATGCCGCCGGGCGCGGTGGCGTAAATATATTTCAACCAATTGATCCGAGTGATATAGATCTGCCACCGAAGGCAGGAGGCGGTGGAAAAAGTGAAGAAGAAACCGTGGAGGCTAACAAGCAGTTCAATGAATTTAGAGAAGATATTTTTACCGTTGGGACGCTTGGAGCTGTCAATTACGTCATCAGAGGAATGCGCGAATTGCCTGGACGCAAAGCTGTGGTGCTATTCTCCGACGGCTTCGCGCTATATGAGATGGATAAGGGTATTAAGAAACCCAATCCTCGTCTAATGGATAATTTCCAACGTTTGACCGACTTGGCTAATCGTGCCTCCGTTATTATTTACACTATGGACGCCCGCGGATTAGTAGTTCCGATGGTTGACTCTCAAGACGCTTTTGAGGATGTCGTCAAGTCCGCTAGCGGGGCTGGTACCCAGCAAGTTGGACTGGATCGTTCGACGGAATTATATGAAACGCAACAAGGATTGAAAGCCCTGGCCGAACAAACCGGGGGATTTGCGGTGGTTAACTCTAATAACTTAAGCAAAGGCCTCGAGCGCGTCTTGAATGACCAGAAAGGCTATTACTTGCTGGCGTACCGGCCGGATAGCGAGACTTTCGATCCGAAGAAAGCTCGCTTCAATAGACTAACTGTTAAGTTGAAACGTCCTGACTTGCATGTTCGATACCGGAGCGGGTTTTTCGGGATCAAAGGCGAGTCTGCAGAACCGCTGGCAAAGACTCCGCGTCAACAAATTCTTGCGGCCCTGACGTCACCATTCAATGCGGCTGATATTGATTTGCGATTGACTTCAGTGTTCGCGGATGATGGGCAAACGGGACCTTCCATGCGTTCACTCCTCTACGTTAGCGGCAGCGATTTAGAGTTCACCGAAGAAGCGGACGGCTGGCAGAAAGCCACCTTTGATGTCGTGGCCATGATTTTCACTGACAATGGAACGTTCGTTGACGAGGTCAGCCGCACTGAAACAATGAGAGCACGGGCCGATACTCTGCATGAGATTCGCGAGAAAGGGTTTGTTTCAACTATTATCTTTCCGATTAAGAAGCCCGGCGCTTATCAAATGCGCGTGGTGATGAGAGATGCGACAACGTCTCGCGTCGGGTCGGCCAGCCAGTTCATTGAAGTTCCAAATCTCGGGAAAGATCGCTTAACACTTTCAGGTATTCTATTGCGACATCTTCAAATCAATAGCAACACCGGGCTAGCACCGCGACAATTTCAGCCTGACGAGCAGCGCGATTTTGCTACGCGCCGTTTCCATTTTGGAGACACCCTCAGATTTGATTTATCGGTTTACAAAGCCAAACTCAACCCTGAGGCCAAACCCAACCTATTGATCCAGTATAGAGTTTACCGCGACGGGAAAATCGTCTTTGTCGCTCCCGAAAGGGAACTAGCCCTGAGTCAGCAATCGGATTTACAAAGGATCGATACCTCGGGAGCGTTTGTTCTGAGCAAGACAACGCCGCCGGGAAATTATACCTTGCAAGTAATTGTCATCGATCTATTGGCGAAGCCGGAAAACCGGATGGCAACGCAGTGGACCGATTTTGACGTGATCGAGTAGCTATGGGAAGGATCTCTTTTCTATTGTTCCCGATCGTGACGCCTTCCCAAGTTCAAAATCCAAATCCAAAGGCCGGTGAGGACGATGTGGTAAGGATCTCAACTAACTTGATTCAAGTCGATGCCACGGTCCTGGACAGTTTAGTAATAGCCGAAGCCAGTCTGAAGCTTATGCCGAACTGCAAAAAATGCCGGCTAAGAGCGCGTCGTCAAATGCGGGAGAGTTATTGGGGTCCCTGGGGTTCCTTGACGAGGATCATAGTGATCTCGTCACGTGCGCTTGGCGTTTCAACGGTTCTGTCGAATCTGAGGGATTTGCCATCTTTGGAGAGCTTCCAAACCTCCCTCATGGTGATTTCAATATTCCCTTTCAGCGTTTGCATGACGCGAATAGTTGTAAACTGTATCTGATTGCCGCTCTTGTCGAGTTTCGCTCTGACCCTGGCCACTCCGCTAACCTTGTCGCCTTTTTTAATCTCAATTCTTACCTCCTCGCCGCCGAGTTTATAACTGGCCTCGTTTGGAGTAAAAAACAATGCCATGGTTCCACCATAGTTGGCCGTTTGCGCGTCGGCAGTCCCTAGACTAGTGCCGACGACACCACCAGCGGGTGGAGGGGCGGTCGATCGACTGCTCGGGTTGGAAACTATGTCAGAGTTGCCTGCGGCGCGATCCCGGGAGATTTCAATCTCCATCCGCCCGTCAACCTCGCTTTTTACGTTGAGGAGTTTCTCGTTTTCAGCCACAGTGATTTTGTAGCTCTTTAGCTGGCGCGGAAAGTCTTTGCCCGGATTTGTCTTTTCCTTGTCCAGGATCCAAGTACCGGTAAACGCAACTGCCGATGCTGTCGATTGAGCTGCAATTTCAATCGGCGGGGATAATGTGATGAACGCGAAGAGTAAGGTAAAGCAAGCTGTTTTCATGGCTGTCCCTATCTTATCTCTGGACCCCTCATCTTCGTTACCCTTCTTCTTAAGGCGTGGGATTTTCCTGGTATGTGGTCCTGAATAGTCGAGTGTTTCAAATAGATATTTCATAAACACGAGTTGAAAACCGATGCAGCCAGGCCTAATTGCTTACCGGCTAAGATTTATGTCCTTCATTTTATCATGCTAACAAACTTCTGTTTGGAATCCTTGCGGAGTTTGGCAATCAAATCTTGAATCTCCTTCTTATCGCGCGCTTCCGGTTGAGCCCTCAGGTACAACTCCAATTCATTCGCCGCTTCCTGGTTACGACCAAGTTTGTTATAAAGCAAAGCTAGCTGCCAATGGACTTCCGGAACCGCGTCCTTGCTCAGCTTCTTGGCCTCGATCAATACTTTCTCGGCTTGCTCGTACCTGCCGTCCAGGCGCAACAAGGTCCCGTACAATAATTGAGCGTTGACCGAACTACCTTGCAGGACCGTCGCTGCCCTGGCAGCTTCCAACGCTTCAGGTCGATGGTTTAGTTGATAGCAAGCATAAGCCAGAGCATAAAAGCTGGAAAAACTTCTTTGGTTTATATCGATTGACCTGATCAAATACTCGAGTGATTTTTGATATTCTTTTCGTGCAACGTGTTCACATCCGACTGTGTTAAGTGCATCATAGTAATCGGGGAAAATCTTCAGAGCCTCGTCTATTTCGATAAAGCCTCTATCGCCATCATTGAGATCTTTAACGCCCTTCTTATAGAGTCTTCGTGCCTCTTCCGGGACATTCTGAACAAACACGGCCTCGGTTATAGCGCCGAGTCCGCTGCTGACTTTGCGTTTATCGAATTTCAAGTAAATATCCTTATAGACTGCGTCACTCCCGCCTTGAACAATATTAACCAGATCAAAACTCTCCGAATATTCTTCATAATTCGTGCCGCTAATCAGAACTTTGAGATTGTAGTGGCCCGCCGCCCATCCGATAAATGAAAAGTGCCCCGTGGAATCTGTCCGGGCTCTGCTAAGGGTTGAATAGTTGTCGTTCTGCAGCTCAACGTAAATATCCGAAACCGGACGACGGTATGGATCATATACGTTTCCTTCGACTCTATTTAAAAGGGTAAGTGAATCGTGATGCTCGCCACTCGATTCAGCGGTAGAGACTGCGAAACAAACAATCACCCCACAAAGCATTATTTGAAGTGAGTTCATTAATTTCATAACACGTACCCTCTTCATCTCGATTTAAGTTGTCCTGCTGTCTCTGATTGTCGGATTCAAGCGCCGGCAGTTGGCGTGATTTTACGTTAGTTGATACCTTCGGTCAATAGTTAGACACGCGGCCTGGGCCAGAGGCCTGTTCCGGTATCAGAAGCCGTGGACCAACTGAAAACCCTTACGCGAAAACCCAAAAGCTCCGAACACCGTCAACTCGCATCAGGCTCTTAAAGAAGCCCAAAGCAAAGCTTTGAGCACGTCACAGCCCTGAGCGTTTGCACGACCTCTCGTATTGCGTCAGGCAAGCGTTGCCGAAAATGTGGTTAAGGCTAGAAATCGCTTTTGAACCTGACGGTTCGTCGATCTATTGTGTCACAAAAGTGTTACCTCGCCTGCCGATAGTCCTTTGAGTTTACGGATTTTCGTAGTGAGACCGAATTTTCGGATTTGTAGCTTTTCAAAAGGATAGGAAACCGAGGGTTTTTGAGCGCGCTCGCGGTATCTGGCTTATGGCATCATCATTGCTTCGAAGAGAACTGAAATAGAAAGGCTAATGCGAAGCCTAAATGTTTTTGCTCTCCCCGTTCATAAATGCGGTACCCCCCAAGACGTAATAATGAAAGGCCGACAACAGAATTTTACTTGCGTCGGGATTGTTGGCGGTCCGTTGAATGCAGTGAACCGGCCTCTCCACCGAGAGCTTTCAAGAAAGGAAAAGAGATGAGAAAAGTTTTGATGTTTGGTTTGGCTTTGTGTTTGGCACTGGTCGCCAGCGTCGCACATGCCCAGGTAACCACTGGCACAGTCAAAGGCGTCGTTAACGACCCGAATGGTGCTGTTGTAGCCAATGCGAAAGTTACAATTAGCAAGAAGTCGAATGGAGAGTCGAAGACCGCGCAGACTACCGGCTCGGGCTCATTCGAGTTTGCTAATCTACCACTTGGCGAGGACTATACGCTGGTGGTTGAAGCTACCGGTTTCAAGGCCACTACTCTTACTGACGTCAAGGTTCAGTTGAACCAAGCTACCGATCTGACGGTTGCGCTACAAACGGGCGCAATTACAGAATCGGTAACCATCACGGCAGGCGGCACCGAACTGGTCGACACGACTACGGCAAATCTCTCTAAAGCTTTCAGCGATCGTCAGGTTGTCGAGCTCGCGCAAACCACGGCGGGGCCGGCAGGCAGTACCGCCGGCGTAAATAATCTCGCGTTGCTTGCGGCCGGAGTGACGAGCTCTGGCGGAGTCGGTGTGGGAACCGGCGGCTCAGTCGGTGGCCAGCGCCCACGCGATAACAACTTTGTTCTGGACGGCGTGGACAACAACGACAAGGCGATTACGGGTCCGCAGAGTTACATATCGCCGGAAGAAGTGGCCGAGTTCACGCTGCTTCAAAATCAGTTCTCGGCTGAGTTTGCTCGCTCCAACGGAGGAAACTTCATCACTGTGACCAAGTCGGGCACAAACAATTTTCATGGTTCCGCTTATACTTTTTGGCGCAATCGCTACCTGAATGCGCTGGATACGATCCAGAAGAATGCCGGTGTCACGCGGAATCCGGCGGATGGCGACAATTTCATGCCACGTAACGACTTTTTCCGTGGCGGCTTCAATATCGGCGGTCCGGTCTTCTTTCCTCGTTTTGGCGAAGGCGGTCCCAGTCTCTGGAAACTGCGCAATAAGTTATTCTTCTTTACATCCTATGAGCGGCTGCAGCGTGGAAGTGCGGCCGGCGCGGCCGGCATAGTCACGCCGACGGCTGCCGGATTCACCACCCTCGGAACCATCCCGGGACTCTCGGCTACGAACTTAGCTGTATTCAGGCAGTTTACTCCGGTGGCTGGGGTTAACAATGAAGGAACTATTAGCGTTTTGGGACGCAATATCCCAGTCGGCGATGTTTCCTTTGCCTCGCCGAATTTCTTCAAACAGAACCACGCGGTTATCAATCTGGACTACAACCAGAGCTCAACCACGCTGCATCACTTTCGATTCTCGATGACCAACGCGGCTGAGATTGATAACGCGGCGAACTTACCAATTTTCTTTACCGCGTTGCCCTTGAAGCAGCGCATCTTCTCTTACACGCTGATTCACAATTTCAGTCAGAAGCTGATCAACGAAACTCGTATCGCGTTTCGTCGTTCGTCTTACAACTTCCAGGTGCCGGGCTTTGCTTTTCCGGGCCTGGACTCTTTTCCGAACATTAACCTGGATGACCTGGGCATCAATATCGGCCCGGATGGAAACGCTCCGCAGTTCGGCATTGAGAACAATTATCAAATCATCGACAACGTGACCTACACCGCGGGAAATCACTCGATCAAGTTCGGTGGTGACTGGCGCAAGATCATCTCGCCACAGCACTTCGTTCAGCGCGAACGCGGCGACTATGAATACAACACCACTGAGGACTTCCTGCGCGATATCGTTCCCGTCTTCGGCGAACGAAACGCGGGTGGAGGCACCTACTATGGCGACCAGAAAATCCTGTATGCGTTTGCGCAGGACGACTGGCGGATTCGTCCCAACATTACGCTGAACCTGGGCGTGAGCTACTCGTACCAGGAAATGTCGAAAGGTTCGAAGGATCAAAAACTGAATGCAATCTCTTCGGTTCCCGGCCTCCTGGTCTTTGGGGAACCCAAGGCGCAAAAGAAAAACTTCGCTCCTAAGTTTGGGTTTGCCTGGTCGCCGAACTACTCCGAGGGCCTGCTTGGCCGTGTCTTCGGCGCCAATGGCAAGAGCTCGATTCGGGGCGGCTTTTCGATGGGATACGATTACATCTTCGACAATTTGTGGATCCTGTCGAGTCCGCCGCAATTGCAGCAAACCCGTGACTGCCCTGATCTGAGTAAACCTTTCTGTCGCGCCACCGGGTTCCTGGCGGGGGGCGGCATACCGGGAGGCGCGGCGCCCACAGGCACTGCAGCGGACGCGCGTGCTGCGACTACAGCCTTTATTCCCGACCAGAAAGTGCCGTATTCGCTGACCTGGACCGGAAGCTACCAGCGCCAGTTCAAGAGGGATTGGTCTCTGGAACTGCGTTATGTCGGCACCAGGGGCGTACATCTGATCACGCAGAACCGAATCAACGTGCTAGCCAAGGTTGATCCGCTACTGGGTTTGTCAGGTCTGCCGACGTTCTTGACTGCGCCGTCGCAAGCCCAACTAAATGCAATGACCTTGACGCTGGATACGATTAACGCCCGTCCACTACGGGACCCAGTGTTCACGGCGGCCGGTTTTACTGGGAACGTCGTCGCGTTCCTTTCAAATGGTAATTCCACCTATCACGGTGGCTCGGCTCAAGTCACGAAGCGCTTTTCCAAGGGCTTCCAATTGACGAGCGCTTACACGTGGAGTCATTCGATCGACGACACGACGGCGGAAGTATTTTCCACTGTGTTGTCGCCACGCCGCGTTCAGAACTTCCGGGACCTGCGGCCAGAGCGTGCCGATTCCGCCCTGGATCACAGGCAGCGGCTGGTCACTTCCTGGATCTATGAATTGCCTTGGTTCAAGAAGAGCGATGGTCTGACCAAGACCTTGCTCGATGGCTTTAACATCGCGGGCACTTACACGTATGAGACGGGAGAGCGAATCACGATTCGCAGTGGCACGGACTCGAACCTGAACGGCGATAGCGCCGGTGATCGCGCCATTCTGAACCCAACGGGGACGGAAGGCGTCGGGAGCACGGTCACGGCGCTAAAACGAACCGACGGGCAGGTTGTTGGGTACGTGGCCAACAACCCGAATGCCAAGTACCTTCAAGCCGGAGCGGGCGCCGTGTCGGGAATCGGACGCAACACTTTCCTGTTGCCGGCGATCAACAACTTCGACATCTCGGTGTTCAAGAATTTCCATTTTGGCGAGGGTGCGAAGACCATTCAGTTGCGGGCAGATTTCTTCAATGCCTTTAACCATCCGCAGTACGTTCCGGGCTCGGTGAATACCGTCGATCCGGTTGGGACTACGGGTTTGACGACCTTGAATCAGGTCTCACCGCTCACGGGAGATTTTCTCAACCCGACTAAGGTGTTAAGCAGCAACCCGCGAGTGATTCAGATGGCACTGCGGTTCAATTTCTAGTTGCTGGCCTTTTGCGTTCAGCTTCGGGGAGGTAGCAGCTATGCTACCTCCTCTTTTTTTGAACTCATCTCTCTGTCAGGAACTGTTTAAGTTGCGGCGACTTGCTTCTGGTCGCTCGCATGCGGTAGAGATCCACTCTGGTGTGCTTCATGAAGACCAGGTCATTACTTTCGTTCATTCTCGCTAACACGCTATTCATTACCGTAGCGGCGCAGGAGCCTTCGCCTTCGCCGAAGCCAGCCCAGAATCCTGAGGACGTAGTACGCATTACCACGAATCTGGTGCAAATAGACGCAGCCGTCACCGACAAGAAAGGCAAGGCGGTGACTGATTTGAAGGTCGAGGATTTTGAAGTTTACGAAGATGGCCGCCCGCAAAAGATCACAAACTTTTCGTTTGTCTCCGTCGGCTCCAGCACACCTTCGGCAGCCGCGTCGCCGGCTTCTGCCGCCGCTCGGCGCCAGAGCGAACCCGTCGCGCCCGTTCCCACGGTGCGGCTTCGAGCAGATCAGGTCCAGCGTACGGTCGCGCTCGTCGTCGATGACCTGGGTCTGTCGTTTGAGAGCATGCACTTCGTGCGCGGCGCGCTGAGCAAGTTTGTTGACGAGCAAATGCAGCCCGGTGATCTGGTGGCCATCATTCGTACTGGCGCCGGAGTCGGCGCGTTGCAACAGTTCACGTCCGATAAGCGGCTGCTTCACGCGGCCATCGATCGGGTGAAGTGGAACAGTCGCGGGCGGGCTGGTATTGCGGCGTTCGCGCCGATTGAAGACAGCCCGCTCGACGCTTTTAATAAGCGGCCACGCGATGGTGGCACCGAAATGGTGCCGGCGCCAATAAACCCGGGAATGAAAATGGATCCTGAGAAGTACGCGCGAGATAGATACAACGACTTCAAGGATGACGTTTTTTCGGTTGGCACGTTGGGCGCGCTTAACTACATCATCCGGGGGCTGCGAACGTTGCCCGGACGCAAGTCTGTCGTCCTCCTCTCAGATACGATGGCGATCTTCGACTCGAACGGAGAGGGTAACTTGCGCACGATACAGGCCCTGCGACGTCTGACAGACTTGGCGAACCGCGCCTCGGTCGTCATCTACACAATCGATCCACGAGGTCTGCCAGCGCTTAACCTGACGGCGGCCGACAACACCTCCGCCCTCGCCACACTCGGCGACGGTGCGTACGTTCGCGCTAACTCTGGTCCTGCTCTCATGCAGACCCTCAACCAGCGAACGCTGGACTTATGGCAGTCGCAGGAAGGCCTCAAGTACCTGGCACTCGAGACCGGTGGATTCTTCGTCTCCAATAACAATGACGTGAGTGCCGGCATCAAGAAGGCCCTTGACGCGTCGAAAAACTATTACCTGATCGGCTACCGACCGGGAGAATCAACTTTCGATCCGCAGACGGGACGGCGGCGATATCACGAAATCTCAGTCAGGGTGAAACAACCGGGCTTGATTGTGCGGACGCGCACGGGCTTCTTTGGAATTTCAAATGAGGAAGCACAGACAGTCAGACGCACGGTTCAAGAGCAGTTGATGGCTGCGATTACCACGCCCTTCGCTTCCGGTGACATTGACCTGAGGCTGACCTCGGTTTTTCTGAACGAGCCGGAGTACGGGTCTTTCATGCGATCGTTGATCTTCGTCAATGCCAGGAGTCTAACGTTTCAGGAACAGCCCGACGGTTCGTACCACGCCTCAGTGGACGTGTTGGCAATGACCTTTGATGACGGCGGCATCCCAGTGGATAGAAGATCACGGACGCAGGAAATCATTGTGCCGCACGCAGAATACCGCGCCGCCCTCGATCGCGGGCTTACCTTCGGCATTAACCTTCCCGTTAAGACACCCGGCGCTTTTCAGTTGCGCATAGCCGTTCGCGACGCCGGTTCGGGACACGTCGGCTCGGCCAACCAGTACGTCGAAGTGCCGAACGTGAAAAAAGATCGCCTTGCCCTCTCTGGTATTTATCTTGCTGAGCGCGACGAAGCACACAACATCCTTACAACCACGAACACAGGTCGAGTCGCAACGAACAGAGAAGACAAAGCAGGTGAGGGCCAGATCGCCGAACGCGATCCGCAGTCGGGCCCGGCAGTACGGCGTTTCCGGAGCGGTGCCGTGGTTGACTACGGCTTCGAGATTTACAACGCGCGCCTCGATAAGAATACCCACCTTCCCCAATTGCAATCGCAAGTCCGGCTCTTTCGCGACAATCAATTGGTGTTTAGCGGAAAGGTACTGGATTTGAAGGGCCAAGTGGATTCGCGAAGGCTGGTGGCTCTCGGCCGGCTGCCGCTCGGCGCGAACCTGTCGCCTGGAGATTACGTCCTGCAGGTCGTTGTCACCGACGCCCTTGCCAGGGACAAGAATCGCTTTGCGACCCAGTGGATAGACTTTGAGATAAGATAGTCACCACTGAAACAAACATAACAAAACTTCGTTGTGTTAGCCTTCTACCGGACTTATACTACTCCGCATGCGGATCTTGAAAATTAACGTGCAGTGAAACACGGAGACTGTCATGAAACTTCGCTCTCACAGAATCAACGAGAACTTGCTGATAGTCGCTTTATGCCTTCTGGTTGTTTTTGCTGCCCCGAAAAGCGCTGATGGGCAGAAGAGCGCACCGCAACGCGACGTGAGCAGTGCCGAGCGGAACGTTCGCGCGATGGAAATTGGGGCGGGCACCCCCAAAGATTCAAAGACAATCATGGCTGAGATCAACGAAGACTTCGATCGCGTACGGGCCATAAACGAGGACTTCAAAAACGCGACTTCCTCAAATGCGTCGCTTAGCTACAAATCCATCTCAGACAGGTCGGTGGAACTAAAAAAGCGCGCAACGCGGCTCAAAGCCGATTTGACCGGGCTACCCAAAGCAACTGCCGAAGAGAAACACCAAAAGCCGAGTGTCCCGCCTGACGAGGCGCAGATGCGATCCTTGCTCTCGGCGCTCAATGGAGTGACGACCAGCTTCCTCAGCAACCCCGTCTTCAGCGACATGGGTACGCTTGACAATCAACTTGCCCTGAAGGCGCGACGCGATCTTGAAGATATGATCGAGTTGAGTGAGGTCGTCAAGAAAGGCGCTGAGAAGCTGGGCAAGCGGGCCGGCCAATAACGCCAGATTGCGGCTTCGCTCCCGGATTTTAGCTTGCTCGACGAGACAGTTGCTCACTCGGCTGTTCTTTACCGCAACGTTTTGTTGTCCAGCCTAAAGGTAAGGAGTACATTGTCACCCCACCCGCAAGAGATGTTCTTGAACAGCCTGGACCCCCAGGCAACTAGTTTTGGAGTTTTCGCATGAAGAACTTCCGTAGCCTCAAAAGGGCCTTAATTATTCAGGTCGCGATCGTTCCCTTTTTCATTACCGGTGCGCTCGCTCAGCACGCGGGACTAAATCGCCGCACGCCCGCCGACAATCAGCGCATAACTAATGACGATACTTTTCGTGAATTGATGAAGGCCGACCGCGAGACTACCAACGTTTCCGCCGCGAGTTCCGACACTGGTCGGGCCGTTTTGCTGAAGCAACTCCGAGATGATTTCAAATCCATCCAGGACGTCAATAACAGGATGATGGCCGCGATGTGGGCGCGGGAAGAACCCGATTACGATCGCGTTTCTGAAATGATCTCGGAAATAAATGCCAAGGCAACGCGCCTTAAAACCAATCTGTCCCTTCCTGAACCCGACGGGCCCAAACAAAGGCGAAAGGGTTCAGTCATTTCCGATGCGAGAGAGTTAAGATCGGCGCTCCTGGTTATGGATCGTTCGATAATGAGTTTTGTAAAAAATCCGATCTTTCAGAATCCCAAGGTTATGGAAGTTGGTCTAGCCACGCAGGCCAGCCAGGATCTGGGAAATGTTATCGCCCTGAGCGGGACTCTCAGAAAGATCTCCGGCAACCTAAAGAATTCCACGGTAGGTAATCGTTGAAAAACTCTCTCATTGGCCCACATTCAGCAAATGGCCGAGCTTTTCTTTCTTGGTCTTCAGATACTTTGCGCTCGGCTCGGAAGCTTCCACTTCGATAGACACCCGCTCCGTAATTTCTAATCCAGCTTCTTCCAGCGCTTGCAGTTTTCCCGGATTGTTTGAGATCACCTTCACTTTGCACAAACCGAGATCGAAGAGCACCTCGGCGCACTGGCGGTACTCGCGCGAATCGACTGCCAGACCCAAACGCTCATTCGCCTCCACCGTGTCCGCGCCTTCGTCCTGCAGGGCGTAGGCCCGAATCTTATTTAGGATGCCAATGCCGCGCCCTTCCTGCTGCTGGTAGACAATGGCGCCGCGGCCTTCTTCCTCGATCATTTGCATTGTGCGGTGAAGCTGCTCGCCGCAATCGCATTTCGTCGATCCAAAGACATCGCCGGTCAGGCACTGCGAATGTATGCGCACCAGGGTGGACACGTCCGGCCGCATCTCGCCCTTGTAAAGCACGACAAATTCTTCAGTGCTGGTAAGCGAGCGATAACCCGCTATTTGGAAGACCCCCCACTCAGTGGGCAGCTTCGCCTCAGCTACACGTTCGACGGATAACGTCTGTGGAGAGTTGGCACAAGCGAAGGGTTCAACCGGCGCCTGGTTCACATTGCATCCCATTTAAGTTCCTTAAAATAAGCTCGCTTCCCGAAACGCGGGTGAAGAAGGTCCGCGCATCAGAACGAAATTCCCCCGGGGCTAAAAAGAGTCAAGAGAAATTATAGGGGCAGGCCTGCACATCGACAAGTAACCCCTTCCGGGAAATAGCTAGATTGAACGAGCTTTCTGTTTCTCCGTGCTCTCCGTGCCTCCGTGGTGAGGTCTAATGGTGGAGCAGGAATTCACCACGGAGGCACAGAGAACACGGAGAAGAACTCAAACCAGAACACCACCTTCCCGCGGGCTGGTTCCGAGTTCAACCTTAAGGTTGCCGATCGTAGGCGCAAGGTTAAAGCTCGAACTCTAAACTGCCCCTGCCTATTGCTGCGATCGTGAAGCCCGCGCTAAGATACGCCCCTAAGTTCCAGGTCTAAATGCCCGGCAACGTTTCTCGGTCAAGCGCGGCAGCGTCAAATTGAATGGCCAATGATTCTGAAGAAATTTCGCTAGTCAAAGAGCCGGCTGAAATCGATACTTACTCGGGCCAGTATCAACGGCCCGGCGAGCGCCGGCCCGCGCTGGTCTTCCTGCGCGGTGAATTGCTCGCCGTGCAGATTCCGCTGGAGCGCGCGCAGGTAACAGTGGGCCGCGCGCTCGATGCCGACATACGCGTCAACGACTCGCGGGCCTCGCGCCTGCACGCTTGCATTTTTACCGAGCCCGACGAGACCGGTGTGGTGCGTTATCGTCTGAAGGACCTCGATTCGACCAACGGAACCATCCTTAACGGCAAAGCGATCGATCAGGCCTTGCTACAGAATGGCGACAAATTCGAAATTGGCGATCAGCTAATCCGCTTCGAAATGCTCGACGAGATTGATCGCGAGTTTCAGCAACAGATACATCGCCTGCTGGTCCACGACGAGCTGACCGGACTGCTTACCAGCAAATCATTCTTTTCCGAGCTGCGTCGCGAGGCCGCGCGCGCTGCGACCGAGTCAATGCCCTTCTGCGTGCTGATGATGGACATCGATTATTTTAAGGAAGTGAACGACACCTACGGCCACCTGGTCGGCAGCGAAACCCTGGAAGAGGTCGGCGCGATAATCAAGCAGACACTGCGGGCCGGCGACGTCGGCGCCCGGTTCGGCGGCGAGGAGTTCGCGGCTTTTCTGCTGGATGCGGATTACGCGCAGGGCCTGGTCGCGGCCGAGCGCGTGCGTTCGGCAATCGAGAAACACGATTTCCCCGCGGTCCGTCGCGGGAGCACCGAACGACCACGTACGCACAAGATCACGATCAGCGTCGGAGTCGCTTCGTTTCCTGACGATGGGCGTGATCCGATTCAGCTCGTGGAGTTGGCCGACTCGGCGCTCTACCGGGCCAAACGCAGTGGACGCAATTGCGTCTGCGCGTACCGGCCCCCCGGCGTGACTGAGGTGGTCCGCTTGCGGCCGCGAGTTGAACCTGAAAAAGCGGGGCAATAGCCCAACCTTGAGGAAGGGCTTTCGTTTACCTGCGGGCGTTGCCACGGGCAGCCAGTCCGCGCTCTCAATTAACCATGGAGGAAATGGCGAGATGACGCCCAGAATCTACGCGATCGTTTTCGGGCTTTTCTTACTTACGACCGGTTGCAAATCAACAGACACGAGCACGCCGGCGAATGTCGGCAGTACACCCACTTCCAGTCCGGCAGCGGTGACCGGTCCCGCAGCCAGCTCGCCGGCCGTCTCGGCCACGTCCGCAGTGAAGGCCAAGGTTGACGTCTGTGCTCTGCTAACCAGTGACGATCTTAAGGGTGTTCAGGGCGAGGCGCTGAAAGAAACACAGAGATCAGATCGCCGTGACGGAGCGTTCATTGTGGCCCAGTGCTATTATGCTTTGCCCACAACTTCAAACTCGGTAGTGCTGAACGTAACTACGGCCGTCGAAGGTCAGGGTGCGCGTAGTCCCAAACAGTTTTGGGAAGACACTTTCGGAAAAGACGAAGCCAAGGGCGGCGGTCGAGAGAAAGAACGCGAGCGTGAAAAGCAGCGCGAACAGGCAAAGAAGGACAAGCCGAAAGCAGGTGGCGCGGAAGAAGAGGAAGGTGCTCCTCCCGAAAAGATCAACGGCCTTGGTGATGAAGCGTTCTGGATCGCCAGCCGCGTCGGCGGAGCCCTATACGTGCTGAAAAAGGATCAGTTTTTCCGGATTAGCGTCGGCGGCGCCGGCGATGAGAAAGCCAAGCTAAGGAAGTCGAAGACGCTGGCGCAGCAAGTACTGAAACGAATCTGAGTGTCAGAAGCCCGACCGTGAGGGAGGGCAATGGCCGGCTAGTTTGTTCCCGACCCGCGCAGCGCGCGACAGAATACATCCGGGACAATAGCCCGACCGTCAGGGAGGGCTCCAAACCGAACGATCATCCAAAGGAGATCCTATCGTGAGACGATTCTTACTGCTATTAGCACTAGTCACCTTCTGCGCCATTGCCGTCGCCGCGCAGCAACCTGCCGAACCGCGCGCGGGATTGAACGAGGCAGCCACAGGTTTCGATGCCAGGGGTGCGCCGGCAATCGAAGGAAAGTTGTTGACGACGCTGCTCAACGGATCAGATGACTCACCGGTCACCAACGTGCGCCTGGTGGTGAAGAACACGAGCGCGAACTTTTACACTTATGTGACTGGGTGGGCGACCTTCTATGACTCGGGCGCAGTGCGTTGCGGGGAAGGGCTGTTCAAAGTTGACGCGCTGGCCCCGGGCGAATCATCGGAAACCGACACGCCGGGCTTGCGTCTAAAATGCACGCCGGCAAGTTGGCGCATCGTGGCGACTAATTTGATAACACGCACCGCGGATGCGGCGAAAGAGGTCTTGGCAGCGCCGGCGCCGCCCCCGCCCGCATCCGAGCCCGTTGAACGCCGACCGGTCAGCAACTATGTCCTCAGCATCAGCGGCGAGGATCATCCGATTCAAGTCGGTAATCCCCTGGTCGTAAAAATGGGTGGGAAGAGAGTGAAGATTGTGCTGCGAGAAGCAGGGCACTCTAACTAAGGCACATCTCAAAGCTTCAAACCGGGCAGGGCGTGTTTTACGAGATCTTGGTCGAGGTTTTTGATCACGACCAACTACTCGTAATGATATTTGCACGAAGCGATGATGAGTTGTTCGTCCGTGACCTTGTAGACAAAGGCGGTGCTCTTCGGTAATTCGGCGCGACCAATACCCTTTGAGTTCGCGTTTAAGTGGTTCCGGCTTGCCGATCCCGGCGAATGGCGTTCTGGCTGTTTCCGCTAAAAGGCGTCGGACACGTTCGAACGTTTTCTTATCTCGTAATGCCCACTCATTGTATTGTTCGAACGCTGATTGATGAAAGGCAATGATTCTCATTGAAACTGATCCTGGTCAGGAACAACAACATTGCGATTCTGCTCGATGTCAGCTATGGCCGTGACTAAGCGGTCGCGGTTCGCGGGTGAGCGCAAGAGATAAGCTGTCTCGTCGCGTTCGTAGACAACGATCTCAATCTCCTTGCGTTTGAAGGAAGCCTTCAGTCCCTCGAGAAAATCTTCGTTAAGATCGTCTGCGTTCAATTGATAAATCGTTTCCATGTGTTCTCCAGCTTTGCCGGTCCGGGCAATTAATAACTCGCTTGTGGTCCTCGTCCTCAATGATGGCGATTCAATTGAGCATAAGGCTGTAGAATTTCACTAGATCATATTGCGCGCCAATAGAACCATCGCAGGAAATGCTCCATGTCAGATTCCGAGACCTTGCAAACAAGCGAATCCCCGGATGCAAACGCCGTCCTTCCAGAGTCCCAAACCACCCCGACATCGCCGTCGAGTTTCTGGTCCGCGATTCGCGAGTCACTGCGCGGCAGTCACCAGGACTACACGGTCGGACCCATCGGCCGATCAATCATTCTTCTGGCGATCCCGATGGTGCTCGAGATGTGCATGGAGAGCATCTTCGCGGTCGTTGATATCAAGTGGGTTTCTTATCTTGGCCCTGACGCGATGGCTACCGTTGGTTTGACTGAGTCGCTGATGACTTTGATCTACGCGATTGCGATCGGTCTGAGTATCGGAGCAACCGCGATGATAGCGCGGCGGATCGGCGAGCATGATCGGGAGGGAGCCGCGCGCGCGGCAGTGCAGGCAGTGGCTTTGGGCTTGATAGTGGCGATCGCAGTGGCACTCGTAAGTGCTCCGCTCGCGCCGAAACTGCTCCGGCTGATGGGCGCATCCTCGTCCGTCATTGAACACGGCGTGTGGTTCACGCGCATCATGCTGGGGTGCAACGTCACGGTCGTAATGCTCTTCATGATCAACGCGATCTTTCGTGGCGCGGGCGATGCCGCGATTGCGATGCGAGTCTTATGGTTGGCGAATGCGATTAACATCGTGCTTGGCCCATGCTTCATATTCGGTCTCGGGCCCTTTCCAAAGTTAGGTGTAGCCGGCGCGGCGGTGGCCACGAACATCGGCCGCGGCACCGGTGCGATCTATGCATTCAGCCGTCTGGTTCGTAAGGGCGGCCGTTTTGAGATCAAGCGTCATCATTTCCGGCTCGAGCCGGCAATCATGACGCGGCTGGTCCGCTTGTCAGCCACGGGAACTTTCCAGGTTTTTGTCGGCATGGCGAGTTGGATTGGACTGGTGCGCACGATCTCGAGTTTTGGTACTGAGGTTGTGGCTGGCTACGTCATCGGCATCCGCGTGATTATTTTCGCGCTGCTGCCCTCGTGGGGAATGTCCAACGCCGCTGCGACGATGGTGGGCCAGGCGCTGGGCGCGAAGAAACCTGAACGCGCCGAACGCGCGGTGTGGAAGGCGGGCTTCTACAATTTCATCTTCCTGGGGACAGTGGGGCTGATCTTCGTCGTCTTTGCCCGGCAAATTATTTGGTTGTTTACCACCGATCCGCGCGTGGTGCCCTACGGAGTGGATTGTCTGCGCATTGTCGCGAGTGGATTTCTCTTCTACGCCTACGGCATGGTCCTGACCCAGTCATTTAACGGCGCCGGCGACACCTGGACGCCGACGGTCATCAATCTGTTCGTGTTCTGGCTTTGGGAACTGCCGCTGGCTTACGTGCTGGCTATCGTCTTTGGCCTTGGACCTCGCGGCGTGTTTCTGGCCATCACAATCGCGTTTTCAACCCTGGCAATTGTGAGCGCGCTGTTCTTTCGGCGTGGGAAGTGGAAGACGAAAGTTGTTTAAGGAGTTGAGCGAGCGGTAGCCCGACTCACCGGATGTAGAGAACGTTAGTCTGTGCCAGAAGCCCGACCGTTAGGGAGGGTCCGTGTTGAGAGGGTCACCCGCGCTTACGCGCGGGCTTCACCAACAATCGGTAATAGCGCCGCGCCCCGCGGCATGATGTAACCCTTCGCGTCTGGTGAAGCACCCGCCAATGCTTCCTCGACCGAGCGTGCCGGAATCATTCGCATCCGTCGCACTTCTTCTTCGCCAAGCTTCGTGACGATGTGAACGCGAAAGCGCTCGGCCTTGGTCAAAAGCGCCCAAGCGGTCTGGCCGTTCACTTCATACGCTGTCCTTAGTCGAGTTTCCAACGCGGTCGAATCAGCTTCCTCAAACCACTTCAGAAAATCCGTGCGGCCCAAACCCTCTGCGCATTCGGCTAAGAAAATAATCATACCGCCATCGACGCAAGCATGGGCGGCCATGTCCAGTGCCTTATGCGCCTGAATCAAGTTGATATCGTATGGCGATCCTCCGGAGCTGACGATCACCAGCTCACGCTTCTCCTTTATGGGCAGTGAATGGCCGGCGATGTAATCTTCACAAGCCCGTGTATGCGTCGTGCGCCAGTGACCGGCGAAGAGTTTTTCAGGCCGTCCGTGATCGTCCACGATCGCGTTGATTGAAAAGGCGGGATCGATCATCGCCGCGACGCGTTCGCATTCTTCGCTTACGGCATTGTTTGAAAGAAGTCCTGAACCGACACCAATGCGCCGCCCGCCTTGTTCGAAATCCAGCGCCAGCATGTGTGTAGCCTCGATAGTTCGCGCCGCAGCCAGCCCCGGACAGATTGACTTGCGCCCGCCGGTAAAACCCGCGAAGTAATGAAAGCCCACCGCGCCCGTGAGAATTACTTTATTGAATTCCTTCAGCGCCCGGTTGACCTGTATCGGCGTACCTCGCTCCATCATTCCGATTTGAATCAGTTGTGCCGGATCGTATGCGTCATGGTCGATAGTGCGAATGCGCTGGGCAATGAATGGCGTGAGCAGTTCCGCTTTTTCATCCGGCCGCGCAGCGCGATGAATACCGGTGGCAAAAATAATGGCCATCTCGCCGGGCTCGATACCGTTCTGAATCAGGCGGCGAACCAGCAAGTTGACAATGCGCGCGCTGCCGGTCGCGCGCGTGGCGTCCGACACCACGATCAGCACGCTATCACCCGGTGCAATTAAGTCGTCGAGTGGTAGTGAATCAATGGGCGTGTCGAAGGCTGCGCCGATCTCGACATCAGATAGCGGATGCGAAGCTTCCTCATCGGCAGCGAGCACTTCAAAACGCGTCGCGTCGTAGTCGCAGTTGATCGTTGAGTGTCCGTAGTTGAGTTCTATTGAGGGCATATTCTATTTGGGGGAATCCTTCACTCCGTCAGGAGTGAAATGTTTATTGACCTAAGCACGATCTCGCCACTGGCTCCGTTCGAAGGAGCGGAAGACAAGTAGATCTTTTACCACGAGAGCAACTCCGCTCCCTTCGAACGGAGCCAGAGAGGGTGTTGCACTGCGTTCTATAGACATCTCACCCCTAACGGTGTAAAACCATTTATTCCCGTCCGGATCGAAAACAGGCGGTGCCGGCGTGACAGAAATGAATCGCTTCGTCTTCAAAATCGGCCGTTTCCATTTGGATGGTCAGATGATCGACCCCAAAACGATCCAACAGCTTCGCCCGCAGTTCCTTCAGCAGGTCCGGCTGTGAAATCGAGTAAGCATGAATGACGTGGGCGCTCAGCGCCTCGCGTCCGGAAGTAATCGTCCAGACGTGTAAATCGTGAACGTCCGAGACGCCGGCTGTTTCCATAATTGCTTCTTCGACGGCCGCGAGATTGATATGCGCGGGCGTTCCTTCCAGCAGCACATTCGTCGCATCCCGTATCAGGTGCCACGAACTCCAAACGATCAGCAAGCCGATGAACACGCTGATCAGCGAATCGGCTGCGGTCCAGCCGAACAGCATGATCAAAGCACCGGCGACAATTGCTCCGGTAGAACCCAACGCATCGCCAATCACATGCAACCAGGCCCCGCGCACATTGAGATCTTCATCTCGATCGCGATGGAGTAACGCCGCACAAATCAGATTTACGACCAGGCCTCCCGCGGCCACGATAGTCATGGGAACACCGCGGATGACCGGTCGCGTGAACCAGCGCTGATAGGCTTCGTAGAAAATGAAGAACGAGATCAGCACCAGGCCGACGCCATTGATCAGCGCGGCCAAAATCTCGAGGCGATAATAACCGAACGTCTTGCGCGGCGTGGCCGGCCGCGCGCCGAACCAGACCGCCATCAAGGCCAGGATCAGCGCCGCCACATCCGCCAACATGTGGCCGGCATCAGCCAGCAGGGCCAACGAACCGGTCCACAAACCGCCAACCAACTCGGCGATCATGTAAACCGCGGTCAGCAGCAACACGATCGACAGGCGCCCCCGGCTCCTGGATCCGTGGCCATGCCGGTGAACGTGCGGCCGGCCATTGGACGGAAGCGAATTTGATTTTGGACTGCTCATCTCTATCAGGGCCGTCAACTATTGGAGAGGAGACGTGGCTGTAAACCTGACGCTAAGATTAGCAGATTAGATAAACCGAGCAAACGGCAACCGGCCTCACGCAACTTGGTCTGCTGCCACGATAGGGTCAGTACATCCGATAGGCAAGGGTTGCGGCTTTGCCGCAGCACAATGTGGTAAGCCTCCGGCTTACCGGGAACGCTTAATTGATTATTCTGAGGCTGCGCCTCAGAGTGCTTGAGGCGTAGCCTCAAGCACTAATTCAAAAAGGGCCAGGCCCGGAAAGGCAGAGCCTTTCCGCACTGTGCTGTGGCAAAGCCACAAAACACGCAGGTGTTACTAACTGCGCAAGTACCTGGACTGCGAATCCGCTTTAACGCGCGTCAATGCTAGAATCGTGCACTCTGCCGCGTTCGATGCTCGTTAAGCCCTAAGTCTGGGAAGGAATCTAAATGTCTCATCTCAAACGACAACTGTTTGCCTTTGGTCTGGCGACCATGTTTGCAGTCATGGCGAGTTCCGCTCGCGCGCAAACCTTCAGCCTCGAACAAGTGATGAGTTCGCCTTTTCCTTCAGAACTTACCGTCTCAAAACGCGGAGACAAGATCGCCTGGGCCTTCGACGCGGAAGGAAAACGCAACATCTGGATTGCCGAAGGCCCGGCCTTTGACTCGCGGCAACTGACGCACTACAACAATGATGATGGCCAGGAACTTACTGATCTGCTTTTTTCTCCGAACGGGAATGCAGTCGCTTACGTTCGTGGTGGAGACGCGAACCAGGCCGGCGAAGTGCCGAATCCGACGAGCGATCCGGCAGGCGCGAAGCAGGAGGTCTGGATCGCGGACGTTCGCACCGGGCGTGTGACGCGCATGGGCCAGGGCAGCACGCCGACGTTTTCTCCAGCCGGCGATCAGGTTGAATATCTTCGCGGCGGAAGCATCTGGACCGTTCCGGTCCTGGGCGGAAAAGAGAGCAGGATGTTCGAGATTCGTGGCGCCATAAACAGCGCGCCCCAATGGTCGCCCGATGGCTCGCAGTTGGCTTTCGCGTCCTCCCGCGGCGATCACAGCTTTATTGTTGTCTATGACAAGCGAGCCAATAGTTTCAGCTTCCTGTCACCGAGCGTCGATCGAGACGTGGCGCCGCGCTGGTCGCCTGACGGCCGGCGGGTAGCCTTCATCCGCTTGTTCAATGTCACCGATACTTTTTCCAACGACCGCGAACGTCTGCAGCCGTGGGCCATTGAAGTTGCCGACGTGCAGAGCGGCATTGCCAAAGAGATCTGGAAGTCAGGCAGCGGAGATAACGATTCCTACACAGGTTCTGGCGGCGACTTCTGGCAATGGGTCGCGGGTGACCGGATTCTGTTTTCGTCAGAGAAAGATGGGTGGGCGCATCTCTATTCCATTTCCTCCCGCGGTGGTGCGCTGACGGCGTTGACCAACGGCAGTTACGAAGTTGAAAACGCCACGCTGTCACCAGACAAGTCCTTTGTCATTTTTTCTGCGAACAAAGACGACATCGATCGGCGGCATCTGTGGCGAGTCAACTTGAATGGCGGCGAGCCTGAGCGGATCACGAAAGGTGACGGGATCGAAATGTCTCCCGTGCTGTTCGACAATGGCCGTCGGATTGCGCTCTTTCATTCAACCGCGCGCGATCCATATCTTCCCTTTACAGCTTCATTGGATGGATCCAATCTGAAGCCGTTGGCGCCGCAAGCTCTGCCGCGCGACTTTCCTTCCGCGAAGCTGGTCACGCCTGAGCAGGTGATTTTCAAAGGCGCAGACGGAACGGAGGTTCATGGTCAACTCTTCAAACCGGCAGGTGCTGCGGGAAAACTTCCCGCGCTGGTGTTTATGCATGGTGGGCCCAGTCGCCAGATGCTGCTCGGCTGGCATTATCTTTACTACTATCACAACTCATATGCGATGAATCAGTACCTGGCCAGTCGCGGTTACATGGTTTTGTCGGTGAACTATCGCAGCGGGATCGGTTATGGCCGCGCGTTTCGTCTGGCCCAGCATCGCGGCGCGCGCGGCGCGTCGGAGTATCAGGACGTCGTCGCCGGCGCGAAGTATCTGCGCGAGCGCGACGATGTGGATAAGAAGCGAGTAGGTCTATGGGGTGGATCGTACGGCGGCTATCTGACCGCGTTGGGCCTGGCCCGTAACTCCGATATCTTCGCTGCGGGCGTGGATTTTCACGGAGTACACGACTGGAGCATCAGCGTCGCGGGGCTGCGCGTGCCGACCGATACGGGCGAGCGCGCCCGGATTGCACGCGAATCTTCGCCGATCTCCGCGGTGGACAAATGGAAGTCACCGGTACTCCTGATTCACGGTGACGACGATCGCAATGTGGAGTTTGCCCAGACGGTAAATCTCGTGCGCCGCTTGCGAGCGAACGGAATCTATTTTGAGGAACTAATCTTTCCTGACGAAATTCACGACTTCTTGCGGCATCAGGATTGGCTGCGCGCATATCACGCAGGCGCGGACTTTTTCGATAAGCATTTGAAGTGACATTCAACCCTCGCAACATTCTCGTCATTGATTTCGGCCAGCTTGGCGACGTGGTCATGAGCCTGCCGGCCCTGCGCGCAATTCGCGAGCGCTTTCCGCACGCACGGATCACCGTCATTGTCGGCCGGCCCGGCGCGGAGCTAATCGACATGTCCGGTTATGCCGACGCGACGATCGAGGTCGACCGGGTCCAGTTGCGAGATGGATTCAAACCGCTTTCAGTGGTAAGAATTTTCCAGGTCGTTAAAGATGTGCGCCGGCGCAAATTTGATTTCGTCATCGACCTGCACAGTTTTTCCGAGACAAATCTGTTGGGCTTTTTCTCGGGTGCTCCCAAACGACTGTTTTCTCGCCGGCCGGGACGTTCGCTGGACTTTCTCGCCAATTTCAATCCGAAACCGCCGATTGATAAGAATGATCCCGGCCAACATTTGATCGATCGTTATCTCGACATGCTGGTTCCCCTCGGAATCAAGGACCAACCGCGCGTGCCGCGACTGACGACCCGGGCCGAAGATGTTCGGGCAATTGATGCGCGGCTACGAAAGGCGAAAGCCGAAGCGGGCGCGCCTTTAGTCGGACTGTTTCCCGGCGCGGGTCATCCGGGACGATGCTGGCCGCTGGAACAGTTTGCGCAACTGGCTGACTTTCTGATCCGCAACGACGGCGTGCGGCCAATCATTTTTGTCGGCCCGGAAGAGCGCCACCTCGTTCCCAGGATGCGCGCCCTCTTCCCAGTCGCCTGCGTTATCCTGGAGAAGTTATCCATACCGCAGCTCGCAGCCGCTCAGGCCAGACTGGCGGTGTTTGTTTCAAACGATACCGGTCCCGTGCATATTGCCGCTGCCGTGGGGACGCCCATCGTAGTGCTCATCGATCTGCCACGCGCGCACGCCTATGTGCCGAACGCCACTTCTCAGCGTCTGATTTTCAGTGAGAGCGTCACGGCGATTGATGTTGAGCAGGTGTATGGGGCAACGCGAGAGTTACTTGGCGCGGGCCGAACAGAGAAACTGTTTGCGAGCTGAACGATTCGAAATGTCTCAGAGAAAAACCACGCTCCTCTTGTCACTGGTCGCGCTCGCGACGTGTTTCCTGGTTCCATTGCTGATCGGAAAAAGCACCCTGGTGTCGCGGAACGAAACGAAAACTTCCGCTACACCTCCTGCGATTAAGCCGTCTCCGTCAGACGCGTTATCCAAACAACCCGCGGACGTGACGCTGGCCCGCGAGATTGATCGAGCAATCGATGCGAGCGATCTGACGCGCGCACGCTGGGGTGTCTTCGTCGTGTCGATGAAAGACGGCCGCGTGCTTGTTTCTCGCAACGGCGACAAGTTATTTACGCCGGCGTCCAATATGAAGATCTACACGACCGCCGTGGCGCTCGATCTACTCGGTGCGGACTATCACTGGCGCACCTCCGTATATGCAGACAAACAGCCGGATGCGGGTGGCGTTATCGATGGAGACCTGACGCTGTACGGTCGCGGCGCTCCGGATTTGGACAACAAGAAGGGATTAGTCTCGCTCGCCAATCAACTTTACCAGGGGGGCGTGCGCCGAGTGCGCGGCAACATCATTGGTGACGATAGTTATTTTCGCGGCGAACAATATGGACTTGGGTGGCAGTGGAACGATCTCCAGTGGTACTTTGGCGCCGAACCGAGCGCCCTCACTGTTGATGAGAACAGCGTCGAGTTGACGATTGCGCCGGCTAACAAAGTCGGCAGCAACGCGATACTCACTCTGAATCGCGGAGCCAACTACCTTCATCTGACCAATCACACCCTGACGGCCGAGCGGGATGCGACTACCACGATCGGAATCAACCGCGGATTGTCAGACAACGAACTGCTGGTGTGGGGCGACTTTCCAGTCGGTGGCCGTCCTTTCAACGCCTTTCTGTCAGTACCCAAGCCCGCATTGTGGGCCGCCACACTTTTCAAAGCAGCGCTGATCGCTCGCGGGATCAAAGTTGAAGGCGAGACGCGCAGTCGCGACTTTCGCGTGACGGCCAGCGACAAATTCGATCCGCAGAAAGCGATCGAGATCGCCCAGGAGAATAGTGCAGCCCTCAGCGAGATCGTACGTCACACAAATAAGGAAAGCGACAATCTCTATGCAGAACTTATTCTGCGCACTCTCGGGAAAGAGCGCGGTGCATCTGCTCCTGATCCCGATCCGCGCAAGAATCGCGAGCGCGGCGATGACGAAGCCGGCACGGCGGTGGTAAAGGCCTGGCTGGATCACAACGGCGTCGGCACAGATGACCTGGCGATTCGAGACGGCTCGGGCCTTTCGCGTCTGGATCTGGTGACGCCCGAAGCAACCGCGAGCCTGCTGGCGGCAGTAGCCCGGACCAATTCGGCCACAGCCTTTCGTGATTCGCTTCCTATCGCAGGTCGCGATGGAACTCTTAGTGGACGCTTGTCCCGCGAAGCAGGTCGCGTCTTTGCCAAGACCGGAACACTCACCTACGACCACTCCCTTTCCGGCTATGCAGTGACCCCGACGCACGAGACTTTGGCCTTCGCAATCTTTTGCAATGACGCTACCAGCCAAAGCAACCCGGTCTGGATAATAGACCAAATTGCCGGCCTAATTGCCGAAGCGGGATCTGCTCGCTCTACAAAATAGCCCATAAACAGGGCCTCTTCTGTTCTCTCGCACTCTAGTTTGTTCTAGACAAACATAGTTCAACCGCGTAATATGGTGAACGGCTGCTCACGCTTGCCCCGTTGAAAGCTAAGCCGGCACCCTCACTGTTTCAGTCACAATCAGGAGATCAAAATGTCGCAGGTCAATCGAATTCTCTCCATATGTTTTCTACTTTTAGTGTTATTTACGATAACGTCGGGGCAAACCACCTTAACAGCGAAGGCCAACGTTCAGCCGCAGCCCGCGGTCGTGGACGGTTCGGGCAACGAAAGCGATCGGGCGCGCGACGGCTTGCTTGGCCCGGTGAGGCGTGTCCGCACCGAAGTAGTCAAGCTTTCAGCCGTAGCCGGAAAACCTGTTGAAGACAGCAAACGCGTCGTATTGGAAACGGCTGAGTACGATCTTAAGGGAGCTAAGACTCAGAACCAATATTTCCCGATCGAGGGAGCCACTCTGACCGGACGCGAAAGCTACAAGTACGACGAAAAGGGCAACATCAGCGAAATGACTTTGGTTGGCGCGGATGGATCGCTGGTGAGCAAGGAAGTCTACAAGTACGACTATGACTCAGTTGGTAACTGGGTGAAGATGACCGCAGCCGTTGCGGTCGTCGAAAATGGGCGCATCAGTTTTGAGCCCAGCGAAGTCACCTACCGAACAATTTTTTATTATCTCGACGCCGCCATGGCCAAGATGCTCCAGCCCGAAAATTCTCCGGCGCCGGCCAATGCCGCGGCCGGCGAAGTTGTGGGCCAGCCATCCAAGCCCGCTGATGCGAAGCCCGTCTCGGCGTTACCTCCGGCGACTTCTTTCAACAAACTCAAACTGTCCGGAATCACTCCTCCCGCCGGTGATCTCCGAAACACACCTGATGAAACATCCCGGAAGGTGGTAGTTACGAACAACGACCCGCCGCCGGCTCCGCGACCTTTGATGAAGCCCGTATCGGGTGGTGTGCTCAACGGCAAAGCGGTAAGTTTGCCCACGCCCATCTATCCTGAATTTGCGCGCCGGTCGCACACCGGTGGGCTGGTGGAAGTGGAAGTTGTCGTGGACGAAAATGGTAGAGTCATTTCCGCGCGCGCACTGGCCGGTCCGCCGTCACTCCGCGAAGCTTCCGTGCAGGCGGCACTTCGCGCACAGTTCTCGCCAACCAAACTTTCAGGTCAGCCAGTAAAGATCACTGGCAAGATCAACTACAACTTCACCATTCCGCAGTAGGATTTTGACGCGGCGGATTTTGACTTACGCCGGCGTCGTCCCAGGACTTTTAAGGAAGAGGACCCACGTATGGCACTCACTGGAGAGCTTAGCGATCTTTCGCTGGCCGAGCTGATCGAGTTTTTCTGCAATCAGCGCAAGACCGGCCGGCTAAAAGTTATTTACTCGGTCGGCCCCGGATATTTTTATCTTCAAGGCGGTTCAGTGGTGCACGCGCGGATTGGCATACTGCGCGGAATCGAAGCCGTCTATTATGCGCTGACGCTGCCGAACGCTTCGTTCACGTTCAGCCCGGCGTTTGAACCCCCCGAGCACACCATCAATCAACCCTGGACTTCAGTGGTCCTGGAAGGTCTGCGTCGAATGGATGAAGCCGTTAAGCCCAGCAACGCGTTTCCCGACGGGCATCAAGCACACTTCGAAGAAGCTAAAGCAGAAGAAATAAATGCAGACGAGCCCAAAGCCGCCGTGCCGATTGCCGTCGAGCCCATAGCGGTTGAGCCAAGTGTCGTCGTCGACGACCCAGTGAAAAGTATCCCACCCCTCAGCAGGAAATTTGAGAAGCCAGTGTTCAAGGCTCCGGCCCAGGAACTACCGGACATGGGAGCGTTTCTCTCTCAAACAGACACCTCGGGGCGTTTTGGATCGTGGAAACTAATGGCAGTGATCGCCGCCGTCGCTTTGATCGTCGGCGTGATCGCTGTGCCGTGGGGATGGTACGCTCGCAGCAAGGCTGCCAAACTGGCAAACGAAGTCCAGACGGTGGCGAAACAGAATTCCCAGCCCGCGCCGGAACCGGTGACCGCGAACGAAAGTCCCGTGGCGCCAGTGGCCGGCAATAGTGTCGTACCCGAGACGTCATCTGAGGTGGGTGACCTGGCTGCGAAACGCGCCCGCGAAGCACGTCTTAAGGAGCGAGCAGCGAAAGCGCAGGAGACCTTAACCTCCTCGGCCCCCGCACAATCCACGCCGGCTGCGGTCAACCCTGGCGTCGCAAAGACGCAGTCATCCCCAACGGCCGGAGCAAGGAAAGCTACTGTCCAGGTCACTTATGATGAGAACGGTCGGGTGACTCAAGCTTCAGGTGGGGACGCGACCGCCTTGCGCATCGCGCGACAGAAAAGGTTTCCTGCGGGTAAGGCGGGTTCGGCCACGATTACGATTCCGATTAATTAGTTTTGAGTGAGGTCAGTTCGGCGCGCCCTCGCGCGCGACGGATCGCGCAGTTGCGGCTCTGCCGCAGCACACTGCGGTAAGCCTTCGGCTTACCGGGGAAGACCTTCTTGTTTCCCGAGGCTATGCCTCGGTACGGAGGCGGAGCCTCCTGAAATGTTTTCGGCATGACGGTAAGCCGGAGGCTTACCGCAGTGGGCGGCGGCACAGCCGCGTATCATCATCCTGGGGTTCCGCTTCGCTTTTCCAAAGCTCACACCAGGGCCATCACTTCTGCTTCGCTCAATACTGCTGACGCCTGCTTCGCGTGTTCATAGATGCGCGTCACACGTTCTTCACTGGGCTCGAGGTCGCGGCTTTCCAGCCAGTAGATCACATTTGACTTCCCGCTCATCGGACCGATCTCGATCACTTGCTTCAAACCAAATTGTGCGGCGGGCACGCCCGAGTAAATCAGGTCGGCCAGTTCGGTGTCGCCTTTGCGGTAACTCTTGATCACGGCGGCCGCATGAACTCCGGTCGCAGTGCGAAACGCGTCGCGGCCAAAGACCGGGTAATTGAGCGGGATGGTCCAGTGGCAAGCTTCCGCGGCTTTATTACAGTACTCACCCAGGCGCATCAGGTCGTTTTCAATCCAGCCCAACAGTTTCAGGTTGACCAGCAATTGATCCATCGGGGTGTTGCCGACCCGCTCTCCCATGCCGAGCGCCGAACCGTGAATCTGATCGGCACCGCCTTCGATCGCCGCGATTGAATTGATTACTCCCAAGCCGCGATCCTGATGACCATGCCAGTCGAGCCGCACGCGTTCGCCCTGCTCATCGATTATTCCACGAACGAATTTCACTACCTCACGCGCGCCATCGGGCGTAGCGTGGCCGACCGTATCGCAGACGCATACTGCGCGGGCCCCGCATCGAATCGCCGTAGTGTAGAGCGCGCGAATGGTTTCGGGATCGGCGCGCGTGGTGTCTTCGGTGACGAACATCACCGGCAGACCTTCTTTCACGGCGAACGTTACCGCGTCTTCAGTCATTTCCAAAAGCTTGTCGAGTGTCCATGCTTCCGCATAGAAGCGAATCGGCGAGGATCCGATAAAGGTGCAAGCTTCGATGGGTATTCCGGCGCGCTGCGAGATTTCCACAATCGGAATGATGTCGTTGCGGTGCGTGCGCGCGGCGCAGTTGGGACGAATGCGCAGGTTCTTTTCGGCGATCTCGCGGGCCATCAACTCGACGCTCGCCGCATGAGCGCCGCCGGCGCCGGGCAAGCCGATGTCGGCCGTATCGATGCCGATTGCGTCCATTAAGTGAAGCAGTTCGATCTTCTTTTCTACGGGAGGTTCACACACTGAAGGTGACTGGAGTCCGTCGCGCAGGGTCTCGTCGTCTAAACCGATATGGCGATCGGGTTTGCGGAACCTTGGATCGGTTTGGTTCCAGTCGTAGATGAGTTCGGCAACGGACACGTCCTACACCTCCGCGAACGTTTAGAGTAAGCTCCCTCTCCCTTTGTGAGAGGGCTGGGGAGAGAGACTGCGACGGCAGTTATTCAATCTATAGTCGGGTCCGACACTGCGCCCTCTCCCTTACCCTCTCCCAGAGGGAGAGGGAATAATCATCTGTCATGCTGGTTCAATCTTAACTCGTCGTGTGACAGTCCCAAGCTTGTACTCTCAACTGAATTCGATTACAACAACCGCGAGGCTCGAATGTCAACTCAAGGTTCCGAAGCTGTGCGAGCGCCACGAACTCGGATAGAAAGAATCGCTCTGGGCTCTGATCGCGCCGCGAAAATCATGGCTGTGCGGGCCAGCATTGCCCGCGTGGCTGAGATTGATTCGGCATGGCGGGACGCGAACGTGGTTGCGCGATCGGTAAAGACGGACGCGCCGGTGATGCCTTTGACGGATTGGGAATTGATGAGCGGCGCGCGACAACGGGCCCTCGCCGTCCGGGAAATCCTGGTCAAGCAAAACCTCGAAGCCGACCTGTATGTCGGACTCGAGGGCGGCTTTCATTCGATCTCAGTCGATGGCGATTGGCACACGTTCCTGCGTGGTTGGGCCTTTGTGACTGATGGCGAGCGAGGCAGCTTTGGCATGTCGCCTTCCATTGCTGTGCCGCCCGCCATTGTGAAGAATGTAATCGAGGGCAAGCGCGAACTGGGTTTGGTGATTGACGAAGTTGCCGGCGCGCGCGACGTGCGCAGCCGCCAGGGCGCGTGGGGCGTGCTCTCGAAGGATATGTTGACGCGCTCGATGAGTTTTGAAGCTGCGCTGATCGCTGCGTTTGCGCCTTTTTATAATCCCGAGTTGTACTCAACCGTCCCATAACGCTTCGCTCTTTCCTTTTCCTTCTCCCTCTCCCTCTGGGAGAGGGCCGGGGAGAGGGATTTACGGCGCCTTTATCTACGACCCTCTTCCCCGGCCCATACACTCCCAAAGGGAGAAGGGAGATTGAGCACGACCCAAAGGCCCGCTCAACTACTCGCACTCATCAATGCTAAAATCATTCTCACATGCGGGTCACCATTGGGCAGATCAATACCGTCAACGGCGATTATGAGGGCAACGTTGCGCGCATCCTCAGCGCCATCGATCGGGCAAAGAAGGACGCTTCGGACCTGATCGTCTTTCCGGAAGTTACTATTCAGGGCTACACCTCGCTGGACTGGTTTCTCGACAAGGACGTGGTGCGATCGTGTCTCGATCCACTCAAACAGATCATCGAAGCGACCGAGGGCTTGACGGCGATCGTTGGCACGGTACGTCCCAACGATCAGCCCACGGGACGACCGCTCTACAACTCAGCCGCGGTGATTTCTAACCGGGCTCTGCTGGGATTTGCTGACAAGACTTTGCTGCCCGAATATGACGTGTTCGACGATCCGCGTTATTTCGAGCCGGCGAGAGAACGCCGCTTGTTCGATCTGGGTAAGACCAAACTGGGCATCGCAGTCTGCGAAGACTTCTGGAACGATAAAACGTTCTGGAAGCAGAGACTCTATCCGAACGATCCGGCCCAGGAGTTAATCGAGATGGGGGCGAACCTGCTGGTCTCGATCAACGCTTCACCTTTCAACAAAGGCAAGATGAAGATTCGCTGCGAGATGGTCTCGCACCGCGCCAAAGCCGCCCGCATTCCGATCGTGTTTGTGAACCTGATCGGTGGGAACGACGGAGTAATCTTTGACGGGTCGAGTATCATCGCCGACGCCGACGGAAAGATCATTATGCAGGCGCCGCCATTCCAAGAGTTCGTGAGCACTGTGGATCTCGACTGCGGTATCCCGGACACGCGCTGCCTGCCGGGTGACGACATTGAGACGGTGCGCGAGGCGCTGGTGCTCGGCATACGCGACTATGCCGGCAAGAACAATTTCAATGAAGTGGTTCTGGGTTTGTCAGGTGGACTTGACTCAGCAGTGGTGGCGACGTTGGCGGCCGAAGCGCTCGGGGCTGAGAACGTGCTCGCGGTGATGATGCCCTCGCCTTATTCTTCGCGCGGCAGTATTGATGATTCCATCGATCTCAGTGAGCGGCTTGGGATTAAGACAATCGAAAAGCCGATCAGCGAAGCCTTTCATGCGCTGCGGAATGAAACGGGTTTGCCTGAGCCGGGAACTGGAGGCATCTCGCGGTCGATAGAACTGGCTGTTGAGAACCTCCAATCGCGTCTGCGCGGCAACATTCTGATGACGATCTCGAATGCCGAGAACCGTCTGTTGCTTTCGACGGGAAACAAATCGGAGCTGGCGCTTGGTTACTGCACCCTCTACGGCGACACGAACGGCGGCCTGGCTGTGATTGGCGACGTGCTGAAAACTGAAGTCTACGAGCTGGCCCGGCTTTACAATCGCGAGCGGGAAATGATTCCGCTGTCGATCATCAACAAACGGCCTTCGGCCGAATTGGCGCCTGGACAGTTTGACGATCAGTCTCTGCCGCCTTATGACAAGCTGGATCCGATCCTCAAGCTTTATTTCGAGCAGAAGGCTTCACCGGAAGATATCGTCGCGGCGGGCCACGAAACGCGGCTCGTCTACGAGATCCTCAATCGGGTCGAGTCGCCGGCAAACGAATTCAAGCGCCGCCAGTTGCCGCCGACGCTGATCATTTCCCGCAACGCGATTGGCATTGGCCGGCGACGGCCGATTACGCATCGTTACCGGCGGCAGCCGTCAAGCATCGGGCGCAGCGCACAAAAGTAAACGCCACGGGTAGTCGAATCAACTTGCCCCGGTCGATGTTCTGAAGCAATATTGTTGCCGTTCTTAAAAGACTTGTTTCCACGATATTGCTGACAAGGTGAACCGATGAGAACCAGATCATTTCCAGCACGTGCCGCTCTTGCTCTGATGATTGCGTTAGTCGTATGCGTGGTGAGCGCGAGCACTTCTTCGGTCATGGCCCAGGGTGGCAAGTCTACTCAACCAAGCCTGTCGCCTGACGAGCAGAAGATGATCGGCGCGATCATGAGTGCCACGGAGCCAGCGGCCAAACTCAAAGCTGTTGAGGCGCTGATTAAGAAGCACCCGAAGACCTCGGCGCGAACCCGGGTCGCTCGCGAAGCCGCCGATCAAATTGCCGACTTAAAGGACGCCGGGCAAAAACTGACGTTGGCGCAGCAATACGCAGGCATCTTCACTGAACCAGCCGAACAGCAAATGATCATGCCCGTGCTGATCGATGCGCTTGCCGCTGCCAACCGAGCCGATGAAGCCTTTTCGACCGGATCTGAGTTTCTGACGCGCAACCCGGATTCGTTGTTTGTCCTGGTGGGACTAATGTCGCTCGGAACTGATCAGGCAAAACAGAAGAACCCCAAGTTTATTTCGCAGAGCCTGCAATACGGGACCCACGCGATCGAACTGATCGAAGCGGACAAAAAGCCAGAGTACATAGACGACGCCGGTTGGAAGAAATACAAGGGTACCGCGTTGCCGACTCTGTATCAGTCAATGGGCCTGCTGAATTTGGTCAAAGGCGACCATGACGGCGCCAAAGCCCGGTTGGCAAAAGCTGCTGAGCTCGCACCCACCGACGCGTTCAACTATCTCCTGCTCGCCGGGATCCTGAACGATGAGTATCAGGACGCGGCCAAGCGCTATCAAAGTATGTCCAATGGCCCGGCGAAGGACGAAGAGTTGAAGAAGATTCGCGCGGCTCTCGATCAGGTGATCGATGCGTATGCGCACACGATCGCTCTGGCAGAGGGCAACGAACGCCTGGCGCCGGCGCGACAACAATACCTTCAGGATCTCGAAGCCTATTACAAGTACCGCCACAACAATTCGACCGCTGGCATGCAGCAACTGATCGACAAGTACAAATTGCCGGCTAAGCCGTAGTGGCGGGAGCGCACGCATCCTGCGTGCGGTTCGCACGCATCCCTGCCTGCGCTTTGATTCAACGCCGCACGGATGAAACTTGAACTCATCGAAGGCCCGCTCCTGATCCGGCCGTTCCGTGATGATGATGCGAGCGCGCTGTATGAAGCGGTGCGCGAATCCATCTCCGAAGTCTCTCCGTGGTTGCCCTGGTGTCACCAGAACTATTCCATCGAAGAAAGCCGAGAGTTCATTGGTTCGAGAGAGATAGCTTCGCAGGGCGGAGAGTGGTACAGCTTTGGAATTTTCGAAACGGACGGCGGTAGATTTCTGGGCGGCGTGGGGATAAACTTCGTCAACCGTGTCCATCAGATGGCCAATCTTGGTTACTGGGTGCGGACGAGCGCCTCCGGTCGCGGAGTTGCGACCGCAGCCACACGCATGGCCGCGCGATTTGGCTTTGAACAACTTGGCCTGCAGCGCATTGAGATTGTCGCCGCAGTTGATAATATTCCCAGCCAGCGAGTCGCCGAAAAAGCCGACGCTCGGCGCGAAGGCGTCTTGCGCAACCGGCTCTTGATTCGCGGCGAGTCACTTGACGCTGTGCTTTTCTCGCTGGTGCCGGAAGATTTGAATTGAGTAGCACAGACTTTAGTCTGTGATTGTTCTGGTCGAAAGCACTCAAAATCACAGACTGAAGTCTATGCTACTTATGCTACCCTCGTGGTGATGTCCGAACGCCTGCACCAACGCGATCTCGTCCGCGAATTCCTCAGCTACATTCAGGTCGAGAAAGGCCTCTCTACCAACACGCTGCAAAGCTACGCGCGCGATCTTGCCAAGCTGCAAGCCTGGGCTGAAAAAAACCGCAAGCAGATTGAAAAGATCGAGCGCACAGATCTGCGCGAATGGATTGCGAGCATGTCGCGCGCTGGCCAGGCGCCGGCGTCCGTGTCGCGGGCGGTGAGCGCTGCGCGGGGCTTCTTTCGTTTCCTGATGCTGGACGGACACATCAGACGACACCCAGCGGAAGACATCCACACGCCGCAAAACAATTCACGCCTGCCGCAGTTCCTGAGTGAAGAAGAGATGGAACGGCTCCTCGAAGCGCCCGACATCAAGACCGACATCGGCGTGCGCGATCGAGCCATGCTGGAGGTTCTGTATGCCGCGGGCCTGCGGGTTTCAGAGATGTGCTCGTTGACGACGAGCGACATCGACATCGATTCGGCGCTGCTAACCTGTCATGGGAAGGGAAGCAAGCAGCGTCGCATTCCGATCGGCAAGAGCGCAGTGCATTGGCTCCAGCGTTACCTGGGAATTCGCAAGCAACTGGGTAATGAAGCCAAGCCTGATCTGTTCCTGCATCGCGGCGGGCAAATGACGCGACAGACGGCCTGGTCGATTATTAAGATTTACGCCGCCCGGGCAGGCGTACCGGATATCTCGCCGCACACTTTGCGTCACAGCTTTGGAACGCACCTGATGCAGCACGGCGCGGATTCGCGTTC
>DATHHW010000148.1:0-17140 GCA_035317005.1 Pyrinomonadaceae bacterium | reverse complement strand
GCCGGCGCCGACGCCCACGGTTTGCCGGTCGCGGACATAAACGATCGCGTTCGACTTGGTGTGCTTGCAAACGGTCCAGGCGAACAGCAGATCGTCGATCTCTTTGTCCGACGGCGCGCGTTTAGTCACGACCTTCAAGTCTTCGCGTTTCAGGCGGTGCGTGTCGCGGGTCTGCACCAGCATGCCGCCAGAGATTTGTTTGTACTCGACAGTACTGCCCCGCGAATCAGGCCAGACCCGCAGAACGCGCAGATTCTTTTTTGAACGCAAGACCTCCAGAGCCTGTTCGTCGTAGCCGGGCGCGACGACGACCTCCGTGAAGATCTCAATCACTGCGCCGGCAGTAGCTTCATCGACCGGACAATTGAAACCGACAATACCGCCAAACGCTGAAACCGGATCGGTCGCGAGCGCCTTGCGATAAGCCTCAACAGCGTGCGCGCTCAATCCAACGCCCGCGGGGTTTGTATGTTTGATTATGGCGCAGGCAGTTTCTTCAAAATCAAACACCAACTGCCAGGCGGCATCAGCATCGACGTAGTTGTTGAAGGACATTTCCTTGCCGGAGAGGAGTTCAGCGTTGGCTATGCCACCCCGCGAGGCAGTCTTATAAAGGGCGGCGATCTGATGAGGATTCTCTCCATAACGCAGATTGGCAGTCTTACTAATTGTCCACTGGGCCGAACCCGGCAGTCCACCTCTGAACGTCTCTATGGAGAATTCTTCTGAGTCGATCCGGGGTGCATCCGCCCTTGAGGCAATCCCATGCGAGCCAACCGAGAAGGCGCTGCCACCCGCCTGTCCGCCAATGCCCTGGGCTTCATTTCCTCTTCGAGAGAATTTCCCCATGAGATAGGCAAGTACGAGCATGTCGTAGCGTGATGTTTGCGCAAAGGCCTCACGCGCGAGCGAGTTTCTCGTCGCCAGAGAGACCGAGCCGGCTTCCTTCTGCATTTCTTCAGTAACTCGGGCATAGTCTTTTGGGAGCACAACTACGGTTACGGCAGCGAAATTTTTCGCGGCCGAGCGAATCATCGCTGGCCCACCAATATCGATTTGTTCGACGGCCTCATCGAGAGTTACGCCATCACGTTTGATGGTTTCTTCAAACGGATACAGATTCACGACGACCATATCGATTGGTTCAATGTCATGTTCGCTCATTGCGGCGAGGTGTTCGGGATTGCCGCGCACCGCCAGCAGTCCGCCGTGAATGCGCGGGTGGAGGGTCTTGATTCGTCCATCCATCATTTCCGGAAATTTGGTCACATCCGACACGTCGCGCACCGCCAGACCGGCGTCGCGCAGGGCCTTCGCCGTCCCGCCGGTGCTGATAATCTCGACGCCGAACCGCTTTAGCTCACGCACAAAATCAACAATGCCGGTCTTGTCGGAAACGCTGATCAACGCACGGCGAATCTTTACTAAGTCTGTTTTGTTCTCTGTAGTCATGGGCCAGGTTTTAGACTATAGCTGTTTCTGAGTTGATGTACCTTCAGCTTGCGATTTGAAGCCGAGACAGCCGGGCGATGCGGCTGCCCGTCCCGCGAAGCTTCGCCGGGATAAAAGCCAATCACATACTGGCTGCGCAGGTCCTCTTCAATGGCCGCGAACACCGGCGTTAGGTCGACCGGACCATTTGGAGCCAGAGTTGACGCGGCGGTGCCGGCGACGAAGTATTTTCCGCCGGTTTTCTCCGCGAGGTCGCGAAAGCCTTTGGCTGCGGGGCGGGGAACCAGACGCCCATCGCTCGGCGTGAACAGCGGTAGTTGAATCACATAGAACGATACGTTCATCCGATTCGCGGCGGCAATAACGGTTTGGGCATTTGCGCGGCTGGAGGTATCGAGTCCATCGCTAATCAGGATCGCAATCCGGCGCTCTGATGAGTTTTCTCCTCGCGAAGCGTAAGCCTGGACCGCAACGATCCCGGCGTCAAATATCGCCGTGCGATCGCCGAGGGCACTGAGATTGACCTGAATGCTGAAGGCCGTGCGGGCTCCTTCCGCTTCGCGAGTGAATGGCGCTACCAGTCTCGCCTGTTGTCCAAAACGAATCACGGCCACGCTCGAGGCCGGACCGAAACGTGAGAACAGCGCGAGGGCGGCATCGCGTTGACGCGAGAGTTGCTCGCGCAGGCTGCCGGAATTATCCAGCACAAACGCCAGCGCGATTCGTTCTGCTCCTGAAGCGAAGTAATCAATTCTCGCGTCGCGGCCATCGTCGGTCAGCACGAAGTCCTGCTGTTTTAGATTTGCAATGCGACGCCCGCGCGAGTCAGTCACCGTCACGGGCACCGCGACGAGGTCCGTGCGCACGGAAAGGACGTCGACAGGTTCCGGCTCCTGGGCAGAAACGAGAGACGAGAGCAGCAGCAGACTGATAGATGTAGCCAGGCAGATAGAGAATCGCGATCCGCGCAGTGTGTGCGGGTGGTGCAGGACCATGCTCAGGCGGGCTAGAACAGAAAGCGCCCGAAGAGCAGAATGCTCAGGATTATCAGGACCGTAATGACGATGATCTTAACGAGACTCATGGTCGTTTCCTCGTGTAGGAAAACCTAACTACTTGGGGGCTAATTCTAGTCGCGTCGATGGGCTGTGTCAATGGGTTGAGGTATGTAAACACCAAGTAACGAACACCTTGAAAATGACTGGCAGAGCAGCAGAACGAGGATAGCTACTAGCCGTTATCTAGTTTACTGCATCGTTTGGCTCCGCCTAAGGTCAGTCGATCGTTAGAAAGCTATTGAGGTTCTAAAACGCTAGCTACGTGTTCGGCAAACTTTCTACTGAAGTAAAGGTCGTTGCTCTGCTCAGGCCGTGCGATAGTTATGTTAACGATGAATGGACCCTTTCTGAATGCCACAGCCTCGGAACCTCTAACGTCCACTATAAATCCTTTCGTCACCTAAGTTGGGTAAGTCCTCCTTTATCAGGTGAAATTCTTTTTTTCGATTTTTGGTCGTGGCCCGTTCCTCTATTCTCAATTGAGACTTGAACTCTTTCAAAGCATGCGCAGCTCCTGCCTGATTGGTGTACCGTGTAAGAGCTATCTTTACGACGATGTTGCCTGACTCCCATTGCTGAATAATAACGCCCTGGCTTCCTTCAATCGGCTCGATCGAACGGTGGGTCCAGCCAGGCATTTCCTTTGTGATTTTGTCTTTTAGCGATTTCCGTATCCTGACGAACTCATCCGAATCTGTTTGCGCTTGTGCTGTTGCAAAAAGCACGAGTAAGAAGACCAAACCAATTCCGATCGTTTTCATCGCATATCTCCCTTTAGCTGCTACGCAGCCGAATCGCTAATCTCAAGGAACAACCTATGGCTCCGGCACGACCTGAAACAATAGCGGGGCAGAGTCAGCAGTCCACGGCCCGCGTATGTTGAAGCGATAACGATTAATCAGCCGATAGGATCCCGGCTCCAAGGGGCCATACCAATCATTCAACTCAAGGTCTCTTAAATCGGCTGACGCATAGGGCATCAGAGAAACCGAGCGCCTCAAACTCACAAACTGCGGATCGGCCTCTATCGAACGAATGAATTCAGCGATTTTGGTGCGATAGCGAATTAACTTCCCGCTCTTAAATAGTTGGGGGCGGTTTTGATAATAAGAATCGAAACTCCTTACTTTGATTGGTTGATCTGAATCATTCCTCACCCTGACTTTAACGTAGACCTTACCCCCTACGTGGTAAGGCCTTTCTCCGGGCTTACTAAGCAATTCGCTGGTGGGTATATCCATTTCAATGACGGCAAGATTCTGCGAGGCAACCTCCTGCGGCCTCTTGGAAGGGTTCGTTAGCCCTACTGATGTCAAAGCAGTTGAAAACAAGACGGTAACCGAAAGGGCTCTGTTTAGTGATGACATAGATTCCTCACACGATAAATGAAATTGTTGCAAGTGCGCTCTGCGCTTCTGATCCTCTGATTCTTTCTGCGAATGGTTTGCTTGATTACAATCAGCTACTAAGGCTGGCCGAAACGCCCTCGGTATTCAATCGACTCTAAAAATGCCTTAAGCATCTCGTTATACTTGCCGTCTCCTGCGTCAGGGTTTGTGCTATCTAACTTAGCCACCCAGAAGTTGAAGCCATTCCAGTTATTATCTGGAGGAGCGTTCGGCTCTCGTCGGAGGAATCCGCGGATGACGAGGTGCTAAGATTAACTTGATTCGAGCCATCGGCGTTCATCGAATACACTTGGTAAATAAGTCCGTTGCGCATGCTTTGAAAGACGATCTTTGAACCATCGGGTGACCATGTAGCCATGCTGTCATCGTTAGCGTCACTTGTCAGCCGTGTGGCACCGCTGCCGTCGGAATTCATCAGATAGATGTCCATATAACCCGTGTCGGGATGGTCGCGATCACTTTGAAATAGAATCTTCGTTCCGTTCGGTGACCATCGTGGATTATCGTCATTTGCGCCGGAGTAAGTCAGCCGAGTCTGCGCGTTGCCGTCACCGTTCATCCGATAGATCTGCATTGAGCCGTCGCGATTGCTGGCGAAGACAATCTTGGAATCACCTGCTTGCGGCAACGGAAAGAGCAGGAAATCAAAGACCGGGTGGTTGGACTGATTTGCCAGTTGAATCCGGTCAGACGCTCTAGCAGGCTGATGAAAAACTAAGCGTAGCCACAGAGACACTGAGACACTGAGAAAGATAAGAACAAGGAGGGTAAGAATCTGTTGGCATTTCTGATAGGTTCTGATCCTTCCCCCTTCTCTGTGACTCTGTGTCTCTGTGGCGATTTTGCCTTTTTCAGCACCCTGCTAGGATGAATAATCGACTCATAGGAAATTTGCCGTGCAGTATCGCGCCGGTACTGGCTGAATGCGGAGAAATGGCTCAGACCGGAGAGGGCAAATGCACAGCAAAGGAGCAGGGTCGTCCAGCGAGTCAACAGACTCAGAAAACGGAGAGTGCCTTTCATGGGAGAGACTCCTCTTAGTTCAGTAACGGTTATTTCAAAGTACCTGCGTCAACCCGGGATCTTGTTACGCAGCTAACTGGCGAGTATGCGGGAGTCGCAAGCTCAGGGAGTTAGTTGGTGCTATTGTCAAAGCCTGGTAGAAACTGCGAACACGGTACTCTCGTGTCATTCTTACGTCAACGGTAAACTTCTTGGGTAAAGTTTCTCTCCTGCCCTCTGTCGCGGAAGTTATCCGAACCGAATTGACAGAAGCATGCCTGCCGCCGCCGGAATGTCCGCGTCGGAATCGCCTTCGTACCCTGGAGTTTCAAATCTACTTCGCGCTGGGCGGCTCGCTCTTCTTCTTACGCGTCAATCCGGACTTGCGGGTTGAGTCGCGCACAAAGCCCATCGCTTCATAGATCGGGTGGTCTGAACCGAAGTCTTCGTGTCCTTCCACGCCGTCGCGGATCTTCACGGAGTCGTCGCTCAGTTTGGCGTACTTTGCGTCGCGTCCGTCCTTCTTCATCCTGATCTGCGTTTCCATGTCGGCGATAGCCTGGTCGTCGGCCGCGGCGGCCTGGATGTCCGCCTGGAAGCCGGCCTGCGTGATGCCTTTGAATTTGACGGTCGGCGCGCCCTGCAACCAGGCGTTGTTCATTTGGGTGACCCGCTCGCGGATCCTCTTGTTGGCTGGTGATGACATTGGCTCAATCCTTTCGGTTTGCGTGAGTATTAGGCCGTTGAGAACAAAAACTGAGCGGGCAGATAGTAGCACGATTCACTGCTATTGGTTCAAGCAGTTTCTGCCTTTGCATATGTCGGCGGCCTGGAGGCCGTTTTCCGCGCATTTGAAGGGGTTCCAGCGATTTCACCGTTGGTTTCAGCGGTTGCTGAAAGGCTTGCACTAAGGGGTGAAGGCCTTTCAGTAAAGGCTGAAAGGTTGGCATCAGTCGCGGAAACGCTTGCAGCCCTCGGTGAGAAGTTTGCAGCGTCGGTGGAAAGCTTTTCCAGCTTGGGTGAAAGCCCTTCATCTGTGGCTGAAAGAGCTTAGAAGCAACCGAACCTTTTTATCCTGAGTGGGATTGGGCCGGAGCTTTCTCCCGATTACACCTGATTTCGAGCTGTGAAGGGTAGAATGAGAGAGACCGGTTTTAGGCATCGGGATAGGTTCGGAGGGTAGTGTCCTATTTTTGGTAAGCGGTGTTCAGAGTACCGACTTTAGTCGGGCTTTTGTTAAGCAAGAAAGAACCCAACTAAAGTTGGTACTCTATACACCGCTAAATCAGGACACCGGTTTGGAGATAGAGTTTCGTGGCGGCCCTTTTATTTGCATCGCTGGCAATGTGTTCAACTCTCGTAGGCGGCTATTTGGCGATTGCCGCAAGGCGCCGGATTCATCTTTTGATGGGTCTGGGCGCTGGTGTTCTGCTGGGCGCGGTGTTCTTTGACTTGCTACCTGAATCACTGGTGGTCGCTCACGATCAAGGGTGGAGCGTCCGCGTCGTGCTTGGCATTGTGGTCGTCGGCTTCCTTCTCTTTTATTTAACCGAACGTCTGCTCGTCTTGCATGCCTGTGCCGAAGAGGACTGCGACAACCAGGTACATCATCATCTCGGCCGCTTTAGTGCGGTTGGTTTGATTGTGCACAGCACGCTGGATGGAGCAGCGATTGGGGCCGCTTCTCTGGTCAACTGGCGCACCGGCCTTCTGGTAGCGCTGGCAGTTATCGTACACGACACGAGCGATGGTCTGAATACTATTCTGCTGGTCACTCGCGGCGAGCACCCGCGCCGCAGTGACATCGTATTTCTCGTCGCTGACGCTTTGGCTCCGGTGGCGGGCGCGTTGCTGGCTCTGATGGTACTGCCACCACCGCGTGCGCTGGTTGTCTTTCTGGGATTCGCTTCGGGGTTCTTTCTCTACACCGCCACGAGTGATCTTTTGCCGGAGGCGCATCGACGTTCGCCGAGCATCATGGTAGCGATGGCGACTGTGTTTGGGATTCTCTTTATCGGAATAGCGGTGCGATTGATCGGAAGTTAGAAAAACAGAACTAATCAGGTTTACCACCCAGCTCAAAGGTGAACTTCACAACGCCCCCGACCCGGTCGGTCGATGAAGTAAGGCCGATCGGAACTCCGAACAATAGTTCGGCACGCTTTCCGAGACGCCAGACATAGGATGGTGTGAAAGCCAACTGGGTTTCGCTTCCCCCACTCCAGCGATTGCTGCTGACGGACATCTCGCCTACAGCCCAGCCAGGTCCGATGCGAACCGAGAGCCCACCATTTGAAAAAACAGAGTTGCGCGGTGGGTCATCTGACGAATCGAGTCGACGGTGTTTGATGATGATCTCTGTGCCGGTGGTCGAGAAGAGCTGGTACTTGCCCTGACCCAGTTCACGAGAAAGTAGGACCGAAGTCGAAACGCTATATGCGCCTTCGCTAAGTCCCTTCCCAGAATTGCCAGTGGGAAAACCAGCCTCAAGAGCTAGCGCGACGTGCGTAAATGGAGAGCCTGCATTTGACCACGTATAGCGTGCGCCTACTTCAATATCACCGACCCCTGTTCTTGTTGAACCAAGTGCGTTGGAGCTGTTCACCAGTTGTATGAACGTGGCGACCTGAAGCTGGTCTGATATCCCCCATTCTACCTTCTGCGTGAGCAAGGCTTGGTATGCGGAATGATGCCGGAAATACCAAACACCGGTGGTGAGCATCGTTTCGTGGCGATCCTGTGGCACAATCGAATCCGCAAACACCAACTCCAAAGGCTGACGCTCTTCAAGAGATTTCTGCTGAGCATGAGCCCGCTCGGGCGCGAAACCACAATGCAGCACAACCGCCAAACAGACTCCTATCCTGACGATGGGGCGGCTCAGGATCTGTGTGAAGCGTTTCAAGAACTGTCCTCCGCGCAAGAAGAACCGGTGAAACCAAGACCGCCGCTCCCATTTGCTTATGGACGCGGCGGTCTTTGTCATCAGCTTCCGTAATGGGCGAGCCTAGAACGTCACGCCCGCCTGAATCTGGAAAACTCTTGGCGTGACGAAGTGTGTGCCGCTAAAGGTCGAAAGAAAGTTATACAAAGCGATCTTATTGAAAATGTTAATGCCCGTGAATCGCAGAGTCAGCTTCTTGTGCTCTCCACCGAGCAGGTTGTCGGTGCCGACACTGAAATCGAAAAGATGACGCGGAGCAATTCGCGGCGGATTAGTATCGTCGTTCTCCTTACCATCGGCCGGGATGCGCACGCGTAAAGCGCCGCGATTCGTGGATGCACAGACGAGAATGGGATTGGTTGGCGTGGCGAAGGTGCTGCCACAGAACAAACCGATTTGCGCTTGCTGGTCCGCCGTGAAATCAAGCGTCGAAGCGAAGTCAGGAACTGAACCTGCGACCAGGCCGCTGTCATAGCGCCACGTGAAGTTGACGTACGGCGCGACTTTCTTCCATTGCTCGAACTGATATTGAACCTGCGTCGTCTGCTCAAGCTTCTGATCGTGATCGATGCGGAAAACACCGCCGGGTAAATCGGAATTGAAAAACAACCCGCCAGTCTCGGGTGGGAAGAAACGTGCGCGAGTGTGGCCGGCCACAATGAACGCCGTCAGTCCTTTGTAATTTGTCAGGTTGAGACGCAGGGAAGCGCCATCAACTTTCGACTTCTGCCATGAAATCGGAAACGTGACCGACGTGTTAAAGAGCACGTTGAAGTCGTATGCGTTGTTGGTGCGCTTGATGAAGTAGTCCATATCCAAAAGCAGATGTTTGCCGAGCGCCTGTTGAAACCCCGCGTTGACTTGTGTACGCGCGCCGGGCCGCAACGGCAGGTTACTGGTGTCGCCAAGGACACCGTTCGCCAGGCCGCCTGCGCCCGTGACGCTCGAAAGGATCAGGTTTTCGTTGTATGGGCTTTCGAAGCTGCGCATGAACGAGCCACGTAAAACCGTTCCTGTCTGCTTGATGTGATACGAGACGCCGAGCCGCGGCTGCAAGAGTTTGCCTTTGGTAATCCCGTCATAGTTGTCGAACCGAAGACCTAATGATACGGCTGCCTGACCAAGCGTAAGGATGTCCTGAGCATAGAATGCTTCCTGCTTGATGTCTGTGTGACCGCGGAAAGTAAACTGTTGCCCGCCACGCGTCAGATCGAATGGCAGCAGGCCGGGGAGGAAATCCGGGCTCGCCGGATCGTTGAAATCAGGATCGGTGATGCCAAACTTGAAGGACTCGGTCAGGAAAGTGTGCGAGAGTTGCACGCCGAACTTGGCGTTGTTTCGGCCCTTAACATAGGACACATCCGCCTTGACGCCGGCGTTATTCAAGCGGCGCGATTGGCTGAAGGTCATGGTTTGATCCGAGAACGGATTGGGGCTGGCGAAGTATTTTACGTTGTCGAGACGGAAATATGGATTAACAGAAAGCACCGTGGTTGCGCTGAAGATGTGAACATAACCCGGGGCAATGTTGACGCTGTGAACAAGCTGTCGTTGGTCCTGGCCGAGGGCTTGCTGATCAAATTGATTCGGCGTCTGGAAACTGTTACGAGCCAGGAACAGATTCAGGTGAAACGTGTCTTTTGAGTTCGGGCTGTAATCGATGCGGTCGAAGATGCTGCCCGCCGAGCCCTGGTCATGCAGGACAGTGAACTCCGGCGAATCGAGAAATCTCCGCGAGCGTTCGAAGTTAAACGTAATAAAGTTGCCTGCCCTGGCATTGCCGAAACCCAGCGACGCATCCTGACCTATCGTGCCGAACGTTCCGTAGGTTGTGCTGAAGTCGCCGGTGGGCTTCTTTTGATTCAGGCCTGACTTGGTAATCGCATTCACGACCAGACTTGTCTTGTCGCCATACTCGGCAGGCGTCGAGCCGGTAATTATTTCCATCGACTGGATCGCGTTGGGCGGCAGTTGGGTCGAAAAGGCTTTGCTCTGCTGATCAGAAACCGGCTGGTTATCGATCGAATAGGATGTTTGCGCGTGATCCCCAAGCGGGTGAAAGAAGCCGTTCGAATCGGCCACAACACCGGGAGCAGCGAGAGTCACCACATCGCTCAGACCCGATCCGACTGATCTAACGGGAAGGCGTGTGATCAATGATTGGTCGACGTCGGTGTGCGAAGTCGAAGTGTTTTCGAGCACGTCGGCAGCATTGGACGTAACCGTGACTGTTTCGCTGGCATTGCTCACCGCCAATGGAATTTTGACGCTGATGGGGACCGAGGTCCGCACAGCCAGGCTTTGCTGTTCGGACGAAAAGCCCGGAGCTGAAGCTTTGAGTTGGTAGTTATTGGGCGGAACGTCGCTAAAGCGAAATGCGCCGTCCGCGTCGGTAGTTGCGGTCCGCGTGTAGCCTGTTACTGCGTTGGCGATGGTCACCGTTGCGTTTGGTACGACGGCGTTGTTGGGATCGGTCACGACACCGGTCACCGTGCCTGCGTTAAGGGCCTGTGCCTTCGTGGAAACCGACGCAACTGAGATTGCTGAAAAAAGAATTAAGAATGCGAATGAGATCTGAACAATATTTCTCTGAGCCTTCATCTCTGCCTCCTATCAAGGGATTGATTGCCAGGCGAAGCTCGCGGACGCAGACCCACAGCGTGGTGAATGAACGTCGCTGGCTTCGAACAGTGCGGAACTCTGAAAAATTAAGAATGAGCGCGCACCCTAACAGCGAGCGGTGGCTTAGAGAAAGGAAGGAGGAGCGCGGCCGTGGCCGGTGGACCGGAATTCAGATAGCTGAACGACGACACTTGGTGGCGAGTTCAGACCACGTGTTTCTGTGGGTCCGACGCCGGGTGTGTGGCTTATTTCGCTAGCGGAAAGATTTTGGTGGAGTTGACATATCAAGCACTCGGCGCCGGTATTGGATTTCGACGATGTGCCGTTGGTATTGCTGGAACTGATTTCTGTTGAAAGTGCTTCGTCAGCGATCGGCGTCTGGGTCCATTGTGCCGTGCTCGAAAGCGATTCAACCGAACTCGCTTTGGAACCGTGATGATGGGTAAATTCAACGGTGCTGCCCCAGGCAATCGCGGCCAGCAGCAGAACTGCAAGCAGGCGGGCACGTTTGACTGGGCTACTGAAAAGCATTTGGACTGGTCTACGGATCACGGTTCGGAACTTTGATGCTAGACTAAACCCGTAGTTTAGTCACGCCTGAAACGCATGTCAATCCAACTTTTCCAGAGGGTAGTGTCCTATTTTGTGAGATTCGCTTGCCAAGTAAGACGATCCGCGAAAGCACACGAACAGGTTCTTGTTCGTGTCAGTTCGTGTGATTTCGTGGATCGTTCTTGTCGAGGCCGAATAAAGCCTCATGCACGGCTGTGGCGATATCCCGTGGTGCTCTACTGGGCCACTCTGCTGATCTGCCTGGCCTCAAATGCCAGAGCACAGCCAGCGAGAGTTGAGATTCGAGTGCTTCCAGATCCGGCTGGCCGGATCATCGTCGATGGGAGTTGCGCGCCGGCCACCGCCTGGTCGTTCCGCGATAGTTACGCGGGTATTTTGAACCTTGGCAGCAGAATCGAGGGATTACGGGTGTTCGATACTGCCGGCACAGAAGTTAGCATCCGGAAAATTGCACCGGGCCAATTCCAGGCAGCAACGCCCGCCATGAGGTTTCACTATGAAGTCAGCGTCACTCCGGCCGCGCGAGCTGCGGATGCGGCCAAAGTGTCCTGGGTGAAATCGGATCGGGGTTTGTTGATGTTAAGAGACTTGCTGCCCACGTGTCGCCTGGGGGCAGCAAACGGTCAAGTTGCGGAGCGCGTGATCGTCCGACTCAGTCTTCCAACAGATTGGATCGCGCATTCGAATGAAAGCCCGAATGTTGGAGGTGATTTCGAAATCACTGATACCGACCTCGCCGTGTTTGCGGTAGGCGATCATCTGCGGATTTCGACAATAGCCGCGTCAGGAATGACATTGAGTTTAGTGGCCGCCGGCGAATGGGCCTTCACCGATGCTGAAGCGCTCGAACTGGGGAGCAAAGTTCTTAAGGCCCATCGAGACGTATTCGGAGCAGCGCCGTCCCGCCAGGCAACCTTGATTTTGTTTCCGTTCCCGCAAAGCGGAGCGCCTGACAAGTGGAGCGCCGAAACGCGTGGCGCTTCGGTAACGTTGTTGATTGGCAAGCTACCATCGAGGGTTGCCGCGTTGGCCCAGTTGAGTGTTCCCGTGACACATGAGTTCTTTCATTTTTGGGTGCCGAATGGGCTGGCTCTTTCGGGTGATTACGATTGGTTCTATGAAGGCTTCACGGTCTATCAGGCGGCACGTATAGGTGTGCGTCTGGATCTGTTGACCTTTCAGGAATTTCTGAACGCCATCAGCCGTGCGTACGACGGTTACTCCTTAAGCCTTGATCGTGATCGGTGGTCAGTGGTCGAAGCTTCAAAGAGAAGATGGACGGTCGGAGAGTCTTCCGTCTACTCGAAGAGCATGTTGATCGCCTTTCTTTACGACCTGAACCTGCGAAGTGTCAGTCATCGTAAACATTCTCTCGACGATGTATACCGCAATATTTTTCACGAATACCGGGCTGAGGAAGCGCGCGTGCGCGGCGGCGGAAGCCGGCCGGGGCAGGGAATCGACGGCACTGAGGCAGCGCTAAAGGCGCTCAGTGTCTTTGCCGGCATGCAGGACTTTGGACGTTCATTTGTCAGTAACCCCGCCGCGATCAACCTGGCGGAGCGGCTTGCTCCGTTCGGGTTGCGGGTGGAAACATTTGGTTTGCGGACGCGCATCAGCGTGAGTGAATCACTAACTCGCCAGCAACGCGATTTGTTGCATGACTTGGGTTACAATGACTACGTTCGTTCGCCGAAACACGGAAACCATCCTGAGGTCAAACGGTCGTCATAGTTTTCCGATTCGCAGATCATTTATGAGATTTCTTAATCGAATGAAATATCAAGGACGTCAATCATTATTCGCGACGTCATTACTGCTGATGGCAGTCTTGCTGGGCGGATGCAGCACCCTGGCAAGTCGCAGCAACACCGGGGTCGTGGTTACTCGACTCGCGCAGATTCGCAGCTCGACGGCGGTGGTTGCGGCTGATTTGCTTGAGGTCAAGCGCGGCGACGAAATTGACATCCTCGATTCAATCGATATCCCTGATCCGAGTGACAACAGCAAGCGAGAGCGCTGGTATCGAGTGCGAGCTCATGACGAAGAGCGAACCGAAGGGTGGATTGAAGCGCGGAACATCATGCCGGATAAGGTGCTCGAGAATGCGCGGAAGCTGGCTGAGGAAGACAAGGGGACGCCGCCCCAGGCGACCGGGCAATTGCATGCCGGATCGAACTTGCGCCTGACGCCTGATCGCAGTAACAACGAAAACATCATGATGCGACTCGATAGCGGATCCAGCTTTGAGATCATCGGTTGGAAGAGAGTTCCAAAGCTTAAAGGTGCCGATACAACCGAAAGTGACACAGCTCCCAAGCCGGGAAGCGCCACGACGGGAGCTAACAAAGGCCCACAGAGCGACGAAGAGAATCCTGAAGAACAAGAGACGACTGAACTCTGGTACAAGGTGCGGCTGTCGCCGACGATTTCGCCTGCGCCCGAAGGTTGGATTTACGGTAAACAAGTCGAACTAATGGTTCCCAGCGATATCATCTATTACCGAACCGGCCGCGAGTTTGTAGCCTGGCGCCGGCTTGATGATGACAGCAGTGATGACACATCCGGGTCGAAGGGTAAGGACGTAGCTAAGGAATCCCGGCCCGGCAGTTGGGTGATTCTGGAAAAGAGTTCTTCGAAAGAAGCTCACAAAATTGATGAGCCGGATTTCGATCGCATTTACGTGCTCGGTTACGAAAAGCACGACCAGGATCATTACACCGCTTATCGCAGTCCGGATTTGGAAGGTTATTTGCCTTTGCGTATCGAGGGGCGCGGATCGGAAAAGACTTTTTCGATCAGAATCAAAGACGAAGGCGGTAAGGTAACGGAAGCGAAGTACAGCCTGTATCGCGACGATCGCGGCGTGATGCGCGTGGCGGCGCCGGGCGAGGTTAAGGGGAAGAGGAAGAGGTAAGGAGCACAGTAAGTGAGACTCCGCAATGTTTGCGATGAGAAAGCTTCGACTGGACACGTAGCGAGTGATCATCAGCTTCAAACACAAGGGCTTGGAAAAGTTCTATGGCAAAGGAATCAAATCGGGAATCCAGGCCAAGCATGTGGAACGCTTACGTTTAATTCTGGGCCGTTTGAATGTTTCGATGAACCCAAAAGATATGGCTTTGCCAGGTCTGAACCTGCATGGACTGACCGGTGATCGCAAAGGGACTTGGTCCGTGAAGGTCAGCGGCAACTGGCGACTCACTTTTAGATTCGCAGGCGAAGATGTCACGGATGTAGATTATGAAGACTACCATTAAGAAGATAAGCAACGTCGATATGCACAATCCTCCTCATCCAGGCGAAGTTCTAAAGAACCTCTGCCTCGAACCCCTGGGCTTGAGCGTCACTAAAGCTGCGCAAGCCCTCGGCGTGGGCCGAACTGCTCTATCAAACCTTCTTCACGGCCGCACCGGAGTCACTCCGGAGATGGCGATGCGGCTGTCCATCGCTTTTGACACAACAGCGGAAAGCTGGATGAACCAGCAAGTCCAGTACGATCTCTGGCAGGCTCGGCAACATCGCGGTAATTTTCATGTGACTCGTTTGACCAACGGCGAGCGCGTGGCGGCGTGACGAACCTCGATGGAACGCCCGGAGCAATGTTGAATACGCCAGTTGCTGATGAATTGTAATGAGTACTTTAGTCGCTGAAGTCCGAGCACAGAATCTCGTCGTCACGGAAGACAGCTTGATCGTCGATCTGAGCGATGGTCGATCTATTACCGTGCCGCTGGCCTGGTATCCGCGGCTTATTCACGGCACGACGGAAGAGAGAAACAACTGGCGATGGATTGGAGATCGAAATGGAATTCATTGGCCTGATCTGGACGAAGACATTAGCGTCGAAAATCTAATCCTCGGCAAATCTTCAGGCGAAAGTCAGGACTCGTTTCGGCGATGGTTGGAAAAACGGATGGCTGAATCGCAACTCCCACCTAAACGAGGTTTAGCTCCTTAAATCGGAGAAACATATGAAGCGCGATATGGATTTGGTTCGGGAGATATTGATCGCCATTGAAGATGCGCCGTTTGATGGCGGCCCGCTCAAACTAACTGCACCTGTGCAATATTCTTCTGAGCAAGTCACTTATCATATTATGCTCTTGCATGAAGCTGGCCTCATTCGGGCCTTTGATTTTTCCAGTGATGATTTTCCCGATTGGCGTCCAGGCTATCTAACGTGGGAAGGGCATGAATTTCTCAACGCTGCGCGTGATAGCGGGCGTTGGAACAAAGCGAAGGCGCTTGTCATGGGGAAGGGCGGCGGTCTTGTGTTTGAGGTTCTCAAGCAAGTGCTGCTCGATCAAATGAAACGGCACGTGTTTGGCAGCGGCAACCCATCCTAATTGCCGCTTGGTAATAAGAGAACAAGATGAATCGCCTGCTCCCGACTGCTTTTTTAATGTTGCTGGCATTCAGCGCTTACGGTCAAAGCATTGAGTCGCAAGCCTCACCAACGCCCCTTGTGACTTCGACCAAATCGAAGGTCATTTCCGACCCAGAAAAGAAGGATGTGCGTCCACGCGTCGATCAGGTTATCGAGCGCGCCGAGGATCACTTTCGGAAGGGCAAATCAAATCTCGAAGACAATAAACGTGAGCAGGCACGCGACGAGTTTGATAAGGCTCTCGACGAAATACTTATCTCGGGACTTGACGTGAGCTCAAATTGGCGTCTGCATACTTTCTATTTAGCACTAGTCGAGAAGATTTATCGCGAAGAGGCACCGCTAAGACAGCCACGCGGGCAGATTGGTTTTCGGCAGCAGGATTTCGATCCTTCCCCGCTCGATCCGTTGAGTAAGCTGGTTTTTACTGAAGATGAGAAAAAAGTCCCTGGCGGCTCACTTGGTCGCAGCAAGCAGTTAGAGGACGCCCTGCTTGGCAGCAAACCAATGCAACTACCTAACGGCAGCGTGCCAATAGTGATGAAATGGTTCCAAGAGAATCTGCACGATCCCTACAGTATGAGAATTGTGCGTTGGTCGAAAGTTGAAAGGAGGACGTTTCCCGACGAACCGTCTTGGGTCGTCAGAGTGCGTCTTCGCGCAAAGAATTCTTTCGGTGCCTACGTCCTGAATGACTATACTTTTCTCATCCGTCGCAACAAAATTGTACGTTCTGTAAACTGACTTATGCGGCTCCGCGACGGACCGGCCTTGTAATTAACTCCGCTGTACAACCAAGCCGCGCTTGACACTCGCGAAAGGTTCGGTTAGTATCCACGATTGCTTAAGGCAAAGCCAGGCTGTCCGTAGGGTAATCCCCACAAGACAAATTGGATTCGATCTTTGAAAACTAGATAGAGCGTGTCCGTCTCAAGACCTTTGAGAGTCAAAACGCGAACGATAAAGTTCGCGCAAAACTCGAAAGAGTCATTACAGAGACTGAATACGAAAGTAACCAGTAACTGATAATGTTCCAGAGAACAAACTTATAACGAGAGTTTGATCCTGGCTCAGAATCAACGCTGGCGGCGTGCCTCAGACATGCAAGTCGAACGAGAAAGTCCCCTTCGGGGGATGAGTAAAGTGGCGCACGGGTGAGTAACACGTAGGTAATCTACCTTCGGGTGGGGAATAACCCAGGGAAACTTGGGCTAACACCGCATAATGCAGCGGCACCACATGGTGACAGTTGTTAAAGCGGGGGCTTTTAGGACCTCGCGCCTGAAGAGGAGCCTGCGGCGGATTAGCTAGTTGGTGAGGTAACGGCTCACCAAGGTCACGATCCGTAGCCGGCCTGAGAGGGCGGTCGGCCACACTGACACTGACATACGGGTCAGACTCCTACGGGAGGCAGCAGTCGGGAATTTTGGGCAATGGGCGAAAGCCTGACCCAGCAACGCCGCGTGAAGGATGAAATCCCTCGGGATGTAAACTTCGCAAGAATGGGAAGAATTAGTAGGGGTTAATACCCCCTATGATGACGGTACCATTTGTAAGCTCCGGCTAACTCCGTGCCAGCAGCCGCGGTAATACGGGGGGAGCAAGCGTTGTTCGGATTTACTGGGCGTAAAGGGCGCGTAGGCGGTCAGCACAAGTCAGTTGTGAAATCTCCGAGCTTAACTCGGAAAGG
>DATHHW010000147.1:0-44916 GCA_035317005.1 Pyrinomonadaceae bacterium | reverse complement strand
GCCCGATTAAGCGTCCTGAACCGGGACCATGAATAAACCACCTGAACTGACCTCCGTTGACTGAAAGCGGGATTGTGTGGCCATTGCTGTCGGGAATCTGTTCGTCTCGAATCTTTCGGAGATCATAAAGGACCGTTTCGCACGCCGCCAGACGCCGGGGGTTGAGCAAGTACGGGCCGCCCGGGTAATTAATCTGCGCCACGATTTCAGATCGCATGGGCGCGATGTTGCTGATAGACACAATCGTGGACAGGTCGTGATCCAATCGCCACGGATACGCGCCGGTTGAGTTTCGCAAACCGCCGATGTCACGAAGCGGCACATCATAAGTCATTCCAGTAGAACTATCATGGCCGTTGAGAGCGCCAATCAAACTTCCCGACGTGCCGGTGTTAAGCACCTGGATACTAACGTCGTCGAACTCAGGCCGGCCATAGACCGCGCCCTTGAGCGGTTCGATGTCAATATCCGCGATTTCGTTCGGCCTTAGCGTCACGCTGGGAAGATCCATGAAGCCGTTGGGATCACCAAAGACCGGAATAAATCTAGGTGTCGCTGAAATTGTCTCAGTTCCGGTGTTGCGCAGGAGCATTCGTGGTTTGACATTTTTCAACCGAAAGTTAGTTGCGTACAGATTCGGCTGCGCGATGTTCTGCGTATCGTAGAACCGGATGCTACTGGTGAAGCTTCCATCGATCGCAGTCACTGCGCCGGCGACGATAATGCTTCCCTTCGAGTCTGGGGCCGAGACTCTGACTGCTTCACCGTCGCCGTTTGATCGCAATCTAAACTGTTCTGAGCGCTTGCGAATCAAACGAGTGCCAAAGGCCGGTACTTCCACATCTTCAGAGTCCCCATTTGAGAACTTCACTGTCGCTCTTGCTGCCGAGTTTCCGAAATTCCCAATGGCAATGATTGCTTCGCCGTGCTCGGGCATCCACCAAACAGCGTTGCGCACATCTGAGCGTTTGTCCTGCAAAATTGAAAATACTATATCCACGCTATTGCCGTGATTAACGTTCATCAGCCTTAGCTGGGCCCACATCTCCAGCATCCCGCCGGTGTAAGAAAGGGTCATGCCGCCCCAATCCTGCCGATTGCGAATTGCCAATGGCATAAGTGTTTTAAGATCGACCGTCTTTACCTCTGCCGGTTGCATCTGAAAAACATCACCGACGACAGCCTCACCCCGCCGTGTGTAGAAAGTTGGCGTGACGTCCATTACGTGCGGGCTGCGGCAGTTGAGATTGATCTGAGTTCCTGATGCTTCAGGAAGTTCGATGAGTGGGGCATAGATTACCTGGTCTCCCGCAGGCGCGCATTGCTTGCAGGAATTCTGCTGTCTCTGCGATTGACCGACGTTGCTCGTTTGACTTTCACCACCCGACGCACGCGTTCCGATAGCGCTGACGGGAACCAGCCAGGTTACGCTTCCAATGAACGCCGCGAACAGAAGAAAGCCGCTGTATTCTTTTACTGATTTCTTGAGACTGGAGGTTCGACACACAATGCACCGCCTTCCGAGTTACCGACGGTTGAGTGGGAGGCTAAACTTCGCGAGTTTGCAGGAGCCGCAGGCTCGTGGGTTAGCCGTTAATGCAAAACAACACGCTCAGAATACTCACGCAACTATGAAGCGTCAACCAAGATCTAAGTGAATTTCTCACTACGTTCGCTCGAGGGGAAGGGTTCGGGAGATGCGGGCGCTTCAGAGGATGGAAACGCCTTGCTTCAGATTGGCGCGATGCCCTGTGCTATAATCCAATCCTGCGTAAAATGTTAGTTTTATGAGTTTTATCGTCGAGATATCGACCGCAATCTTTCTGGAGGACGACCATGGCAACTGAGATGAAACGTTCCCCGGCGATAGTCGACCGGCTGGAAGAACTCCTGGGAGCTGAAACCCGCGAGCTTCTGGATCATAGGGCCCAGACAATTCCCAAAGATCAGATTCATCTACCGGGGCCGGACTATATCGATCGAGTCGTTTCGAATTCGGATCGTTCGCCGTCGGTACTACGATCTTTGCAGTCGCTGCTTAGTCATGGACGACTGGCAGGCACGGGTTACGTTTCGATCCTGCCGGTCGACCAGGGCATTGAGCATTCGGCCGGCGCTTCCTTCGCTCCCAATCCGCAGTATTTTGATCCCGGGAACATCGTGAAGCTGGCGATTGAAGGAGGCTGCAACGGCGTCGCTTCAACCTTTGGAGTGCTGGGCAGCGTCGCGCGCAAGTATGCCCATAAGATTCCCTTTATCGTGAAGATCAACCATAACGAGTTGTTGACGCTGCCGAACAAATTCGACCAGGTGATGTTTGGAACCGTGAAGGAAGCACATAACCTGGGCGCGGTAGCGGTCGGCGCCACAATCTATTTCGGTTCCGATGAATCTACACGTCAGATTACGGAAGTTGCCGAAGCCTTTGCCCGGGCGCACGAGCTTGGCATGGCCTGCATTCTCTGGTGCTATCTGCGAAATCCAAAATTCAAAACTCCGGAAGGTGATATGCACTCGGCGGCTGACTTGACGGGCCAGGCCAATCACCTCGGCGTCACGATTCAGGCCGATATCGTCAAGCAAAAACTGCCGGAACGAAACGGCGGTTACCCGGCGGTTGAAAAGGAACTCGGAAAGTCCTACGGCAAGACCAGCAAACTGGTTTACCAGAAGCTCACCACCGATAATCCGATCGACATGGTGCGATATCAGGTAGCAAATGGCTACATGGGACGCATTGGCCTGATCAATTCGGGCGGCGAGTCGAAAGGCGCCAGCGACATGGCCGAAGCCGTGCGCACCGCGGTAATTAATAAGCGCGGCGGCGGCATGGGCTTGATCTCCGGACGAAAAGCATTTCAGAGACCGATGAACGAAGGTGTGGAACTGCTGAACGCGATCCAGGACGTTTATCTGGCGGACGAAATTACCGTCGCCTAGCAGTTTGAGGAAAAGTTCTTTTGCTAATCAAGGACGGGTAGCGGCGATGCGACAGAAAGAACGATCCGCGAACTCACACGAAACGACACGAAACGAAGCTTTAGTTCGCGTGATTTCGTGGATCGGCTTTTCTGCTGTTGTCAGCAATCTCGCTACTTACGCCCTTTTTGAGCAGCGTGGACAATCAATTCGGAAACGCTCGTAATATAGCAAGAGGGAGGTAAAACAGTTGGCGCGTTGCGCTCGCCGCGGGCGATCAATATAATGCGCGAGCTTTAGAAATCTCCCCAGACGAAAATATGTCCACTCCAATTCGCTGGAGACATGACCGCCCGGCGCCCCGCCAGCCGCGACAAGAGCCGCGACCGCTGTCGGTAATCAAGTCCGCGCTGGGTGAAATGGCGCGGGTGGCTCTTTCTGAGCCCTTCATGCTGGCCATTGAACGGCAACAGATTTATCTGCGCCGTTTGCCAAAAGCCCTCGACGGTCTGCGCGTCGTCCATCTTTCCGACTTCCACTACGGCCCGATCGTTAACCCGAGACATCTCGAGCGCGCCATTGAAGCTGCCAACGATCTGCAGCCCGATTTGATCGCGCTCACCGGCGACTACATTTCGCACGATCGCAGCTACGCCGCGCCCTGCGCCGAATTAGTGGGCCGTCTGCGCGCGCGTTACGGCGTTTTCGCCGTCCTGGGGAACCATGATCACTGGACCGATGCAGCGCTGATCGCCGATCTGTTCCGCTCCGAGGGCATAACCGTTCTGCTGAATGAGGGCATGCGCATCGATTTGAAGGGAGAGTCGTTCTGGCTGGCCGGCGTTAACGATACGATGGTTGGTCTGGAGGACCTGCCGCTGGCTCTGGCCGGCTCTGGCGACGACGAAATGAAATTGTTGCTGGCGCATAATCCAATCATCCTGCGCCGCGCAGCCCGGGCCGAAGTCGACCTCGTGCTTAGTGGCCACACGCATGGCGGCCAGGTGACTCTGCGGCCAGAAAAGAACCGCTCCGGCCGGCCGCGTCGTCGATTGCTGCGTGGCCTTGGGCGGCGAGGGAACACGCAAATCTACGTGACGCGTGGACTCGGAACTGTCGTCTTGCCGATTCGCTACGGTTGCCCGCCGGAAGTTTCAGTGCTTGAGTTACAGTCTATGTCTTAGCGTTTCGATTCGCAGCTAATCGGGATGGCCGACTTTCCGAAACCGGGTGCCGGCGTCAAACTACCAATCGGCAACCGCAAATCTGAAATCTAAAACCCTGAATGTCCTCGCGAATTATCACTGTGCCAAATCTGCTGACCATCGTCAGGATGGCGCTGATTCCGGTATTCGTTTCGTTGCTCTTCTATCAAAAGTTCCTGCTGGCGCTGGCAGTATTCATCGTCGCGGGAATTACTGACGGACTAGATGGACTGCTGGCGCGTCGCTTCCACCAGCAATCTCCGTTGGGCCGCATTCTGGATCCGATCGCCGACAAGATGATGCTGGTGACGTCCTTTGTGGTGCTCTCAATGCGCGGCGTTTATCCCACGCCTTTGCCCAAGCATCTACCGATTCCCTTCTGGGTAACCATCACCGTAATCAGCCGTGATGTCTTCATCCTGGTGGGGGCCGCGGCCATCAACATGGTGAGCGGATTTCGCGCGTTTCGTCCGTCGTTCCTCGGCAAGCTCAGCACGGTAGTTCAGATTGTGGCAATCGCGGTTGTGATCTTAGCCGCGCAGACGCGAGTCGGCACCGGCTACTACCTGCCGACCGTCTATACTTCGGTTTTTGTTTTCACCCTCTTGTCCGGCATTCACTACGTTTTCTTTGTCTCCCGGCTACTGAACGACGACCGCAAATAGAGACAACGCTCCTCGACCAGCGGTAATCCCTTCGAGCCTGTTGACCAAAAGGAATCGCTTACTCGAGTACCTCTCAAAACCGAGGGTGGCGATTTCGTGCTTCGTTTCTCCACGGGAAAGAACGATCCACGATCACACTAAATCGCACGTACAAGCCCCCTTCGTGTGTGTTCGTGGATCGTTTTACTTGATCAAGCAAGTCCTCAAAAGCAACGCACTAACGCGTCCCGCAAAGTTGACAACGAGGCACTCAGGTATTATTCTAACCGGGCATTCAACCCGTCTCGCGGCTAGCGAATGACGGAAATAAACAGTGGAGTATTGAACAAAAATGAGCAAAATCATTGGGATTGATTTGGGAACGACTAACTCGGTCGTGGCGGTTATGGAGGGCGGCGAGCCCATCGTGATTACGAATTCCGAGGGCGGCCGAACGACTCCTTCAGTCGTGGCGTTTGCCAAAGATGGCAGCCGCCTGGTCGGCCAGGTCGCCAAACGTCAGGCGGTCACCAACCCCGAAAACACAATCTATTCAATCAAACGATTTATGGGTCGGCGCTTCAGCGAAGTGACGGAGGAGATTAAGCAGGTGCCGTACAAGGTTCAGGGCACCGGGACCGGCGGCGATGTGCGCATCGTGGCCGGCGGCAAGGAATGGAGCCCGCCGGAAATCTCGGCGATGATCCTGCAAAAGATGAAGCAATCAGCCGAGGATTACCTCGGTCAAAAAGTCGAGAAGGCGGTAATTACCGTCCCCGCTTACTTCAACGATTCGCAGCGCCAGGCGACCAAGGACGCCGGCAAGATCGCGGGCCTTGAAGTAATGCGCATCGTGAATGAGCCCACCGCGGCAGCGCTGGCGTACGGTCTGGATAAGAAGAAGGACGAGACGATTGCGGTGTTCGACTTTGGCGGCGGTACGTTCGACATTTCGATTCTCGAGGTCGGCGAAGGCGTCGTCGAAGTGAAATCGACCAACGGCGACACGCACCTGGGCGGCGACGATATCGACGAAGCCCTGGTTGAGTGGATCATCGAAGAGTTCAAGAAGGACCAGGGCATCGATTTGTCCAAGGACAAGATGGCCCTGCAACGGCTGAAGGAAACGGGTGAGAAGGCAAAGATTGAACTCTCGTCAACGATGGAAACCGAAATCAATCTGCCCTTCATCACTGCCGACGCCTCAGGACCAAAACATCTGGTGATGAAGCTCACGCGCGCGCGTTTCGAACAGTTGGCCGAACCGATCTTCAAACGTCTGACGCCGCCGCTGGCGCAGGCGCTGAAAGATGCAGCCCTGGATTCGTCGAAGATTGACGAAGTAGTGCTGGTCGGCGGATCCACGCGTATCCCCAAAGTCCAGGAGATTGTGAAGAGCTTCTTTAACAAAGAACCGAACAAGAGTGTCAATCCCGACGAAGTCGTGGCCATCGGCGCCGCCGTGCAGGCAGGCGTGCTGTCGGGTGAGAAGACTGACATCCTTCTGCTCGACGTGACGCCCCTGAGTCTCGGTATTGAAACTTTGGGCGGCGTGTTCACGAAATTGATTGACCGCAACACGACCATTCCGACGCGCAAGTCTGAAATCTTTTCTACGGCCTCGGACAATCAGACGTCGGTCGAAGTCCACGTGCTGCAGGGTGAGCGGCCGATGGCGGGCGACAACCGCACGCTCGGCAAGTTCCACCTCGTGGGCATTCCCCCGGCGCCGCGCGGCATGCCGCAGGTCGAAGTCGCTTTTGACATCGACGCCAACGGCATTGTGAACGTTTCTGCCAAGGACATGGGCACGGGCCGGGAACAGAAGATCACGATCACATCGTCCTCGGGTCTCGGCAAAGATGAGATCGATAAGATGATGCGCGATGCTGATGCTCACTCTGCCGACGACGCGCGCAAACGCGAAGAGATCGAAGCACGGAACAAACTCGACAGCCTCGTCTATCAAATGGAGAAGACGTTGAACGAGAATCGCGAGAAGGTCGGCGCCGTGGCGGGCGAAGTCGAAACTGCAATCGCCGACGCCAAGAAGGCGCTCGAGGAAGGCGGAGTCGAACGCATGAACGACGCGTTCAATGCGCTGCAAACCGTCTCTCACAAGATGGCCGAAGCGTTGTATCAGCAGACGTCGTCGTCTCCCGCCGAGGAAACGACCGAGCAATCATCGGCCGCCGGCGCCTCAGCGAGCGGCCAGACCGGTGGGGAAGACAACGTGATCGACGCCGAGTATGTCGACGTCGACGAAGACAAGAAGTAGGGACATTTCCGATTGCCGATTTTTGATTGCCGATTGGTCGCCCAGCCCGAGTCGTTCTTCATTTGAAGCGCCTTTGGTCAGTGATCAATCGGCATTCGGCAATCGGCAATCGACAATGTAACGATGGCTAAAGAGGACTTCTACAAAATCCTCGGGGTTAAACGAGACGCCAAGCCGGAAGAGATCAAGAAAGCTTACCGGCGGCTGGCGCGCAAGTATCACCCTGACGTAAATCCCGGCGACAAGGGCGCGGAAGATCGCTTCAAGCAGATGAGCGAAGCGTTCGATATTCTGTCCGATCCCAAGAAGCGCAAGGTTTACGATCGCTTTGGCCAATACTCAGACAGCCTGGCTAACGCAGCGGCCGAGGGGGCTGCGGGTGCAACCTACACTCGCGGTACGCCATTCGATTTTTCCGGCTTTGATTGGGGATCCACGTCGACTTCCGCGGGCAGCGGCGGCAGCAGCAGCAGCTTCCGGGACATTTTTGCCGATCTATTTAGTGGTGGAAAAGCGGAACGCGAACCACCGCGGCCGCAACCGCAAAAAGGCGCCGACATCGAGATGCCGCTCTCGCTCTCCTTCGAAGAAGCGATCAACGGGCTCACTACCAGCATCACTGTAAACAGATCCGATCAGTGTTCGCGCTGTCATGGCGCCGGCGACACGGGCGGTTCGGTGATCACTTGTCCGACCTGCAAAGGCGCCGGGCAGATACAGAAAGCCGGCGGCCGTCTGCGCTTCACCCAGGAATGCCCTGACTGTGGCGGCACCGGCAAACGGCGTCCCCCGTGTTCGCTTTGTAAAGGCAAGGGTACTCTGGCCAAGGCTGAGAACGTTAAGGTGCGGATCCCCGCAGGTGTGGACACCGGCTCACGCGTGCGAATTCCCGGCAAAGGCGAAGGCGGCCGGCTGGGCGCGCCGCCCGGAGATCTTTTCATCATCACCAACGTCGGCCGTCACCAGTATTTCACCCGCAAAGGCGACAACATCTACGTCACGGTCCCGATCACCGTGCCTGAGGCTGCGCTGGGCGCGAAGATCGAAGTCCCAACCGTTACCGGCAAAGCGCAGTTGCGCATCGCGCCGGGCACGCAGTCAGGACAGAAGTTTCGTCTGCGCCAGCGCGGGGCGCCGTCTCTGCGCGATCCGAGCACCCACGGCGATCAGTTTGTAGAAGTCCAGGTAGTTCTGCCGAAGGTGATCTCGGAAGAGACGAAAGAGTTGTTGCGCAAGTACGGGCAGATGAATACTGAGAATCCGCGAGTGGCGATGGGACTGGAGTGAGAGCATTGCCGATTTCCAATTGCCGATTGCCGATTGATCACTGGTAATCGAGAGAGCTCCGCAACACGCCAATTGGCAATCGGCAGTTGGCAATCGAAAATGAAAAAGCGAGCCAAAACATTCACGATCAGCGCCGTGGCGGAGCAGTTCGAGCTCCACCCGCAGACGCTTCGTCTGTACGAACGTGAAGGCCTGCTGAAGCCTTCGCGTTCAGAGGGCAACACGCGTCTTTACACCGACACTGATCTTGAACGGCTGGAGATTATCCTGTCCCTGACACGCGACCTGGGCGTGAATCTTGCCGGCGTGGAGATCATTCTGAACATGCGCGAAAAGATGGACACGATGCAGCGCGAGTTCGAACGCTTCTTTGAATACCTGCAAACCCATGCTGAAGAATTCTCTCACTTCACCGAACCACCGCCCGAAGCCGGCGCCCTGGTTCCCATCAGCCGCATGAATCGTCCAGTTCCCGCGAAACGCCGCGCCGCTGGTGGCAAGTCCCGCTAAGTCATTCCCTGACACTTCGATGTTCCGACTGTCAAAGTCTGGTTGACAGATCGACTACGATCGAAGAGTGCGCTGTCTAAGATCGTCAAGGCGTTGGTGTTCTGATTGGGTTTCGTGCTTTTTTCCCGCTCGGACAAGAACGATCCACGAAATCACACGAAACTGCACGAACAAAAACTAATTCCGCTTCGTGTATTTTCGTGGATCGTCTTACCTGGCAAGGGAATCTCTCAAAAACATTTTTGAGTGCGGCGACTTGTCGCCGCTTTGGTTTGAAGGACACATCACCACGCTTCGAAGCGTACCTGCTCCCAATGCGGCTTGCGGCAAAGTTTACTTTCGCGTTCTTCCACCTGGCTATGTCAGTGTGTCTTATGCCGTGCCTCGCGGCTGCACAGGATCTGGACAACGTGACCATCAGCGGCCGCGTCACCGATCAGAATGGCGCGGTGGTTCCGGGTGCGACCGTTACCGCCGTCCTGATCGCGACAAAAGCCAATCGCACGGTGGTATCCGACAGTGACGGGCAATACAAACTGATTCAACTGCCGCCCGGCACTTACACGCTCAAGGCCGCGTTTACAAACTTCGCCGTCGAAGAAAAAACCGATCTCAACACGATCGCCGGACAAAACGTCCAACTGGATTTCATGCTGAAGCCCGCCGGCCTCACTGCTGAAACCGTAGTCGTCAGCGCCGTCAACGCGCCGCAGGTTGATACGACGCGAACTATTGTCGGTGGGACGGTAACCACACGCGAGGTTGAATCGCTGCCGGTCATTACGCGTTCGCCGCTCGATTTGATTTTCACTCTGGGCGGGGTGGCTGAAGAACCGCTGTCGACACGCGATCTGGCTGAAGATCGTACCAGCTCGCGCGCGACACCCGAGGAAGCCGGAAACTTTTCGTTGTCCGGCGGCACCGCATATTCCAACAACATCACCATCGATGGTCTCGACAACAACGACGACCGGGGAGCTCGCGAGCGCTTCACGCCGTCGCTCGAAGCGGTCGCCGAGGTGCAGGTTATCCGAAACCAGTTCGCGGCTGAGTATGGACGCGCTGCGGGCGGCCGGGTAAATCTGCTGACGCGCAGCGGTTCGAACAAGTATCACGGGCGCGCCTTTTACTTCTTCCGCGATGAATCGCTGAATGCGAACACGTGGAAGAACAATTCGCTCGGCCTTTCGCGTCTGCCGCTACAGGAACATGACCCCGGCTTCACTTTCAGCGGGCCGTTAGTCATTCCGAAACTCTACGACGGCCGCAACCGCACCTTCTTTTTCAGCGCCTATGAATACGACGAGGTTTTGGACTCAACTTTGATCGACACGCTGGTTCCGGTTCAGCAGAACCCTCTGTTTCCACTGCCGGCGCCGACTGACCTCTCGGCGCAGCGAACAGAGAACGCCTCAGCGCCGGCTTCGAACGGTGTGGTCGCGCCGTTCATTACTTCGGTGAATACGCCGGGGCGCAATCACGTCTTCACTACTCGCGTCGATCATGCGTTCAGCGAAAATCACAACGGACAGCTGCTTTACCAGTTGGGGCGCTCGCGCAACCTGCGACAGTTTGGTGGCGGCGATCGTCTGGCCCAGGCTTTGGAAGGAAAGACCCGCAACACGGATGCGATCGCTTATCTCGACAACTATGTCTTTTCGGCCAAAGCCGTGGCCCAGACCCGGTTTCAATACTCACGCTTGACTCCGGCGGTCTTAGCCACTGGCGGCGCCGGGTCACCGGTGGTATTGATTGGAATCAACGATCCTTTGAAGCTGGCGAGCGGCACGCTGGTGGCCGGCACTTCCACCAGCGGCGCAACGGACCGCCGCGAGACTCGCTTCCAGGTTCAGGAGATTTTTGCCTACATCACCGGCAATCATTCGTTGAAGTTTGGCGGCGACGTGCAAAGAATCACTTCGACCTTCATAGATCTAAGCGACGCCACCGGCACCTGGGATTTCGACAGTGCCGGCGATTTTCTGGCGAACCTCCCCAGCCGTTTCCGGCAAAACTTTCTGACGACTTCAACTCAACGCAACACGTACATCGGCGTCTTTGTGCAGGACGAATGGCGGATGAAACCAGACTTCGTTTTGAGCTACGGCGTGCGCTTTGAAAACGAGACCATCGTGGCTGACCGGAATAATTTCGGGCCACGCGTGGCCTTCTCGTACGATCCTTTCAAGTCAGGCAAAACCGTAATTCGCGGCGGCGCCGGAATCTTTTATAACCGCGCGTTGTTGCGCACGATTGACGATTTCACCCTGGGCGCGCAACAACTTTTCTTAGACACGGACGCGCTGGTAGATCCGGTCACGGGCAAGCTGTTGAGCAACGCCCAACGCCGCGCTTTCATCGCCGCGAGCCTTCACTTTCCCCAGACACTCACCGTCGATTCACCTCTGGTCAAACAGTTCGGAGTACTCAATTCCGGATTCTCGCGCCGTCTGGATCCCGCCCTGCGCATTCCTGAGAGTTACCAGGCCAACCTTGGTTTCGAACGGGAGATCGGGAACAGCTTTGTGTTTGAAGCGAACTACACGTGGAATCGCGGTCTGCATCTTTGGCGGGAGTTCAACACGAACGCGCCGGCGCTGCCGAAAGGCTTCAAAGACTTTACTTCGTTTCTGGCGTCACGCGACTTCGCCAATTTTCTTAGCGCGCCGGGAGGTGTCCGCCCGATCCTGAATACTTCTACCGCCGGCGATCTGGTTCGCTTTGTGCTGGCGCCGGCTGACCCGGCGAATCCAAACTCGGTCTTTCGCATTACGGAATTTGGTGTGCCGATCTCGCTGGTCAATCTCAACTCATTCACGGCGACGACCCCGGTGAATACGGCGCTGGCGGCTCTGAATGGATTGCGCCCGGATCCGTCGAGAGGTGAAGTCGAGCAACTGATTCCCGTTGGCAATAGTTTTTATCACGGTGTGACGCTCGAGCTGCGCAATCGATTTATCCGAGCGAAAAACGGAGCGGGCTTTTCGTTTCGCGCGTCGTACACGCTTTCCTTCCTCAGGGACGATGGCATCGTCAACACGTCCGACGCTTTGGTTCCTGGAGACTTTCGCGACGAGCGCGCGCGCAGCCTTCAGGATCGCCGCCACCGTTTCGCCGTGTCCGCGACGATCGAAACTCCGAAGTTTCTTGCGAGGCTGCGCTTCGCGCCGGTTTTACGACTGGCGTCGGGCGCGCCCTTCAATCTCGGACTTGGCGGCGCCGATCGAAATCTCGACGACGTCGGCAACGACCGTCCCATCTTCAAGGGCGACCCCAAACTGTTGAAGTGGCGCCACCCCGGCGAGCCATTCGACGCATCGCTGCTGAATCAGTTCACCCTGCCGACGATCGGCCAGTCGGGAAACCTGCCGCGCAACGCCGGGGCCGGGCCCGGGATTTTCATTTTCGATCTGAACGTGACGCGCGATTTTAGAGTTACCGAGAAGATCAAATTGCGTCCGGTAGTAGAGTTCGACAACGTCCTGAACAAAACGGTATTCAGTTTTGGCAGCGAGTTCATCGACTTCGGCGCCTTTGGTCCGACATCCTCAGCCGCGACGAAACAGGCCTTCGTCGATTCGTTTCTCGTCGCCACCCGCACGATGCGTCCGCGTCAGATTCGTCTGGGCGTGCGGGTTGATTTTTGAATTTGGAGTGCGGGAACTTGTTACCGCTTTCGCTCGCTTTGCGGCGACAAGTCGCCGTTGACCAAAGCGCTGACAAGTCGGCGCACTCCAAAATAAAAAGCCTCTGCCAAACGGCAGAGGCTTTTTCGGATTCAGCTCAATTGCTTACTAGTTGAATTCAATGACGAGGTTCTTCTCGCAGAAATTGAATTCCACCGCCTCGGACTCTTCATTGTCGGCGAAGACTGCCTTGAACTGCCATTCGCAGGCGCCGTTGTCGGTTGATTTGTCCCAGACCAGCTCTTCAGTCGCACCGGCGGCGATGCCGTCACCGATGTCGAAGAAGCCCCATTTCTTGCCATCATCCGACACTTTGATCTTCTTGATGGCTTGCTTGGTGTTGTTGTGGACCTTGAATTTGTATTCGACGTGCGGCTTAGCAAAGCTAAGCGTAAAGCTCATCAGCAGCAGGGCTGCGGCAAGGATGGCTACTTTCCCAAAATTATTCTTAACGCGCATTGATCTTCTTTCTCCATGTTCCTGAATTTGATTGACTGATTGAAATCGATCGGAAGGTCGGGGAGACCGGTTCGACCGGTAGATGATAGCGGTTGGGCGGAATTTCCGCAACTGAGCGGCTTGCCAGAGTTACCGTATAGCAATGGTGCTTACGGTGTGAGAGGAGACACAATAGCCGCTAGGATCAAACTAACCTCAAGCCGGCGCACCATCTTTCGTCAGGCCCAAAGCAATGTTCCAGTATACAAACTTCATGCTAAAACCCCGGTAGTTTAAGGCTATGGCAACTGTTATCACCGATCGGATTACGAAAATTCCTGGTGTATGCGGCGGAAAGGCTTGCATTGCTGGTCATCGCATTCGTGTGATGGACATCGTGATTCGACACGAAGATTTCGGAATGAGCCCGGATGAAATCGTCGCGACCTATCCTGAGTTGGGTCTGAGCGACGTTCACGCCGCTCTCGCGTACTACTTTGATAACGTGGACGAGATCAGAAACGATATTAGTCGCAATGACGATATCGCCGAGCAATTGCGCTCATCATTTCCCTCAAAGTTAAAGTCGAAGCTGCTCAAAGGGACAGATAAATAGTCGAAAATCACTCTGCGCAGGCTCTCGTTTAGGCTTCGTAGAGGCCTGCGCGCGACGTGACGCGATCGGATTTACGTAACTCGAAAACGTATTACCCAGCGAGCGTTTACACTTAGGGAGTATGCTCCTCTATCTTGATGAACACATTCCCAGCGCGGTCGCCGAAGGTCTGCGACGTCGCGGCGTCGATGTCTTAACCGTGCAAGAGGCCGGCAGATCAGGCTTAGCCGATCCAGAACAACTCAGGTTTGCACATTCAGAGCAACGGGTACTGGTCACCATGGATTCCGACTTTCTGATCCTGGCTAGTCAGGGTGCCTCGAACGCCGGAATTGCCTATGCCAGTTCCCGCATCCTTTTTGGAGTGCGGCGACTTGTCGCCGCTTTCGCCTGCGCTGACTTGTCAGCGCAAGATCGCCTTGACGCCTCGCGGCGACAAGTCGCCGCATACCAAAGCGCTGACAAGTCAGCGCACTCCAAACTGCAAGACCTCTCGCACAGACTCCTTCATCGCCTCAATCGTCCGCTCCGACTGTTCCAGATGCGGACTGTGTCCACAATCCGGCAACAGGATTGTGCGCACCTGCCCCGCGCATCCAGCCTCGATTCTTTTGACCTGTTCCAGCGTGCCGTATTGATCATCCTCGCCCTGAATCAGCCGTACGGGCACACGAATCTGTGGCAGATACTCTTCAATGTTCCATGACTTAAACTCGGGATTGAGCCAGACATCATTCCAACCCCAAAACGTCGCGTCGACATTCTTGCCATGATAACGTGCCAGAGCCTTCGGCAAATTTCCGCTTCGATATTCCGCGGCGATCGCTCTAATGCTTTCGAGACCCACCTCTTCGACAAAGACATGCGGCGCTTCCAGGATCAACCCGCGTACTCTGGGACCGCCAACCCCACCCGCGTGTATGAGCGCGATTGATCCGCCGTCGCTGTGCCCGACTAAGATCGTTTCACGAATCGCAAACGCATCCAGCACCTGAGGCAGCGTGACCAAAGCTTCTTCGTGCATGAACTCGACCGGACGCGGCAACTCGGTTGGATCTGAATTGCCATAGCCCGCCCGGCTATAGACCAGCGCGCCGCATCCCGTCTGCTGCGCCAGCCGCTCAGGAAAATCGCGCCACATGGCGACACAACCAAGCCCCTCATGCAGAAACACGAGCGTCGGCGTGACCTCAGGACCCGGCCCGTGCCAAACGTACTCGAGCTGCTTATCGCCAATCCTGACCTGCGGCATTGGTCTCTCCCGGCGGCCGGCCCACTACTCACCGCTTTCTGATAACAGATCGACAGGCTATCACGTCAATTCCACCGAGCGAGCAGCGAGTATCACGACTATCGCAACGTCGACGGCGTAAAAGTGCCCTTCATCATCCACTGCATCGAGGACGCCCACACCCTAATCAAACTCAGAGAGGTAAAACATAACGTCGCTATCGACGACGCGATTTTTGGAAAGCCACCGAAGTAAATTTGGAGTGCGATGGCAAGCGCAGCGCGACACCGCTGTGGATGCCATCGCCGCTTCGCTCTGCCGGCGCACTCCAAAAGGGTTGGGCTCTTCAGGTAAAACGATCCACGAAATTACACGAAACAGACCGGTTCTTGTTCGTGTGGGTTCGTGTGATTTCGTGGATCGTTCTTCTCCGAGTGGGAATGAAACGCGCACCCAAACTTAAGACGCCCCTCCTTTACCATTCACGATTTACCATTTACGATTTACCAATCATGGCTAAATGGACTTTCGAACCTGGACATACCGCTGCCGGCTTTACCGCCCGGCACATGATGGTCACCAACGTCCGTGGACACTTCAAAGACGTACACGGCTCACTCGTGTTTGATCCGGAAGACCCGACGAAATCTTCCGCCGAGGTCACGATCGACGCCCGCAAGATCTGGACCGGAGAGCCGGCGCGCGACGAACACTTGCGTAGCGCGGACTTTCTCGACGTGGCCAACTTTCCCGAGATCACTTTTCGCGGCCAACAAGTGACCCTGGTTGGCGAGCATGACTATCAGGTAACGGGCGACTTGACGATTCGCGGCGTCACGCGACCGGCCGTCCTCGACGTTCGCTACCTTGGTGAGTGGCAGACACCCTGGTGGGAAGACGGCGTCAACAAAGGCCCCAGGACCCGCGCCGGCTTCTTCGCCACAACCACCATCAACCGCCAGGACTTTGGCGTCAGTTGGAACGACACCATGGACAAAGGCGGCATCGTCGTCAGCAACACGGTCGAGATCACGATTGACGCCGAAGCGATTTTAGAAGACGCATGATCCCTGGGAGGAGCGCGGCGATCCTGTGCGCAACTGAGCGCGCAGCGCGAACAGAATTCGATTGCGGCTTTGCCGCGTCTCGGTGCGAAGAGTCTGTGCCTGGAACACGCCAGGCGAGACCCCATTAACCCCGCGCTCAACTCCTTCGATTAAGCGTGAAAGCCAATTCATGACGCGCGGGAGACATTCATCCCGCGTGAGACCCCATTCATCGCGCGTGAGACCGCAACAATCGCGCGTGAGATCCCATTCACCGCGCGTGAGACCGCAACAATCGCGCGTGGAAGCCCATTCACCCTGCGTGAAACCCGATTATCCTGCGTGAGATCCCTTTCATGGGTGCGTGAAAGGCCATTCAGAGCGCGCGAAACCTGCCTCATCGTGAACAAAACTCCGTTTTTTAGCACGTAAACCTCCATAATTCGGGCGAAAACTTACGTCCAGCCTTCGAAACACACGCTCCGAGACGCCGAGATTCCCAAACACCTGAGGGAAAACCTGATCAAAACGCGCTATATACCCATGATAGCAAGGTAATTTGGATACCCTTAGGCACCCTAATGACATTTGCGCCGAAAACAGATAGTACCCCGGCCGGGAACCCGTCTTTCGGCCCAGAACCCGGGTAAGTAGATCAGGCCAAAGCATGGAATTCTCAGATGGCAGGCCTTCGTTAGCATCTGGATAAGACCTCGGGCGAACTGAACCAGACCCACTTTTGAGTCGGGAACTGCTATCGCCCATCAGCGCTAATGCCGACATTTCCCCTTCGGGAAGTGAAACGTCAAACCGAATAACAGGAGGATCAAGCAATGGATGACCTTGAAAACAGACGACGTCAAATGTTCATGAGTGCACATGGTTTTGGCACCGCCCATTCTGCGGACTTTCCCGCCAGCAGTCTGGGCGGCCAACTCTTCATTAACCTCGGCGAGATTATTGCCGAACTTAATGCACACGCCGCGACGCAGGTTTCAGGCGCCGCCCAAGAGGCTACCTCCCATCGTGCGGTCACCCGCCAGGCCCTTCGAGACGATCTGCGGGCGATTGCCCGGACCGCTGAAGCGATGGCCCAGGACACGCCCGGCTTTGATGACAAGTTTCGTATGCCGCCGGCCGGCAACGATTCAGCCCTCTTAAACGCGGCCCGTTCGTTTGCCGCCAATGCGGCGCCTTTTTCCACCCGGTTCATCAACCACGCCATGCCGGCTGACTTTCTGGCTGACTTGAATACCGACATCGCCAACTTCGAGGCAGCCATCAATGAACATGCGAGCAGTGTCGGCACCCAGGTCTCGGCAGGGATATCGATTGACGAGTTAATCGCCGATGGATTGGTGATAGTAAAGAAGCTCGACGCCATTGTGCGGAACCGTTACCGGAATGACGCGGCGGCTCTGGCCGAGTGGACCAGCGCCAGCCACACCGAACGCAGCCCCAGGAAAAAGACAGCCGCGCCATCACCCACACCACCGCCACCGCCACCGCCGGCAGCGTAGCGCTCAGAGCGCGGCGGGCACCTTTTTGGAGTGCGGCGACTTGTCGCCGCTTTGGTACGCGGCGTCTCGACGCCGCCCTCTTTAAACTAATCGTCGCGACAAGTCGCGACTTATAAAAGCGGTAACGAGTTACCGCACTCCAAACACCGCCGCGGAGCGGCGGCATATTGCCAGCCCGAGCGTAAGCCCGGGACTACGTCACGTCATCGACCTGAGCCCGTTTTAGCGGGCGACAGAAACAATTTCATGAGCGCAGGCTCATGAAGGAAGCGGGCGCGTTTCGTTTGTGGGAAAAAGGGCAAGTCGCAGCCATCGGCTTGCCGCCTTTCGGTGAGGACGGAACGCGCCCGCCCCAATGCCGACCCAGCAGGAGGCGTTTCTTCTTATTCGCGAAAGCGCCCCCCTTGCTTATGGACGGGGCTGCTGATGCAATGCGGCGCTCGGAAGCAAGCAGGGACGAATGGAAGATTTCCTAGCCGACCATCTCGAGGCGGAAGCAAAAGCAAAAGCAGCCGAACGTGAACTCACTAAACCAACCCACAGAGGCAAAGTCGATCCGCGCGAGCGTATGGATAGCGGCCTCCTGCCCCTCGTAAAAGGTGTCGAACTAAACGACCAACTGCAAGAGTTGATGCGCCGCCACGCCGGCACGACTCTGCGAAGAATGATGCATCAGGAAAGAGACCACACCGGCGACGAGGAGAGTTAAGATCGCAGTAGATAAGTCTAATAGCCGCGGAGCGGCAAAAAGATCTCTAGCCCATGGCGTAAGCCAGGGGACACGAACGCCAAAGCAAACCAGCCCCGGCCGGGGCGCAACCCTCTTTGATGTCGTTTCGAGTTTCGCCGCTCTGCGGCTATCCCGTGGGCCCAACCCGATACCCACAGCTCACGCCGTGGGCTACAGATCTTTCGCCACTCCGCGGCTATTGCCAGACTAATGAAGAGTTCAAAGGTGTGATGCTACAAATTGCAAACATCAAAGAAAGGGCACGGCGGCCAGCGGAAAACTTCCTCCGCCAACACTCTCAAGAGACTGATGAGCACCTGTCAGTCTTGCGGCTCCGCCGCCCCACACCGCGGAAAGCCTCCGGCTTTCCGGCGCTTCCCCTTTCTTAACAGAGGCTACGCCTCTACAGTAAGGCACAGCTCGTCCTGGAAATTTCCAAGCTCGATGGCATGGTCAGGTGCGGCCGGAAAACGGGTCACACCACCTTTATGCTGCCGTCGGAAGTGCTAGCGTAGGTAATACAACTTATAAGTTGACTTACATTTTCTCTTTAGGTACACTTCGGCCAGTTAATCAGACTGGGAGGCAACCGTGGAAACAACGGCAACGTCGAAAGGGCAGATAGTCATTCCTTCGTCAGTACGACGGAAGTTTGGTATTAAAGAGGGCACGCGCATACAAATCAACGTGGACGAGGACGCGAAGGAAATCATCCTGACGCCAATTACTCGCGAGTATGTTCACAGCCTTCGCGGTAAGTTCAAGGGCAAGGGTCTGCTGAAAGCGCTTATGGCCGAGAAGAAAAAGGAGCGAGAACTTTAATGCCGCGCAAGCCAAAGGCTATTGTCCTGGACTCTTGGGCGGTCATCGCTTACTTGGAAGGTGAAGCATCAGCCGAAAGCGTTGCCAATCACATATCCGACGCGCACGAGAACGACATCCCGTTATTCATGAGCGTCGTTAATGCTGGCGAGGTTTGGTACATCATCGCCCGAGAAACATCAGTGAGTGATGCAGACCGTAGCATCACAGAGCTGAGACACCTCGGCATTGGCTTCGTCGATGCGAACTGGACACTTGCTCACCAAGCTGGCGCCTTCAAGGCAAAACACAAGATGTCCTTTGCGGATTGCTTTGCAGCCGCCCTCGCCAAGCAAGAAAAGGCTCTTTTGTTAACTGGCGATCCTGAATTCAGGCAAGTTGAGCAAGAGATCGCAATCGATTGGTTAAAGAAGCAGTGAGGAGAATTAATGACGGCACAGTGGCACTTTAATCAGCCAAAGCCCGGCGACAAGAATCGCGAACCGGTGTTGGGAGAATTCTTCGCTACCGAGGCGATCAGCAATGCTGCGGAGGCCTTGATACGAGAAGGAACACAAAACACGCTCGACGCGGCTTTGCCCGACAGGGCCACTCGCATTCGCATTTATATCTCCGGTCAGAAAGCAGCACTGGCCCCTGATACGATTAAGCCCTATTTGGGCGGCGCTTGGCCGCACATAACTGCTGAGGGTAACGGTCTGCATGATCGTCCAAAAGCTGATGAGAATTGCTCATTCCTGTTATTTGAAGACTTTGGCAGTTCAGGATTAACTGGAGATGTCACTCAGTGGCACGATGAAGCGGGAATCAAAAACCCCTTTTATTATTTCTTTCGCGCCGAAGGACAGTCGGGAAAAGGAGAGCAAGATCGTGGACGGTGGGGTGTCGGCAAAACCGTTTTCCCCAGATCAAGCCGCATTAGCGCTTATTTCGGACTGACTGTGCGTGACGACGATGGTAAACAATTGCTCATGGGGCAGTCAGTCCTTAAGTCGCATGCAATCGGTCCCAACTATTTCTCACCTGACGGGTACTTTGGCCTACGTCGGGAGGATGGCCTTACTTTGCCGTCAGAAGATTCGTCATTAATCGAAGAATTCTGTAGGGACTTTCGGCTTACTCGCAGCGACCAATCAGGCTTGTCCATCGTTGTTCCGTTTGCCGATCCTGAAATCAATGAACGTGCCTTGGTGACGGGTGTCTGCCGAGACTATTTCTATCCGATCCTTTCCGCTAGCCTTGAAGTAGAGGTGGAATCACCGGACGGCAAGGTTGTCATTAATCACCAAACTATCCGTAGTGTGGCCGCGGGAGTCGCCGACCAGCTGTCAGGAGATTTCCTTGAGATCTTAGAGCTGGCTGAATGGGCCACGGAGCAGCCACCGCAGCGGATCATGAATATCGCTCAACCGCCGAGTGACCGTGCGTTGACGTGGTCATCTGACTTATTCTCCACAGAACAGATAACCGCCCTAAGAGCCTCGTTGCAAGCCGGCGAGCGCATGGCACTGCGAGTACCGTTAGTAATTCGCGAAAGGCATAAGGAACCGCGAAACTCCTTCTTTGATGTATTCCTGGTTCGGCGCGGAGATAGCGAGAGTGGCCGGCCAATATTCATTAGGGAGGGAATAATTATCTCGGACGTTCGGAGCCCGCGCAGCAGAGGAATTCTGTCTCTCGTGGTTGTCGAAGACGATCCTTTGGCAACCCTTCTCGGTGATTCCGAAAATCCGGCCCATACTCAATGGCAAAGGGATTCGTCGAATTATAAGGGCAAGTATGTTTACGGGCCATCATATATTCAGTTTGTCGTGAGAAGTGTCTCCGAAATAGTGCAAATACTGGCTGAAGGTGAAGATAAGACCGATCCCTCCCTTCTCTTGGACCTGTTCTCATTACCGGCGCAGCAACCCGTCCCAACTAGAGAACCGGAACAAAAAGAGGTGCCCACTGGAGACGAAATTGAAAAGCCGAACATACCGCCGCATGCCGCTCCTCGGTTCAGAGTTCAGAAAGTAAAGGGTGGCTTTTCCGTCACCAGAGGAGCGCAGACTGCTACGATGCCACCTTTCCTCGACATTCGCGTCGCCTACGATATCAGGCGTGGCAATCCATTAAGAAAATATGATCCCGCCGACTTCGCGCTGGAAGCCCTTACCGAAAAATCGAAAGGTGTTGTAATAACGGGAAAGTCAGGGAATCAAATGAGAGTCACGGTCCAACAGCCGGACTTCGAAGTCGCCGTGAGCGGGTTTGATGAACAACGTGACTTGTTTGTTAAGGTGGCAGTGGTGGAGGGGTTCAATGATTCGCAGGCTTAATTACACTGATCGGAAGCGAATCAAACGAGAAGACGTTGACATAGTTTTATATCAGCGTAATGGCACTCCCACATTCGAAGTTATTCTGCGGCTGGAGAATTATGGCCTACCTGACGACGCAGTTGTATTCATCGAGGCATATCGCAGGACTACCTCAATGCGTTTTGCATTCGGTACGGTCTCTAATGTTAAAGCCCCAAATGACCGAAATCTAACTGAGTTTGAAACGCCAGACGGCATATTATTTCGGGTCAAGATTAGTTCCGACTCGCCTCAACGCGGAAAGCTTCTCGCTGAGGCGGATAGGCTGTCGTTTAGGACGCCTGACAGCGAAACAGAAGAACGAGTTCCTCTATTACCAGTTCAATCTGCGGACTTGCGTTCAGAAATTACTAAGCTCGATTTTGGTGATAAGCCCATTCTTCTCATTAATCTCCATCTTGGAAACTGGCGAGATATTGCACGTTCTCCAGTCTTCGCCTCGCTCGTCTACCCGTCAGCATTGAGACAGATTCTGACTAGAATAATCCGAATCGAAAAGTTCTTTGACACTGATGATGTCGATGACTGGAAGTCGCATTGGCTGAACTATGCAATGCAGCTTCCCGGCGTTGGTGACGTCCCGGATGAGGACTCCGAGGAATCCCAACTCGACGACTGGATTGATGATGTGATTTTAGCTTTCACAAAGAAGTACGGAATGTTGGAAAGATTCCAGACGTACTGGAAAGGGGAACACCCATAGTGAAACTTCGAAAGCTAAACGCAGCAGGACTTGAGGAATTCGAGCGATTCCTCGACTCGTTAACTAGTGAGACGCCGCTTTCCTTTCCCGACGCACTGCTAATCGATCAAGCCACCTCCGAACCTTTGGCTGGAGATATCGACGTGGAGCGCAAGAGATTTGGCAGTAGGTTTGATGCCGCAAAATATCTTAATGAAGTCTTGGCACGGGCTGAAATGGCCGAGCTTGAAAAGGATAAAGGATTATGGGCTTGGCTTTCACTATTCTTCTTCGACCAACTATGCGTGCCAGACGGATCAGGGCAGCGCAAACCAGGAGCGCGGGCTAAATGGATTCCAGAAACCGACGACTATAGACGATATTACCGCCACCTTCTTGCCGGTCCGTATTTGATATATCGCTCACATCATGATAATCCCGCCCGCGCGTTCGTGCTTCTATGTGGGCCGTTAGATCGACCCGGCGAAATTGTGGAACAACTTGCATCGCGACAGGAGATTGTCGCGAATAAGGCAGTTCTCGAAACGGCAACTAACTTATACATCGATTCCGAGACGGGTCATCCGAAAAGAGGTGCCGCTGGCAAAACAAGAGGAAGTGCGCGACGATTTGCCGAGATTCTTAACCAATTTGATGTGACGTGGGATTTGTCGATAATGGAATCCTCGGACTTGGTAAAAATGTTGCCAAAGGAATTCGAAAAATTCCGAGTTCCGAAAAAATAGATGTCCAATCAGGGTTCGCCAGTAGCTTTGGATTTATTCGCAGGTCCGGGTGGCCTGAGTGACGGGTTTGTTCAAGCAGGCTTTGAAATCGCGGCTCAGGTCGAAAAGGATCAGACGGCTTGCGAGACTCTTCAGCTCCGCGTGATATTTCGCGAGCTAAAGAAACAAAGAAAGCTACGTGAATACTGGAAACTCATTCGCGGTGAAATCTCACAGGAAGAACTGCTCAAGAAATATCCGGATATCGCCGATCGTAGCAGCGCTCAAGTGATCAATCGTGAGTTCGGATCTAAAGACTCGGCTGCGGATGGGCCTACTGCGATCTACAGACTGATGCAGGATGGCATCGAGCATTTGAAAGCTCGAAGAGCTCATGTCTTGCTTGGAGGGCCACCCTGCCAGGCGTTCTCTTTGGCCGGACGGTCACGTGATCCTAACCGGATGCGCGAGGATGAGCGACATTTTCTTTTTCAGTACTTCCTATTCGCGCTTGATCGATTCGAGCCGGATTTCTTTGTCTTTGAAAACGTTCCTGGCATCTTGAGTGCTGAAACGGACAGAGGGCAAACTGTTCGCATGCTAATCGAGCAGTTTAATTCTTTAAAAAGACCTTACGAATTAGCAATGCCTCCTCATGGCAAACTATCCGGATTGATTTTGGATAGCGCCTGGTTTCATGTCCCCCAGCGGAGGCGGCGCATCTTCTTCATTGGCTACCGCAAGGACTTGGGAAAGAAACATCCAGAAATATCTGAGGTGTTCCGGCGTGTCAGAGCTTTAGCTAGGCCTGATGTCTTGACGGTAGAAGACGCAATCGGAGACTTGCCGCGACTGCGGCCGGGCGAGGGTGAAGATCAATGGTGGGGCACGTATCCGCCAGCCAGCGATCTGAAAAAGTACCAGCGGCGCATGCGCATTGGTTCGGAAGGCATCGTTCACTTCAAGGCGCGCACTCACATGGAAAGCGACTTGGAACGATATAAATTTTTCATAGAGCATCACAAGAATGGAGCCAGGCAAACGACCCTCTTTGACTTGGAGAGCGAACGTCCTGATCTGATGCCCAAACACAAAAACACTGATAAGTTTGTTGATAGGTTTAGAGTGCAGTGGTTGCAACGACCGTGCTCGACAGTGATGTCTCACATTAGCAAGGATGGCCACTACTATATCCATCCTGACATAAGTCAATGCCGATCCTTTACTGTCAGAGAGGCTGCGAGGTGTCAATCATTTGCTGACGATTTTGTTTTTCGCGGCCCTCGGACAGAACAATTCAAACAGGTAGGCAATGCAGTGCCACCGAGACTGGCCTTTGTGATTGCGCGAGTGCTTATGAATGAGCTGCGAAAGATTTATGGCTCGTAGGAATGAAGGTATCAAGAGGCCCCGTGGTTCTCTCTCATGGCCGACGTTCTAACCCCGCAACAACGAAGCTTCAATATGTCGCGCATCCGAAACCGCGACACTCGTCCCGAACTGGTGGTCCGATCAATTGTTCATCGATTGGGTTATCGATATCGACTTCACAAGAAGGACCTTCCCGGCAAACCTGATCTGGTTCTTGTTCGGCACCGAAAGATTATCGATGTGCATGGTTGCTTCTTTCACATGCACAAATGCAGGTACGGTAGCGTCGTACCTGCGACGAACGCAAAGTTCTGGAGAACTAAGCGGCTTTCGAATGTTGAGCGCGACCGTCGGAATCTGCGAGCACTTAGGCGTGATGGCTGGCGCGTAATGATTGTGTGGGAGTGTGAAACGAGAGACCTTCCAGCGCTGTCGAAACGAATCGAGACGTTCTTATCATCAAACAGTGGCGACAAGTCGCCGCATTCCAAAGCGCTAACAAGTTAGCGTACTCCAAGAGGGCAGCTTTCTCTCACGAAGTCGTCCAGTGCGACATCACCAGGAAGCTCGTCAGTTCGGAAAAGGAATGTCAGGTGATGGTGGCGACTTATCCATGCACGAGGTATTCGCCGATTGGGGACATTCACGGGGTGCGGACTGGAGACGATTTGTTCCTGCATTTCTTCCGCCACGTGGCGATCCGCCGGCCCGAGCTCTATGTGGTCCCGGAATGTTCCGGGCATGAAGAAGTTTCCGGTCGTGATGGAAGCGATGACGAAGCTCCCGGATTACTACGTACATGTTGCGTGTCCGGTCAAGACTTCGATCTGGCTGCCGCAAAAGAGAGACCGGCTAATCATAATCGGCAGCCGGCGAAACTTCGCGTGGCGCGAACCTGTTTCTGAAAAGCCCGTCACGCTGAAAGAGATACTTGAACCCGATGCGGCGCCACACATCCCTGACTATGTCGGCCGGCGCCCGATTATCAGCGACGCCGAGCGCGGGGACATTGCACCCACTTGCGTGGCGCATTACGCCAAAGACTTGAGCACGAGACTGGTGGCGGACCGACGGTTTCCGCACGGCGTGCGGCCGTATACGGTTCGAGAATACGCCCGGCTGCAGGGAGTTCCGGACACATTCATTTTCGCGGGGAGCAGTAATGACGCTTACCGAATGATCGGGAATGGAGTGTCGGTTCCGGTGGGGGAATGGATTGGGAGTGAGGTGAGGCGGTATTTTGGATAGGGAGCAGTTGTTACAGGTGTTTAGAGTACCGACTTTAGTCGGGTTCTTTCCGGTCGTAAAAGGCCCGACTAAAGTCGGTGCTCTGAACGCCTGTTTTCCTTGAGCCACGACTCAATATGGAGTGCGGCAACTTGTCTCCGCTTTTCATGTGGGGAGAACGTGTAGGCAAGAGAAAGGCGCCGACAAGTCGGCGCCTACTAAAGCGGTAACAAGTTACCGCACTCCAAAGAAGGGACCGTCTCACAATTATGTCGCCCTTTCAGGGCGAGGAACATCTTTGGTTGTTTGATCCCGGGGTGGCGCGCGAAACGCGCTTACCCCGGGCTATTGTATGTCACGCCTTCGGCGTGAGGACGTGCCCTGCGGAACCAAGTACCTGGACCTCAGGCTTCGCTCCCTCTTGCCTGAGGAGAACCGTTCGCGCTGCGCGCTCAGTGCGCAAGCTTCGCACCCTCACCCCGACCCTCTCCCAGTGGGAGAGGGAGAAAGGATGTCCGCGCTCCCAGGTTACGGCTTCTTACTTTTTCCTTTGCCGCCGCCGCCATGACCCTCGATGGTGGGCGGGCCTGGTGGTTTTTGGGGGCGCTCTTTTGGCGCGGCTTGAGGGGCGGGCTTCGCTTCTGAGCGCGCCGGCTTCGCGGGTTGGGCTACGCGTTGAGCCTGAGGTCTCTGTTCAATCCTCGGCTGAGACTTGCGCTGCGTCTGCACTTGAGTTCGCTCTGCGACGCGAGCTTGTCGGGTTTGTTGTTGCTGCACCTGACGCTGGGACCTCACCTGAACCGGGGCCTGAGCCCGCTCTGCTATGCGAGCCTGTCGGGTTTGTTGCTGCTCAGCCTGACGCGATTGTCTTTGGGTCTGCACCTGGGCACGCTCAGCGACACGGGCGTCTTTTCTCTGCTGCTGTTCAAGCTGACGCGTCTGACGCTGCGTGTCCCTATTGTCTTTCTTAGCCTCGGCGGTTACGCGGCCGAGATCTTGTTTGCGTCCCTGATCAACTTCCGGTTTGCGTCCGATATCTGCCTGCCGCGCTTCCTGGCGCTCGTCTTTAACCTTGAACTTTTGATTTCGGGTCGTGTCGGAAACGCGCTCTACGCGCATCCACTTTGCATTGTCCTGGCGAAACCTGGACTCCCGCACGTCGTTGCCGACAAACACGCGCGTGTCGTTGAGTTTCTTCGCAATGCCCGGCGGCAGATCCATCTTGCCTCTTCCCCATGCGGAATGGATGACGGCATTTCTCAGCGGAGTCAGCGTCAAAGGATCGAGGGTTGATCTAACTGATGCCAACCTCTGCTGATCAATCCTGTGGACGGTGCGTGGATCGATAGGCCGACCCCAGGCATCGACCGGCACGACGGTTACTGCCCCGGGGATGTTGAAATTAACAAGTCGCGCCGGCACTACCTGAGTCCGCGTCAGATAATGCGGCTGCCAGTTATCGTCGTAATAACGCGGCGCATAAGTGTCGCCCGGACCCAGCGGCACCCAGCCGACCTGGTTTGCGTCCAGAGGAACGAAAGCCACGAGGGCCGGCGCGTACGCCGGGCTGGTGTTCACTCCATCGGGAATCCAGAACCACTGGTTACCCACGTTGGCCCAACGTCCGTAGTGATAAGGCGCATAGCCCCAGGGCTCACTGGAAACCCAGGTCGGCCCATACGGATAGTTGTTGGTCCACTGACCCTGCTGATAGGGAACCCAACCCGAAGCGACCCGCGGCCGCCAGCAATTGCCATAACCGTCGACATTCTGCCAGTCGCCGTAGTAGTCGAGATCGTTTACGCCGGGAATGTTTGAGCTCACATATTTGTAACTCACGTTGCGTTTGTAAGGATCGTAATAGTAAGGATCACTAAGATAAGCGTCGTAGTTACTGTAACGACCGTCGTAAGAGTTCGGATATTGATAGCGGTAATAATCGTCCACCTGGTATCCGGCATCCTGACGATTCAAGCGAGACAGGGCGACCTCGGACGCTGCCTGGCTCAACAGCGTAAGCATTTCGCCTTTGTTGATCTGGCTGGAGCCACCCGAACCTACAACGCTCGCCAGTCCGCTCAGCACCGAAACGAGCACGCCACCATTCCGATCGAAACCGACGTTATAAAGCCCGGGCTGATTAAAGTCTATCGCGCCGTTTGGCGTTGCTACTTCAAACAATTCATCAGATTGTAAATAACCGACGTCGAACATCGCCGAGCCGTCGCGGAGCGCGAGCTGAGTGCGGCGATCTCCCAGCGACACGCAGTCAAGCGAGGTGTTCGGATCGAGGCGCGCGAAATTGCGACCGCTAAACGCCAGCGACGTGCGCGCGTTATCACGCGTGTAGATCCGATCTCCCTCTGAGAAGGGTTGATTAACCGTAGCGGCAGTCCACTGTTCGTTGGCGCCGGTACCCGCGCGGACATCGCTGAAAGCGACCTCGCCGTCAACTCGCTGTATGCGCGCCGCGTAGGGCAATGCTTCAGCGGATACCGTCTGCTCGTGCTTCATCCAAAAATAAGTGCCCAGGGCGGCAATGATCGCAAACACCGCTATCACGATCGTCGCGTGCGGCCATAATTTGATCCTGTTCATGAAAACTCTCCTTATCTAAATCAAACTGCGAGTTGTTCCGTTTCAGAGATGTTGTCGCAAGCACCATGCCCGCGCACGATGGATTCGGGAGCAAGAGCGAGTGGGGCCGCGATAGGTAGCGCTATGCTGGCGGAGATTGCCGGCGCCATGTCTTACGCACACTCTTACAACGAGATTAGTAAAGAAGGAATCACCGAATGAAGAGAAGACTGCTGCATTCTTTGCAGTTCAATACCCCATTCGGGGCGTCATGTTCGCCGATTTCGTAGCTTCGCGATATGGAGTGCGGCGACTTGTCGCGGCTTTTCATGTGAGGAGGACATGGTAATAGGATTGAGAAAAGTGTGCGGCTTCCCATCAACGAGGTTTCTTCCATACTACCGAATACCTCCACAGCAGATGCTTTCTGATCTTTGCGCCGGGAAGGATTTCGGAGCAGAGGGCGTGGACTTCGGTCATGGTTGGGTAGATGTCGTGCTTTTCGTGTGCGGCCCAGGCGGCGCGGGCTTCGCGTGGGGGGAGAAGGCGGCCGTGGTGAATCAGTCTTAAGCTGACGCTCACGGGTATCGCGACCAGGTTAAGGAAAGTATCGAACAAGCCTTCGCGGATTGATTGGTCGTGGGCCGGGCGTCCCGCGCGTGAATCACGGCCGTCCCCTTCTGAATCGTGGTCAGGGCGGAACTTTGAATCAGGGGCAGGATGCCCGTGCCACTTTATGGGCTCGAACAGATCGAGGACTAGTAGAACTCCGCCGGGCTTCAGGGCTGCTTTCATTTTCAAGAAAATCTCGCGCAGCGGCAGATGATGCAGCGTCGCGATACTGGCGATGCAATCAAAGCTTTCCGGCGGCAAGTCGAACGACATTACATCGGCGATTTGGAAATCGATGTTTGAAAGATGTGCTGATTGCGCCCGGGCAATGCGAATCATCTCTGGTGACAGATCGAGGGCCAGCACGCGCTCTGACGTTTCAGCGAGGCGGCGCGAGAACTCGCCTTTGCCGCAGCCAATTTCCAACGACGCCTGACAACTCGACCTTAAGTGCCGCAGCAGGAAGTTGTGGTAATGACTGTTCTGAAGCGAACCATCGGGCGAGACTAAAGCAATGCGATCAAAGTCTTTTTGAATGGTCGACATAACAGTGAGCAGTTGGCAGTGAGCGGTGAGCAGTATAGCAGTGCAGTTTAGCGTGCGGCGACTTGTCCGCTTTCCTTCTTAATTGGGCGCAGGTTTCAGCAATGAGGGTAGGGTCTAAGTTGGTTTCGTGTTTTTCGAGCTCCGATAAGAACGATCCACGAAATCACACGAAAACAGCACGAACAAACCAGTTCCAGTTCGTGTATGTTCGTGGATCGTTTTACGTTGAGTGCGGCAATCTCTCAAAGAAACATGTCTCAGAAGCCCGACCTCCCAGCTTCGGCCAATCCAATTTTACTTATCTTCGTCCTTGTCCTGCTCTGGGTCAGAATCGTTGCGTCGATAAATGTCGTAGTTGCCCAGACTCTCAACCTGCTCGAATTCCTGCTCCACGGCTTCGGTCAAACGATCTCTTTCCTGCTCAACCTGTTCGTCTTCATCTTGCAAATCCTGTTTGATGATCACCCAGCGGATGTTGCGTTCCCGGCAGATGTTTAGAATTTCTTCCGGCGAGTATGGATTGACGGTGTGATCGAACAGCAGCACTGGAAAGAGTGGGCGGCGGCCGGTTGCGTAATAAAAAGGATCTTCGCCGGGAAGGATCAGAATGCCTTCATCGCGCGGAATCTCGCGGTCGGCATAGCGGACCAACTCTTCGAAGTTCGGAATCCAATCGCCGCGCACCGAGAGCCCTTTCAACGCCGGCAGGGTGGATCGCTTTAGCTCACCGTCGTCGACGTTGGCGTAATCCAGACGTTCGTGTGAGCGAACGTAAAAGCCCCCTGCGATTAGCAGCGACAGCGCGACACCCGCAGTCAAAGAGATCGTGAACCATGACCAGGGATCTTTCATCCGACCCGTTTGTTCCGGTACAAGACCCGCGTCTAAACGGAGTGGAGCCAGGCCGGAAAGTGTCATCGCCAGCAGAATCATGAACAGCGGCCAGATGGCATAGGTTGATCCCCAAAGCTGTTGCGACATGAAAGCGCCATGGATGGCGGCGATGATGATGAAAGGCATGACGAGCGATGTCCCGCGTCGTCGCTTGAGGTTTAGGATTGCCACCACGAAGGAAAAAATCAGCAGCACGGGCCAGACGGCCAATAGGCGATCCGCCCTCTCTGACGAGTCGTGTTCACGCAGGAGGTAAATCGTGGGCCAGATGAAAGGCACGGCGATCAGGAACGACGACGAAAGCGCCCCAATCCGACTACCTCGGCGGCTGAACCACAAGCAGGTGAGTCCGACAGCAATGAATGCCAGCCACAGCAGGATCGTCTTCTCAGCATAGATGCCGAGCATCTCACCAGGCGCGGGGGTGCGGCGTTGGGCGGCAAACTGAATCGTCCAATGCCAGTAGTTCCTAAGACCGGCGAGATATTGAATCCGCAAGACTGCCACGGTCAATGCCGCGGCGGCGCCAGCCAGCGCCAGCACATATCGGCGCACCGGACGCTGCTGTAAACGCTCAACGACCAGTACTGCTATGAGTAAGACTAACGCAGAAGTAAAGAATGCCAATCCGGTGTTCTGCTTCACAAACAACGGAATCACGAGCACCATCCCCGCGAGCAGTGCGCGCCGGGACGAAGGCGGCTTAAGGTCGAGCGATTGCAATAGGAAAACACCGAGCAGGATGGCGAAGGTGCAATCGGGATCATAGAAAGGATGCGGAAAGACGCAGTAGATACCCAGAGGGATCAACGGCAGGCTCAACAGAAACGCAAGCAAGCGCGCATGAGTCACTGCGCCACGCAAAACGTTTTGCATGATACGCCACGTTAAGACGGTCGATAGTCCGCCAACGGTCGCGCAGTAGGCGACGTGGTGCCAGTAGACGCGCCCGGTTAGCTTGATCAGCGCAGCCTGAATCAGGAATGTCAGCGGCGCGTGCGCAAAAGGAAAATCGCGATATGGAATGTCGCCCAGTGAAATGCGGTATGAGTTTTCGAGGGTGTAGCTGAGATCCCAAAGAACTGCGAGGCGCGAGTTTTGCCAGATGACTACCAGTGCGGTCGCCAGAAAGAGAAACATAGCGGCCAGCAAATTGATCCAGGATGGCGAGCGTGAAGAAGGAAGCGATGCCGACTTCTCATCAGGATTCATTTAGGTTGTCAGCGCCTCGCCAAGTCCTTCCCGCTTGGACAAGAACGATCCACGAAATCACACGAAATCGCACGAACAAAACTTTGGTCTATGTTCGTGGATCGTTTTGACTGGAAGGGAAATTCGATTCATCGAGCTTCAATCTTTTACGCCGATACCAATAACGCTCACCCCGGACCATGGCCAGAGGCCTTCAATTCTTTTTAGCACCGGCATCAGCGTGTCCATTATCTTAAGCTGAATGCGAGAGAATTTCTTTCGGCGCAGCACCTTGCCGTTCAACCACCATCCCGGAGCCGAGAAGCGATTGAAATCAAATATCTTTTCAACTCGAAATCCAGCCTGCGTCAGCGCCTGCTCAAAATCTGCCGGGGTGTAGCGCTTGCGGTGGTCGAGCGCTTTGTCGAGCGTGCCATACAAACCGGGATGTTGCGGCACCAGCACGATCGCTCTGCCGCCAGGTTGCAGCGCTGACCAGAGGTTGCGCAGGGCCTGCTGCTCATCTTCAAGATGCTCGAGCACGTTCAACATCACTACGGTGTCGAACTGATTCTCGAGATCGTGAAAGTGATCCGGATTCGCCGCGTCGATCTCCATTACTCGCAGATACGGTTTGCCAAATGAATAGGACCGCAGATAGCGCAGGTAGTTGGGATTGATGTCGGAAGCGATGTACAAGTCGCGCGGGATAAACTGATTGGTCAGGTTGCCGATCCCGGCGCCTATTTCCAGCACGCGGTCGCCAATGAATGGACGCAACGTGTCACCCATCCAAAGATTGAAGCGGCGGGTGCGCTCCAACTCAACCAGAATGTGCGAGCCGTATTCGTCTTCTTTGTAAAGATCGTCGATCAACCAGAAACGGATCATGGCAGCCAGCGCCAACAACCCGTCTGATCTCCGAATTTTTTTACCTTCCTGGCTGGTCCGCGGCAGATAACGAATCGGCGCTTCGAAGATTCGCGCCCGGCGCTTGGCCAGCTTGAAAACGATTTCGACTTCGAAACGAAAGTCATCGCTTCGCAACGGAATCGATTTCAAAAGCGTAGCGTTTACGGCCTTGTAGCAGGTCTCGACATCTGTCAGATCAAGGTCGGTGAACCAGTTGCTCAGTGCAGTCACGATCTTGTTGGTCATCGTGTGGCGGTACATGAGCGCGCGCCGGTAAGGCGCGGAAAGGTACCGCGAGCCGAACACGGCATCCGCGCCCTCTTCAGCAAAGGGGACCAGCAACGAGGGAATATCTTCCGGGTTATATTCAAGATCGGCGTCGTGGATGATTACGATGTCACCGGTTGCATGTGACAGCGCCGTGCGAATCGTGGCGCCCTTGCCCTGGTTCGTTTCGTGAAGAATCAGCGTGATACGTGGATCTTCGTCCTGCAATTGCTGCAAAACGTCGCGGGTACCATCAGTGCTGCAATCGTCTACGACGATCAATTCCAGACTGTTGATTAAACTGTGTCGCAGATCGAGAACCCGGCGCAGACTCATCTCGACCACGTGACGCTCGTTATATACCGGTACCAGGACGCTGAGGCGGAAGGACGCCGCCAGCGTCTTTTCATAAACCGGCAATCTATAAAGGAGTGAGTCCGGGGCTTTCATTTGCCTGAATGTTCTCTTTCTTTCCGGAACAGCTGTGATGGCGCAAAGCCTTGCACAAAAGCGAGTGTTGGTTGAGTCCGCCTAAGCGGACTAAACAAGTTACTTCCGCCCACTACCTGAAGTTCGATAGCTGCTCTACTACATAGCTCGTTTCCTCGGCTGACTGATGAGCACTCATCGGCAGACTGAGAACTTCGTCGGCCAGCTTTTCAGAAATCGGAAACGCGCCGCGCGTGTAACCAAATTCAGCGTAAGCCTTCTGCAAATGCGGAGGCAAAGGATAGTGAATTATCGTGCCCACCCCATTCGCGGTCAGATGCTTTTGCAACCGGGCGCGCTGTGGATGCCGCACCATGAATAAGTGCCAGACCGGATCGGCCCAGTCGGGCACGTGTGGCAGAGTTAGATTGGCTGCTCCGTCGAGCGCTTGTAAATAATCGTTAGCGATCTGCCAACGCTGTAGATTCCACTCGTCCAGCCGGGCCAGCTTAACTCGCAAAAATGCAGCTTGAAATTCATCCAGACGGGAATTGATCCCCTTGGTCTCGTTGTAGTACTTAACTTCGGAACCGTAGTTACCAATAATCCGCAGGCGTCGCGCCAGTTCATCGTCGTTGGTGGTAACGGCGCCGCCATCGCCTAATGCGCCGAGGTTTTTCCCGGGGTAGAAGCTGAAGGCGGCGGCGAATCCCAGCGCGCCTACCCGCGCACCTTTGTAGCGAGCGCCGTGGGCCTGCGCACAGTCTTCAATCACCTTCAGATCGTGACGCGAGGCTACTTCGTTGATTGCATCCATGTCAGCCGGCTGGCCACAAAGATGAACGGCCATGATCGCGCGCGTCCGTTTCGTGACGGCCGCTTCGATTTTGTTGGGGTCGATATTGTAGGTTCGCTCGTCGGGTTCGACTGGAATCGGAGTAGCTCCGGCATAAGACACCGCCAGCCAGGTAGCAATGTAAGTGTTTCCCGGGACGATGACTTCATCGCCTGAGCCGATGCCGGCCGCGCGCAGAATCAGGTGGAGCGCATCCAGGCCATTACCGGCGCCAACGCAATGCTTCGCTCCGCAGTAGGCGGCGAATTCAGATTCGAATTGTTCAACCTCTGGTCCGAGGATGAACCGGCCCGACTCGGCCACTCGGCGGTAGGCCGCATCGAGTTGTTCTTGAAGTTCGCGGTATTGCGCTCTTAAGTCCAGAAAAGGGACATTCATGGGTTTCGGTCTCCACGCGAATTACTTCGCGAGAAGATAACAGTCTGCGTCATTAAGCAGGGTTTAAGACAATCACGAAATAAGGGACGGATGATAATGCATCTGGCGGAGATTCGCCATTTGGACGGTTCAGAGTTCACCCTTCAGGTTGCCGGTGGCAGGCGCAAGCTAAAGCTTGAGCTCTAAACCGTTTCCGTAAGCGTCACCTGCCCATGGATGAAGATGTCCGTTGCCAGGGGTCTGCGCGACGTAATGTCCGTTGCCGCTTACCCTTTGATAGGTTTGAAGCAATAACGGAAGCACGGCGCTCGGTGAAAAAAAACGTTGGTAGCGTTCGTAGGCGGCCCGTCCCATCGATTCACGAAGATCCGGGTCGTGGGCAAGTAGGAGCATTGCCTTCGCCAGCGCCGCGATATCTCCGGGCGGGACCAGAATGCCGGCATCGTCGCCAATCATATCTGGAATACCGCCGACGTCTGACGCGATGATAGGCCGGCCGCAAGCCATCGCTTCGACGATGCTGTTTGGAGTTCCTTCGGTGAACGAAGGCATCACAAAGACGTCCAGGCTTTCCATAAAAGCTCGGCACTCTTCAGGATGAGTGTAAACACCGTGATAACGATAGCGATCAGCGACATTCAGCGTTTTCGCGCGCGCGGCAATCTTGTGACGCTGCGATCCGTCACCCGCTATGTTCAAAGAAATGCGCCCACTTCCGCGATGTGCGATAGCGAAGGCCTCCATCAGCACTGTCGTGCCTTTTAGTTCTTCCATCCTCGCCGCGAACCCAAATGTAATTTTGTCCGTGGCAGAGTGATGGCGCGGCTGATGACCATCTATCGCTTCATTAGACATGATCGGAAGAATGCAGAGGGCGGCGGAGTCGGATAACGCTGCGCGACAATGCTCGATGAGTTTAGGAGACAAGGCGGCGATGCGCGCACAAAGCGGAAGCACGGAGGTGAATTGTTCGTAATAAGACTCGAAGTCCGGCGGGTGAAAAGGAATCCCCAGTTCCTGATAAATGACCGGGACGCCGGCATCGTGGCCCGCCTGGATCATTACCATGGCGCTGGGGTCGGGCGTCATCACATGGATCAAATCTGCATTTTGCTTTTCAATCACATCGCGGCATTGCGGGTAGTGAGCCTTCGCGAGTCGGGTCACCAACCGCAGCGACTGCTTGCGAATAAATTGCCTCGAGCCGGGAAAAGCATCGAACATTTTGTAAGCCACTTTGCGGCCCGCGCCCATCGAAGTGTGCGCCAAGTCCGAAGCGATCCACGAAACCGGCACATCGGCCTCAAGCAGCCGCTGATAATACTGGTCCTCTGCCGCATGCAAATACATCAATAACACAGAGACCTCGTGGCCCGCGCGATGCAATTGTGTGGCGTAAGTGACGAGGGTTTCGTCCGAACCGCTGATGGGCGCAATCTGGCCTTTACAAAGAATGATCCGCATAGGGAAGGGTCATCTTAACATCACATCTTACGACTTGCCCGGTTTGCGCCGGCATCCGCGTGAGATATTGTTTCGCTCCAGTAGTCGCGAATTCTGGTCCATTGAGGACGCGAAATGCGGTTCTTGACGATCCAGGCAATCGCCAGGGGATGAAGCCGGCGGACGGTTAAGAGGTTTTTCGACGCTTGATAGAAGTGCCCATAACGTACAGCTCGCGCCGACTCCCAGATCAGATGCTCAGCCATGTTTTCGCAAAAACCGCGCCATGCGGCTTGTCGCGATTCTCGCGACGCGTCGGCCGCGCGTTGCAGGTTCATCCAGCGCCGCCGAAATTGCCGCACGGCAACCAAAACAACTTTGGCCGCCTGCGACGTAGCCTGTCCAGACGCCGGGGTGGAACGGCGCCAAACGAAGACCGGTGTTTCGACCGCGATGATCGGATAAAGCTCGGCAACACGCACCCATAAATCCCAATCCGTGATTCGGGGAATGTCGTCATCAAAGAGACCTGCGCGGGAAAGACACGAACGGCGAAAGATAACGCTGCCACAGGGGATAAAATTGCGAGTCAACAGCTTCCAGAAGATATCTCCCTGGGGGCATTCCCGTGGATACGAACGGTGCTGCGGGTTGCCGTCCTGATCCGCGAAGATCGCCTGGCCATAAATCAAACCGGTCGACGGCTCTGTCTCGAGGACTCCAATTTGCTGATCGACGGTATTGGGCAGGCGCACATCATCATCATCGAGAAAAGTAACGTATTCTCCACGGCTGGCGGCGAGACCAACATTTCGCGCGCCGCCGAGCTCCTGCTTGCGCTCTATCCGCACATACTTGATGTCCGGAAGAGATTTGCATAGCTCAGGAGTCTCATCCACAGAAGCGTTGTCGACCACCACAATTTCGAGATCCGTGCCCGCAGTGCGCGCGCTCTCAACGGCCCGTTGCAGCAGTCGCGGCCGGTTGTGCGTGATGATGATTACGCTTGCCTTGGGCATTTGGCTTCCCATTCGGAAGGCGAAGGTGAGTTGCCGGAACTGTGCCGCTCGGGCGAAATGAGACAGTAGCTCTCTGGATTGAAGCACTCACCCATACCTTAGATGACCACCCTGCTACCAAAGCCTGACGGCGGCAGCCTCTGAGCTACTAAGGCGAACTCCATCTACTATTCGAACTGCGATTCGAAGTTGCGAAGCGACTTGCTCTGTCGTCCACTTTGCACAATACGGGCACGCTTCACATCGTGCGCCTTTTGGGATAACTTAAGCAAATTGCTTGGGCCCACTCCACGCATTGCGTTTGCAACGCCGGAGTGTGTGACCGAGGATGGTTTGACGGTGGCACACCAAACTATATCTACAGGGGGCCAAGCGCCTGCTCTGCTCGCAATTCACTATTCTTGAAATTCGGATGTTGGGCTGCCTCCGAGCAAAATAACACCGAGGAAAACGGGCAATGAAACAAGGATAGGAAGGTTAGCACGCATGCGTCTGGAGCCTTTAAGAATTGCATTTGCGACACCGGAATATGTGACCGAAAAGTATTTTGATGGAGGACTAGCTAACTATCTCCATCGGGTTGCGAAAGCACTCGCCGGCATGGGCCATGACATCCATGTCCTCACCTTATCGGAAATTGATAAAGCTGAATTTGAGCATGCTGGGGTAACCGTCCACCGCATTACGAGCAGTAAATGGTGGTCCCAATTAGATCGCTCGACTCGATATCGTCTGCCAACCACCATTCTCTTTCTGGATTTGAGTGTTAAAGTTTATCGGAAACTGAAATGGCTCAACGCACAACGGCCGCTGCATGTCGTGCAGTTTCCCAATTATTCCTGTTGTGGCTTAGTCTCAATATGTTGCCTCAGTGTCCCGCATGTTTTGCGGGCTTCTTCTTATCTACCTGCCTGGAATGACGCCGACGAAGTAAAACGGAAGCTGGATTCGAGGATTGTGGAGCGCTTGGAACGGCTGCAATTCCGGCTGAGCCGGCATATTTATGCACCCAGTTATACCCTCCAACAAATGTTGGCGAAGGAAGCCCAGTTGCCGAACGTGCGAGTGATTCGGACACCTTTTTATGTGGAAACTCAGGACTGGGACTACTCGATCTATGATCGGTTCCTGAAGGGTAAGAAATATCTATTGTTCTTTGGCCGCTTCCAATTGCTCAAGGGCTTTCACACGCTCGCTCAGGCTTTACCTCGCGTTTTGGCGCAGTACCCGGACGCATACGCGGCTCTCGTCGGTCGGGACATGGAATCCAGTCTCGCCCCATCGATGGCAGATTATGCTCGCACTCGGTGTGGCAGTTCCGCCGAGCGACTCGTCCTGCTGGAAAACCTGCCGCATCGTCAGCTCTATCCGGTGATCGCCGGGGCACATTTGGTAGTTTTACCTTCTTTGATAGATAACTTACCGAATGCCTGCCTGGAAGCAATGGGTCTCGGCAAAGTGGTAATTGGGACAGCGGGCACGAGTTTTGACGAATTGATTTGCGAGGGAGCGAACGGTTTTCTCGTCTCTCCGAACGACCCCGAAGCCCTGGCCGAAAAAATCATCTCGGCATGGATAGATCCTAAGCTGTGCGAGATTGGCCAGGCAGCGCAGCGAAAGACACTCGAGTTTTCACCGGAGAAAACCGTCAACTCACTGTTGAGTTATTACCGTGAGATACTGCATGGATGAGCGGCGATTCGCACTAAGCAAAACTTGTCCCCTCAGCGGCGTCGTTGGCGGAATCGAATCTTAATGTAGGAGGTGCCAGAAGCGTGGGATTGAGTATTCATGGGACTAAATCTTTAATGTATGCCAGAACACAAGGAGTCTGCTTCAGCCGAACAGCGATGATAGGAAGGCAGGAGCTGCACTTAAGCGCGGATGCTTTAAGAAAAAATTTGTTAGACTTCGGGTACTTCGCGGCGGCGACCGAGGACAATGACCTGATGGGCAAAGCGGGCGGGTTCGCCGAACCACTTCTCAAGGAGTTAGGCGCAACCGAAATCTGCTCATTCGACGCGTCTGAGTATGAAGGCGCGAGCAATGTTCATGATTTGAACTCTCCCATTCACGAGAGCTTTAAGAATGCCTTCACTGCGGTGATCGACGGCGGAACCCTGGAACATATTTTCAATTTCCCGGTGGCGATTAAGAACTGTATGGAACTGGTTAAAGTCGGCGGGCACTTTATCGGAATAACTCCTACGAATAACTGGGCGGGACACGGCTTTTACCAATTCAGTCCCGAACTGTTCTTCCGGATATTTAGCAAGCCGAATGGCTTCAGAATTGTCCGTATGATTATGTTCGAGAACCAGCCCGAGGCAGAGTGGTTTGAAGTAGCCGACCCCGACGTGATCCGGGAAAGGGTATCCTTCATTAACACAAAACCCACGAACCTACTGGTGCTCGCCGAAAAAATCGAATCACTTCAAGTATTCTCCGTCCCACCGCAGCAAAGCTGTTTTGTGGCGCTGTGGAACCCCGGTAACCGGAAAACGGAGGCAGGGGCGACGCCGGCTCTAATTAATGACCGCCCCGTCGGGGAAAGATTATTCTCGAGAGTTGCTCATAAGCTTTACGGCTTCGCTCCCGCCCGGGTCAAAAGCCTTTATCGCCGTGTGCGCGATCAGCCGTTCTCCAACCCAAAATTCTTTAAGCGTATGCAAATACCCTAAGACGCGATCGAACAAGTCTGCCGATGTCGCTAACCAAGACGGTTTCACAATCGGCCCATCAGGCGGAGCGGTCTAATTCGGCATTAGGTATTAATTGTCAGCGATCAACCTGGGAGACTTCTGATTGCGCTAACTGAGGTAAATCCCTCTCGACCGCGAACCATTACGCAATTCGCTATTGCAGGTAATGAGCATGAAGATTTTTCTGGATGTAGGGAGCAATCGAGGGCAGACCGTGAATGTGATCCTGCAGCCCAGATATGGCTTTGATCTAATTTATTGTTTCGAGCCCGTACCTGAACTGCAGGAAGTTATCGCCAGGGAGTATCGTGATGCGCGCATTGTTATCAACGAAGTGGGATTGTGGAACCAGACATGCGAAAGGCCGATTTTTAGCCCCGGTTCGCAGAGTGGATCAATCTTCGCAGACAAGGTAAATGTTGATCCTCAGCACAGCGTCCGATGTAAGTTCGTGCGCGCCAGCGACTGGTTCCGGGACCACCTGACTGAAACGGATGAAGTTTACCTTAAGTTAAACTGTGAGGGCTGTGAGGTCGATATTATTGAAGATCTGCTCGACTCGAACGAGTATCGCAAGATCACCTCTCTTGGTGTGGCCTTCGACGTCAGGAAAATACCCTCACAACGCGGTCGAGAGAAAGAGATCACACGCCGGCTTGAGGAGTCTGGGGTCAGAAACTACGTAGAATTACGCGATGGCGACGATCTAAAAGAGAAGATTCATGCGTGGTTATCAATGGCCGGGGCGGAAAGGCACACGTTAGGCATTCGAATTCGACAAATTGTATACGATTGCCAAACTTTCGCCGCTCGGGTCGCGCGGTATTCGCGCCGGCGCTTTACCGGGCGGAGCTCTTGAATCGACCATCAATGTGTCTAATTCTTCTCAGGAGCGGGAGAAAATGAAAGGCGCGTGGCGCTACTATTGGAATCTCTACGCCCCCGAGCGCGGTCGCATCATCGTGGCCACCTTGTCGGCCGTCGGGCAATCGGCTGCGCTCTTGCCTGTTCCGCTGCTGATCGGTTACCTGCTCGATAAGGCGATTGTCGGCGACAACCTGCGCGCGGTATTGCTCGCGGGCGCCGGGGTCTTTGCCGCCCATCTAATCTACAACGGTCTGGTGTTGCTCACCCGCCAGTTGCTGATCGTCGCCGACACCAATGCGATGAAGGTGTTTCGGTCCGACCTCGTCGATCATCTCTTCAAGATTTCACGCGAACATTACAGCGGTTTGGATCAGAGCCGGACACAAAACACCATCGTCCAGGACACCGAACGCGTGGCGGCGATGAGCACCAACCTCATGGATCAACTAATTCCCGGACTCATTGCCTCCGCCGCGCTGATCGCCATCATGACGTGGGTCTATGCCCGGCTGGCTCTCGTGGCCTTAATCTTCTTTCCGTTTCTCTACTGGCTGCTTCACATCGTCGCGCGCAGCATGCAACGCGAATCAAAAAACTTCCGCCTGAGATTTGAGAACTTCAGCCGCAGCATCAGTCGCCTGTTGCGCGACATGACCCTCATTGAATACGCCGGAGCTGAAGATTACGAACGCGCGCGACAAAAGGAGCAGATCGGAGCACTAGGCAAAGCCCACCGCGCCTTCCATTCCGTCGTCATCAAACAGAGCGTGCTGAATCATCTGCTCGCTGGAGTCTCAGGCGCATTTGTACTGGTGATTGGTGGCCGCGGGATCGTTGTCGGCCGGATCACGCCGGGACAACTCCTCGCGTTGTACGCAGGTTTTTCGCTGCTCCGCAATCAGTGGCTAGCAGTATCGCGCGCGGTTCCTGTGGTAATCGCCGGCCGCGAATCGTTGCGCGCGCTCTGGGAAATGCTCAGCGAGGAATACCCTTCGCCGTACCACGGGACCCGCGAATTGCGCCTTGCCGGCCAGGTCAAGCTTGAAGGAGTTTTTTTTCGTTACACCGATGAACTGGTCTTGCACGCGGTCGATATGAACATCGAACCGGGCGAACGGGTGGCTCTCATTGGCGAAAGTGGCGCCGGCAAAAGCACAATCATCAATTTGATTCTCGGCTTTTACAAACCCGAACGGGGACGCATCCTGATCGACGGCTGCGAACTTGGCGAACTCGATTTGAGCTATTTGCGTCGCCAGATCGGGATCGTTCCGCAAGACCCAATCATCGTGCCCGGAACGATTGCCGAGAACATCACCTACGGGGTTTCTGAAACAAGTCCTGAAGAGATCGAACGCGCGGCGCGTTTGAGCGGCATACATGAATTCATTAGCAGCCTGCCGCGACGGTACGAGAGTTATGTCGGCGAGGAAGGAATGTTGTTATCCGGAGGGCAACGTCAGCGCATCGCGCTCGCTCGAGCCCTGCTGCGACGCCCGAGCCTTTTGATTCTTGACGAGCCGACCAATCACCTTGACGCCCGCGCCCTTCACCGCCTGATCGACTCTTTGCAAGAGCTGGAGAAGCGCACCGCCATGCTCATCGTGAGCCACAACCTGGATATTTTGCGCACTGTGCAAGTGGTCTATGTCTTAAAGGATGGGAATATCGTGGCCAGCGGCGCTCCCGATCTGATCGAGTTAGATCATCTATCGAATGAATTGCAAACAGTGGGATCTTAACGTATCAGAAGCCCGACCGTCAGGGAGGGCTTGATCGCCACAGAAGCCCTTGCTCACGCGCGGGCTTCTGACTTGGCTTGTATTGGTGGAGCCGAGGGGGATCGAACCCCTGACCTCATGAATGCCATTCATGCGCTCTCCCAGCTGAGCTACGGCCCCCTTTTTTGATTTCGGCCAAGCCGGCCGATGTCAGTGCGAGCAATGATAGAGGAGAACTCAGCGTGATTCAAAGTGAGGAAGGAGGATAAGCCGGAAACGAGATACTCTCAGCCGCTTACGCTCGGTCCAAACGACCGGCTCCACGTCCGGCTGCTCACTGCTTACTGCTCACTGGCCTTTGCCTACCATCTCCAATTCACGTTATAGAGCCGACCTAACTCATCCAGTTGCGCGCGCAACTCCAACCATTCTCGCTGTGCTTCCCGGTCCCGCTTCAGGCGATTGCGGCGCATGAACTGATCGATCTGGGCAGCGCGATTCAACAGCGTCTGCACGTCACCGGCCGTGGACTTGTGACTGTCAAAGTGATCGTGCAGACCCCTGGTCTCTTTGTAGAACTCTTTGACAAAGGCGTTGATGTCGTCCTCTCGCCGCGTGCCGTCCAGCCGGCTCTGGTCCAGGGCTGAATCCAGGCTCTTACGAAACACATCCGACTGGGTCTCGATGCGGTGAATCAATTCTTCGACCTGTTTGTCGTTGACGCGATATGGGAGTTCGACCAGAGGAGGCGTGCGCCCCTCACTGCCCCATTGCCAGGTAATGTTGTAGGCGTTAGCCAGCAGTTCCAGGTCGGCGCGCAGGGTCGCCCAATCGCCCTGCACGCGCGCATCCAGCGGACGAAGAGTCATGAACGTGTTAATTCGCGCAGCGCGCTGCAATACTGAGTCGACATCCGCGACCGTCGACTTGTGATGGTCGAAGTGATCGTCCAGATGCTTAGTCTCTTCCTCGAACGCTTTCACATAGTCGTTGACGTTTTCTTCGCGTAGGGTGCGATCCAGCCGGCTGTTGTTAAGCGCCTTCTTGAGGCTGTCGCGAAAAGTATTTGTCTTGCTCCGGATTCGATCCAGCAGGCGCGCAACTTCGCGATCGGTGATGCGATAAGGCTGGCCCGCCACCTGTGCTTCCGCACTCGAAACGAGGACCAGCAACGTGGCGAAACTGAAAATAAGTAGAATTGGTTTGGTTCGCATGGCCGCCATTTTAGCATCTCATTGACATCATTCCGCTGTTCCGATCCAACAGAATGTGTACTTATACATTTCTTTGGACATTTAGGCGTTTATTTTCATTTCAAAGCCTTACATCCGAGAAAGTTCCTGTAACTACGCGCTCGTTATCTACTACTATATTTTCAGCATTCAGAGTTCGTCAGTCACCGCTGCGCAAGCAGTTCCACAATAAGGAGAGACAATCATGAAAGAATCATTCCGTTGCGTTGTGCTCGCGTTAACTGTCGTCAGTGTCGGCGGCGTTGTCATTGCCCAGAAGAAGAGCGGGTCAGGTTCGCTGCGGTGCCTCGACTCGAGGTCCAGTGACCGCTTACAGATCCATTGCGAGATCAAGGAGCAGACCCTTCCGGCCGGCGGCGTCATCAACGTTGACGGACGCAGAAATGGCGGCGTTCAAATTAAGGGTTGGGACCGCAACGAAATCCTCGTTCGATCGCAAATTCAAACAGGAGCACCTACCGTCGCGGAAGCCGACCAGTTAGCGACGGAAATAAGAGTCGACACCGCCGGCCTGCGCATTCGCGCCGAAGGCCCGGAAGAACGCGACGACTTTCATTGGTTTGTCAGCTACGAGATTTTTGTTCCGCTGCGCTCTGATCTGGCGCTGCAGGCGAGTAACGGAGGAATCTCAGTTGTCGACATCCATGGAAGAATCGATTTCAAAACCACCAATGGTGGAGTCAACCTCGTGCGAGTTGGCGGCGCCGTGCGCGGCAACACCACCAACGGCGGCGTGAATGTCGTACTGGACGGTGCTCGTTGGGACGGCGAAGTGCTGGACGTCCACACCACCAACGGCGGCGTCAATTTGTTAGTGCCTGAGAACTACTCGGCGCATCTGGAAACCGGCACCACCAACGGAAACGTCAGCGTCAACATTCCGGTGAACATAGCGCTGACGGATCGTGGTCGCATGCCGAAAGACATCACGGTGGACCTGGGCTCTGGCGGCCCCACCGTGCGCGCCATGACCACCAACGGCGGCGTCCGCATTGGACGAACGTCAATGGAGTGACCGGGTCGCATTACCTGAAGCGGTGGTTGAGCGGGGCAGTAGCCCGACCGTGAGGGAGGGCTCCGCGTAGTGAGTGTCTGAAAAGGAGCCCTCCCTTACGGTCGGGCTACTGCCCCGTTCTCGCGCGCGCGCCTACACAACTCCCGCGCAGCATCGGGCCAGGCTGGAAACTGAAATGCGAATCCGGATTGCAGGAGCCTGGCCGGTACCACGCGGCGGCTCTTGAGGATGAGTTCAGTCTCGCTCTGCAAAACAAACGCGCCCAGTTCCAACATCCACTCGGTTGCCGGAAGCCCAAAGGGCATGCCCCAAGCCGACCGCAGCACCCGCATGAACTCTGAATTAATGAGTGGGTTCGGCGCGGCGAGATTGACCGGGCCTTCCATCTCTTCGTGCTCGATTAACCAGAGCACGGCATTGGCGAAATCCTGATCGTGAATCCAGGACATGTACTGCCGGCCATCTCCCGCGGCTCCGCCCAGTCCGAACTTAACCAGTTGCAACAGAGTAGAGAACGGACTGCCGGGATCGGGATTCATCACGATCGCCGTGCGCATTAGAACCTTGCGCGTGTTCGGCGCGGGCGAGTCGTTCACCGCGCGTTCCCATTGCGTCGCCACGTCGATACTGAATCGCCAGGTGTCCGGCGCGTTTGGTTCTGAACCGTCGATCACCCCAGTGGCTTCGTCGTTCGGCCCGTCGAATCGATGGGCGTAAATGGTGGCCGTGCTCGCCTGTAGCCAGACGCGCGGCGGCTTCCATGCCTGGGCAATCGCGTCTCCGACAACCTTCGTCGATTTCACGCGCGAGGACTGTTCCCACTTGACCTGAACCTCCGGGAATAACTATCTTCATATTTCAACCACCAATCGATTGTGCATGTCCATGACTCGCCATACGCGCTTCGACTTGAGCTATCTCGTACAGCGCAACC
>DATHHW010000146.1:0-3292 GCA_035317005.1 Pyrinomonadaceae bacterium | reverse complement strand
GCTGCTCATTCGGCGAAACGGTAAGTGCGTGGCGCAAACTTTCGTTGCGTGTCGAGCAACATCGATAGAGCGGTATAAACGATCGCAATCACCACAAACGACCAAAGCCAGCCGCGCAGTCCGCGACCTGCATAATGCCAGACAGCCGCCGCGATCACGCAGGTAAAAGACATTGGCAACATGAATTTCCAGGCAAAATTCATGATTTGATCAATCCGTGTGCGCGGAAGGGTTCCGCGAAGCCAGATGTAGACAAAAAGCAGCGCGCTCAGCTTCGCGAAGAACCAGACATAGGACGGGATAAATTCCAACGCTTGCGCGGGCGAATGCCAGCCGCCAAGGAACAGAGTCGCGGCGAGGCCAGTGATGGCAAACATTCCGATATATTCTGCCATGAAGAACGTCGCGTATTTGAAACCGGAATATTCGGTCATGTGGCCGGCTACAATTTCCGATTCGCCTTCCGGCACATCGAACGGAGTGCGATTCGACTCCACGAGGCCGGATACAAAAAACAAAATGAATGCAGTCGCGCCCCACGGTGTGAAGACGAACCAGCGCGGCACAACACCAAATGTGTATCCGGCCTGCGCGGTTACAATCCTATCGGGTGTAAGCGAACCGACCACCATGACCACTGGTAGGACGGTGATAATGAGGGGCAGCTCATAGCTGATCATTTGGGCGATCGCTCGCATCGCACCGAGCATCGAGAACTTGTTGTTGCTTCCCCAACCGGCCATGAACACCGCGAGCTCCGTTGTCGATCCAACCGCGAAGAAGAAAAGGATGCCACCGTCAATTGTAAATGGCGTCATGTTTCGGCCATAAGGGATCACGCCAAGGACAAGAATCGCCGCAGCAGCAATGAGAATTGGAGCCAGGAAGTGCACAAGCTGGTCCGCGCGCGCGGGCACGATGTCTTCCTTTATCAACATCTTGATACCGTCGGCCACCGGCTGCAAAAGCCCGAATGGCCCAACCCGGTTGGGGCCGTAGCGATTTTGTATGCGGCCGAGAATCTTCCGCTCCAGCACCGACATGAGCGCGAACAGCGTCAGGAATACGAATAGGAGCGCGAAAATATTGATCAGACTCGACGCGACCTGAATAACCCAGCCAGGGGCGGGCATCAGCCACGACAGCAGCCATTGTTTTGCAGTAACGAAGATCTGATCGACAGACTTGCTCACGTCGGGATGAAGAAAACCGTCAATTGATTGCTTAATCAAGACAGAACGCGCGATGATGTCGCTTCAACCCGCTCCTGCGTACCGGACGTTCTTATTGCGTAAAGCGCTTTTAGCTTTGCAGGGAGGCGCTTGCGCGGTACGTTCGGCGTGCGCCATGCGAACGCTGGTCTTCTTGATCACCACCCTTTTGGCCAGTGCCGGTTTGATCCAGGGAGAGATCAAGACTCCGGAGAAAGCTCCTATTGAAATCACTTCAACAGGGGAAACGACCTATGAGAACGGCCTTGCCACGGCCCGCGATAACGTCGCGATTCATATCGGCAACACGGATATCTACGCCGACTACGCGCAATACAATTCCACAACGAAGGACGTAGAGTTGAGAGGCCACGTGCGGATCTACCGAGATGTGAGCGTGTACATCGCCGAGAGTGGCATTTACAACACGGAGACTAAAAAAATCAAAGCGCTCAATGCGCGAACGGAGTCGCAGCCTTACTTCCTGACCGGCGGCCATGTAACCTCAATTTCTGAGAACGGTTATCTCATAAAGGACGGCACCTTTACGACTCACGATTCACCGAAGAACGACTTCCATCTCCGCGCCCGAACGATTCGCGTTTACGAAAATGATCGTGTGATTTTTCAGTACGTAACCGCGTACGTGGGGAAGGTGCCTGTTTTTTGGTGGCCCTATCTTTACCAATCACTCAATGAGGCGTTTAGTTTTTCGATTTCGCCAGCGTATTTGAGTTCATGGGGACCATCGCTCCTCACTCAAGTGACCTTCCCAATCACAGAGGACATCAGGGGCCGGTTCCGGCTCGATTATCGAGGCCGGCGAGGTGTAGCCGTGGGGTTGGATTCGACCATGGATTATTTCAACGACAGCCAGGCACGGCTGAAAACGTATTACCTCCAGGATCAAAACCCGAACCTGAATGAAACCAACGTTCCGCGAAAAGACGTTCCTACTGGCCGATACCGGGTCAGCCTCGCAGATACGACCAACTTTACAGACGATATCTATGGCCTCGCCAATCTCACCAAGCTGAGTGACCAATACGTGATGCAGGACTTCTTCCAAGGTGAGTTTCGCATCGATCCCGTTCCAGACAATGTGCTCGCGGTAACAAAGACGGACCCTTTTTACACCCTGACGGCTATCGAGCGTTTTCAGGCGAACCAGTTTTTCACTACAACAGAACGCCAGCCGGAAGTGGTATTGGACATCAAACGTCACGCGCTTTTTGGCGGACCCATTTTTTATGAAGGCGAGACCGGGTTTGCCAATTTGCGCCTACAATTCCCTCAAGGTTTAGGCTTTGAGAATTATGGCACGGACCGTCTCGACACCTTCCACCAATTAACCTTTCCAAACACTTACTTTGGGTGGCTTTCGATCGTGCCGCGGGTCGGCTATCGCGGAACCTATTATGGCAAGACGTGGGATCTGGACTCGACTACCTTTATACCGCCATCAAACCCGCTCGTACCCAACTTCATTCTTCCCCCTCCAACGCTGGTTAATCCAGTCAAGTTCGACGGAGACACATTTCGTTCGGTCTTCGATACAGGCGCCGAAGCTTCATTCAAAATCTCACGTACGTGGGAGAACGTGCAAAGTCGCGCGTTTGGACTGGACGGACTCATGCATGTTATCCAACCGTTCACGAACTTTTCCTACGTGAAAGAGGATGGACCTAACCCAACATCAATTTTGGCGCTTGATCGGTTTCAGCCTTCGACCCAACTTCCGGCAATTGATTTTCCCCAGTTTACAACCATCGATACTATCGATGATTGGACCATCTGGCGGGTGGGAGTTCGCAATAAGCTGGAAACGCGGCGAGACGACAGAACAATCACCTGGTTCGAGCTCGATACGTACGTTGACGTGAACTTCAATAATCCCTTCGATCGCACGGACTACTCAAACCTCTTTAACAATATCCGCTTTTCACCGTTGCCGTGGGTGTCTTTCTCGGTGAATTCACAACTGCCCGCGTTCGATAAAGGGTTTACGGAAGTCGACACGGTCGCAAACGTCCAGCCAATGGCCAACCTGCAATTGACCGTTGCGCATCGTTATTTGAACG
>DATHHW010000145.1:0-4634 GCA_035317005.1 Pyrinomonadaceae bacterium | reverse complement strand
ACTCCGCATTTGGGACAGCGTACGCGCGATATCTGGCCGCGTTTGGTAATGGTGGCGACGATGTGGCCGCGCTCCTCCTGACACTTGGCGCAGAACTTATCGACGCGATCGCCAACCGCGTAGGTTGGCTTTTCCACCTTTGGCTCTTTCACGGGCATGAAAAACAAGCGCGGGGTGCCGGTAAATCAACACAGCGCGAGCGCGCCCCTCCTGAAATAGGACTGTTTGCGCTTGAATGGAGTGCAGCGGAACTTGCTGCACTCCAAAAAGACGACTACTCCGCTGGTTACCAGCGAGGTGCGCGATCGTTGCGACCGCCACCCCCACCACCACCGCCGCCACCGCCATAACCGCCGCCGCGTCCACCACCGCCGCCACGGTTTCCGCCATAACCGCCGCCGCGTCCGCCACCACCGCCGCCGCGTCCACCGCGGTCCTCTCTGGGCCGGGCTTCGTTGACGTTCAGGTTCCGGCCGTTGAATTCCTTGCCGTTGAACTGCTGAATGGCCGCTTCGCCTTCTTCCTTCGTAGCCATTTCCACGAAACCGAAGCCGCGCGAACGACCTGTCTCGCGATCCTCGACGACGCTGGCTGATTCCACTGTGCCGGCCTGCGCGAAAAGTTGTTGCAGATCTTCGCTGGAAGTTTGGAAGGACAAATTGCCGACGTAAAGTTTCATTGACATATGAGTTGAACTCTCCTTTAAAGCTTGGGCTAAGAAGCTTCGAATCGGAAGGTGGCTTCGTAGTAACGGCTGCAGCGAAGGCTTGCGTTTCGGATGCTCACCAAAATGAGCGGCTTCTCTTCTCCGGTTGAAAACAACCTGCTCTCGAACTATCCGTAACGCCGCCGCCAATCCGTAGGCGCGGGGCGCATCACCGTTGATGCGCGAGAGAAGGAATAACTGCCATACTATGCCCTAACTTGTGGCAAAGTGGCAAGGGCCAAGTCAGAGGGCCCCGGGTGCTCGTTGGTTCGTCATTTTTTGCCGTTTTCACTTGCGATTTGTGCTTTCAGCTTGAATCACGCGTCCGCCTGAAAACGGAACGCCGGACTTTCACGACTTCACGGCTTTGGCCAGCGATTGCCACGACTCTTTCAGCAATTCATTTATGCGGGACCAATCGGCTTCCGTCACGCCGCCGTTCTCTGCTTTCGTATCGCGAATCGTCATGGCTTCGGCGCGCAATCGTCCGTGCTCCATCAGACGATCGACCGGGACGTGATAAATCTCGGCCTGCAATTCAGCTAAGGCTTTGTCCAAATCGCCGGGCGGGTGCTGGGCGCGCTGGCGATGAATGATCCACCATTCGAGTTCCAGCCGCGCCGCCCGATCCACATCAAACGGGATATCGCTCATTTTGCGAATGGCGTCATAGAACTTCACCAGATCGGGCAAGGCCTTTTCGTAATCCGACCGCTGTTGGCCTTGCTTGAAAACGAAGGCAGCGTTCGCCCCATAGTAAGCAACCTGATTCGATCTGAGCTGCGACATGCGATACTGCGTGCGCAGCAATTCAGCGAGCTGATTGAACAATTGCACCCGTCGCTTTTCGTAATAGGAGCGCCACATCGCAGTTTCCAACCGGGCCACTTCGTCCGGGTCGAACTCGCGCATCCGGGTGGTTCGCGGGTAATAGAGATCGTAAAGCGCGCCGCAGATAAGCAGCGCCAGCACCAGTGCAATCACCCGGATCAGAATCTTCCGCGCCCGTTTCGGAGTTTGACTCGACATGACAGGTTCGACATGATATGTCAGAAATATTTACAAATCACGGAATTTTTCAACGAGATCTGGTCATCGAAGTGAGGAGAACGAACCCTAATGGCGTACACACATAACGAACTGAGACACAAAACCCTGGCCGAGTTGCGCGAGATAGCCAAAGACATCGAGCACGAAGCCGTGCAGGGTTATACGCAATTGAATAAAGAGCACCTGGTGGTAGCAATCTGCAAGGCCTTGAACATCGAGATGCATGAGCATCACGAGGTTGTCGGCATCGACAAGGCTGCGATCAAAACACGGATTAAGGAACTAAAAGGTCGACGCACGAGTGCGATCGCGGCGCATGACCACGCTCAACTTAAGGCCGTGCGCCGTCGCATACATCGTCTGAAGCGACAGATTCACAAAGCGACGGTCTAAATTATCTGTTTAGAGGCGAACTAAGACCCGCGCCTCACTAAGTTACAAACACTCATGCGGGCGGTGATCTGCCGCTGGACTATCTTCAGACCTGTGCCCTTTGTTACCTGCCGCCTCTAAACGATATTCCCGGCAAGGAAGAAGATGCCAAAAAAACCGAAGCTGTCGAAATCTATGACCGAAGCGCAGTTCGACAATGGGTATTGGTATGCGGTTGAAATCAAGGCCTTCGCTGATGAAATTGGGATTCCATTCGCATCAAAACTTCGCAAGGACGAACTCGAAAAACTACTCAAGCATTTTTTGCGAACCGGTCAAGTTAAGAGTCCGACTCGACAAAATCTTTCAAAATCAGGAGTCAGCGATATTGAAAAAGGGCTCAATCTTAAACTTCCAGTAGTTAGCTATACCAGCAACAAGGAAACCAAGGATTTCATTGTCAAAGAAGCCCTGAAGATTGCTCCAAATCTCAAAAGGAAACCAGGCGCACGCTATCGACTCAACCGTTGGCGAGAAGACCAGATTGATCGAGGCAGCAAAATCACGTACGAAGACCTGGTAAAACAATACGTCAAGCTAAATCAGTTGGAGGGCAAGTTTTCCCAGGCTCCTTCGGGCAGATATATCAATTTCATTTCTGATTTTTTAGTTGGGGAAAAGAATTCAACCAGGGAGCAGGCAATGGCCGCCTGGAGACAATTGAAGAAGCTGGACATTCCCAAGGACTATCGAGCGTTTAAGAAATATCGCCAGTCAAAGAGGACCACAGATTAGAAAATAGTATGACCTGACGCGGCATCATCATCGCTCCTCGCCGCCACAGAATTTTCGCGCCCGGCTCTCCAACTCTCAGTTGACTTTTCGCTATGAACTGGCATAGAAGAGTTCCTCGCACTAAGTAATCCGTCTTCAAACGATTTCAATTAAGAAAGGTAGCTTATGAAACAGGCTATCAGTATCAACGTCAATGGTGTCGATCATCACCACGAGGTCGAGCCGCGCCTGCTGCTCGTCCATTATCTGCGCGACCTTTTGGGACTAACAGGCACGCATGTCGGCTGTGAGACTTCGATCTGCGGCGCGTGCTCTATTCTGCTCGATGGGCAAGCCGTTAAGTCATGCACGATGTTTGCTGTCCAGGCTAATGGCACGAACATCACGACGATCGAAGGGCTCGCTGCTAACGGCAAGCTGCACCCGGTGCAGGAAGGATTCTGGGAAAAGCACGGCTTGCAGTGCGGTTATTGCACGCCCGGGATGATCATTGCGGCTACTCAACTAATCGATCGCAATCCCGATCCGTCGCGCGCTGAAATCCGACACGGCCTCGAAGGGAATTTGTGCCGCTGCACCGGGTACCAGCACATCGTGGAAGCGGTCGAGTATGCAGCGAAAAAAGTGGCTGCCGGAAAATGAATAGGATCCTCTTTCGGATTTGTTTAGACAGCGGATCTGTGTCTGCCGCGTCGACACGACCGGCCTGGTCCACACTCTAAGCAATGACACACGTTCTATCGGAGGCTTCATGAGCAAATATGTAGGACAGAGAATCAAGCGCACCGAAGACCCTCGGCTGATCAAAGGCCTCGCGCATTACGTCGACGACGTCCGGTTGCCTGACACGTTGCACGTCGCGTTCGTTCGTTCGATCTATGCCCATGCGCGTATCGCCGAGATTGATATTGCTGAGGCGGTGAAGTCCCTGGGCGTGGTGGCCGTGTATACCGGCAAAGACATCGCCACCAAAGTTGGTCCGGTACCCTGCGCCGCCGCCCTGCCCGATTTGAAAGTTCCGGACTACCGCGTGCTCGCGACCGGCAAAGCTCTCTTTGTCGGTCACCCGATCGCTGCGGTAGTGGCTACGGATAAATATCTTGCCCGCGATGCGGCCGATCTGATTGCAGTTGATTATGAAGAACTGCCTGCCGCGGTTGATGTTGAAGCCTCCGCGAAAAGCGGCCCGGTAATTCATGAACAGTTTGGCAACAACATCGCATACACCCTGACCTCTGGCGAAGGTGACATCGATGCTGCCTTGAAGTCTTCGGATCACATCGTCAGTCAGCGAATGGTTCATCAACGCCTGGCGCCAATCGCGATGGAGGGGCGTGGAGTGCTGGCACGTTATTTTCCCGGTGAGGAGGAGTTAACGCTCTGGTCGTCCACACAGATTCCGCACTTGATGCGCACCCAGGTCGCCTTGATGATAGGCCTCCCGGAAAACAAGTTGCGCGTAATCACGCCTGAGGTGGGTGGCGGCTTCGGCTCTAAACTGAATGTCTATGCCGAAGAGGCGCTGCTAAGTTGGATCTCGATACAACTCGGCAAACCCGTGAAATGGATCGAATCGCGCCGCGAAAACATGCAAGGGACTATTCATGGTCGCGCTCAGGTCGGCACCATCGAAGTCGGCTGCAAAAACGACGGCACGATCACCGGGCTGCGCTACAACATCTTTGCCGATCTTGGCGCTTATCATCAACTA
>DATHHW010000144.1:0-35989 GCA_035317005.1 Pyrinomonadaceae bacterium | reverse complement strand
CGCCAAATAGATCGTTTTGGCCCATCGCTTTCGCGCGTCGGGCTCTGGCCGAACGCGCCATAGCTATATCGATAGCCGCAAAATGCCGCGCCCGCCAATGATTGCTGGTGTTGGCCGCGGGGTTCAGCGAGTCAAACGCCCCGCTGCATACCAGGCCTTCCAACACCCGCTTGTTAATCGAGCCTTCTTCAACTCGCTCAGTAAAATCGAAAAGCGATCGGAACGGGCCGGCCTGGCGCGCCTTCATGATCGCCGTGACGCTGTTGAACCCGATGCCTTTGATGGCCGCAAGACCGTAACGGATCGCACCCTTCAGCGCAGTAAAACCGATGTCGCTTTCGTTAACATCCGGCGGCAGCAGAACAATTCCCTGCCCCCGCATTTCTTTCGTATACCGAAAGACTTTCGCGGTGTCGTCGATTTCATTCGAGAGGACGGCGGCGTAGAAATGTTCGCCGTAGTGGGCCTTGAGATAACCGGTCTGAAATGCGAGATAGGCATATGCAACGCTATGCGCTTTGGGAAAGCCATAATCCGCAAACTGCGCCATTAGGGAGAAGATCTGCTGGGCCTTATCGCGCTTGATTCCGCGGGCCACGGCGCCGAGGATGAACTTCTGTTCCTGCTGAGCCATCTCTTCCCGGTTCTTCTTGCCCATCGCCTTGCGCAGGCTGTCGGCCTCGGCCATTGTGTATCCGGCCAGCTTTTGCGCCAGTTGCATCGCCTGCTCCTGATAGACGATGACGCCCTGAGTACTGTCCAGAATCTCTTTCATCTCCGGGACAATGTACCTAACGCTCTTCTTGCCGTGGTGCCTCAGAATGAAGTCATCGACCATTCCACCGTCGATCGGACCGGGCCGGTAGAGGGCGTTAAGCGCCGAGAGGTCCTCAATACTCTTGGGCTTGAGCTTACGACAGATTTCCTGCATTCCTGAGGATTCAAACTGAAATATGGCATCCGTCCGGCCTTCGCCAAACAGTTGCATAGTCTTCTCGTCGTTAAGCAAAACCTTGGACCACTCCACATCCTGGTTAAGCGAGCGCTTTATGCTCTTTAAGCAGTCGCTTATGATCGTAAGCGTGTTAAGCGCCAGGAAGTCCATCTTAAGTACGCCTACCTTCTCAAGGTCGGACATCTCGTACTGGGTGGTGACTTCATCTTTGGCTGAGACAGCGATTGGAATTAGTTCTTCCAAAGGTTGAGGTGTGATCACCACACCCGCCGCATGTACCGAAACGTGGCGCGCACATCCCTCAATTCGACGGGCGAGGTCTATCACGTCCCGGACCTGATCGTTAGTCTCCATTGCCTTCTGGAGCTCAGGTACTTGTTGAATAGCCTGCTCGATACTGACGTTCCGGCCGCGAACGGGCGGCGGGATCAACTTCGAGATGCGCTCGACATCGGCATACGGCATGTCCAGCGCGCGACCGACGTCCTTGATTGCGGCCCGTGATGCCAGTGTCCCGAAGGTCACAATCTGACATACCGAATCGCGTCCGTAGAGGTCTGCCACGTGGTTAATTACTTCGCTGCGGCCGCGAACACAGAAATCGATGTCGATATCTGGCATTGAGACGCGTTCGGGGTTCAGGAACCGCTCGAAGAAGAGGTTGTACCTCAAAGGATCGATGTCGGTAATACCGAGGCAGTACGCCACCAGCGATCCGGCCGAAGAGCCACGACCTGGTCCGACCGGAATGCCATGATCCTTGGCGTAGGCTACAAAATCCCAAACGATAAGAAAATAGCCGGCATACCCCATGCGCTTAATGACTTCGATCTCATGCCAGAGCCGTTTCTCATACTCTTCGAAGGTGTGGGTAAGTTCGCCTCTGGCTGATTCTCCGTCCCAGACCTGAGCTTTGCGCGTCTGATAACCATTGCGAACGGTCTTCTCAAAGTATTCGTTGGCGGAAAGACCGGCGTCCGACGCAGGAATCGGATAGTTGGGCAGGTAGTTGACGCCGTGCGGCAAGCTTAAGTCGCATCTCTCAGCGATCTCAACGGTACGTTGCAGAGCCTCTGGGAGTTCGTTGCCGAAAATTTGCCACATCTCATCGGGCGAACGCACATAGAAGTTCGGCGTGCCGTATCGCAGACGATTCGTATCGTTCACAGTTTTCCCGGAACCAATGCACAACAGCACGTCATGGGCCCGAGCGTCATCCGGCATCAGGTAGTGAGCATCGTTTGTGGCCACCAGGGGAATGCCGGTGCGCTTCGATAACTCGACCAGTGGTTTTCGAATGCGAGCCTGCGGTTCCAGTCCGTGCTCCTGAATCTCGAGAAAGTAATTCCCTTCACCCATAATCTCCTGAAACTCATAAGCTGCGGCAGCGGCGTCATCCGGGCATTCCTTAGCCAGCATCGCTGACGGTACGCCCGACATGCATGCCGAGAGAGCTATCAATCCTTTGCTATGCTCGGCCAGCAGTTCCCTGTCGATGCGAGGTTTGTAGTAGAACCCCTCAGTGAAGGCTTTTGAAGTAAGCCGCGAAAGATTGCGATAGCCCTCGAGATCCTTTGCCAGGAGAATCAGATGATGGTTAATTTTTTCGCCTGGGGCTGCGCGACCACCGCGATCCTTGCGACTGCCGGTGGCGATGTAAGTTTCGCATCCGATAATCGGCTTGATCCCTTCCTTCTTCATCGTGTTATAGAAAGTGATCGCCCCGTACATGTTTCCATGATCGGTCATGGCACACGCCGTCATCCCAAGTTCCTGAGTCCGCTTGGCGAGTGGAGTTATTTGGATCGCGCCGTCGAGAAGGCTGTAGTCGGTGTGTAGATGGAGATGAACAAAATCTTTGTCTGGCATGATGAAAGAATCAATTTCAAATCGGGTTGTTAGATAACCACTCGAAGGATCGGCACTATATCACGTCGCAGTGCGCGGTGTGGAGTGCGTCGGAAGATAAAGCCTTCCAGCCCGCGCTAGCGGGCGGGTGAGATTGAAGCCAGGTGATGATGAATTCAGTCTCCGCTTCATGGACCGTGCATTCCACCGGGCTTGTTACCCGCAGCCCATGCAAGAATTGATGGATTGCAGAGCGAGATAAACTCTCAAGGCACGTTTGGGACATTGAGTGAGGATAACAGTGAAAGTTAATGCGCCATCACTTCCAGCCGACCGAATTCACGCTCTGATCGTAATAATTCGCGGGCAGAAGGTCTTGTTGGATCGCGACCTGGCTGTTCTTTACGGCGTTGAGACAAAAGCTCTCAATCAGGCGGTACGACGAAACCTCGATCGCTTTCCATCTGACTTCATGTTTCGGCTGACGGCTGAGGAAGTTGTCGAGTTGAACCGGTCACAGTTTGTGACCGGTTCACAGAAGCATCGCGATCCCCGATCGAGACCTTACGCCTTCAGCGAGCAAGGCGTGGCGGTGTTGTCCAGCGTTCTGCGCAGCAAGAGAGCTGTAACAGTAAACATCGAGATTATGCGGGCGTGAATGCGCCTCCGAGAGATGTTTACCTCAAACCAGGAACTTGCGCAAAAGGTAAATGAGCTTGAGCGACACTTAGCGGGCCACGACAAACAGATCCAGACGATCTTTGAAGCGATTCGACAACTAATCATTCCGGCGAAAGCCCCGCGGCGTCTGATTGGATTTAAGCCAAAGGATAAGTAGAAACGGACGAAGCAAATCAGGTGGCAAAGCCACCCTCATTGTCACTGCTTACCGTTCACTGCGCACTGCACACGGCACACTGCTCACTGTTCCCATTGACATCCCGCCGCGCCCTGATTTATCTTCCCGCCATCAAGGGGTTTTTCAAGCAGGGCGCTCAAAATCACGGCTGACTCCCGAGCTGCCTGACTCAGCGATTCAGCCAAACTCACAACCGTTTCAGTTAACCGATCGTTGCCAGGCATCTGCTCGCCTCCGAGCGACGGCGGCAGAACTCAAAGGCCCGATTGCCACGCATCTCGCAACCATGTACGACGGTCAACTCAAACTTCACCTTGGGAGGATGACAAATGCCAACTGAATCAGGAGACAAAAAGCTGCTTGGTAACTTCCGCAAACTGATTGATGAGGTTTCTGCGGATCCAAACTACAACCCGGCAAACAGTAAGCTGAAAAAATCCGCGCTCGAAGCCCAGTACGATGCCGGCGACGCGTCGGCCTCGGCGGTCTCAGCCGCGCGTGCGCCGAACAGACTCGCGATTACCGATCGCGAAACTGCTTTCGGCGGCTTGCGCACCCTCGCGGTCCGTTCGCGCAACTTTCTCAAAGCGTCGGGCGCGCCGAAGCCGGTTACCGCCGATGCCGAGACCTTCATCCGCAAGTTAAGCGGCGGGCGCAAATCACCGAAAGTAAAAGCCGATCCCAACGCGACTCCTACTGCTCCGGCCGGCGAAGGCCCAACTACCCGTTCCTCTTCACAGATGAGCTACGACAATCAGGTCGGCCACTTCGAGTCTTACATTGAAGTGGTCAAAAACGTCCCGGCTTACAAACCGAACGAGGCTGAGTTGAAGGTAGCAGCATTGACTGCATTCGCCGCCGACCTGAAGGATAAGAGCAACGCAGTGAGCACCACCTCCGCGACACTCAACCAGGCCCGCGGCCAGCGCGATCGGCTGCTATACCTGGACGATGACTCGATCGTGAATACGGCGTTGCTGGTCAAGAGCTATATCCAGGCTGCCCTGGGAACGAAGAGCCAGCTTTACAAAAAGGTCAAGGGGTTAGAGTTCGCGCGTCAGCGAAAAGACAGCTAAGAACGCCAGAATGCTCGGCCGGACTCGCGTTATGCGCGCCCGGCCAGCGTTCTCGCACAAACTGACGGCGGGTTCATGCGACCGGACTGCTAGTTCGCGCGACCGGCGTCCTAGATAACGCGACCGGAGCATCGGTTTGCAAAGTCCGAGCGCCGGTTCCCACGACCGACGTGTCGGTTTGCACGTCCGGCGCGTCGGTTTGCATGTCCGGAGTGTCGGTTCGCAGGTCCGGACTGCTGATTCGGACCGCCAGCGTGTCGGCTCGCAGGGCCGGAGTGCCGGTTCGGGCGGGCGGAGGGTTGGTTGGCGCGATAGAGTGTCGGTCCTAAATGGTCAGTAGGTCTGTGTACAACCGATTACTCATACCATCGGCCCATTCGGACGTCATACGAGCCCAGATTCCCATTCCGTCAACCGGGTGGGATTGTGCGATTACCCGGGCCGTCCCGTGGGACGATTCGGGGATTTTGCGAACGAGGGTTCCTATTTCCACTGACGAGTTGAGCAACTTGATGCGTTCAGCGATTGCTGTATCATGTCGGCGTCTGTAATATTCAATCTTTTTTGACAGGAAAGCCACAGCGATGAAGGCTAGCCGCAAAATCAGTCAGAATGAAACCGTTATGTTATCGTACGGCGATCAGACGGATGAGATGATTCAAACAGCAAAGCCTTTCCGTCAAGTGTACACGGGAGATGCCCGTAAGCTGTTGGAAGTAGAAGATCAGAGCGTAGATTTGGTGGTGACCTCGCCTCCATACTGGCGAAAACGAGACTACAAGCTGGAAAATCAAATTGGTCAGGAGAAAACTCCCGAAGGATACGTCGCCAATATTTTGAAGGCAATGGATGAATGGCAACGTGTGTTGAGGCCTTCAGGATCAGTTTTTCTCAATATTGGCGATACGTACTGGCAGACAAGCTTGCAGGGTATTCCCAGCAGTATTGAGGTTGAAGCAAAGGCACATGGTTGGAGACTCCGCAATCGCATCGTTTGGGTAAAGACGGGCGGAACGCCTGATCCGGCGAAGGACCGGCTAGCGCCAAGGCATGAATATATTCTTCATTTTGCTTTGAATGGTTATTACTACGATCTCTTCGGATATGCAGAGCAGTACAGCAACAAGAATACGGGCGCGAATCCAGGTGATGTCTGGAAAATTAAGCGGCAGAGAAATCTCGGAAAACACCTTGCCCCATTCCCAAGTGAAATAGTACGACGCGCGATAACGCTCGCTTGTCCAAAGCAAGTGTGCAAAAAGTGCGGAATACCGCGCAGAAGAATCGTTGAACGCACTGGAGAACTCAATCTGCTCCGGCCGCAGGCCAGACGAGCGATGGAACTAGCAAAGCAAAAGGGATTGACGGCGGAACATATTGCCGCGATCCAAGCTACCGGGATTTCGGATGCTGGCAAAGCGCGGTTTACCCAGAATGGTACTGATCGAAACGCACAAGAAGTGAGAAAATTAGCCGCGGAAGCAAAGGAAATGTTGGGAGGGTATTTCAGAGAATTCACATTCGCGAAGCGAAAGTCTAGCGGCTGGACCGATTGCGGCTGCGGAGTTGAGTTTGTGCCCGGCGTAGTGCTGGATCCATTTATGGGAACAGGCACAACTTTGGATGTTGCCCAGGAACTAGGTCGTTCTTGTTTCGGCGTCGATCTGGATTCGTCAGCAGCCGGGAAGGGGGCGCAGTTATGAAGGTGGTTCGGAAGCCGATCATCGCGAGATCGCTTCACAATCTTCGCGAACAGAAGACACACACCCTTTTTTCCGGATATCTATACCTTCAAAAACTATCGTCGCAACTTGGAAGGTTAGACGATCTAAAGCCGGAGTTTATATCTTATTTCAAGAAGTTCTTTTCCGTAAAAGATCATCCCCTCGGCACCCCTTACATCAAGCTATTCACTGAACAAGCGCCCAGCAACAAAAATCTTTGGCTTAATCAAAATGTAGCGGGTTCTTACGCCCCAAGCTCGCTGCGGATCGGAAAGGCATTCCGTCAGGTAGTCAATATTCAGGGTACCAAGTATTCATTGCCTCCGGATCATGGGAGGCGCGCGTACGAACACCTTCTTTTTTCGATGCCCGTGTCCGTTATAGATCTTGCAATAGTTCTTTATCGCAATTTTGGCGTAAACGTCGAAGCCGCCACCAGCATGGATATCGTAGAAATCTTTGCCTATGAATTTGGCTATTCGAACCAACCGGGTGGCGAAGTAAACGATGACTTCCGAATGCTATACAGTCTCGAACCAGCAATTTCCCCGAACGAAGAGTTGTTCGAAAACATCTGATGCGATCCAAGGAAGCTGTAGAGCGAATTAGCCCAAAACGGTCGAAAGATCCGGTCCGTGAACTAACAGCGGACGATGTTCTTGGGCTTGGCCCAACGACAAGCGATTGGGATATCCGCTTGGCGATTCAACAACTGGTCGTTGAAGGGTTGCTATCGTTTGGTGAGAGGACTGTCTTCGATTTCGGGCGGCTAAATATCCTAGTTGGGCCCAATGGATCCGGCAAATCAAACCTAATAGATTGCGTTCGGGTTCTACGGTACGCTCCATCCGACATTCAAGAGACATTTAAGGACTCGGGCTTCCAAGATTGGCTTTATAAGGGACCTAAAGAAAAATCTTCTACGGCATTTCTGGAAGTCACGGCGAGCCTGCCTGAAACTCACAAGGAGATTCGCCACCAACTTAAATTAGGACCAGAATTGAAGGCCCGTGCCCGCCTCGAAGAAGTCATTTCGAGTACTCATACCGAAGGCGAAGCAGAAGCTTATTTCATTGGCTCATATCGCAGCGGCGCGACCATTACTGCGGTAGGCACCGGGAAGCGTCGACGCGAACGTAGAATGGGAGATACAGAGTACGATCCGTTTCGCTCAATACTCAGTCAAATACGCGACGTCGGTCAATATCCGGAAATCACGCTGTTGGCAGATTTGTATACGAGATGCCGGATCTATTCTGAATGGAGCTTCGGACGTTCGTCTCGACTTCGTGAGCCGACACCGGCAGGACGTTCCGACACGATACTGTCGGATTCTATGAACGACTTCGCGCTCGTGCTAGACGGTCTGAAAGGTACGCCCACGCATGAGAAAATCCGAGAGCGACTAAAAGAACTAAAAGAGACATATCTCGATTACGTAACGCGACAAATATTCGGCAACGTTGGACTCGAACTGCAAGAAGCACCGTTTGAGTTTCCCGTACCGGCAAAACGACTTTCGGATGGAACTCTTCGTTTTTTGGCGCTCGCGGCAATACTACTTAATTCAACTCCGCCTCCCATAATTTGCCTGGAAGAGCCAGAGCTCGGAATGCATCCCGACATGATTCGCATGGTTGCTCGGATGATTGTGGAGTGTTCAGAGAGAACCCAAGTTTTGGTCAGTACTCACTCTGAGCATCTTCTAACGGCTTTACAAGATGATTTCGACGCACTGTTTGCCTTTGACGCTGGGTTGAACGGATCCATCGTTACGCGATTCTCCCAAGATGAATATAAGCATTGGCGCGAAGAACATACTCTGGGTGAACTTTGGACCTCGGGAGAGCTTGGGGGTAATCGATGGTGAAGCGCTTCGTTCGCGTTTATATAGAAGGAGGAGCTGAGGGTAAGAGCGAGGGCAACACCTTCAGAGAAAGTTGGAAGAAGTTTCTGAACGAGTTACATGAATTGGCCCGTCAACACGGTTATCATGGCTTAAAGCCTGTTCGTGGTAAGGGTCGAGCCGAAACGTTCCGTCTTTTTGCCGCACACCAGAGTGTTCATCCTGAAGACCTGTGCGCGCTTTTGGTTGACTCCGAGACGAAGGCGCCGGAAGGCAGTAGTGTCTGGAATATTGTAGCAAATCGAACGAGCGATAATTGGCAACGTCCTGTATGGGCAGAAGAACGACACCTGTATCTCATGGTTCATTTCGTCGAAACTTGGCTCCTTACGGATCAAAATGCACTTCAACAATTCTTCAAGAATGGTTTTACCACGACGCCGCTTCCGACAACCAATTTGGAAACTCGCTCAAAGGCCGAAGTTCTAGCGGCTCTCAAGAAGGCCACCCAAAACACGCCGAAGGGAGCTTATCGGCACGGGCAAGCGAATGAAATCATCAAAATTGTTTCCCCAGAGAAGGTGAAAACCTAACCCATGGAGCTCGCTTGTTCGGAATTCTCGGTGAATTTATCAAAGGGGCGCCGTGATTGCTAAGTGTCCGAGGCCCCCGCGCCCTCCGGCTCCCCAAATAATCCTTGCCGCCTCGTGCGAATCGAACGATAATCCACCGCAGTACTCACTTCGGAGGTTCTCATGTCCAACACATCTCTCGCTCGGGAACATTGGGATAAGGCGTTTGATTATTTTTGGAAGCGTAATCGCCGCCTGACCATCAAGGAAGCTCGTTTGGCCATGACACTCAATCCAAACCTGGCCAGACCGCATTGGGTGATTGGGCAGGTTTACCTGGCCACTGATCCTGTAGATCGCGAAGCGGCCATTAGAGAGTTTCGCGAGCTCGTAAAGAAAGAACCTCGCTGGGTCGAGGGTCATGCGAGTCTCGCCGCAACCTTGTTAAAGCAGGGGCGCGTTGATGAAGGGCTCCGGTCTGTGCGCGAGGTATTGCGGCGCCAGCCCAACTACAAATGGGCGCAGGTTGAGTTGGCGAAGCATCTGCTCAAGCGTAACGAATACCGCGAGGCGATTACCGTGCTGCGAGCCCGGCCCAGCCTTTCCCCTTCTTACACAGTAGCGGATGCGTACCTGATGCTGGATGAGTTGCTGGCCCGGATGGGCCGGCCCGTCGAAGAGCGCCATGAAGTTTGGGAGCAGATCCTTAGCCTCGACGAATCCATTCCCGCTTTTCGTGTCGCGCGAGCTGAGGTGAGCAAGCGAATGGCCGAAGTGAAGGGATGATAAGCCCTCCCCAAAACAAGTCGAGCCCCCGGGGGATTTCTCACTCAGGCAGTTGAGTGGACACTTTCATTAACTAAAGCCTGAAAACTTATTGACTTTGTTCGTCTTGCTGGAATACTGTCATGCCGCTCTTTTTGCTTTCCTCGTGGCAAACCTCGTCGCCACGATCGAGCCAAGGTCGCCTGACGAATTGCCTGGTCACTTAAAAGGAGTCTGAGATGACAGCGCTGATGATGTTCGCTCGACATGAGATCGAGGTTCTGCTGGGTACTCTGGCAGCAATAGTCGTCTATCAGATCCTTACCGGCAAAATCAACACTCGGGGGCTCTTCAATGACGAGCACGGAGTCTTTAGTCCGGGACGATTGCAGTTGCTGCTGGTGACACTGGCGTGCGCATCCTATGTTTTCTCGCAGGTTCTGGAGTCCATTGCTCGCGGTGAGCCTGGCTTTCCAACCTTAGATCCGAAATGGCTCTTAGCCCTCTTCGGTAGCCATGCGCTCTACCTGGGAGGTAAGAGCTATTCCCTGTTCAAACAACAGTGAGTCAGTCTGCAAAAAAAGCTCGAGTCACTTAGTAAAGTTTAAGATCGCACAACGAGAAGAATAAGGAGACTAAGCATGCAAACTCTAGCACTGGTGATGGGATGGATCATCGCGATTCTCCTCGGGTGTTTCGCGGCCGTGATTATCTTCGAGATTTTGATCGGGAGAATTGAACTCAAGTACCTGATCAGTGGCCCGCCGGACAACAATGCCAGCTTATCGCGATTTCAGTTCCTGATTTTTACCTTTGTGATCGCGATGGGCCTGTTCTTGATAATGGTCAGCACGAATCCGCCTTCGTTTCCAGCGATCCCCGGCGGCATCCTGGCATTATTGGGAATCAGCGGAGGCTCGTATGTAACGGCCAAGGGCGTCGACGCCAGCGTATCAACGACGGTAACTACGACCAGCACGCCAAACCCACCGCCGCTGCCGCCAACGACGACAACGGAGGTAAGTCAGCCGGGATCGGTGGGGTAGGCAGCAAGGCAATTGACGCAATTTGAGGTGGCCGCTCGCTGGAAGACTCTTGGCAGCGATCTCTGGGGGGAGCGAAGGTTCCGTCGTATTGATGACGACGGCGTTTATTCAATCTGGGAAGACCGTGTCGAGCAACCGATCTCACAACCAACTCCAGTGCCAAGCCCTGGGAATAGAGGAGAACCGCGATGAAAACGTCTAAGATCTCAGTGTGTTTGATTCTTTTGTTGGCCGTCGCGTGCAAGCCGCAGAATGGCGGGAACACTAACTCGACCTCTTCGTCTTCGTCTTCGTCTTCCGCCATCGGGGAAAATGGTCTCTCCGGCGCCGACCGGCAGAATTTCTATCATCTGGCGGAGGGCAGCGAGATTTTTCCGTACGCGTGGATGAAAGCTCTTCAGACCGCGAACGGCCAGCCCTTTCTGCAAAACCCCGAACGCTTTGGGCTGATTCCAGACACGGGTGACACCACGGGATTGCCCATCGGTTTGACCGTGGCCAATCGCCGCGGGGTGCCGCTGGGGGAAATGGTTGGCGTTAATTGCGCTGCCTGCCACGTAGCTGAACTCAAATATCAGAACACCAGTTTCCGTGTCGATGGGGGACAGAACCTGTTCGACCTCGGAAGTTTTTACGGTGAAATCTTTGAAGACTCAAAGGCCACCGTCACGAGTCCCGAAAAACTTTTTGCATTCCTGGCACGTTGGTGGGAGCAAAGTCACGATGCGGCTGCAGCGCAACCAACGGCAACAAAGGCCATGCCAAGGAAACTGAGTGCCAGCGAACCCGTCAGCGAACTCCCCAGCGACACGACACGCCAACTCCTGAGTCGCTACAAGAGTCTCGATGATTTAAAGAAGGACGGAGATCTCGAAAAGGAATTGGCGGATCAAATCAGTGCATTGGTTGAGCAGCATAAGACTGCGCCCACCAAGAAAGCGCAGATGAAGACAGGTCCGAAGGACACGTACGCCGCGGCGGCAAAGAAGGTAGCCACGAAAAATCCCGCGCCCACTGGCGTCTTCGCCAAGGCTAAGTCCCCAAGCGAGCGCCAATCCTCAATTCAGGACACTCTAAAAGATGTTGAAGAGTATATCGCACTGTTCTATTCCTATATGGAGCTGCTTAAATCTTTGGGAACTCTCGGCACGACAGGCGCTCTCGATGGTGGATATGGTCGCGTGGATGCTTTTGGCGGCGCGCGAAACCTCCTCTTTCCCGCGGACGCCAAACCGGCTACTGCGCCCGTGTGTTATCCGTATCTCTGGGGCTTCGCGGAAACCGCGTTCTTCCATTACGCGGCTAACACGAATTCAATACTGGAGCGAAACATAGGCCAGGCCCTGGGTCTCGGCGCGACGTATGACCATACGTTTGGGACTTTTGCGACCAGCGTGAATATCAGGAATACGAACGCCCTCGAAGAACTCGCTTACAAGATTCAGGTTCCGGATTGGCCGGCGGAGTTCGGAGCAATCGATGCGCAAAAAGCCGTCAAAGGAAAAACTCTCTACCAACAGAACTGCGCGGCTTGTCATGAGCAATTCGCTTCCTCGCCCCCACCGGACAACATGCCCAAAGGAAGCTGGGTCCTGAACACGTATCCACTTGCCGAAATCGGTACCGATCCCAATGAAGCGAAGAACTTCCCGGTGCCGGTCACTTACAAGGGGCAACAAATACCTCTGCCTCAGGCGATAGCCCTCCTCGTTCCCAAGATCGCGGAGGCGTACTACAAAGACAATAATGTTCCAGTAGCAGAGCAGACAGCGTGGAACCACGGCCGGCTGCCTCCTGAGTGGCGTGGTCCGCAGGTGTATTCTGCGAGGCCGATGGCGGGCGTTTGGGCCACAGCTCCTTACCTGCATAACGGCTCAGTGTTGACGCTTTATGATTTGCTGCTGCCGGCGGGTCAGCGCCCGGCGAAGTTTTTCGTGGGCAGTCGTAAATATGACGCCGTGCATTTGGGTTATGTGAACGAAAAGGACCCGCTGCGGGGATTCGAGATGGATACTACAAAGTCCGGCAACAGCAATTCCGGTCACGAATACGGTACCAAGCTAAGCGAAGAGGAAAAGATGCAGTTGTTGGAGTTTATGAAGTCCTTCAAACAGATGCCACTTCCGAAGGAGTGATCGCAAGCGGCACATTCCCTGAAATTGTCTATTCGCAAAGAAAGAGTCCGCGCAGCGGACGAATGAAAACAGCCCACCGATTTTTATCGGTGGGTTCAGGCCCGAATAGGATGCGAGTTCGTGAAGCGGACGGCTGAGATTGAAAGCCCAGTGACGATGAATTCAGTCGCCCGCTTCACGGGCTTGCGAATTGGGTTGGTTCGCTTACCCAGCACTGAAGTGCTGGGCTGTTTTCGATTCGTCCGCTACGCGGACTTGTTACGCCCTCCCTCACGGTCGGGCTACTGCCCCGCTTATTCCCACTCAATAGTGCTGGGAGGTTTCGAGCTGATATCGTAAACCACGCGATTGATTCCTTTGACTTCCGACACAATCCGCGTTGAGATGCGCGCCAGCACATCATGCGGGAGACGCGCCCAGTCTGCCGTCATTCCGTCGACGCTGGTGACGGCGCGAATGGCGATCACGCGTTCGTAGGTGCGCTCGTCGCCCATCACGCCGACGGTCGAAATCGGCAGCAGGACAGCAAAGGCCTGCCAGACAAAATCATACAAAGCGGCCCGCCGCAGCTCTTCGTCGAGAATTCGATCTGCCGCGCGCAAAATGCGGAGCCGTTCCTCGGTCACATCGCCCAGGATGCGCACAGCCAGTCCCGGTCCCGGAAATGGATGGCGGGAGAGGATCTCTGCCGGAACTCCCAGTTCCGTGCCGATGAGTCTGACTTCGTCTTTGAATAACTCACGCAGTGGTTCGATCAGTTTCAGGTTCATCTTTTCCGGCAGTCCACCAACATTATGATGGCTTTTGATCGTCGCTGAGGGTCCGCGGACAGAGACGGACTCAATCACATCCGGATAAAGAGTCCCCTGCACCAGGAACCCAACCCCACCAATGCGGGTGGCTTCTTCTTCGAAAACTTCTATGAACAGTGCGCCGATTACCTTGCGCTTAGTTTCCGGATCGACTACGTCCTTCAAAGCATCGAGAAAGCGTTGGCTGGCGTCGATTCCCTCGATGTTCAGTTCTAACTTCTGCTTCAGCAAAGCGAGGGTCGACTCAAATTCACCTTCGCGCAACAAACCGTTGTTAATGAAAAGACAGATTTGCCGGTCGCCGACGGCTCGATGAACCAGCGCGGCCGCGACCGAGGAATCGACGCCGCCGGAGAGTCCGCAAACAGCCCGGCCGTTGTCGCCGAGCCTCTCTTTGATAAGCTCAGTCTGTTCGGCAATCGCGGCCGTGGGCGTCCAATCACCTTTGCAGCCGCACACTTCAAACAAAAAGTTGCGCAAGATCTGCGCGCCGAGCGGCGTGTGGGCGACTTCAGGATGAAATTGCACTCCGTAAACACCGCGGTCCGAATTCTCAAATGCATTCACCGCGTCCGCAGTTTTCGCCGTCATGCGAAACCCTTCAGGCAGAACGGTGACGTGATCGCCGTGGCTCATCCATACGTCCATTTCGACCGGCATCCCTCGGAATAACTGGCTCGTCGAGTCCACCACCTCGAGCCGCGCATAGCCGTACTCTCTGTTTGTCGACGGCTGGACTTCCCCGCCCAGGCGGTGGGCAATTAGTTGCAGACCGTAGCAGATACCCAACACCGGACAGTGGGCGCTTTCGAGCAAACCAGGTTTAGGCTGCGGCGCAGAATCGTCGTAGACGGAAGCCGGGCCACCCGACAGGATTAGTCCGCGCGGCCGGCGTGCTTGAATCTCTTCGATGGGAACGTTGTAAGGAAGAATTTCGCAGTAAACGCCCGCTTCGCGCACGCGCCGCGCGATGAGTTGGGTGTACTGGCCCCCAAAGTCGAGTATGATTATGGTTTCGTGACTTGAGCTCTGCAAAAAAGAAAAACCTCCGTGCTACGTTATGCGTCAAAGATAGCGAAGCTTGGTAGACTTCGGATTATAGGTTGGCAGTAAAGAAACGAGCAAAGCAAGCGGTGGCGTTATAACTTAACGGCGTATAGAGTGCCAACTTCAGTTGGGTTCTTCTCGCTTAACACAAAGCTCGACTAAAGTCGGTACTCAAAACGCCGTTCAATCAAAGTAGGACGCTATCAAGCAAGTTACGGAAATGAAAGTACGCTGATTTAGATGAACCGAGATTCCTAACCTCACAATGAAGCTCTGGAATATTCTTTCGAAAGTTGCCTGCTGTTTTCTGGCGATCCCGTTGGTTTCCTCCTCCGGCTCCGCCGTGCGGCCTCCTCGGCAAAATCAAATCGCGCTTTCGCAACCACTGATCGTAAAGTGGCGTTATCAATCGGATCAAACCTCGAACTTAACACCCGCTGCCGATAAGACCACAGTGTTTCTCCCATTGGCGGCGGGAGTTCTGATAGCTCTTAATGCCGCGGACGGCAAACTATTATGGAAAGCTGAAGCCGGCGGCGAGTTTTCGGCCGCGCCGACCACTGATGAGCGAGTCGTCTATGCAGCCACCAGGTATTCTGACCCCGAGCAGAAGCATGTTTACGGGACGCTCCGCGCTCTAAGCAAATCAACGGGCGTGACCTTGTGGATGAGGACTCTGCCGGCCTCACTCGGTGGCGGTTTGGGCGCCGGTGAGAAGGCCCTGTTTGCCGGCAGCGCCGATGGAAGAGTCTATGCTTTTGACAAGCATACTGGTCTCACGCTTTGGATCAATCAATACACCGAAGGGTTTTCGAGTGAACCCTTGCTGTCGGGCCAGATGGTTTATTTCGGTAGTGAAGGCGGCAACCTGATCGCGCTTGAGCAGGCAACGGGCCGTCTCGTCTGGCAGTATCGTACGCATGGTGCTATTCAAGGGCCAATCGGCATAGCCAACGGCATAATCTATTTTGGTTCAGGCGACGGCTACGTATATGCGTTCAGCGAATTGCGCTCCAAGCTGATCTGGCGTCGTCGGACCGGCGCAGCGGTACAAGCAGTACGCGTGGTCGACAACGGTTTGCTCGTCGCTTCCCTGGATAATTTCGCTTACCTGCTGTCGCTCAAAAAGGGTTCACTGATATGGCGGCGTCAGCTTCCGGGGCGGATACCGGCACGGCCACTTACCGCGCCGGATGGGGCTCTATTCACACCACTCTCGACGGACAGCGCGATTGTTCTCAATCTTCAGGATGGCAAGCCCGCGAATACCTTGTCGCTCGGTGAAGAAAACAGCAGCAGCGCAGCGCCCCTGGCGGTTGAAAACCTTATACTCATTGCGACTTCGCATGGATTGCTCGCGTTTGCCGCACCGGGGCAGAGCCCGTAGCAAGCGGGGGAATTGTTTTGCCGTGATCGGCAAAGGTGGTTAGCGGCTGATGGTAGAAAAAGCGATCCACGAATTCACACGAAACACCGGCTTTGTTTCGAGTTATTTCGTGTGAATTCGTGGATCGCTTTTCAGTAGTGAGAAGACGTCGGGTGGCTTTCAGACTTCGCGCATCTCCCCGGCTTGCTTTTCCGGCGAGCGCCGGCCGAGGGAGGTTAAGCCGCGCGAAAGCAGACCATGGACCACGTACGCAATGCACATCAGCAGCAGGACCCATTGCGAATAGAGATAGATCAAACCCACGAGGGCAATCATCGCAATTACCAGCCGGGCATTACGCCTGCCAGTCCCTAAAGACTTGAAACTGGTAAAGCGTAAGGTGGTGACCATCAAAAGACTGAGGAACCCCATCAACACCATCATTAGGATTGCCAGGACTTCGAAACGATGCGGCGCATACTTGATTGGCGTCGGCGCGAAGTGAACGATGGCGGCGACTAAGCATCCCGCCACCGGAATCGGCAAACCAACGAAGCTCTTCTTGTCTACCTTTGGTGTTCCCTCCGCGAGCGGACGCGGACGCGAAGCCTGAACGTTGAACCTGGCCAGGCGAAAGCCACCGCAGATTACAAACATGAACGAGATAAACCACGCGAGTTGCCGAGCGTTACTCCAATCCTGCAGCGCCGTGCCATAACCCCAGGCATAGGCCAGGATAGCCGGAGCCAGACCGAACGACACTATGTCCGCCAGCGAGTCGAGTTGGATCCCGATTTCGGTCGTGCTCCTGGTCATGCGCGCGATGCGCCCGTCCAGCATGTCACACACAAAAGCCCAGCCGATGGCGATAGCCGCGTAGTCAAAACGGTCAGCCGCTTCTTTGATCTGAGATACACCGCCGATTCCCAACAGGCGAAATCCACTCATCGTGGTCATGAGTGAATAGAAGCCCGCGAGGATGTTCATCGCCGTGAATAGCGACGGGATCAGGTACACGCCTTTCTTCAGGCCCTTGTGGCCTGAAGGCGCCGGCGCGGGTCCGAAGCGCGTGCCCGTTTGTAAGCGTGGAACACTCATCCCTGGATTCTTCCTACGATCGTAACGCCACCGCGCACGTGCATTCCTTCATGAACCACGACATCCACATTCGCCGGCATTAGCACATCCGTGCGTGAGCCAAACTTTATCATGCCGAACCGTTCGCCACATTTTACTCTTTCGCCCTGCTGCTTCCAACAAACGATGCGGCGGGCCAGGATGCCGGCAATCTGGGTGCACCTCACAGTCAACCCGTCGCCTTGAATTGTCAAGGTATTCTGCTCGTTCAGCAAACGGGATTCCGCCTTCGTCGCCATCAAATACTTCCCTCTTTTGTAAGCGATTTCAGTGATCATCCCACTGATCGGCGAGCGGTTGATGTGCACGTCCAGGGGCGACAGAAAGATGCTGACCAGCGACTCAGGATTCTCGGCGCCATCGGCCAGTCTGACGATTGTGACCAGACCATCTGCCGGAGCCAACACTATGCCGGGCTCGGTAGGAATTGACCGGTGCGGGTCACGGAAAAAGTAAGCCATGAATGCGGCGATCAACACGAAAGGAACAGCCAACAGCCAATACCCGAGGACAACTGGCATGACCGCCAGCACCAAAGGGATAACTACATATGGAATTCCGTCGCGAACCATGGTTGCGGAAACTGATCGTTCTAGCCCCTCTCTAGAGTTCGCTATAAGATCGGTGCCTACAAACGGGGCGGTAGCCCGACCGTTAGGGAGGGCTCATATTAGCGACCCGTAAAGCCTGAGCCCTCCCTCACGGTCGGGCTACTGCCCCGGTGATTGATCAATTAGCGAATTCCTGGACCTCCACACCAGCAATCCTGTAAAGAACAAAACGGGGCGCAACAGCGGCTCTGTCGTCCCCGTTTGGAGTTGAAATTTAAACGAACCGGGCGTGCCCGCCCAGCCGTATCAAGAATTAATGCTCCGTGCTCTTTTCGTGCTGGAGCATCAATGAATACATCTGGTCCTTTATGGCAAGCTTCTTTTTCTTCAATGTAACCTCTTCCAACTGCTCTTCATCGCTCGGATATGCAAGTGCGGACAGTTCGCTCAAACGCTCTTCGTAACGGCCGTGTTCGCGGGCGAGCTCGCGAAACTCAGAATTGCTCGTCATTAGTTCGTCCTTCACGCTCTCCGCCTTAGTCATTTCCATATCAGTATTCTCCTCTCGATTGAATTGGGGTTGGAAAAAAGTGCTTGCGGTGAGAACAGCCCGGGGCGATTCGTCATGGGCGAAATGTTAGCCCAATCATGTGTGCAAATCAAGGTCAAGTTTCCAATAAAAGGGACATCAAGAGCGCATCCTCGACCGGCTGATTGTAATAACGCCGCCGCCGTCCCGTCACTTGAAACCCACAGCGCCCATAAAGGCCCTGCGCAGCGGCATTTCCTGCCCGCACCTCCAGGAACGCGAGACGGGCGCCATGGCGCTGACCCTCTCTTAGCACCGCCGTCAAAAGCTGGGCGGCAAATCCGCGCCGGTGAAATTCCGGTCTCACGGCGACGTTATTAATGTGAAGTTCGCCTGCCACCACGCGGGAGACTATAAAGCCGGCAATATTGCCCCCTCCGTTTTCGATCTTACCGACCAGCATGATCACATCCTCCGGCGATTGCAGTTCTTTGTGATAAGCGTCCCAACCCCAGGCGCTGATACCCGAAACTTCTTCGATCTCGACGACCTCGAGCAAATCATGCTCAGTCATTCGGCTAATTGAGAGACCTGGATAGGGACTGACTACTTCGTGCATTTTTCGTTAATTTCGGCGTCGGAGGCCCTGACGTAAACGGCTCGCAACTCGTTCGGGCTTACGGTGTTTCCGGCAAGGTATGCGTCCAGCGCCAAAGCCGCGATCGAAATTGCCAGTTGATCTGTAAGCGGAGCGAGGCGCCATCCTGTCCGACCGAGGCTTGAATCGTCGAACGAGATATTTCGGGTCTCGGCCCACGCCCGCAGAGCTTCCGCGTGCACATGAGCGCCTTCGCCGGCCCACACCAGATCGCTCTCCTCTCCGTATCTTTCCAAAATCGCGTTTGGGGAGAGGTGCGCGGCGGTGTCCAGTTCCCTCACCTGCCCCTTCTCAACTGAAAACATTTGCGCGAACAGTTCGCCCCGTCCCGCGGGCAAGAGCGACACCGTGGGTTCCGAAGCGCCAGCCGCGTGAGCTATCGCAGCCAGAGTCGAAACTCCGGCGCAACTTCTTCCGGTGCACACCGCGAAAGACTTTATTGTCGCCAGGCCGATTCGCAAGCCGGTGAAACTTCCGGGTCCAACAGCCGCTGCAAACAAATCTACGTCGCTGAGCTTAACTCCACGGCTCTTCAGAATACGTTCGACCGTTTGAATCAAGTCGGTCGAATGCGAAGCCGAAGGATCTCCTGATGCTGAACACAGAAGCTCTGCGCCTCGCGCCAGCACCACGTTGCCCGCGCGCGTGGCCGTTTCAATAGCCAGAATCAGTGGTTCGAGATTACTCAAAGTTCTATTCACCATAGGGCGCTCTGTTTGCGCAACGGTGTTTAGAGTACCGACTTCAGTCGGGCTCTTGTTCGGATGAAAAACCAACTGAACTTAATACTCCAAACGCCTGCCATTCATCCGTCGTTTGACACTGGGCGACTGCGGAGGCAATGATCTTAAACCACACAATTGAATCTGAAGCAAAGGGCGGACCGATTGATCCTTGGAATATGCGAATAGGTGTCTTAACTGCGGGCGGTGATTGTCCGGGGCTCAACGCAGCGATTCGCGCGATAGTCAGACGCGCTTACGCGGACGAAGTTGAGGTCCTGGGCATTCGCAACGGCTGGCTGGGGCTGGCCGAGAATGACGTTATGGAGTTGGACCGGGCTTCGGTCACCGGCATACTGCCCCGCGGCGGCACGATTCTCGGGACTTCGCGATACAACCCGCTCAGAGACCCGGAGTGCCTTGGACGTGTCAGAGAGAATTGGCTCAAGCACAGACTCGAAGGATTGATCGTCGTCGGTGGCGAAGGCTCTCTTTCGGCGGCGCTCGAGCTCTGGCGGGATCATCAACTGCAACTGGTCGGAATTCCCAAGACGATCGACAACGACATTAACGGAACGGATTTCACCTTCGGTTTCGACACCGCCGTCTCGATCGTTACCGACGCAGTTGATCGCCTGCATACGACCGCCGAGTCTCATCACCGCGTGATGGTAGTCGAAGTGATGGGCCGCCACACCGGTTGGATCGCGGCGTACGGTGGTATGGCGGGCGGCGCGGACGCCATTCTTATTCCCGAGCACCCGTTTAGAATCTCGCGTGTTTGTGCTCTGCTTGATGAACGAAAAAAACAGGGCCGCGCCTTTTCGATCGTAGTAGTCGCGGAAGATGCGCATCCGCATCCCGACGAACCTTTCATAAACGAAGATCAGCACAACGCTATCTACCGGCACGAGCATCTGGGCGGGATCGGCGAGGTGTTAGCGAGAGAGATTGAGCGCTGCACGGATATTCAAACCAGGGTGACCAAACTCGGTTATGTTCAGCGTGGCGGGTCGCCCACCGCCTTCGATCGCATTCTCGCGACCAGGTTTGGAATCAAAGCCTATGAAATGGTCCGCGAGGGTAAGTGGGGCGAGATGGCCGCAATCCGCGGCAACAGAATCATCAGCGTGCCCTTGGCCGAAGCAGTCGGCGAGCTAAAGCGGCTCGACGAAGAGATTTATCGAGTGGCCGAGGTTTTCTTTGGCTGAATCTCAAGCGGCGCAATGCGGTGGTACCACCCGCTCACGCAGGTGATACTGACTTCACTGCCATGCTCACCGGATCTTCATCGTCGGATCGCCAAAGAGGATCCACGTGCGGCGGACGTCGATGTCCGTGGTGGCGGCTTTTGCCAGCCGCGTCGCGTCGCCGAGCGCTATCGATTGACCGCTGTAGAGCGACTGAAACAGCCTCTGACCCATTTCATGCTGGCCGTCCGGGATCGTGAGGCCTGACGAAGCAAAGCTGGCGACCGCCCCGCCATTCGGGGCCTTCATCAGAGACTCGCCAATGCAATCAATCGCGGGCGCGACAAAATAACCATTGAGGCAATCCATCACAATGACCAAAGGAAGCTTGTTGCCGTTAGTGAGGTTCATGGCATCGCTTCCGGAAAAAATTGGCGCGCCGGTCCAGACATCGACATTTCCATGGCCGGAATAATTCACGAGCGCTGCACCAGAGTTGATCTTGCTGATGATATTCGCGCGCGCGGCTGCATCTGAAGGTTCCAGACGGCGATAAACCTTCTGCACCGCCATGCCGGGTGGCAGCAGCGCGCTGGCCTGATCGTTTGCTTGCTCGAAGTTGAAATAGTAACTGCCTTGGGTATCAGCCACCATCAGCGCCGTTTGCGGCACGTTGGTGGGAGAGAAGTTAACTATCTTCGAAATTGCGCGGTCTGCTTCCGCGGAGGTTCGTACCGGAAGTCGCCCAATAGGAATCTCAGGGATCCCATCGTTATCGAAATCTGAGAGAGCGTCGTCTGATCCCGTTTCCATGAAAGCAGTGTCGACCAATTTGGTCGGCACGAAATCAAAACTCCCGAGATGGAAATAGTCGCGCGGATCGTAGCTGCCATCGCCTACCAGCAAGACGTAACGCGGCGGTTTTGACCATTGGGCCGACGCGCGAGTCAACAAATCTCTGATCGCCTGTGGCGAATGCAAGCCGTAACTAAATTCATCGTAGACATCTTCGACATCCACCACCATGACGGTGAATCCCTGTGACCGCCGTTGAGCCACCAGAGTGGCCAGACTCGGGATAAAGTTCTGGTGGGAAATAATCAAAAGGTCCGCGGCGTTACTGGATTGGTTTATCGCCGACGGCTGGTTTGACGTGATCGAGGCAGGATGGAGAAACGAGTCTGACGGAAGCGCCAGGAACCTCCGTCCGGTTTTTGTCTTTACCCCACTCGACGGCACGGTCACGGTATAGCCGCTGCCCACGCCGATGCCGGGCTGGATAATCGCGTGTACCTCCTGAACCGACCATGGATCAGAAATGTCCAGGACGCGGACGTTCGGTGTCGTGAAGCCATCAATCGTCACACTCCGGGTGGCGTTGGCCGTAAAGGAAAGCGTATTCGTCTCGACCCGAAAGATGTGTGGATAGGTTATTCTCACGTAATCGATCAAAGAAACATCGCCGGTATTGCTCTGCACAAACTTGATGGTGTTCGCTCCTGCGCGCAACTGTGAAGGACTAAGCAGAAAAGTCTGCTGCTTGTGATCCTGAAAAGAGAAACTGATGGCGCCGATCATTACGTCGTTTAGAAAGACGCTTACCAAATGCGCCTGATTTGAAGTTCCCTGTAAAGCAATTTCCAACAGAGCAGTTCCAGTCGAATCAGTTTGGACGCTATCCAGATTCAATGTTTCGATGACCGGGCTGGACGTGATTGCCTGGCCAAAGAAATTCTCCTCGTCACCGTTTATTAAGGACGTGAAATAGACAGAGCGCTCTTTTAACTGGCTCGTATACAAAAAGCTGGCGACCGCGTTCGCAATCCCAACGGCATGGCTTCGTTTCCTGTTGGTGATATTGGCGTGCCCGCGATGACGGCGACGACGATGACGCTTCCGCTTGTAAGGCCGCGAGTGCGACCGACCAGATACCGCCGGCTTGGGAATAGCCGGTGACTGAGCAGCGATCTTAAGGGAAGTTGCCTGGGGCGCGGGAGTTTTAGCCGAATCGGAATTAAGCCCCGTACTGGCTGAAGTCGCTGGACGGAGTGACTCTTGATCATTTGTGAGCTCGATGAATTGCGGCCTCTCGGTTGGCGGCTGCGCGTTTGTGGCTTGTTGCTTCTGCCTCTCTTCCTTCACCATGACGCTGGACGAAAAGTCTATCGGCCACGCTCCGCTGAAAAACATTCTCGCCTCTGAATTCGAGGGAGCGGCCGGCAACGTAACCGGTGTCGGGGTAAGCGCACCATCGGCCCAAATCTCACCGAAGATCGAAAGTCGCAAGCCAGGTTGCGACCCATTCATTAGATAGTAAATGCGCGTATCGGTACTCGGAACATCAATACCGATACCGTAAAACTCAATGAAATCATTTGCGCCCAAAGGCCCGCCGCCCTGGCTAACTTCTACGGGCGTTTCACGACCGCCGACGAATAAACGCAAGTTCCTTGAATCGGCCGTGACGTCAAACCCCGCAGCCAGCATCTCCGGCTGCGTCACGCGATACCACCCGTCTTGCCTCACTCCAATCTTCAATCCCGGCTGCGCAGCTATGGCCCATTGATCTTCGATTGCTGCCACCCCGATTGTCGTTTGACCAGGTGTTCCGGCGGGTCCTCCGGTCTGCGCTGACATTTCCGCCTGTCCCGCGATGTCGCTGATCGTCTTTGACTGTTGAGTTTGCGAAACACTTTCATCCCACACCGGCGTAAACGGTCCGGCCAGAGTGTGTGCTCCATTCAAGTCAAGGTCTTCAAGATAATAACGAGAGTCGAGAGTGCCCACGCGATCGAACCATTGGTAGCTAAACCCAGCGTAGAGCGGAGTTCCCTGTCCGCCGATCAAAACGGAGCCCGCAATGATCGTTGCATTCACCCGGGTACGAGAGCCGCCCTGTTCGCGATAGATATTGAAGCCGAGATTATCGACCTCGAAAGAGGTGCGCCATTGAATCAGCGCCCCATTCCGACCCGCCATGACTTTGGTTTCAGCAATATGTGCGAGCGTGATTTTTGCAGCCTGCTTGTGGTCACGGCGATGTTTGAAATGGCTTGAGAGCGCCGTGCCGGTTGCGGGAGTGAGGGCTGCTATTAGTGCAGCAACGGCGATCGGGCGTCGCATGAAATCGCGTCTCATCTGGAATTCGGGGGCGGCGCCATTATCTGGGAATCAAAAGAGCGAGACAACAGGATTATCGTAGGCGTGGCGGGCGTCCCGCCCGTGAATCACGCGCAAGATGCGCGTGCCACTCTCCACCTACGTTCGGGCCGCGGCGCGGCGAAGATAGTCGATCAAGTATCGTCCCGCCCGAGTGGAGAAGTCGCCAAGTTGATAAGGCAAACGCGGAAAGTTGTTTATCCGGCCTCTCATGTTAAAGGTCGCGGTAATAGAATCCGGCCAGCGTTCCCATGTCTCTTTCAATATTCCGCGTGGGCTCGTCAGAACATTTGTCATGAGTGGGCGAGGCTGTACCGGAAGATGATCACCTGGAAAAAGATTGCCCCACTGTTTGAGGACACTCTCCCGCAACCATTCGGGTACATGTTTCGCTCGTGCCTGCAACGGCACCTTATTAATGTTGGCCCCGAGTAATTGATGTGCCAGGGCAATCGAGGCCGAAATCCACGAGCGACGGCGTTTATCTGAACCCAGACAAATCTTCCAATCAAAATCATTCGGCAGCGATTCGACGATCGCCGCGATGTCACAAAGCCACAAGGGACGCCACGCGCCATGCTTCAGTAAATGAATTGTCAACAGCGCCAGGTGGTCCTCGAGCGACAAGACCCGGATCTGCGTATCGCGAAGACTTACGATATGAGAGCGCGAGAATAACTCGTCAATCGAGCGATCCTGGAATTCTGATAGGCCGCTATGCAGATCGATCCAGCATCCGCGAGCCTCGGGCCGCGCGAGAATCCGGCCAACAGCCTCGTAGTCGGCCGGTCTCACCACGAGATCGATGTCACCGAGAGGCCTCAAAGCGAGTTCCGGATAGAAGCCAGCCACCGCCCACCCCTTCACCAGGATTGCGTCGACGCGGGCCTCTTGCAGTAGACGATGAACGATTTCTATCTTGCTCTGACTGATTGCAACTTGCAGCGCCTGAAGACGGTATCCCTGGTGAAGGACCTCAGCCGAAGGTATTGTGCTCAGCTCTGTGTCCCGAATGCGTCGCCAACCCAGGGCCGCTGCGCCTGAGTTGTAAAGCAACGGCGTTATCTCGTCGAGATCTTCGGGCGAGAGATTAAGCGGCGGCGGCGCGGTACGCCAGGAGCCAGCCAGCAGGCTTGCGATAACCAACCCACGCGACCTCAACCCAATATCACTTCGTTTCATCGTGTTGGCGCGAGCAACTTCGAAGGACTGCGGGACTTGCGAATTGCAGACCGACTTTCTAACTCCAGGAGGCGGAAGTCACGCTTCTACTGGCAGGTTTGTTGGCCTGCGGGGCCGCTGCATGACAAATTCGCACAGCAAGGGATTCCGCCCGGAGTGCAGGGACTTCCTGAGCCAATGCAACTCGAGGCCGCTTGTACCGTCGGGGCCGTGATCGAAATTACGAGAGGAACGGTTACCGCAATGCCGAGCGAGCGCATCATTGTGCGCCGATTCATTCCCTTCATTGCCGGTGGAGCCGTAGGTTGTTTTTCAAGCAAGTAACTGCGTCCCAACTGATCAAGGGCCAACCAGATGATCTTTTCGTCGACTTCGCAATTCAATTGATCGCCGAGGGTCCGCGCGATCTGTGTTGTCGAATTTTGGCCATCACAGCGCTGCCAAACAAAGGCCGCCGTCTCGTTGAGGCAGTGTGCGCGATCTCGCTCGAGATCATAAACCAGCACTTCGTCAGGCAACTCCTGAATCACGAGGCCTTGTTTCCTGGCAATTGGTTTTGCGATTCGTGCCTTGCTATTCACTCAAAGGGTCCTCGTCGCGCGCACCCAGCGGTTTAAGATTGTGTTGCCTGAATATTATTTCATTCGGCAAGAAGACTGTCGCGAAATATTTTTCTTTCAAGTTAAGGAGCTTCGGAAATTATCATGGTGAAGGTAAGCCGTCAATAGTCGTGCCAATGCGGTAGTGTCCTATCAGCGTTGCTGACTTATGAAAGTTTACGTGCCCGGTTTGCGAAACACGCCGTCCGCGCCACGATCCAACGCGTTGTTGGGCGGAGTACCTGTGCAAAGGCGTTGATGCTTCACCATGTCCTAACCTCCCAAGGTCACGACTTGACCGACACGAAGCTCGCCCGCACTGACCACCGTGCCGTATACGCCGGCGCAATTCTCGTTCATACGAACAACAGCCTTCATCACTTCAGAATCTCGCTCGGCTGTGTCTGGGTCAAAATTAACCATGACACATCGCTCGTCCCTCATAGTAACCCTGACGGCTGCCCCGCTGTTCCCTTCGCCAAACATTAATGTCCGGCCCACCCATCTGTCTTCCGCAAACGGCTCAGCGCTATTTGTTTCGATCACCACGTTTGGTCGAAATCGGCGAAGGTCGCAAAGGTCCACGCCTCGGCCGGATTCCCGCGCAACCGAGTGCACTGTGCCGAGGCTGATTACCGAAATCGTAGACTCGTCGAAGATGCCATGCTTGAGATTCATCAGGTCGACATCACTGCCATACCGGCTCGAAATTTCCTCCCGTAGTTCGTCGCTGCGGAGTTCGTATTCTTTCCCGTCCGGCGTACGAACGTGCGTTGGGAGTAGCTCGCCATTCTTACTGTTGGCGTTGCTGTCGAGACGAAACGGTTTATAGAGGAGCAACTGCGGTAATTTGCTCGCTGTCAGCCATGGCAACCCACTTTTGTCAGCGAGTCGCCGAAAAGCTAACCTGCGATCACCCTCAATGCCATGCCAACTTAGCCTGGCAACATCCAGTAATTCACCGGCCATTGACTTAACTGGGTAGCGAAAGATGGCACTAATTCGGCCTAGTTCCATATTGACTCCATAGCAACTTCATACTGTGACATGTATGCCAATGCGGCTCGCGTCAGTGGGTTAGCAATCTGGCGCACTGAACCCCTTATCTCTAACGGACGCAGACTCGAAACGACGCCTACCGACTCTCCAGCAAAACTGAATCGATCCACACCGTGCCAAACGCCGGGCAGGGATTATTGGCGCACGTCTGTCTCGCAAGAGTAAAAGTAATTGCGCGCGTCGCTTCGTTGGTCGTGAAATCGATTGCGAATTCGCGCCAGACGTTGGGATCTGAACGCAGCGGCGGTGATTTCGCCAATACTGCAGCCTTCGGATCAGATGCATCGAACATTGTGATTACCGGATCTGCCGCCGAGACAAAATCTTTCGAAAGTGCGGCAAGACCAAGATGGTAACGCGTTCGCGGCTGAACCAGGATGATCTGAGTTATTAAGGGAGATGTCGGATCTGAATTTCCGTGGAAGTCCAGCCGCAGACTTCTGGTCCCGCTCTGGTGCGCTCCCTCGTCAATAGACATCGTCACGTTCCCCGCGTTCGGGATGATTTGCCAACCGAATCCGGGTTCGCCGATGGTGAGTGTCCCTTCGAAGCCTCCGTCGCGGATCGCTTCCGCGTTTGGCAAAGGAACGCCTCGCCTAACAGCCCACACTTCGTAAGCCTCGCCGAACGCTCTCGCCTTCAACAGTTGATCGAGCAAAGCTTCAGTCCCATTGTCCGACTTGACCTGTGTCGCGCGAAACTGATCGAGCGCAGCCGCGCCCTGGTTGTGACGTGCGAAGAACAACGCCAGGGCGATGCGGGCGCTGTCCGTCTCGGGTTGGATTACTCTGACAACTGTATTTGCGTCGCGTCCGTAAACACCCCACGCCAGATCGTCTACGTTCGGCCACAGGGACGGATTACTTTGCGCCGCCTGGCGAAGCTCAGCGAAAGCTCGATCCAACTGGCCCATTCTTAGTAACAGATTACCAAGTTGCCAACGCGGCTGCGCGTATGACGGCGCCAGCGCCACTGCCTGTTCGAGCGCCCGTAAAGCTCCTGCCTGATCCTGATTCTGATCTCGTGTGACGCCCAGCATCATCCACAGATAGTAATCGCGCGGACGTAGCTGGACGGCGCGGGCAAATTCGTCGCGGGCCTGCTCATAATCCTCGATTCGCTGGAGCACTTCGGCTCGCGCCGCATGACTCTCAGCATCGCCGGGCAAGAACGCCACGGCGCGATCGACGGCGCCTTTTGTATCGCTAACCATAGCCATGCTCAACACCGCCTCAGTTGCATTGTCGCGCCGTTGCGTTACTGCGTACTCGTCAAGAGTTCGCGCCAACCCAACCCGCGCTGTTTGCCAAATTCCCCAGCAACAAAGGCACGCGGCCAGCAAGGCGATGACGAGGCGACTGATTGAAAAGTTATTGGCCAAGAGAGCGGCAAGCGATTCCGAGACGGTTGCGAGAGCAGCAATAAAAAACCAGCCTCCGAAAACCGAAGGCTGGTTTGACTCAGTCTAAAATGATCGAAGGAACTTAACGCGCCGGGCTCGGGTTGCCGCCACGCGTTAGCAGAACAGCAAGGATTATCCCACCTGCAATCCCGCCGGTTAACTCCGCCTGCTGCGCACCAGTAAGCCCAACGTTGAACGGCGATAGTCCACCATTTGGGAGAATGCAAAAGCCCATGTGACGGCGTTTCTTGTCAGTCTTCTCAGAAGCCGTATCGGTGTACATTTCAATCTCGCCCGGAAGAACATTGGTCTTTTTCCTGGCGACCGCGCATCCCTTAATTACTTTGACTCTCACATTGCCGTTCTCGTCAAAATCCAATTGAATCTTTGCACCCGGTTGCAGCTCGATGACTCCGGCATCCCCCAAATCAATCGTCGCGCCATATTGATCGGGCGTCTCAATCGTGGCGCCGGTAAGAAGGGTCCCGCCGGTGCCCATGCTGTTTCCGTTGACCGTGATCGCCTGGTTGTTCTTCGTAATCAGCTTCGCCGTGACCGGGCGTTGTGGCGTGCCCGGCGCGGGAGCCGGATTGGGTAAGCCGGCCTGAACGTATACTTGCGCAAACGAAAACGCGAGAAACATCGCGAGAGCTTTCAGAGCTTTCCTTTTTCTCATCTCCATCGCCTTCGCCTCCTCGAACGATAGCCCAGTGACCCGATTCTTCTGATTGACTTGACGCGTGAAGTGTACTTCCCTTATCCAAAGAAGGTCAATGATTTTGTAGCCGTCTCAGTGGCAAATTGGTAGTGGCCAATTTGAATCTTGAGGCCTTCTCTCATTAGCACCGCGGCTTTAGCCGGTGACTTGTGATTGCATTCGAATGGAAACCGTTTAAACGGTTTCCGATTAGTTTCGGATCCAAAACTTACCGCGCTAAAGCGCGGTGCTAATGAGAGCAACAGAAAAACAAAACTAACCTGGTGTAAATATTAGATTGAGCTTCCAGCATTCTTCCTTTTCGTGTGGCTTCGTGTGATTTCGTGGAGCGAGTTCTTTGGCCGCTGATGACGATCCACGAATTCACACGAAATAACACGAACACTGAAACTACTTCTTCACTGCGTTGTAGAGCTGTTCGGCAAGCTTCGGATCGATTTTCTTTAGAATCGCAAATTCCCGAGTGACTCCGTCCTTATCGTTGAGGGCGGCATAAGCGAGCCCTAGGCTGTAATGCGCCTGCGCGTACATCGGCTTCAACTTAATGGCTTCCTTCAAAGCCGCGGCCGCATCCTGATATTTTCCGGCTTTGTAACTGGCATTACCGAGCCCGTAGAAAGCTTCCACGTTCGCTGGATTCAGGGCCGCGGCTTTCTTGAAAGCTTCGGCCGCGTCGTTGAACTGGCCGGCCCGGAAGCCTGCAGTCCCAAGGCCGAGATAAGCCTGTTCGTAGTCTGCCTTGAGCTGCGTGGCGCGCTTGAATGATTCGACAGCCTCGGCGAACCGGCCGGCGTCGTAATAGGCTTTGCCCAAATTGTAATGCGCCGCCACATAGTCAGGCTTGGCTTCCACCGCCCGTTTCAGTGGCTCGATCGCTTCCGCGGCCTTCCCGGTTTTGTCATAGACGTAACCGAGCCCGTTGAGCGCCTTCGCATATTTTGGATTGAGCTTGATCGCTGCCGTATATGCCGTGATCGCTTCCGGCTCATGTCCGAGTTTGTCTTCAGCAAAGGCCAGGTTATTAAAGACGGTTGCCAGATCCGGTTTCAAACGCGCGGCTTCTTTGAAAGCAATCACGGCTTCGTCAAAGCGACCAAGGTTCGTCAGTGCTATGCCCAAATTGTTTTGCGCTTCGCCATAGTCTGCTTTGCTCCGCAGCGCTTGCTGAAAGGCCTCGGCGGCTTCCTTGAACTTTGCCAACATCAGGAAAGCATTGCCCAGGTTGTACTGCGCATCAGCATAGCCCGGTTTCAACTTGATTGCCTGCTGAAAAGAAATCGTGGCGTCGCCATATTTCTCCAACGCATATTGAGCGGCGCCCAAATTGTTTTGCGTCTCCGGATCGTCGGGCTTAATCCGCAACGCGTGGGTAAACGCATCGACCGCATCTTTGAACTTGCCGGCTTTGTAAGACGCCGCGCCAAGATTGTTATAGGCAAACGCGTCGGACGGATTTAGTTGAACGGCTTTCTTCAACGCGGCAATGGAATCGTCGTAACGCGACAGGCGATCGTAAGCAAAGGCGAGGTTGCTATAAGCGTTCACGTTGTCCGGTTGAAGTCTCACCAGTGCCTGATAGGCTTTCGCCGCTTCTTCATACCGATTGAGACTGAGGTAGGTATCTCCCAGGGCGCTTAACGCCTCGGGCCAATCGGGCTTCAAAGCGATCGCCTTATTCAAAGCGGCCGCGGCCTCGTCATACTTTTCCGCGGTGTTATAGGCGATGCCGAGATTAAGATAACTTTCGGCATCGTCAGGTTTTGCCTTCACCGCATTCTGGAAAGCGTCGATCGCGTCTTTGTTTTGCCCGAGCGCGAAGTAGGCAGCGCCAACGTTATTCAAAGTGAGAGAGTCGCCAGGCTTAACACTCAGCGCCTGTTTGTAGGCTGCTATGGCTTCGGTGTACTGGCCCGCGTCGTAGAGAGTGTTGCCGTGATCGTTGAAGGCATCGACTTTCGCTTCCTCGGAAATCTGCGGAGTCTTTACCTCAGGTTCAGGTCGGCCGGGCTGCGGTGGTTTGGGAGGCCGGTTACGCGCGATTTCCGTGGGCGGCGCTGGTCTGCCAGGAGCGCGATGCCTCACAATAAACGAGCTGGCGCCGCCTGAGATGTCTCGAACTCGAGGCGGACGCTTGAAGACGATAGATGCTCCGCCGATGATGTCCTGACCGACCAGCGAGCTGGCGCCACCGGCAATGTCCTGTTGGGGCCAGCCTAAGAGGGTCTGACCCAATAGCGCCACGAACAAGAATATTCCGAGCTTGCTGAAGTTAGTTGTGCGCTTTTGCAAACAGAAAACCTTTCGCTTAACAAAGAGGGTTCGTAACCAGACGCGAATTGAACGCCGCGATTTGATGCACTTGCGCGTGTCAGGGGTGCGGAGCGCCCGTGCCAGCCAGACGGGGCAGTAGCCCGACCGTCAGGGAGGGCGTCGAACTCCCTCACCAATGCGCCCTCCCTCACGGTCGGGCTACTGCCCCGCCAAAGCGATCGAGCTACACCCGCAAAGACTCGCCCGGCATTTTCTTCAGGCTAACAATTCCCAGCAGCACCACAAACACCAGCGCATTCACGGTAATGTGCAGGCCAAAGTCGACCATGCTGTGCACGCCGGCGCCTACCAGACTGATCATCGCGCCCAACAAAACCGCGCGCTGAAATCCGTCCGCGTTGGTGAGGCTTTCCCTGGCTTGTCGGATCAGAACAATGCTGAACCACACGAACAGCGCCGCGCCCAGGACACCGCCACTCGCGAGCAGTTCCAGATAGTCATTGTGTGCCTGTTGCGGCGTCAGAACCCCCGACGCCGCATGATAGCGAGGCACCTCGGCCCAATATCCGCCGAGCCCCGCGCCAGCGATCGGGTGCGCCTTGAACATGCGCCAGGTCGCGCGCCAGATGTCGCGCCGGCGGGCGCCCTCATGCATCTCTGATCGATCCAGGCCGATCATTTCGCCGCTTGCTGTGTCCACTCCCGTCGCTAATTGATCTCCGCCCAGCCAGGCAACTCCGCCAACAATGACTATCATCAGGACGCCAATCGTAATCGTGGTGACAGCGATAGAACGGGTCCAGTCGATCCAACCCGTCTGACTCACGGCCTTCTCTCTGCCGGGTCTTTTCGAATTAACAAACAGCAGCGCCGCAAAGATTACCTGCACTGTGATCGCAAGCAAACCACCGCGGGATTTGGAGAGCACAATTGCCGTCCACATGAGCAGCAGCGCGGAGACAGACAGCAGGACGCGTTCGCGGCGACCTTTCTGCATAAAGGCCACGCCGACCACCAGGCCAAACGCCATCTCAATTAGAAAAGGAAAGTGGTTCTTATTGATGAACTGACCATAGCCCTGCCCGGGCTGGAGCCGTGCCAATATAAATCCCTGCCCGTGCTGCATCGCCTGGCGCCCGATTCCGAACAGCGCGGTCCCAACCGCGACGGCAATGATCGCGTGGACCAGAATTCCCAGCCTCTTTGTAGTCGACGTGAAACGGATGAGGAGCAGAGCCGCCAAAACGAGCGCTGCCATTCTGAAGACGAAAGCCCTGGTCTCAAAAGGATCTGCGCTTAGTGCAAACCAAACCTGCTCTTCGGCTAAATCCGTTTTCGACCACGCGACGCTCTGGACGCCCGCCAAAAGCACCAGGCCAATTATCGGCGCCAGCAAACGCGCATTGCCGATGTGCCACGAACCCTGTATGAATCCATGAACTATCCAAAGGAGCGTCAGGAAAAACACCGCACATTCAAACAGCGCTTCCGACCACGAATCGACAGTGCCATAGGGAATCGCGGTGAGGACAATGACGGCGATCAATCCATAAAAGATCGAACGATCCAGCAGCGAGATCACGCGGCTGCGCGAATCGGCGGAAAGTACCGCCGTCCACGGTTCGCCGGAGGTTGACTGATTAAGCGATCGATCCAAAATTCGTGTGATTGGTAGTAAGGGTGCGGGTTAAACTCAAAGCCAGACTATCCGGCGCTAGCGGCGAACTGTCGTGGCGCTGCTTCGCCGGCGGCGGCGAAGATCCGTTCCGCGGCCCGGGCGACAGCCGGCTGAAACACGGTGGTAAGGTAGTTCACATCAAACAGCAGCGCGTCCGCATCAAACTGACGATACAAATTCAGATAGCCGAGTGAGCCCCGCTCGCTGCCCAACGGCAGTCGCATCGCCCAGAAACGATCCGACCCCACGACATCGACGTTTTGGAAGTCGACTTGTTTCCATGTCCAGTGAATTCGCCCCCCGCTGATCGTCGCGAAACGCATCGAGCCATTTTCTTCAGCCAGAGCCAACGCTCGCTCATTCACTTCCAGATGTCCGTTACAACTCAACTGCGCCGCCGCATAGGCGAATTCGCCTAATTCGAGAACTTCCAGCACACCGTCAAACAATTCGTCCAGCGTCGACGCTGACGAAACTGCCTGACAGGCTTTGCGCATACGCAGATTGTTTCCAGCGCGCGCGCGCCGCTCGCCAATGTTTCGTTTGACGCTGGCCCGCAGTTCGTCGACCTCGCGATAGCGCAGTTTCCCGAGAGCCAGGACGACGGCCACGCCAACCGCAAACAAAACGACAGCCGTAAGGCTGCTACCGCTGTTCACAAACATCATCGCCAGCAAGCCGAACAGCGCGCTTACGCCATAAAGCACCAGAGCAACGCGGCGCTGTGACCAGCCACGATCGAGGAGCATGTGATGAATGTGCTCGCGATCCCCTTCGAAGATAGGTTTCCTGTTAAGAAACCGGCGGGCGATGGCCACGCTGGTATCAACCACCGGGACGCCAAACGCCAGGATCGGAATCGCTACCGCGACTGCCGTCGAGGCTTTCTGCGATCCCTGGACCGAAAGCGCGGCCAGGGCAAAGCCGACAAACAACGACCCTGAATCTCCCAAAAAGATTGATGCCGGATTGAAGTTGTAACGCAGGAACCCCGCCAGTGCGCCCGTCAATACCAGCGCGACTACCGCGACCAGGGCGTTGCCCTGGATCAGCGAAACGGTAAGCAGGACCAGCGAGGAGAAAAGTGCGGAGCCGGTGGCCAAACCATCGATCCCATCGATCAGATTAAAGGCATTCGCAATGCCGACGACCCAGACCAGTGTTAGGAGAAAACCGAGCACCGGATGAAGGGCGACGTTGCCAACAAACGGAATCGAAAGACCTGCGATGCGCCCGCCGAGTAAATAGAACAGTATGGTCGCGCCCGCTAACCCAGTGAATTTCACCCACGCGTTGGCGCCCCACAAGTCGTCGTAAACCCCCAGCAGCAGCACAATAGAGCCACAGATGAGAAACACTATCACTTCCCGCAACCGAGGCCGCAGTGTCTGAGTCAAGAGATTGTTAACCAACGGCAGGACTGATAGAGCGATGCCGAGCGACAGGAATATCGCGACGCCGCCCAGGCGAGGCACGGCCGTCTGATGCACTTTCCGCTTGCCATGCGGTTCGTCCAGCAGGTGATAGCGCTCACAGAATCGCCGCAGAAGCGGCGTGACCGTTAATGACGCGGCTGCGGAGATCAGAAAGAGCGCGAAATAAGTTTTCATTGCTGGTTAGTGGCACAGACTTCAGTCTGTGGCTCGAGTTAGTTCAGAGTGCGTGGATTCTTCCCCTCCCTTTGGGAGGGGCTAGGAGAGGGTGCGAAGCTTGACGCAGACAAGCCCTCTCCCCGGCCCTCTCCCAAAGGGAGAGGGAGAAAAGATTTTGAAGTCTGTGCTACATAGGTCTTCTCTGGACGAATTGACTCAATCTGAGTTATGAACTGCGCCGTCGTGCTCACAGAAGTGTTTGCGAATCTAATAATGCGATCACGATTAGAATGAAAGCGCTCAGCGCGGTCACGAATACAATTCACTACCGCGTCCACTTGACCGTGTTGGGCTGAAGACGCCTGTTGCTGGTCCGGTAAATTGGAAACGATCTCGGCGACATGGCTCTCTTTGGGGCCGATGTAAACAAACGGCGACCCGACGCCCAGGATGTTATAGATCTTGGACGGATGAATGATGCCCCGAAACGCTTCACCCAGGATCACCGCATGAAGATCCGCGGCGGAAAGGACGGCCGGCAACTCTGACTGTCGCTGATACGGCAGACTGCGAATGTTTTTCAGTTGGTTAGTCCGGGCAAACTCTCGCACCCTGCTCATTTCGCTCCCGCCACCGACGAAGACAAACACGATATCGTCGCGCGCCTTCAACCTGTTCGCGGCCTCCAACAGCGTATCGAGAGGATTACATGGGCTGTGATTACCCGCGTACATCACTACAAACTTTTCCGAGAGTTGGTGCTGGTGGCGAAATGATTCCCTGCCCCGCTGGTCAAAGCAAACTGAATCATCCCGGGACGGTGGAATCACCTCGATCTTGTGTTCGGGAATTCCCTTGGCCGCGATCCTTTCCTTCATAAATCGATCCAGGGCAATGATCTTTTCGGCGTGCCGCATGCTGCTTTGCAAAAGCGCCGCGAGCAGTTTTGCCGGCGCCGAATTTTGCTTGAGCCAACCTGCGGCGATGGCTGCGTCCGGGTTTAGATCCATCACCCAGAAAACCATTCGTCCACCTTTGATCCTGGTGAACACCGACGCCAGCCATGAAATCAGCGGCGGCGACGTCAAGGCAATCACCGCATCCGGTGGTCGAGTCAGCATTAAGCGAAGCGTGGCGGCTACAGAGAAGCTGGCGAAATTCAGCGACCTGCGCCAGCGAGTGGTCTTGCCCAGATTAATCGACGGCAAACGAATGATTTCGATTCCATTCCAGACTTCGCGCTTGGGAAAGCGACGCTCTGCGTCGTCATAACCACGCCGGCTGGAGATCACGGTTACCTGGTGGCCGCGCGCAACCAAACCGCGGGCAACGCCGGTCAACTGTTGGGCAGTAGCCACGACGTCCGGCCAGAAACATTGATTGAGGAGCAGGACTTTCAAGGAATTTCTCTAGCACTCAGCCACGCCGCCGAGCGAAGTCTTTTTGGTCGCTAACCCTTTCAGACTGCCGAGGGCTTTACTCCGTTAGGAG
>DATHHW010000143.1:0-31851 GCA_035317005.1 Pyrinomonadaceae bacterium | reverse complement strand
CGAGAACCCTTCATTCGAAGTAACCAGCGCGTTGCTTTCGCGCACCCGGGTGCTGGTGTTGAATCCGCTGAACGAAGACGAAGTTGAAGCAATCCTGCGGCGCGCGCTGACCGATGAAGAACGCGGACTCGGAAAGCTTAATCCCGACCTTTCAGATGAACTGATTACGCGTTTGGCGCATTCGTCCGGCGGCGACGCGCGCATGGCCCTGGCGGCTTTGGACGCAGCGGTCGCGGCAACTCAGCCGAATGATCTCGGCGTGCGCTCGATTACGAGCGATACACTGATCGACGCGTTGGGCCGGGCGCAGTTTGCCTATGACAAAGGCGGCGAAGAGCATTACAACCTGGCCTCGGCGTTGATCAAATCGCTGCGCAACTCTGATGTGAACGCGGCGCTCTATTGGCTGGCGCGCATGATCGAGGGCGGTGCTGATCCGATCTTCATCGCGCGCCGGCTTTGCATCCTCGCCTCTGAAGACATCGGCCTCGCCGATCCCCAGGCCATGGTCCAGGCTGCCGCGGCTGCTGAGATCACCAAACTTATAGGCTTGCCCGAAGCGCTGTTCCCTCTGACGCAAGCGACGATCTATCTGGCGCGCGCGCCGAAGTCGAACGCGGTGCTGCGCGCTTACTCGGCGGCGCACAGCGATGCTGCGGAGACAGCGCGCGAGCCTGTACCTTTGTACCTCAGAAACGCCGCGACCCCGCTGATGAAAAACCTCGGTTACGGCAAGAACTATCGTTACGTTCACAGCGATGCCGAGGCGAAAGAAGAGATGTCATGTTTGCCGGAGAAATTAAAAGGTAAGGTTTATTATGAAGACGACTAACCGCAGAGGAACAGCGGTGTAAATAGGAAATGATTTTCCGATTTCGTGTGGTTTCGTGTGATTTCGTGGATCGTACTCCGCATGAAGAGACTCGATCCACGAATTCACGCGAAAAAACCGAAAGAAGAGATCAGCCTAAATCCATGAACATCTCACTCCTATCGGTGTGAAGATTTCTTTGTGGTGAATACTCTTATGGAAACTAAATCACAAAAGGAACTCGCGTTCCTTTACGACCTGTACATCGCCACCGACTGGGCCGAACGATTTGCAGCGTTGGTTGACGCGCATGTTGAGTTACCTAAGGCAGGACGCGCGCTTTACGTCGCGGCCGGCACAGCCGGGCATGCCCTGGCTTTGAAGGAACGCGACGAAGAGCTCAGCCTGCTGTGTGTCGACGAAAACCCTGAGTGCCTCGAAATCGCGCAGGCCAAGGCCGTCGCGGTCCATCAGGAAGCCGAGTTTCAACGCGAAGACCCGCAGGCGCTGTCGTTCAAGGACGATGAGTTCGATCTTGTTCTCGGCGATGCTTCACTGACCCCGCCCACAAAGTTAAAGTCTATGTTGGCCGAAATGGTTCGGGTAGCGAAGCCCGGGGCGACGGTAGCCGCGTGGTTTCCCACCGCGGCGAGCTTCGGCGAAGTCTTTTCGATCTATTGGGAAGCGTTAACGCGCGCCGGGCTGGGAGATCACAGTGCCGCGGTCGAAAATCTAATCAACGAACTACCGACCGTTGCGAACGCCGAAAGCTGGGCCGATCAGTATGGCCTGGAGAGCGTCACTGTGACGACGGCGGTTGAGGAATTCCACTATGACTCTGGCGAGCAGTTCCTGGCTTCACCCATGATTACGGATTTTCTTTTGCCGAATTGGTTTCAACGGGTTCCGGCAGGCGATCAGGACCGAGTTATCCAGGAGCTCACAGGAATCATTGATGAGGAGCGGCACGATGGTGAGTTTTCGTTGACGTTGAAAGCGACGTTGGTAGTAGGAAGGAAGGCCAGGGCCAACTGAGCGCCGTTAGGCGCGGAATGTTCATAGCACCGCGCTTCCTGATTAAGACAACGCAGGCGTGAAAGCTGAGCTTTCACGCCTGCGTTGATCTCTGTAATCTCGCCAACTATAAATATTACGCGCCTAACGGCGCTTTAAACTCAGATCCAGCCTAACGCTCAATCTTCTTACTCTCTTCAGCTCGGATAGTTTGAGCACGACGGCGCGCTTCTTCAAACAAAGCCTCATCGTCAATCGACTCCAGCTTTGAGCGTGTATCCGGCTTAACTCTGTCATCGCGATCTGCTTCGTCCATTCCTTCTTTGAAGGCCTTCTTACTTTGGCCCAAAGCCTTCGCCAATTGCGGCAGCTTGCTGCCGCCAAACAACAAGAAGATCGCCGCGATGACCAAAATTATGATAGTGGGGTTTCCCAATACCTCTAACAGCACCACATTCATAAGGTTCTCCTTCTTTTCTTCGGACGAGTCTCACGCGCGCACGCAGAGATCGCTGCCGCCGTCGGACTCGTAGAAAAGGTATTTGCGCCAGGTTTCGTCGGCTCGACCCAGATAGCGCATGATCTGGCGATTGACGTGCAGTGAAAACGCGCGCGGCCGGCGCAGCAGGTTCATCCCTGACTCTTCCGGCGTGCGGTTGCCCTTGCGATGATTACACTTCTTGCAACAAGCAACCAGGTTGTCCCAGGCGGACTCTCCGCCGCGTGAGCGCGGCACGATGTGGTCCAGCGTCAATTCGGACGGCGCGAATTGTTTGCCGCAATACTGGCAGCACGAATGGTCGCGAAGCAGGATGTTCTTACGCGAGAGTGATCGGCGTTCAAACGGAATATGACGGTACTCCATCAACCGGATCACCGCGGGCGCGTGCAACGTCACCTTCTGGGAATGCAGCATGTGCCCGTTGTGCTCTTCCATGCGCGCCACGCCTTTAAAGATCATGACCACCGCGCGTCGCTCAGTGCACACGTTGATGGGCTCGAAGGAAGCGTTTAAGACTAGGACACGCGCGTTCATGATCGTTGGTGATATTACGCGAGCCCGGCGGAGAGTGTCAAAATTGTGGCGGTGGCGCCTTGCCCCAATAGGACGGCTTTCCTCCGTGGTATCTCTGTGATCCTCTGTGTCTCTGTGGTGAACAAACCTTAGATAGACTTACCACAAAGACACAGAGAACACTGAGGAAGCACAGAGATTTCTACCGAAATCGGTCAGTGGCTTCGACCAGCGCACTTAGATTTCCCGGCTCCATAATCGAGTGTCCTGCGTCGGGCGTGATGTGCAAATCTGCTTCCGGCCAGGCACGATGCAGGTCCCAGGCGCTGGTCATAGGACAGACCACATCGTAACGTCCCTGCACGATCACGCCGGGAATGTGACGAATCTTCCCGACGTTCTCGACCAGGTAGTTCTCAGTTGGGAAAAAGCAGTTGTTCATGAAGTAGTGGCATTCAATACGCGCAAAGGCCAGGGCGAACTGCGGGTCGGCGAATTTTTCGATCGACTTCGGATCAAAGAAGAGCTTTGAAGTGCTGCCTTCCCAAATCGACCAGGCGCGCGCCGCTTCGACTCGAACATTCTCGTCATCGCTGGTCAGACGCCGATAGTATGCGCTCACCATATCGTCGCGCTCGTTTTCGGGAATGACCTTCAGGAATTCTTCCCAGACATCGGCGAAGATCCAGCTACAGCCATCCTGATAGAACCACTTGATCTCTTTCGGCCGGCAAAGAAAGATTCCGCGCAGCACGAGTTCAGTCGCGCGCTCGGGATGCTTTTCAGCATAAGCGAGCGACAGCGTGCTCCCCCACGATCCACCAAACACCTGCCACTTCTCGATGCCCAAATGCTCGCGCAGCTTCTCAATGTCCGCCACGAGATCCCAAGTAGTGTTCTCTTCGATCGAAGCATGCGGCGTGCTCTGTCCCGAGCCCCGCTGATCAAACAGCACGATGCGATAAGCCGACGGGTCATGAAACTGCCGGTACTCCGGCACGATCCCTCCGCCCGGCCCCCCGTGCAGAAACACAACCGGCTTGCCATTCGGATTGCCGCACTGTTCGTAATAGATTTCGTGAAGATCCGAGACCTTCAAACGGCCGGTGTCGTAAGGTTCGATTGGAGGGTACAGGGTTCTGAGTTCTGTCATGGTCTCAGGATTCTATCGTGCTAAGGGTTTTCAACCAACCACACGGCATTTGCTCGTCACCTAAGCTCGTGCGATTGTCAGCACAAACACTTCCTCCGCCCCGGCACCCTTCAACACCGCCGCGCACGCCGAAACAGTTGCGCCGGTAGTAAACACGTCGTCAACCAACAACACGCGTTGTCCGGCGATTAACTTTGGATGACGGACCGCGAAGGCTTCCGAGACACTTTGGCGGCGGGCCTTCGCGTCCATGCCAGCGCGATGGCGTTCGGTATGAACACGCCGGACGACGCTGTGTTCGTCGAGTGGCAGATTGCTCAGGCGCGAGAGTTCGCGCGCGAGTAGCAGAGCTTGATTGAAACCACGTTCACGTTCGCGTTCAGGGTGCAGCGGAACAGGGATGATCAAGTTGGCGCTATTGAGAGGTTCGCGCTTCTGCGCTGTGAACATCAAGTGCGCGAGGCGCGCGGCGACGTGCGGCTTGCGCTTCAACTCCAGGATGGAAGCCCGCAAGGCTCCTTCATAAAATCCGCAAGCCCTAGCTCCGGTGAACCTGTCTTCATCGCATTTGGTACAGCGAACGCTTTGGCGCTTATCTTTGCTGATCGCGGCCTCTGTGAACTTGCCGCACTTCCAACACAAGGTGTCGTCTTCAGTGAAAATGCGCGTTGTCTGCCAGCATGAAGCGCAGGCGATGCCGTCGTGACGCGACTCGACGCTTGCGCCGCAGACTGCGCACGCCTGGGGGTAGACGAGCGCCAGAGCGGCGTCGTAGAGAGAACTCAGTTGGTGGATCGCGGAAGACAAACTAGATTTTCAAACGCAAAGGTCGCAAAGGTTTTCGCAAAGGGACGCGGAGGAGGATTCTTTGCGTTACTTTGCGGAGTCCTTTGCGCCCTTTGCGTTAAGAAAGAACCGGGCCGTGCGTCCTCGCTCACGGTCGGGCTACTGCCCCGAACTTTGTTCACGAAGCACTCAGTGGCTTCTGGCTTACGACTATCAATTCGCGTCTGTTCTCCCCTCACACAAGTAGGTGAGAATTAGACGGCGTCGCCAACCCTCTCCCCTGCCCCTCTCCCAGTGGGAGAGGGGATAAGAAGAAAAGGCCTCCCGGTTTCCCAGGAGGCCTCGGATTATGTCATCTCGGATTTCTGATCTCAAAATTTCAGAGCCGAAATCGGTTTGTCTCTCAGAGCCTACTCTTCATCCCGGTGCAGCAGGCCGCGCTCATTCAAGTCCTGGCATTGCAGACAGTGCCTGGCCCACGGCACGGCTTCCAGGCGCTTCTCCAGGATGGGCTGGCCGCAATGAATGCACTTGCCGTATTCTCCATCCGCGATGCGATGCAGGGCGGCGTCGATCGATTCCAGCAACTGCCGGTCATTGGTCGACATCGACATCATCAACTCTTTGGTATAAGCGTTCGCGGCCATGTCCGCCGGATCCTGTGTGGCTTCAGCGTCACGTTCCCGGCTGTAGGCTTCGGCAGCCTGAACCTGGCCCACTAAACCTTCACGCCGGGCCATCAATTTATCCCGATAAGATTTCGATTTCCTCTTGTCCATTCTTTTTGTTCAGTCCTCCAACTCTTTTTCACTTCTGATAAGGCAATCCGCGATTGATGGTGTAAGCGCGATAAAGCTGCTCGACAGCCACGACTCGCGCCATTTCATGAGTCAGGGTCAGCCGCGTCAAGCGCCAACGCTTCGGCGCGCGGGCGGCAACTTCCGCGCTGACTCCATCCGGTCCACCGATCACGATTGCCACTTCCTTGATCGAATCGTGCTCCCAACGCCGCACTTCATCCGCCAGTTCCTGCGAATTCCACTCGAGGCCTTTCACGTCCAGCAGCAGCGCCACACTGCCTGCCGGAATCGCCTCGAGAATTCGCTGCGACTCTTTCTTCACGGCGGCAGGATCGGCGCCCGCGCCTTCACGCGTCTCAATCACCTCACAGCGCACGAACCGCGTCAGCCTTTTCAAATATTCCGCGACGAGCGCCCGCAGATGCTCATCTTTCGTCTTGCCCGGCCAAATGAAACGGATACGCATAGGAACAGAGGTCAGAGGTCGGAGATCAGATCGTCGTCAATCAATAATATCTGATATGCCTATGCTTCCAGCGTCCGCCTTCGTGACCTCTGACCTCTGATCTCCGTCCTCTGACTTCTGCTCTCTTGCCAGCCGCTCGTAAAGATTCTTACGACTGATACCGAGAATTCGGGACGCTTCGGTCTTGTTGCCTTTGGTCGCGGTCAAGGTCTCGCGAATATATTCGATCTCGACCTCAGCCAGCGTGGGCCGTTGAGTTTTACGCTCTCTCCGCGCCGCCGCGACGCGCATGCTCTCGGGTAAATCGGCCGCTTCGATTTCCGCGCCAACGGAAACAATTACCGCGCGCTCAATGATGTTTGCCAACTCGCGAACGTTGCCGGGAAAATCGTAAGCCCGCAAAAACTTCCAGGCCTCAGCCGAGATTTGCTTCGCCAACCGGCCGTGCTTCGCCGCAAAGGTTTTCAAAAACCCGCGGCTAAGCTCTTCCAGATCTTCGCACCGCTCACGCAGCGGCGGCAGCAGAATTTGCACCACGTTCAGCCGGTAGAACAGATCGTCACGAAAAGCTCGCCGCTCAACCGCGCTCTTGAGATCGGTATTCGTCATCGCCACCAGCCGCGCGTCAACTTCAATCGTCTGCCGCCCGCCCAGCCGTTCGAACTCGCGATGCTCAATCACCCGCAAAAGTTTGGCCTGCGCCTCCAACGACAGATGGGCAATCTCGTCGAGCACGAGGGTTCCCCGGTGCGCCGCTTCCAGCCGGCCGGGTTTGGCCTCACTGGCGCCGGTGAACGCCCCTCGCTCGTAACCGAACAGCTCGGCCTCGAGCAGATCGGCCGGCAGCGTCGCACAATCAATCTTGACCAGCGGCTGTGCGGCCCGGCGTGAATGCGAATGAATGAACCACGCGAGGGCGTCTTTGCCGGCGCCGGACTCGCCGGTTACCAGCACGTTCGCGTCGGTCGCGGCCACGCGCTCGGCGAGGCTGACCACCTCGCGCATCGCATCCGACAACGCCACCATCTCGATCACAATTGTTTTCTCAAAGATCAGTTAGCGAACGCGGTTTGTCGCGCTCAGGTTGATCTGAAATTCCAGATTTGAGACTTGAGATTTCAGATTTGGAATTTGAAATCTCAGATCCGAATTGTTCCGGCGAGACATCGACTCGCTTAGCTTCGCGCCAAAGGCGCTCGAGATCGTAAAAGCGCCGCGCCTTATCATCAAACACATGCACGACGAAATCTCCGTAGTCGACCAGAATCCATTCGGCGGTTTGATAGCCTTCTACGCGCGCGGCGCGGGTGCCGCTACGCTTCAACTGCTCAACCACTTCATCGCTGATGGCCTGCACCTGCCGCCGGTTCGTCCCCGTCGCGATAACAAAAAAGTCCGTGAAGCTGGCGATGCCGCGCAGATCCAACACCGTCAGATCGAGCGCTTTTTTCTCCCAGGCTGCGTTCAAGGTGAGACGAATTCGCACATCAAAGTCCGCAACGTCACCATCCGTAGCTTCTGTGCGCGAGCCGAGCGACGCCGCTCGGACTTCGGAACTCAACGATTGATCTTTTAGTTTCTGACTCATTTAATTCTTAAACAGTTCGTATTTCTCAATATAGTTCGCGACCGAGGCCGGCACGATCTCGCGCAGAAGTTCGCTTGCGCCTGCTCTCGCCGCCGCGCGAATCGCGGTCGCCGAAATATCTACCATTGCTGCATCCGTAAAAAAAGTGCGGGGCTCGCTGTCGTCACTGAGCACCTCTGAAATCTCCGGCCGGCTCATTCCGCGAACATCCACAACTTGCGCGGCTCCGTGTGGGATGCTATCGCTCAACTCATATCCGGGCCGTGTGACTACGATCAAATCGCACATCTTCAAGAGTCTTTGCCACTCGTGCCAGGTCGTAATCTCGGACCAGGAATCGGCGCCGATCATGAAAAACAGACGTCGGTCCGCGCCCATCTCAGTCCGCATGCGCTCAACCGTGTCGACCGCGTAAGGCCGTTCGGGTTCATCGAGCTCGATAGTCGAGATGCGTAGCAGGGCATCCTGGTCAGTAGCCAGCGCGAGCATCGCGAACCGGTGAAACGCGGACGAGACAACTGATTTATGCGGCGGAACGCAGGCCGGCACAAACAGCACCTCTTCAAGTTCAAACAACTGTAGGACCCTGCGAGCCACTTCGATGTGGCCTTTGTGCACGGGATCGAATGTGCCCCCGTAAATAGCTGCGCGCTGCAACGCCATCATCCTTTTGGCTTCAACACGCTACCAGGATCGAGAGTTTCCACTGCCGACCAACTGCGACTCGTCCGGCTCAAGCGACAGATTAGCCGCCGACTGCGCTCGCAATTCCTCAATTTCATGACCAACCGCAGTTATCAGTTCCCGCACGCCGGCGCCTGTGACCGACGAAATCGCAAAGAACTTTCGTTCGTCCTGGAGAGCCTGCTGTCGCAAGCTTTCTACCCGTTCAGGTTCATCGACCGCATCCATCTTTGTCGCCACCACGATCTGGGGACGCGCGGCCAGCGCCGCATCATAAGCCGCCAACTCGCGATTGATTACCTGGTAATCCGTCACTGAATCCCGGCCCGAAACGGAAGACATGTCGACCAGGTGCAGCAGGAGCTTGGTCCGTTCAACGTGACGCAGAAATCGATCGCCCAGTCCGTGGCCTTCGTGCGCGCCCTCAATCAATCCGGGCATATCGGCGATTACGAAGGTGCGAAAGTCGCCGAGATCGACTACGCCGAGATGCGGCTCGAGCGTGGTAAACGGGTAGTCGGCGATTTTTGGCCGCGCGGCCGAAACGGTCGAAATGAAAGTCGACTTGCCGGCGTTGGGATAGCCCAATAAACCGACATCGGCGAGCAACTTCAGCTCGAGCTGTAATTCAAACTCTTCGCCTTCGCTCCCTTCCTGATGGTAGCGGGGCGCGCGGTTCGTCGAACTGGTAAAGTGCGCGTTGCCAAAACCTCCGCGACCACCATGGGCGGCCAGCCAGCGTTGGCCGTCGGCGTCACAGTCAAACAAGAGTTCATTCGTTTGCGGATCAAACACCTGCGTCCCGACGGGCACGCGCACAGTCACATCCGCTCCCTCTTTGCCCGAACGATTGCTGCCTTCCCCGTGCAGACCGCGGCCGGCGATGTGCAGCGGGTTGTAACGCAGATGCAGGAGCGTATTCAACGACGCGTCCCCGACGACCCAGACGTCGCCGCCGCGGCCTCCGTCACCGCCCGACGGTCCGCCGCGCGGGACAAACTTCTCGCGGCGAAAAGCAGTCACGCCGTTGCCGCCGTGGCCTCCCTCTATCCGAATCTTTACGCGATCGATGAACATGCTGAGAGTCTAAGTCTTAGATTTCAAATTTCAGGTCTGAGATCTGATATCCAATCAATTCAAAAATCAAAAATGCGAGCCCGCTGAGCTAACGTTCCGCGCGGGCGTCGCATTGAGTTGAATGCTTAAAAATACAACTTTGATTTCTAAGATACCGATGCGGCTGCTGTCTCTGCTGGATACACGCTGATGAACTTGCCGGACCGGCCCTTTTCTTCAAACTTCACGACGCCATCTATCAAGGCGAACAAAGTATCGTCCTTGCCGCGGCCCACGTTCTTGCCTGGTTTCCAACGCGTGCCGCGCTGGCGGGCCAGAATGTTGCCGCCCTGCACGCGCTCGCCGCCAAATTTCTTGAGGCCGAGCCGCTGCGAATTCGAGTCTCGTCCGTTCCGCGAAGAACCTACGCCTTTTTTATGAGCCATCTTTTGATTTTCGATTTGCGATTGCCGATTTGCGATTTTTTTGAGAACACCGATGGTCTCAATCAAAAATCTGAAATCAAAAATCCAAAATCGCCTCCCCCTATCCAATCGAATCGATCTTCAATGTCGTGTATCCCTGCCGGTGACCTTTGGTCCGCTTGTAATGCTTCCGGCGCTTTTTCTTGAACACGATAATTTTGGGCGCGCGGCCGTGGTCTACGACCGTAGCCATGACCTTCGTCCCTTCGACGGCAGGCGTGCCCACGCTGGTTTCATTGTTAGCGGTAGCCGCCAGCACTTCCAGCTCTATCGAAGCTCCCACATCCTGTTTCAGCGAAGGAACGCGCACGGTGGCGCCCTTTTCCACGCTAAACTGCTTTCCGCCTGCTCTGATGATTGCAATTGACATAATCTTTCTACACCTATCAGGGAGCCCAACCCACTACTGAAAAGTCGAGCATTATAAATTCACGCAGAGCCCCCAGTCAACGCGGCAGCCGCAGTGCTGACGGGCTTCTCTTTGAACCCGTTGCGGGCCAGGAAGTCTTCCATGAACCGTGTCGAGATATTTCCCGCCTGAAAATCCGGATCATCCATGATCTTCAAATGAAGCGGAATCGTAGTTTTGATTCCTTCAATCACCATGGCGTCCAGCGCGCGACGCATGCGGGCAATCGCCAATTCGCGCGTGCGCGCATGGACGATTACCTTGGCGATCATCGAATCATAGAAAGGGGGCACGCGATAACCAGGATAGACATACGTGTCCAGGCGCACGCCCGGGCCACCAGGAAGATTGAACGTTGTAATCGTCCCCGGAGAAGGAATGAAAGTATCCGGGCTCTCGGCGTTGATACGGCACTCGATCGCGTGGCCCACGATGATGACGTCGTCCTGACTATATCCGAGCGGCTCTCCCTCAGCGATGCGAATCTGGTTCCGCACAATATCAGTTAGCGTTACCATCTCCGTGACCGGATGCTCAACCTGAATGCGCGTGTTCATTTCCATGAAATAGAAGCGTTTGTCCTCGTCGAGCAGAAACTCGAACGTGCCGGCGCTGGAATAACCGATCGACTTACAGGCGGCCACGGCCACCTCGCCCATCTCCTGACGCAGCCGCGGAGTCATCACCGGTGACGGCGCTTCCTCCAAAAGTTTCTGATGGCGCCGCTGGATCGAGCACTCACGCTCTCCGAGATAGACGCACTCGCCATACTCATCGGCCAGCACCTGAATCTCAATATGCCGGGGACGCTCAATGAACCGTTCGATATAGACGGCGCCATTCTTGAAAGCCGCGGCGGCTTCATTCGAAGCCGTTTCCAGCGCATGTCCCAGTTCTGCTTCTGAGCGCACGATGCGCATGCCCCGCCCACCGCCGCCCGCCGAAGCTTTGACGATTACCGGAAAACCGATTTCACGCGCCAGCTTGATTGCCTCTTCTTCTGAATCCAACGCTTCCGGGCTGCCCGGAATAATCGGGACGCCGGCCGCCTTCATCGTGCGCCGGGCCTCAACCTTGTCTCCCATCAACTGAATGACGTCGGGTCGTGGACCGATGAATTTGATATTGCAGGCCTCGCAGATCTCGGCAAAATAAGCCGACTCAGCCAAAAAGCCATAGCCGGGATGGATAGCGTCAACATTGAAGATTTCGGCGGCGCTGATGATTGCGGGAATATTTAAGTAGCTTTGCGCTGAGGGCGCCGGCCCGATACAGGCGGACTCGTCAGCAAAGCGCACATGGAGCGAGTCGCGGTCGACGTCGCTATGCACGGCGACCGTGCGAATGCCCATCTCTTTGCAAGTCCAGATAATACGGCAGGCAATCTCGCCACGATTGGCGATCAGGATCTTGCGAAATGGTCTGTTGGCGGTGGTCATACAAGTGCGCGGTAAGCAGGTAGCAGTAAGCAGTTACAGCCAGGCGTTAGAGACACTGCAGCTAACGGCTATTTAGTCCTGATTCCGAAAAGGGGCTGGCCGTACTCGACTGCCTGGGCGTTTTCGACGTAAATCTTGACGACTTCGCCCGCGGTCTCTGCCTGAATCTCGTTCATTAACTTCATGGCTTCGATAATGCAGACCACGGTGGTTGGTTCGACCTGACTGCCGATGCGGACAAAGCTTTCCGCCGTGGGTTTTGCCGACCGATAGAAGGTTCCGACGATAGGCGAGGTGATGATGTGCAGATCCTGATCAACCGAGGCGGCCTCTTCCGCCTGCGCGCCAGGATGTGACGGAGCCGAGGTGGGAAGGCTTTGGGCAGCAGCCACTGTTGGTGCACCAGCGCCCGCGGCAATCTGCTTTTCGGCTCCACCCGGAACGACGGGCGGTTGATTACCCTGATCTTCGACGAACGTTCCGCGACCGACCTTGACACGAAATCCCTCGCGCTCCAATTCGAAACTGGTGAGTCCGTTTTCGGTGATGAGGTCGACCAGTTCGCGTAGCTCGTTCATATTAATTGAAGCTTCGAGATGTCTGGGCTGATTGCGATGTCGCCGGCGTCCCCGTTCACGATCGCGGTCGCGATCACGCGGTCCGCGCTCTGCCGGCCCTTCCGTTGGTGCCGGCTCGACTTCCGACTGCTTGCTTTCCTGATCGCTCATCGCTCTCTTGACTCCGATTGACATTGGACGCTCCTCGGTAACGGTCGCATCCGGCCCGGTCTCACTTAGCCGCTTCACGCTCTGCGCCACTTAAGAGCAAGAGCCCCGATCTCGGCAGAATTAGCCGATCGGGGCTCACCCAGAGAGTTTTCTTATTCCTCGCTTCCGACTTCTTCCTTCTTGTCCGCGGCGGTCTCAGTCGCTTTCGTTTCGTCCGCTTTCTTCTTTGTCGATCCCTTGACTCGCTTGCGCGCAGTAACCTGCGCTTCAATTTCGCGGGCGTTGTCCACCAGTTCAATAATTGCGAGTTCAGCGCCGTCGCCGGTGCGCCTTCCCATCTTGATTATTCTGGTATAGCCGCCCGGCCGATCCTTGAAGCGCTCGCCCAACTCGTCGAAAAGCCGTCGAATCGCCGCCACACCCGCAGTCCGCGGCGGAGGTGTCTGGCCGCGCCGAGATGCGCTGGCGCGACGGTAATTTCCGGCATGAAAGAAAGCCGCGGCTTGGCGACGCAAATGCAATCCGCCGACTTCCGCGGTGTTTCCTTCCAGGCTGGCCGCGCGGCGAGACAGAGTAATCGCCTTCTCAACAAACGGGCGCAACTCCTTCGCTTTAGGCAAAGTGGTTACGATGCGGTCGTCGCGCGAATTAATCAGCGAAGTCGCGAGATTCCGCAGCATGGAGATGCGATGCTCTGTTGTCCGCCCGAGCTTCCGATGGGCCTTAAGATGACGCATGGTCGTTTCGTCCTACTGCGCGGTTACTGCACTGCGGCTTCAAATTCATCCTCGTCGCCGCCGTCGTCCTCAATCTCACCCCCGCCCGTGCCGGGAATCGGATTGCCTTGTTCGTCAAACTGCACGCCAAAATCCAGGCCCATGCCGCGCAGGATGTCGCGAATCTCGCCCAGGGATTTTTTGCCGAAGTTCTTGGTCGCCAGCATCTCGCGTTCCGATCGTTGCACTAAGTCGCGAATGGTCTTAATGCCCGCGTTCTTCAAGCAGTTGTAAGAACGCACCGAAAGCTCCAGCTCATCCACCGAACGATCCAATTGATCGTTTCGCGGCAAGGGCGCTCGCTCCTGCTGCTGATAGCTGTAATCCTCGGTGTCTTCCTCAAAGTTAATAAAGATCGCCATGTGATCCTTGATCAACTTCGCCGCCAGACCGATGGCGTCGTCGGGTTTGACAGAGCCGTCCGTCCAGACCTCAATGGTCAGCTTGTCGTATTCGGTGTTCTGGCCCAGACGCGCGGCATCAACCGCGTAGTTCACCTTCTTGACCGGCGTATGCACCGAGTCAATCGGGATGTAACCCAGCGAGAGATCTTCATCAAAGTTGCGATCCGCTGACACGTAGCCGCGGCCGCGTTTCAGCCGCATCTCGATGTTCAGCGATCCGCCATCGCTCAAGGTGGCGACGTGCAGAGCCGGATCGAGCACCTCGACATCGGCGTCTCCCTGAATATCGCCGGCAGTGACTTCGCCCGGCCCGGTCTTGGAGATCGTCAAAGTCTTGGGTTCGTTCCCGTGCAGCGTAAAGGGCACCTGTTTGAGATTCAAGATCACGTCAGTGGCGTCTTCGACCACACCCTTGATCGAAGAGAACTCGTGCTCGACGCTCTCGATCTTGACCGCGGTGATGGCCGCGCCTTCGATCGAAGACAACAAGGCCCGCCGCAGTGAATTGCCTACCGTCGTTCCGAAACCCCGCTCGAAAGGCTGGGCCGAGAACCGGCCATAGCGTTCGGTCAAGGTTTCGCCGTCAGCCGCCAAGCGGCGCGGCATCTGAAAACCAGTCCAAAGATTGTTTTGATCCATAGCGTACCGTCAGAAAATTTGAGGAAAGTTGTGCAGCCCGTAGCGCGCGCTTCGTAGACACTCGCTCCAGGGCGCGCCGTATTATTTACTATAAAGTTCCACGATCAGTTGCTCGTTGATCGAGCGATCGATTTCTTCACGCGTCGGCAACCCCGTAATGGTCGCGCTCATTTCTGCGCCGCCGGGTGAAATCCACGAGGGACGCCCACGTCCCGCCGCCGTCTGCCACGCGCCTTCCACGTGAACATTCTTCCGGGTGGCGTCTTTGATGCTGACCACTTCGCCGGGCTTTACCTGGTAGGACGGAATATCAACCTTGCGCTCGTTCACCAGCACGTGCCCGTGATTCACGAGTTGGCGCGCCTGGCGTCGCGAAGTCGAAAACCCTGCCCGGTAGACAGCGTTATCCAGCCGACGCTCGAGCAGAAATAGCAGGTTCTCGCCGGTGATGCCTTTTTGGCGCGCCGCGCGTTCAAAGTAATTGCGAAATTGTCCTTCGAGAATAAAGTAGATTCGTTTGACCTTCTGCTTTTCGCGAAGTTGCTGGCCATAACCCGCCAGCGCCTTGCCGCGACGCATGGAATTACCGTGCTGTCCGGGCGGCTGAGTGCCGCGCTTTTCAATCGGACAGGAAGGTTTGTAGCAACGGTCTCCCTTGAGGAAAAGTTTTGCGCCTTCGCGGCGGCACAGACGGCACACCGCATCTCTATACCTAGCCAAAAGTTTCTGCCTCCAGTCTAACTACAGACGGAAAAGTTTACAGGCCGCGTCTTCGACATTTCAGAATTTGAGATCTCAAATTTGAGATCTGAAATCTGAAACCAGAGCCGGAGCCCTTCATCCTTTAGGTCAATCATTCAATTTCGGAACTGCCGACTATTAATTGCCAATCGGAAATCGGCAATTGGCAATCGGCAATGCTTAAACTCTGCGCCGCTTTGGCGGCCTACATCCATTGTGCGGAATCGGCGTTATGTCACGGATTGCCGTGACGCGAATTCCGGCGTTATTGATCGCGCGGATGGCTGACTCGCGGCCGCCACCCGGACCCTTGACGCGCACTTCGCACTGCTGCATCCCGGCTTCCGTGGCCCGCTTGGCTGCCTCATACGCCGCCTGCTGCGCCGCGAACGGCGTACCTTTGCGTGAACCGCGGAACCCGCGCGCGCCCGACGACGATTGCGCAACCAGGTTGCCCTCCAGATCGGTGATCGAGATCATCGTGTTATTAAATGACGCTGCGATGTACGCGATGCCGACAGGAATATTCTTTTTCTCTTTCTTACGAAAGACCTTCTTTTTGCCAGCGGTGGTTGCTTTTGCCATACGAAACTATTTCTTGCCCGGCGCCTTCTTCTTCGCGATGGTGGCGCGCCGTGGTCCTTTACGTGTCCGTGCGTTGGTGTGCGTGCGCTGGCCGCGTACGGGCAATCCGCGACGATGCCGCAACCCGCGATAGGCGCCAATGTCCATCAAACGCTTGATGTCCATCTGCACGCGCTTGCGCAGATCGCCTTCGATCTCGCCCTGGGCGTCAATCACGGCCCGAATGCGGCTGAGATCTTCCTCGGAAAGATCCCTGATCTTAATGTCGCGATTTACCTGCGCTTCATTGAGGATCGACGTTGAACGCGATCTACCAATACCGTAAATATATGTAAGGCCGATCTCTGCACGTTTATTGGGCGGAAGATCTACGCCTGCAACACGAGCCATTTATTTCCATTCTCCCGACAACCGCAGACCTGCCATTCTTTACAGTCAGCAGGCTCGCTTTGTTCATTTCTGTCGCTGCTTATGTTTTGGGTTGACACAGATAACGCGCACCACACCCTTGCGGTGAATCACTTTGCACTTATCACAAATCTTTTTGACGGACGAACGTACCTTCATTAGACACTCTCGATTTCATTTATACCGGTAAGTTATGCGGCCGCGATTCAAATCGTAGGGCGACAACTCAACCAACACTCGATCACCTGGAAGAATCCGGATAAAATGCTTACGCATCTTGCCTGAGATGTGCGCCAGCACCTGGTGCTGGGTCTCCTCAAGTTCCACCCGAAACATTGCGTTCGGCAGCGTTTCGAGGACTTTGGCCATGACCTCTATCGCCTCTTCCTTCGCCATACAGACACTGGGGGCCTAATTGCCTCCACTGGCAAATTGCACATAGTAGCATGGCCCCCATGCAATCGCCAAACCGCGTAAAAACCCGTTAAGAGACGCCCGCCAATTCAACCTGCGGGGCAATTGCTCCCACCAGGGTCAACACTTCCGGCCCTTGCTCGGTGATGGCAATCGTATGCTCGGCATGCGCGCTGGCCTGACCGTCGATCGTCACCACCGTCCAGCCGTCCTTCAGGGTCTTTGTCTGCTGCACGCCCAGATTAATCATGGGTTCGACTGCAAACACATAGCCGCTCTTGATCTTCGGTCCCTTCCCCGGCTTTCCGTAATTGGGAATCTGAGGATCTTCGTGCATGCGCCGCCCAATTCCGTGACCGACATAATCGCGGACCACCGAATACCCATGGGCTTCCGCATGAGATTGGACCGCCCACCCGATATCCCCCAGGTGATTTCCGGCGCGGCACTGTTCGATCGCCAACTTGAGACACTCTTCGGTAACCCTGATCAGTTTCAGACGATCCTCACCAACCTGCCCGACCGGAATAGTTGCCGCCGTGTCCCCCACGAATCCGTCGAGGGTAACGCCCACATCGATGGAAAAAATGTCGCCTTCCTGCAACTTGTAACTCGAAGGAAAGCCGTGCACCACCTGCTCGTTGACGGACGCACAAATCGAAAACGGAAAGCCGTTATAGCCTTTGAAAGTTGGATACGCGCCCGCGTCGCGAATCATCTTCTCGGCTGCCGCGTCAACTTCGATCGTAGTCAGACCCGGCTCGACCATCGCACTCAACTCTCGCAAGACCTGTCCCACGAGCTGACCTGACGCCCGCATCTTTTCGATCTCTTTTTGGGACTTTCCGATAATCATTGCTGGTGGCCGCCATCACGGTCAATTCGCAGGATTGGCCCGAACGATTTCATTGTTCAAGATCTTCTCAATGTCGCCATAGATATCTTCCGGCGATCGGGTTCCATCCACGCGGTGGAGGCGGCCAGTGCGCTGATAATAATCCAGCAGGGGCGCAGTCTCGCGTTCATAGGTTTCCAGTCGCACCCGAACCTTCTCCTGCCTGTCATCCGCGCGTTGAGTCAACTCCGCTTCAGGGTGACGATCGCATTTGTTATCAACTTTCGCCGGTCTGAAGTACACATTGTAAATCTCTCCGCAGATCGGACAACTACGCCGGCCGGTCATTCGCTTTTCCAAAAGCTCCAGCGGCACGTCAATCAGGATCGCGCTCAGCTTCTTTCGCTGCCGCGCGGCCAACTCCTCGAGCATCCCGGCCTGCGCCGCCGTCCGGGGAAACCCGTCAAGGATGTAACCGTTGCGGCAATCTTCTTTCGCCGTTCGATCCTCGACCACTCGAATGACCAGTTCGTCAGGAATCAGCTTTCCCGCTTGCTGGATCACGCGCACTTCTTCCGCCAGCGGCGTTTGCGTCTCAGCCAGGGCGCGAAACATATCGCCGGTAGAAATCTGCGGCAACCCCAGGCGTTGCTGGAGCAGCCGCGCCTGCGTGCCCTTGCCGGCACCCGGCGCGCCCATCAAAACGATGATCTGGGACATGGATTTTTGATTTTAGATTTTTGATTTGCGATCGTCGCTGTCCGCCCAACTCTTCTACGACCCAATCTGAAATCGGCAATCAAAAATCCAAAATGTTGTCAGGTCCGGCGCCCGCGCAGTCTGCCGCCACCGCCAAGGAAGCCTTCGTAGTTACGCATCACAAGTTGCGCCTCGATTTGCGCCACGGTATCCATGGCCACGCCCACCAGGATCAGCAACGACGTGCCGCCAAAATAAAATTGATACCCCATGCCGGTGGGAATCCATTGAAACCCCGGGGTGGTGCTCACAAACGAATCAAGAAATGAGCCTATCAGCGGCAAGCGCGCGACCTTGAACCCGCTCAGCATGAATTGCGGAAAGAATGCCACCATTGCCAGATAGATGGCGCCGACAGTCGTCAGGCGAGTCAGAATCGTGTTCAGGTATTCGGCCGTCGCCCGTCCGGGCCGAATCCCCGGCATGAACCCGCCGTGCTTGCGCAGGTTATCGGCAACTTCTTCGACGTTGAAAACGATCGACACGTAGAAAAACGTGAAGAACATGATCAGCGTCAGAAAGATCAATTCATAGTAAGGATCGCCGGCATGAAAGACCTGGAAGAACGTAAATATCTTCCCATAAAAGTTGGCCGGGTTCTTGGGCGGAAAGGCCGAGAACAAACTCTGCGGCATCGACAAAACCGACGAGGCAAAAATCACCGGAATCACGCCGCCCATGTTCAGCTTCAAGGGCATTGTCGTTTGCTGTCCGCCCACCAACTGGCGCCCGACGTGACGCTTCGCATAGCTGACCGGGATTTTTCGCCGCGCAGCTTCCACAAACACGATGAACGCGATGATCGCCACCAGCGCCACCACCAGCGCGATAACTCCCAGAATCTCCAGCGTGTCGCCACCGCTGACGCGGCCCATGACCTGCTGTACACCGCGCGGGAGGCCGATCACAATGCCGGCAAAGATCAGCAGAGAAATTCCATTTCCCACGCCGCGTTCGGTAATCTGCTCACCCAGCCACATTACAAAAATGGTCCCGGTCGTCAGCGTCAGCACAGTCGTAAACAGGAATCCCCAGGTCGGAGCACCGACGCCGTTGATTTGCAGCCAGTGCGCGACGAACGAAGTCTGCAAACCACCCAGAGCCACCGTCAGGTAACGCGTCCACTGGTTGATCTTCTGCCGCCCCATCTCGCCTTCTTCCTGCAATTTCTTCAATTGCGGCGAGACCACCGTCATCAGTTGCAGAATGATCGAGGAAGTAATGTAAGGCGTAACGCCGAGGGCAAAGACCGAAATCAAACGGAAATTGCCGCCGGAGAAGAGATCCAGAACGCCCAGCAGCGTGCCGCTGACATCGTGCCAAACCTGATCCAACCGCGCTTTATTAATTCCCGGCGCGGACACGTGCGCGCCGAGGCGATAGATCGCCAGAATGCCCAGGGTGAAAAGAATCCGCCTGCGCAGATCCGGCACATTGAACATATTGCGAACGGCAGCTAGGAACTTTTCCATAAGGTCGCACAGACTTTAGTCTGTGTTGTCTAAGTAGCACAGATTTCAGTCTGTGTTGTCTTTTCCGTGGATCACAGACTGAAGTCTGTGCCACTAAGATCCGATAACCGTGGCGGTGCCGCCGGCCTTTTCAATCTTCTCGCGCGCGCTCTTGGTAAAGCGGTGCGCCGACACCTTCAGCGACTTGGAAACCTCGCCATTGCCGAGCACGACAATATCGTGTTTGGCCTTCTTGATAATGCCACGATGATGCATAACTTCGGGCGTTACTTCGTCGTTGGCCGCAAACTGTTTTTCCAGCGCAGCCAGGCTGACTTCGATCCACTTCTTTTTGAAAATATTCGTAAAGCCGCGCTTGGGCAGCCGGCGATGCAGGGGCATCTGGCCGCCTTCGAAACCGATCTTCATCGAATAGCCGGAACGTGACTTCTGTCCTTTTTCACCACGACCTGAAGTCTTGCCCAGCCCGGTGCCTGGCCCGCGCCCGAGACGCTTCTTCCGATGCGTTGAACCCTTTGCCGGGTGCAGATTGTTCAGACTAAGTGCCATCGCTTGCTCCAAGCCATTTTCCATTTGTCACTTGACATCGGTCATTTTTCAAACAAGACGGCATCCGAGGTCGTTGTTCAAATGGCAAATGATCCTTCCTCTTCTATTCAATTATCCGCAACAAATGCGGAACCTTCTCAACCGCACCGCGCATTGACGGCGTGTCGGGCCGCTCAACGATTTGATTCAGCTTTCGCAAACCCAAACTGATAACGATGTCCTTCTGGTTTTGCGGAAAGGCAATCGTGCTCCGGTAGTATTGAATCCGAATCTTCGCCTGTTCGGCGTCCTGCTTAGTTTTTTTCTTCGCAACCATACGATTAAAGTTCTTCAACCTGTTTTCCGCGCAAGCGCGCCACTTCGAAAGGATCCTTCATCTTGAGCAAACCATCGAACGTGGCCCGCACAACATTATGCGGGTTCGTCGAGCCCAGAACTTTTGTGCGCACATCATGGACGCCCGCCGCTCGCATCACGGCGCGCACTGCGCCTCCGGCAATCACGCCGGTTCCGGGCGACGCCGGCTTCATCATGACTCGGCCAGCGCCGAATTTTCCGATTAACTGGTGCGGCAAAGTGTTTTCGATTAACGGGACTCTGATCAGATTCTTCTTGGCCGCTTCAACTGCCTTTTTTATTGCCAGCGGCACTTCGCGCGCTTTGCCCGTGCCAAACCCGACGTGGCCGGATTCGTCCCCCACCACAACCAGCGCCGCGAACGACAGATTCTTTCCGCCCTTCACAACCTTGGTCACGCGATTGATCGAAATGACCTGATCTTTCAGGTCAAGTCCCTGGGCTGTTATTCGGTGTGTGGGTTGTCTCATTACTCTTCTTTCGCTTTAGCCGCTCGCCCGGCCTGGTCTTCCTCGGAACTCAATTTAGCCCCCTCGGACTTGGGGTTCGCCTCGTCGGCACTGGCTTCTTTCGGAGCCGCCTCTTTCTTCGTCTTTGCTTTCGGAGCCTTCTGCTTGCCGCCTGGCTTAGCAGTCTCAGTTTCGTTTGGTGCGGGCTCGTCCGCTGCGACCGCTTCGGCCGCTTCGGTCTCAACGACCTCGTCCTTGTTGAGCCCCGCAGCGCGCGCGGCATCGGTTAGGGCCCTGACCCGGCCGTGATAAAGGTAACCGCCGCGATCGAACACCACGCGGTCAACTCCGGCAGCCAGCGCGCGCTCGGCAATCATCTGTCCGATAAGCTTCGCGGCTTCGATATTGCCACCGGTTCTGGCCCCCAGGGTTTTTTCCGTGGTCGACGCAGCCGCGATCGTCTGGGCCTTCTCGTCATCAATTACCTGCGCGTAAATGTGGTTCAAACTGCGATACACCGCCAGCCGCGGACGCTCAGTCGTCCCACGAACTTTGCGCCGGATGCGTCGGTGAACCGCGTTGCGAACTTCTGCTCTGATTCTCTTGGCCATCTTATTTCATTGCCGATTGCCAATTTCCGATTGCCAATTTTAACTACGCGAGACGTCAATCGGAATTGGCAATCAAAAATCGCAAATGTTATTTACCTGTCTTGCCCGGTTTCAATTTCAGCGGCACATCGGCATAACGCACGCCTTTGCCTTTGTAGGCATCAGGCTTTCGCAACTTATGCATCTCTGCGCACACTTGCCCGAGTCTCTGTTTGTCTATTCCGGAAACCGTCAGCGTCGTCTGGTACTGCTGAATGCTTCCCTTGGTCGTCATACGCTCGGCCTTGGCTTCGATGCCGTCCGGCAAGGGAAACTCAATCGGATGCGAGTAACCCAACGCGAAGACAATCTTGCGTCCCTGCACATCTGCCTTGTAACCGACGCCGACGACATCCATCTGCCTGGAAAAACCTTCCGTGACTCCGCGCACGGCGTTGTTCGCCAGTGCCCGCGCCAAGCCATGCAGCGCGGCCTGTTCGTTCGAGGCCCGCTCAGCAATCAGCTCTTCACCCTCAAGCTTGAAAGTAATCCCTTCGGGAATCGGGGTCTTGAGCACGCCCTTCGCGCCCTTCACCTCAAGTTCGCCGGCGCCAATGGCCACCGTGACGCCTTTGGGAATCGCAATCGGTTTTTTTCCAATACGAGACATAAATTCATTTCCGATTTCCGATTTTCAATTGCCGATTGAAAACAGTCTTTCAATCAAAAATCAATTGGCAATCGGCAATGCTAATAAATTTCAGCCAGCAGCTCTCCGCCGACGTTTTCCTTCCGCGCCGTCTTACCGCTCATCAATCCGCGCGACGTCGAAACAATATTCACGCCATAGCCACCCAGGACGCGTGGAATCTGGTGCGAGCCGACATAGACGCGTCTTCCCGGCCGCGACACGCGCGCCAGATAAGTGATCGAGGAGGTACCTCGCGCATCGTAACGCAGAAAGATGCGGACTATCTTCTTCGGGCCCTCGCCTTTGACGACGAAGTTGTTGACATAGCCCTCTTCTTTGAGGATGCGCGCGATTTCCAGTTTCAGTTTTGACGCCGGAATATCGACGCGCGAGTGCTTGGCGGAAACCGCATTCCGAATTCGCGCCAACATGTCGGCAATAGGATCAGTCATTCCTTAACTCCATTTTCGATTTCCAATTGCCAATTGCCGATTGAAACACCCAATTGGAAATTGGCAATCGCAAATCGGCAATGCTTCTACCAACTCGATTTCACCACGCCGGGAATCTGTCCCTGCAACGCCAACTCGCGAAAGCAAATCCGGCACAGATGAAACTTGCGCAGATAAGCGCGCGGGCGGCCGCACCTCTTACAACGGGTGTATCCCCGGGACGAAAATTTCGGCTTGCGATTCGCTTTCGCGATTAATGATTTCTTTGCCATATCAGCTCATTTTAGATTTTAGATTTTAGATTTTAGATTTGTAGTCCGGACCAAACTTCCGCCCGGGGACTCGAATCGCAAACCGGCAATCAAAAATCGCAAATCAAAACTCCAAAATCCTGCTACTGCCTGAACGGCATTCCCAAAGCCTTCAGCAGCGCGCGCGCCTGGTCGTCATCGCGCGCCGTAGTCACGATGGAGATGTTCATTCCGCGCAGCTTGTCGACCTTATTGAAATCTATTTCCGGAAAAATCAACTGTTCGCGAATTCCAATCGTGTAATTGCCGCGGCCGTCGAAAGCTTTCGGCGAAACGCCGCGAAAGTCTCTCACGCGCGGCAAGGCCACCGACACCAGACGGTCGAAGAACTCATACATTTGCCCGCCGCGGAGCGTGACCATTACTCCTATCGGCATGCCTTGTCTCAACTTGAAACTGGCAATCGACTTCTTGGCTTTCGTAATCACCGGCTTTTGTCCGGCAATCGCTCTCAACTCTTCCACCGCCGTGTCGAGAATCTTGGCGTTGGCGACGGCCTCCCCCATACCCATGTTGAGGACAATCTTGTTGAGACGCGGCACGGCCATGGGATTCTTGATCCCAAATTCCTTGGCCATTGCCGGCGCCACTTCCTTTTGATAACGCTCTTTCAGTCTAGCCATTGTTTTAAGAATTAGGCCCCATTCGACCTATAGGCCCTATGTTAAGTTTCACTTCTCAAGAGAGTGCCCGCTGGTCGTGGCCACTCTGAACTTGGTTCCGTCACCATCGATTTTATAGCCCACGCGCGAAGGCTTGCCCGATTGGGGATCGACGACCTGTACATTGGAGATATCGATCCAGGCTTCTTTGTCTATGATCCCGCCGCCGCGATTTCCCGCGGGCTTCTGATGCCGTTTGATCATTGCCGCGCCTTCAACCTTCACCTTACCGCGCACCGGCGCCACGGCCAGCACGCGGCCGCGCTTGCCCTTGTCGCGCCCAGCCATCAGGACCACCTGATCGTTCTTTCTAATCTTCGCTCGCTTCCTGGCTTTCACAATCAGATGACCTCCGGCGCCAATGAAACTATTTTCATGTAATTCTTGTCGCGCAACTCGCGCGCGACCGGACCGAAAACGCGTGTGCCGATCGGCGTCCCGTCTTCTTTGATCAGCACCGCGGCGTTCTGATCGAAGCGAATGTAGGTGCCGTCACGCCGCCGCACTTCCTTACGCGTCCGCACGATCACGGCGTCCTGCACGGTGCCCTTTTTAATGGTGCCGTCGGGCGAGGCTTCTTTCACGGTGACCTTGATCCGGTCGCCGAGCCCGGCAATCGCGCCGGTAGCGCCGCCGATGCCCATAATCATCTCCACGCGACGAGCTCCTGAATTGTCAGCGACCTCCAGAGAGGTCTGCATTTGAATCATGTTTGAAACCTATCGCGAATTTCGAATTGCCCAACTGGCTTTGAAATTCGAAATCCGCATTTCGCAATCCGAAATCTACTTGGCCGCCTTCTGCACAATTTCCACCACTCGCCAGCGCTTGCGCGCTGAAAGCGGCCGGGTCTCTACGATCCGCACGCGGTCGCCGGTGGTTGAACCCAAGTCATCATGCGCCATGAACTTCGAAGTCCGTCGCACATAGCGCCGATATTTTCGGTGCAGCACCAGGCGATCGACTCGGACCACCACGGTCTTCGTCATCTTATCGGACGAGACGATGCCGACTTTCTGCACCCGGTTACCACGGGCTCGCGCCGTAGACTTCACGGCACTGCTCGCTTCAGCGTCTGCGGCCGTCGCCGCGGCGTCGGCAATCACTGGCGCCTGATCGGCCTCAGCAGATGCTTCCGAAACAGCCGGACTGGTTGAGCCGCCATCTGTAATGATGGCCTTGGGAGTTTCCTCAGCGACTGGAGTTTCAACACCCGCCACCGGCTCAACTGCTTCCTCTTTCTTTTTCCTTCTAAACATTTGTTATTCCGTATCCGCTATCCAGCGCCGGCGCCAAACGCCGGACATTATTTACCAGCCTGAATCTCTCGCTGTCGCACCATTGTGCGGATGCGCGCGAGCGATTTCTTTTCCTGGCGCATCTTCTTGATGGCGTCGACTTCGCCCAGGGCCAATTTGAAGTTCAGACGAAACAGCGACTCTTTCAGCCGCGCCTGTTCCGCTTCCAAATCTTCATTCGCCAGGTCCCGGTACTTATCAACTTCTTCTCGTCTTTTCATAGCTTTTGCTTTGTCCGACAAACTTCAGTTTGTCGAGTCTTGCCGCCTGCATCCACCGCGACAAACTAAAGTTTGTCGGACTAAAGGGCCCCGCCCTCCTGCTCGGCGCGCGTCACGAATTTCGTTTTGACCGGCAGCTTTTGTGACGCCAGCTTCATCGCGTCGCGGGCCGTCTTTTCGTCCACGCCTTCAATCTCGTAAAGAATTCTGCCCGGCTTAACCACCGCCACCCAATATTCGGGCGCGCCCTTTCCTTTGCCCATACGCGTTTCAGCCGGCTTTTTGGTGACCGGCTTATCGGGAAACATACGGATCCAGATTTTACCGCCGCGTTTGATATGACGCGTCATGGCGATGCGCGCTGCTTCGATTTGACGGTCGGTGATCCAGGCCGCCTCGAGCGTCTTCAATCCGTATTCGCCAAAACTGATCAGGCTCCCGCGGGTTGCCATGCCTGTCATTCGGCCGCGCATCTGCTTGCGATGCTTAACTTTTTTCGGCATCAACATGGCGACTTATCTCTCCGTCCTCTCGCGATCTCTACGCGGGCGCTGCGGACGTGGCCGGCCTTCGCGCTGCCCCGGCCGCGTATCATTGATCGGGTCGGTGCCGGTGCCGCGGGCCATGGCTGCGTTCGCATCCAGAATCACGCCGCGATAGATCCAAACCTTTACTCCGATCACGCCGAAAGTCGTGTGCGCCTCCGCGAAACCATAGTCAACGTCCGAACGCAAAGTATGCAGCGGCAATTGACCTTGCAGGTGCCACTCACTGCGCGCAATCTCGGCCCCGTTCAAACGGCCGCTCACTTTTACCTTGATGCCCTGCGCGCCGAACCGGAGCGATTCTTCCACTGCTTTGCGCATGGCGCGACGAAACGCGATTCGCTTCTCGAGTTGGGCCGCAATCTTTTCGGCCTGCAACTGGGCATTCAGTTCCGGCTTATGAATCTCCTGGATTGAGACCAGAACTTCCCGGCCGGTGCGCGACGCGATGTCACCCTTCAGCTTATCGATCTCCGAACCCTTGCGCCCGATGATGATGCCAGGCCGCGATGTATAGATGATGATCTTCAGACGGTTGGCCGCGCGCTCAACGTCCACGTGCGAGACCCCCGCGCCGGTGAAGCGCCGCTTCAGCTCGGCCTTCAGCTTCAGATCTTCGATCAGAAAGTCGCCGTACTGCTTCTTCGCAAACCAGTGCGAATGCCAGTCCTTGTTATAGCCAAGGCGAAAACCGTATGGATGAACTTTTTGGCCCACTTATTTCTCCGCTGTTTTCAAATCTCAGATCTGAAATCTGAGATTTCGAAATCTTTCTAAGTCTTTCTATTGAAAACCTAATCTCACTTTTAAGAACGCAGATTCGAAATCTGAGATCTGAATTTGAGATTTGAAATTACTCCTCGGTCTTCTTACGTCCTGCTGCCTTACTCGGCTTTGCGGCAACTTTCTTCTCGCCCTTTGCTTCTTTCTTCGGCGCCGCAACTTTTTTCTCGCCGCTTTCGGCCTCAGCCTTCGGTGCGGTGCGCTTGGCCCGCGGCGCTGCCGCCGCTCCGCCGCGCTTCGCTCGCTTGCTTACCGCCGGCGTAGTTTTCGCGCCCAACTTGCCCGCCACTTTCGCTTCGCCGTCCTGTTTGTCACTGGAAACCAGAATCGTGACGTGACAGAAGTGTCGTCGCTCGCGGAACGCGCGACCCTGCGGCGCGGGCCGCATGCGGCTGCGATGCTTGGTTGGTCCTCGATCCACGAAGGCGGCCTTCAACCAAAGCTCGTCGGGATCTACGGCGATGTTCGCTTTCTCTGCCGCTTCGTTCGCGTTGGCGATCGCCGACTTGACGCACTTCTCAATTCCCAGCGCGGCGCGCTTGTTCGCGAAGCGCAGAATCGCCAGGGCCTGGTTGACGTTCTTGCCCCGGATCATATCAATGACCAGGCGCGCCTTTTGGGCGGACCCGCGGAGATATTTTGCGCTTGCTCTTGCTTCCATTGTTCTTAACCAATAGGTCGTATAGGTCCTATATGCCCTATATTATGCTGCCGGCGCCGGCGGCGCTGAACTACCCGACGCCCCCGACATCTTCGCGGTCTTTTCCGACTTCTCAGCCTTGGTTCCCGAGTGCCCTTTAAACGTGCGCGTCGGCGAAAACTCGCCCAGCTTATGGCCGACCATATTCTCAGTAATGTAGATCGGAATGTGCCGCTTGCCGTTGTGCACGCCAAACGTCATGCCCACCATTTCGGGCGTAATCGTCGAACGTCGCGACCAGGTGCGAATCACCTGCGGGCGTTGCGAACCCGCGCGAATGCGCGCGACCACTTTCTGAATGCCTTTATCGACCCAAGCGCCTTTTTTTACTGAACGTGGCATAACTCATTTCCGATTGCCGATTTTAGATTGCCAATTTTCAGAGCACCCAACGCCGTAACACAAATCAATCGGCAATTGGCAATTGGCAATCGACAATGACTACTTGACTCTCCGATCTCTCACAATCATCTTCTTCGTCCGCTTGTTCCGGCGCGTCTTGTAGCCCCGCGTCGGTTGTCCCCAGGGCGTTACCGGATTACGTCCGCCAGAGGTCTTGCCCTCGCCGCCACCGTGCGGATGGTCGACCGGGTTCATGGCGACGCCGCGGACGTGCGGCCTGATTCCGCGCCAGCGCGTGCGGCCGGCTTTACCCAACGAAATATTTTCATGCTCGACATTGCCTACCTGGCCCACCGTCGCCCGGCACTCAACCGGAACGCGTCGCACTTCACCCGAAGGCATGCGCAACTGCGCATAAGCGCCTTCCTTGGCTAACAACTGCGCGAACGATCCGGCTGCGCGCGCCATCTGCCCGCCTTTACCGGGACGCATCTCGATATTATGAATCTGCGTTCCCAGAGGGATATTGCGGATCGGCAAAGTATTTCCGGGCAGAATGTCAGCCTCTTCTCCGCTCGTGATCGTCTTGCCGACTTCCAGGCCGACGGGAGCGATGATGTAACGCTTCTCACCGTCGATGTATGTAACCAGCGCGATGTTCGAAGACCGATTCGGATCGTATTCGATCTGGGTAATGCGGCCGGGCACGCCGTCCTTGTCGCGCTTGAAATCGATCACGCGATAGTGGCGCTTGTGTCCGCCGCCGCGTCGCCGCACGGTGATGTGACCGTCATTATTGCGGCCGGAGATGCGCGTCTTCGGTTCCAGCAGGGACTTTTCCGGCACTGCGCCCGCAGTCAACTCGTCACGCGTCAGATAGGTCTGATAGCGGCGCGCCGGCGATGTCGGTTTTAGTTTCTTGATGCCCATTTCATCATTTCCGATTTCCGATTTGTGATTGCCGATTGAAAAAGATTGTCTTCGCCTGGACCGCAATCAAAAATCGGCAATTGGCAATCGGCAATGTTAAATCGCTTCACCATAGTCGACTGGCTTCTCTCCGTGTTTCAGCGTCACGTACGCTTTCTTCCAGGAAGGCTTGCGCCCTTCGTGCCGTCCGCGCCGGGCCATCTTGCCGAGGTAGTTGGCCGTGTGCACAGCCTCAACCTTGACCTGAAAGATCGACTCGACCGCGTTCTTAATCTCCGGCTTGGTAGCACGGCGATCGACGCGAAACGTCAGCAACTGACGCCGATCCTGCGTCTCTTCCTTGGCCACCAGCGCTTTTTCGGTGATGACCGGCGACTTGATAACGTCCCAAACGGTTCGCATTGCTTAAGCCTGAACTCCTCTGTCCCTCGGCGCCCGCCGGGGCTGTGCGGTTGCCTCGCCTTCGCTCGAGTGTGATCGGAAACGATCTTCTTCGTCGTCCCTGGCGCGCGGTTGCAGAATGCCGGTTAACTCTTCGACTGTCTTTGGTGTCAGAACCAGCTTCTGGTGATTAACCAGATCGTAGATGTTCACGCCATAGCTATTGACTACCTTCGCCGTCTGCACGTTGCGCGAGGCGAGCACCAGCTTGGTGTTCTTCAGCGAATCCACGATCAAAGTCTTTCCACCCAACTTCAAACTCCCCAAAGTATTAATAAACTCTTTGGTTTTGCCCTGCTCGAATTTCCACTCGTCCACGATGATCAGGTTGCCTTCGCGCAAGCGCTCAGAAATCGCCGAGCATATCGCTCGCTTTCTCATCTTCTTGGGCAAGTTATACGACCAGTCGCGTGGCTGCGGTCCGTGCGCGTTGCCGCCGCCTTTCCACAAAGGCGAACGCAAACTCGCAATGCGCGCCCGGCCGGTGCCCTTCTGCTTCCAAAGTTTTCGTCCCGAACCCGAGACATCGCCACGCGTTTTCGTGGCCGACGTGCCGGCGCGCCGGTTAGCCAAAAAGCTGCGCACTGCTTCATGAATCAATGGCTCGTTGAGGGCGACGCCGAACACCGCGTCAGCCAACTCGATCTCGCCAACTTCCGAGCTCGTCAAGTCCATTATTTTGACTGTTGGCATAATCGAACCTCCACTTCAGACGAGAGACCAGCGGTCTTTGCCTCGCTATCTCTTCGCCTGTCTGGCTGCCTTCTTCACTACTACGACGGTGCCATTCGCACCCGGCACCGCGCCGCGAATCATCAAAAGGTTGTTTTCTGCATCAACTCGCGCGACCGTCAGACGCTTTATCGTCACTCGCTCATCGCCCATGTGACCGGAAGATCGCATCCCCTTCATGACGCGGGACGGATAAGCCGACTGGCCAATCGATCCGGGAGCGCGCACGTTCATTGAGCCGTGCGATTCGGGACCGCGATTGAAATTATGTCGCTTGATGGTGCCGGCAAACCCACGTCCTTTCGACCTGCCAACGACGTCGACGATGTCGCCGTCTGAAAACTGATCTACCAGAATCTTGTCGCCCACGTTGGTGGCGTCGTCCGAAGCCTCGAGACGAAACTCTTTCAGCACCCGCGTCGGCGGAATCCCGCCGCCGGTCTTCTCGAAGTGGCCGCGCATCGGTTTGTTGACATTCTTCAATCTGATGGGGCGCTCTTCGACCAGACCAATCTGCACCGCATCGTATCCGTCACGGCCGCCGGCAGTTTTCTTCTGCACTACCACACACGGGCCGGCTTTAATCACAGTTACCGGTGTGACCGTGCCATCGGGCGCGAACAACTGCGTCATCCCAACTTTCTTGCCGATAATTCCGTTAATCATTGTCGATTTCCAATTGTCGATTGCCGATTGATTTACTCAGTTCCTCCTAAGCGCCAATTGGAAATTGGCAATCGGAAATCGGCAAATGTCACTAGCTCTTTCCAAAGGCCTTAATCTCCACATCCACGCCCGCCGGCAAGTCCAGCTTCATTAGCGCATCAACCGTCTGCGGCGTGGGATCGAGAATGTCCATCAGGCGCTTATGCGTTCTGATCTCAAACTGCTCGCGAGATTTCTTATCGACGTGCGGCGAACGCAAAACAGTCCACTTGTTCTTGACGGTCGGCAACGGAATCGGGCCGGCCACGCGCGCGCCGGTGCGCTTTGCGGTCTCGACGATTTCAGTCGTAGACTGATCCAGCACCCGATGATCGTAAGCCTTGAGCCTGATTCTAATTTTTTCGTTTAGCATGATTTCATTTCCGATTGCCAATTTTCGATTGCCGATTTAACTCTCAAGTTAAGCCAGCGACCAATTGGCAATCGGCAATTGGCGATCGGCAATGCAACTATTCGACAACTTCCGATACCGTACCCGCGCCCACCGTTCTGCCGCCTTCACGAATCGCGAACCTCAATCCTTTTTCCATCGCGATAGGTGCGATCAGCTCGATGTTCATCTCCACATTGTCGCCCGGCATCACCATCTCGACTCCCGTCGGCAGATTCGCCACGCCAGTCACGTCCGTGGTCCGGAAGTAAAACTGCGGCCGATACCCGGTAAAGAACGGCGTATGCCGGCCACCTTCTTCCTTCGTCAGCACGTACGCTTCCGCCTTGAACTTTGTGTGCGGCGTGATCGAACCAGGTTTCGAGATTACCTGCCCACGCTCGATGTCCTTGCGCTCCACTCCTCTTAACAGCAAGCCCACGTTGTCGCCCGCCGTGCCTTCATCCAGCAGCTTCTTGAACATCTCCACGCCCGTTACTACCGTTTTGATGGTCGGCCGGATGCCCACTACTTCCACCGTCTCGTTGACCTTCACCTTGCCGCGCTCGACTCGGCCCGTGGCCACCGTCCCGCGGCCCTGAATCGTGAAAATGTCTTCGACCGGCATTAAAAACGGCTTCTCAACGTCGCGCGCCGGCGTTGGAATGTAAGTGTCAACCGCATCCATCAACTCCAGGATGTTCTTCTCCCAGGTTTCATCACCTTCCAGGGCCTTCAGCGCCGAAACCTTGATCACCGGGATATCGTCGCCCGGAAATTCATAAGCACTGAGCAACTCTCTGACTTCCAACTCCACCAACTCCAGTAACTCCGGATCGTCGACTGCATCCACCTTGTTCAGCGCCACCACCATTGCCGGCACGCCCACCTGTCGGGCCAGCAGAATGTGCTCTCTGGTCTGCGGCATCGGCCCGTCGGTCGCGGCCACCACCAGGATCGCCCCATCCATCTGCGCCGCGCCCGTGATCATGTTCTTCACATAATCGGCGTGGCCCGGACAGTCCACGTGCGCGTAGTGTCGCGCCTTGGTTTCGTACTCAACGTGCGCCGTGGCGATGGTGATCCCGCGGGCCTTCTCTTCCGGCGCCTTGTCGATCTGATCGAAAGCGATGAAGTGCACTTTCGGATTACCCTTCGCCAAAACCTTCGTTATCGCCGCCGTCAAGGTCGTCTTCCCGTGGTCCACGTGCCCAATCGTCCCGATGTTCACGTGC
>DATHHW010000142.1:0-2835 GCA_035317005.1 Pyrinomonadaceae bacterium | reverse complement strand
CAGATGCTCTTTCGAGCCGAAGTAGTGATAAGCGTTGCCCAGCGACACGCCGGCCTGCTTCGCGATTGCGCGCATCGTGGTCGCTTCGTATCCGCGTTCGCCGAGCAGATCGAGAGCGCTGTTAAGAATGAGCGCTTTCGTCTGCTCCCCCTTCGCCGTCTTGGTCAATTTTGTCTTTGGTTCAGAGTTCATTTGCTTACCTCGCCATTCCAGTCGCGCGGCTGATCTGGTAACGATGCTGGGAAATCAATGACACGACTCGCCGCGTGGTCGGCAGCAACTCAGGCGTCGCCAGACGATAGGACCACTCGCGATAGCGGCACAGCGCCCACAAAACCATCAGCCATGCCTTGGGACCAAAATAGACGGCGCCTTCGTTGCTGATCACCGTGAGATCTTCCGCCGTCAGGTCGTGATTCAGTTGCGGGTAACGCCGGCGCGCCGCATCCGTCTTAATCGGTATCATCTTGAGTTCGATCAGCTTCGGTTGTTCGGCGAGCCAGCCCTGGACTCGCCGGCACAATCCGCACGATGGGTCGTACAAAAGGGTCAGGGTTGACATGGCCTAAGCCTCCTGCACCGGCGTAAACGCGTCGGGGTAAACCGGCGGCGGCGCGTTGCGCATCGTCGCGCGGCGGCGCATGCGGCTGAAGATCAGCAGATTGAAAAAGTGCATGCCACCGAGAACGAGCAGCACCGTGCCGACTTTGACGGACAGCGCCTCGATACCTTCTTTGGGCGAAGCAATCTCGTACCCCAGCTTGAGTGTCAGACTGACAAAGCCGAGATTGATGAGATAGAAGCCCACCACCAAAAGGTGATTCACCGAATCTGCCAGCGGTTCGTTGCCGTGAAAGACGTCGACCAGAAAGATGCGACCGTTCTGGTGCAGCGTGTGCGCGACCCAGATAGTCAACGCTATGCTGATAGTCAGATAAATCAGGTAAGTGGCGATTTCGATGTTCATAACCAGCCCTCCTTTTTGGGAATTGAACACGTTCAACTCTTGCAGCATAGGCCTGTGTTTATGGCTTGTCAAGAACGATTTTGAACATGTTCAGAAATATGAGATGGCCAGCCAGGTCTGGGCAGCGGACGATCGAAAATGGGCCACCGATTCAGCGTCTATTTCAAACTCAGCCTTTCAAGCGCCAAAGGCGCGCAATGTAATAGCCTGGGCCATCGGCCCAGGTGCGAGCCGGCCGGGCTCCGAGCGCTGAAGGCGCGCAATGATGGCGAAAGCGTCCTTGATACTCACGGTTTCGGCCTATGGAGTCGCAATTTCGCGCTTTCAGCGCTTGAAGACTTCTACGCACTCTCACCCAGGGCGATGCCCTGGGCTATTACATTTCGCGCCTTTGGCGCTGGGACCCTGACGCCGTTATCGTCGGCGATACAGACAAGCTTCGTCTGTGATAGATTTTGCAAACTGAAAATGGATCACACACACGACCTTCTAAAATCAATCAGCAGGGCTTTAGTTGACAAATGACTTCCCAAACTCTTTTTGATGGATTGTATTCACCGGATCGCGCCGCGCAGGTAGCGGTGCTGTACGAGCACACGGAGATCACTTACCAGCAACTGCGTGAAGGAACGATGCGTGCCGCTGAAGCGTTGCAGGCATCAGGAATTGGCGCGGGAGATCGCGTCGGCATCCTGCTTAATGATTCACCCGAGTTCATTACGTCGTTTGTCGCGATAATCTCGCTCGGCGCGATCGCGGTTCCTGTCAATCTGGCTTTGCGGCGCGAGGATCAACTTTTCATCCTGAAAGACTGCGGCGCGTGCGCGGCAATCGTTGAAGCAAGAGCCGCAGAGAGCCTGTTTCAAGCTTTGGACAGCCAGACCGATGTGAAAAATCTGTTCGTAGTTAGCCGGGACGATGGATCGGTTGAATCGTTTCGTTCCGCAACTGCCGGAATTCAGGTGCAAGCTTTTGGCGGCGCGGAACGACGCCCACTCAATGACGCCTTTCCTGTGCGCGCGGATGAAGACGCGGATGCGTTTATCCTTTACACGTCGGGGAGCACGGGCGAACCGAAGGGAGCCGCGCACGGCCAGGCAGACATCTTTTACACGAACGAAACTTTTTGCGGCGAAGTGCTGCAACTTCGTGAAGGCGATCGGCTGTTTTCATCGTCGCGCTTGCCGTTCGCTTACGGGCTCGGCAACAGTTTCACATTCCCTCTGCTCAATGGGTTGACTACGATTCTTTGTCGCGAGAAACCCACATCGGATGTTATCAGTCGCGTTTTCAAAGAATATCGTCCGACGATCTTTTTCGGCGTGCCGGTTGTCTACAGCATGCTGCTTGAGCATCATCGCGGCGGACACGAATTGGATACGCCGAGTTTGCGTCTTTGCGTGTCGGCGGGCGAGGCCTTGCCGGCGCAATTGGGCGAGGACTGGCAGAAAACTTTTGGCGTCGAGGTCCTGGATGGAATCGGCTCGACGGAGATGTTGCATATGTTCATGTCGAACCACGAAGGCGAGGTGCGTTATGGCAGCAGCGGAAAGTTGTTGCGTGGTTACCAGGCGCGGTTGATGGATCATGAGGGCGTCACGACGCCGACCGGCGAAGCCGGAAACCTTTGGATTCGCGGCGGCAGTGCAGCCACGCGCTACTGGCAGCGGCCTGAGACTTCCGCGGAAACTTTCGTTGATGGTTGGGTCCGCACCGGCGATCTCTATGCCACGGACGCCGATGGTTTCTGGTGGCACCAGGGGCGCAGCGATGATTGTTTCAAGCCGACCGGGCAGTGGGTCTCGCCGATTGAAGTCGAGAGTGTTCTGCTGCGAAATGAAGCCGTGCGCGCCGCCGCGGTCGTAGAG